>JAXINS010000003.1:0-49048 GCA_034190395.1 Chewarchaeum aethiopicum (SeqCode)
GCGGCCCTCGCCGAACGCTCGTTCGACCGGCCCCCCGCACTCGTCTGTAACGCCCATATCACCGGGCTTGGCGTCGCACGGGCACTCGCGACCCATGAGATCCCGGTGATCGCGATCGATCGAAACGATCTGGGTGTCGCCCCCTGGTCGTCGGCCGTCGAGCTGGCCGGGCGGGTTACCTACCCCCTCGACGACGAAGCCGGCTTTCGGACGGATCTCGAACGGATCGCCGAGACGCTCACAGACGAGCCGGTCGTGTTCGCGTGTATGGACGAGTGGGTCCATGCGGTCTCCCGGACGGAGCCGGCCGGTGTCCGGCGGCCGTTCGCCGATCGGGCGACGATCGATGCTGTGCTCGATAAGGACAACCTCTACCGGCAGGCCGACCGCCTCGATATCCCCTATCCCGAGACATATCGGCTGTGGGAACACGATCCCGACACGGTTGCCGAACGACTGGGCTTCCCGCTCGTGCTCAAGCCGGCGTTAAAACGGAAATTCGAGGCAGCGTTCGGGACGAACGTGATCGAGGTCGGATCGGCCGAGGAATATCACGAGATCCGAACCCAAGCCCAGGAGGCCGATATCCGCGTTATGGCCCAGGAGCAAGTGCCCATCGAACCGGGGGCCGATCGATCGTTGGCCTCGTACATCCCTCCCGCCGGGATCGACCAGACGTGGTCGATCGTTGGCAGAACCGCCGCCCGGCATCCCGCCGGCTACGGCACCGGGTGTGTTGTCACCACCGATTCGGCGCCCACAGTCGAGGATCAGGCCCTTCGTCTGCTGGAGGCAACTGAGTATTACGGCATCAGCGAGGCCGAGTTCGTCTACGACCGACAACGTGAGACATACGTCCTCCTCGACGTCAACACCCGGCCCTGGAAGTGGATCAGACTGCCCGTTGCGGCGGGGATAAACCTCCCGTACGCCGCCTACGCCGAGGCGATCGACGAGCCGGTATCGCCGCCCACCCAAGAACGGACGGCGAAATGGCTCTCGGTGTCGGATTACCTCAAACGGTGTGCGCGTTCGGGACTCGGCGATCACCTCACCGACGACGAGTGGCGGGCGATCATCAGCGGCCGGTTCGAGACGGATCCGGGGATGGCCACGGCTATTTATACGCCGTCGGATCCCGGGCCGACCCACCAGTTGCTCACGACCGAATTCGGCGAGCAGGAGTACTACTGCGCCTGTTGAACCGGCGGCCAGCGGACGAAGTGGCCAAAAGCCTTATACCAGGCATTCGTTGAGGGATGCACGAACGCAGCACATGACGACGGCACCCGATGATCCGGTAGCAGCCGAGCTCCGGAGTAGAGGGATCGCCGACGTCAACAGCGTGCTCGTCCTCGCCCCGGCGTTCGCCGGGAAGCGCCGGGCCGCCTGTTCGACGCTCCTGACAGCCGATAGCGACCGGCCGGTCAGCGTCCTCGCGGTGACATACCGACAACCGGACAAGTGGCTTGCCGTCTGGCGAGAGATCGATGGAACCCCGCCAGAGACGACGATCATTCGGGTCGGCGAACAGGACTTCGGTGATACCTCGGTGGGATCGGACAGCACCGGAGACGTCACGATCAAACACAGTTCACCCGATCTCACCGATCTCGGCATCCGGCTCACCCAGTATCTTGAGGCCAACGCCGGCGACGGCGAGATCCACCTCTGTTTCGATTCCATCAACCACATGCTCCAGTACGCCGAGATCAAACGCGTCTTCCAATTTCTCCATACGTTTATCGGCCGGCTGAACCGCGCGGACGTCCATGCCCATTTCCACATCGATCCAAGCGCCCAGGACCAGCGATCGGTGAACCTGGTCAAGGAACTGTTCGACGCGATCGTCGAGATCGATGAGGACGGCGAGATAACGGTCCGGGCACGGTGAGAGTTGAAATACGCGGCGGCCCTGCGAGCGAACATGGTTCTCGATACCGGCACTCGCGAGGCGATCGCCGATCAGCTCGCCGACGCCTATCGAACGGCGACGCCGATCGCGCCACTCCGAGACGAATACGAGCTGACGCTTGCGGACGCCTATGCCATCCAAGAGCGGGTGATCGATCGGCGGCGTGACCGGGAGGGAGATATCGTCGGCTACAAGGTCGGGTTCACCAGCGATGCGGTCCAGGAGAGATTCGATGTGGATGAACCCGCCTACGGCGCACTACTCGAGGAGATGGTCCACGGCGGACGGATCATCGATACGTCACCGTTGATCGACCCCCAGATCGAACCCGAGATCACGTTCGTCCTTGAGGCCGAACCACGGAGCGCCCGCCCTCATGACGTCCTCGCCGCGACCCGAACGATCGTGCCCGTCATCGAGATCGTCGACAGCCGGACGAAAGATTGGGACGTGACCGCCACCGAGGCGGTTGCCGACGGCTCGCTCGCCGCCCGGTTACTGACGGGGCCGACCCGTCACGATCCCGATGGGATCGATCTCCCGCTCGAAGGCGTCCAAATACTCAAAAACGGGGAGCAAGCGGCCGCCGGAGTCGGTGCGGCGGTGCTCGAACATCCGAGCAAAGCGGTGTCCTGGCTCGTGGAGACGTTGGCCGACCACGACACCCGGCTAAAAGCGGGTGATATCGTCTCGACAGGGTCGATCACGGCGCCGATCCCGATCGAATCGGGTGACACCGTCACGTGTCGGTTCACGAACCTCGGCGAGGTCCACGCCCGGGTCCGCTGAGCGAATCCTTACCCGAACCGTCGTGGGATGACGCCGATGGCCTGACCCGGGCGCTTATCCCCTCAGCGTCCTCGACCCCGGTATGGATCGCGACGGCGTATCACGCCGGGAGTATCTCCGTTCGCTCGCCGGCGTTGGAACGCTCCTCGGGGCCGCCGGCTGTGCGATGCCGGCCGGCAGCCGCCGGATCGGCACGACAGAGGACGCCGACACCGGGACAATGGATTCGATCACGACGGCCACCCCCGCAACCGACGACACCCAGAGACAAGCCGCGACAGCGTACACGCAGGTCTATCGGGAAACCGTCGATTCGGTCGTGTTGCTCCGGGTGTTTGATTCGTTCGGGCGAGCGGGCCAGGGATCGGGCTTCGTCTATGACGACCGCCACATCGTCACCAACGAACACGTCGTCACCGACGCCGAAACCGTCGAATTACGGTTCAACCGCGGCGGTTGGCGCGAACCGACGGTCGTTGGCACTGATACGTACAGCGATCTGGCGGTGCTGTCGGTGCCGGACATGCCCGAGGTGGCGACCCCCATTCCGCGTATCGATTCGGCGCCGGTCGTCGGCCAGGAGGTCGTGACCCTCGGGAGTCCCTTCGGCCTCGAAAAATCCCTCTCGGCGGGGATCGTCAGCGGCGTCAATCGGACGATCCCGACGGCGGGCAATTTCACCATCCCCGATGCTATCCAGACCGACGCCGCGGTCAACCCCGGTAACAGCGGCGGGCCGTTGTTGACCCTCGACGGGGAGGTCGCCGGTGTCATCCGATCGACCGGCGGGGACAACATCGGGTTTGCCATCTCGGCGGGCCTGACCGAACGGGTCGTCCCGTCGCTGATCGACACTGGGGAGTACGCCCATCCGTACATGGGAGTCAGCCTGTCGATGATCACGCCGACGATCGCCGAGGGCAACGACCTGGACATCACCGGCGGCCTGTTGGTAGTCGATGTCCTCAACGATGGGCCCGCCCAGGGTGTCCTTCGGGGCAGCGACGGCGAGACGACGGTCAACGGAGTCGAGGTTCCGACCGGTGGCGACGTCATCGTCCGGCTCGGAGACCGACGGATTACCTCGATGAACGAACTCTCAAGCTACCTCGCCTTGCGGACAAGTCCAGGTGACACCATCCCGGTCGGCATCATCCGCAATGGCCAGCCACGGACGGTCGATCTCACGCTCGGTCGTCGTCCGCCGCCCGCTCAGATGGCGTAGCCCCAAGCGCCCGGCGAATCGCGGCGATCCGTTCGTCGCGGCGCCGGACCGCTTCGGTCGGCGAGACATCGTATTCGTAGAAGCCGGCCCCGGCCTCGACACCGGATCGGCCGTCGTCGAGATACTCCGAAAAGAGCTCACTCGGCGTGGTGTCGGTCGCGAGCGTCGGATACAGCTCCGCGGCGATATCCCGAAACAGCTCAAGGCCGGAGAGGTCGACGGTCTCGAAGGGACCGACGGTCGCGGTCCGGAGAGCATAGCCGTCCCGGACGGCCCGGTCGACGGCCTCGATCGAGGCGATCCCCTCCTCGACGATGTGCATACACTCCCGGAGGACGGCAAACTGGATGCGGTTCCAGACGAAGCCGGGGACGTCGGCGTTGACGCGGATCGGATCACGACCGACCGACTCGACGACCGCCTCGGTCCGATCGAGGACCGCCGTCGATGTCTGGTCACCGCGGACGACCTCGACTAACGGCATCAGATACGGCGGATTCCACCAGTGACAGCCGACGATCCGATCGGCCGCGTCGGGCACGCCTTCGGCGATCGCGGTGATCGAGAGCCCGGAGGTATTTGAGGCGAGGATGGAATCCGCCGGGGCGGCGTTGGCGATGTGCTCGAAGACGGTGTGTTTGACCGCGAGCTCCTCGCTGACGGTTTCGAGGACGAACTCGGCATCCGCGACGCCGGCCTCAAGATCGAGCGTGAACTCGATCCGATCGAGGATCGTGTCCGGCTCGATGTCGATCAGCCCCTCCTCGAGGAGAAACGCAACCGCGTCGGCGATCTGTTCACGAGCGGTCGCCAGGTTCGAGTCACGGTGATCGACCAGCGCGACCGATCGACCGTGGCGGGCGAACTGGACCGCCAGACCATGGCCCATCGTGCCGGCACCGATCACCGCCACCGGAGCATCGTCGGAGTCGACAGACATGACCCCGCGAACGGCGGGCACCCGGATAAATCCCGAGCCATGCCGGGACCTGCCGGGAGGGATGGGTTGATGGGTATCGGCTGTGGACTGGAGGCATGCCCACCGATTTCAGCTTCAGTGTCGATGACGCCCTCGCGCTCCGGACGGTCGCCGCGCCGGCCTGGAACGACGACGGCTCGCTGGTCGGCTGTCTCCAAACCCATGGCGATGAGACGGAGTTCATCGCCGTGACGGTCGAGGCCATCGAGACGACCGATCGCTCGCTTGCGAACGTCGACGCACCGACGGCAGCGACCGACAGCGGCGACATCGCGGAGTTCGCTTGGCGGCCCGACGCGCCGGCCGAGGCGGCGCTGATCGTCGACGGGGCGGTCGAACGGTTCGACACCGCGACCGCGGCCCGAACGACGCTATCGGCGGGAGACGAGCCCCACAGCTCGCCGGCCTGGCACCCCGACGGCGATCGACTGGCCTACGTCCGGGACGGTACCCTCTGGCTTCACGATCTGTCGACCGGCGGCGTGCGTGCGCTGACGACGGACCATACCGTCGCGGATCTCTTCGGCCCGACGCCGGTCCGCTGGAGCGCGGACGGCGCCTATCTCGCGACGCTAATCGAGACCGACGGCGAAGGCCTGGGACTGCTCGTACTCGATCCCGACGGTGGCGACGATGGTGACGGGACCGCGGCGATGGCCTGGAAACGGACGCCATCGGCGACGGCGGCGCTGACCGTCCCGGCGTTCGACTGGGCCGGGGATCGCGTGCTGGTGTATGCCGAAGAATCGCTTGACGGCAGCGAACGCGTCTATCGTGCCCCGACGATCGACGCCGAGAGCGGCCCCGGAACGGCTATCCTCTCGGAGCACGACCAGCGGGTGCTCGCCCGCGACGAACCGGTGGGGACCGACGACGGCCGAATCGCAGTTCTCTCGGCGGCGAGTGGGTACCATCACGTCTATATCATCGACGTGGCGACCCGGCGTGAGGCGGTCGGGGACGACGAACGGCCGGGGATCGATGGCCCAGGGGTCACCCAGGTCACCAGCGGTGAGTTCGAGGCCCGTGGCGATGCCAACGAGACGCCAGCCTGGCATCCCGACGGGGATCAACTGGCGTATGTCACCAACGAAGCCGATGTCGGCGATCGACGACTGCACGTGACGGCGGTCGATGGGATCGACATCAACGGGACAACGGTCTTCGATGTCCCCGGCAACGCCGTCCATCCGGATCTCAATCCCGCCGGCCAGGTCGCCTGTGTGCGCTCAGGCCGGACAACGCCCGCGGATATCCACGTCGCCGCCACCGACACCGGTGCGATCAAGCGGGTCACCCAAGCCCATCCCGACCCGTCCCGTTTCGACTCCTTTCCCGAGCCCGAGCCGGTCAGCTTCCCGGGTGCCAACGATGAAACGATCTATGGTTACCGGTACGCCCCGCCGGACGCGACGGCCGGGGACGATCGGCCGGCGGTTATCTGGTGTCACGGCGGCCCCGTCCGACAGATGCGCCGTGGATTTCACCACATGCGCTCGTATGCGGGCTTTCACGCGTTCAACCACGTCCTGGTGAGCCGGGGGTACGTCGTCTTGGAATTGAACTACCGGGGTGGTATCGGCTACGGGCGAGCCTTCGAACACGGGATCCATCACGCCATGGGCGTCGATGATCTGACGGATTGTGTGCGGGCCGCCGAGTTCCTCCGGGACGACGATCGGGTCGGCGACCGCGTCGGGCTATGGGGACTCTCGTATGGCGGGTTTCTGGCGAACGCGGTCGCGACCAAGACCAATGCCGTCGACTGTGTGGTCAACTTCGCGGGCATCTGGGACTGGCGGGACTGGGTCGAGTACGCCATCACGCAGTTCCGGACGGCCGGCCGGCAGTTCGCCGCCCGCTTTGGCGGCACTCCCGATGTCGAGGATGAGGCCGTCGCCGAACGCTACGCCGAAGCGTCGCCCTGTGAGTTCGCCGAGGGGATCGATACGCCGCTGTTTGCTCTGCATGGCACCGACGACCCGAACGTCCCCTTCGAACAGATGGACGGGCTCGTGGCGGATCTGGTCGATCTCGGCAAGCCTTTCGAGATGGCCTACTATCCCGAGGAGGATCACATGTTCGAAGCGACGACGACCTGGCGGGACGCTCTCGATCGTGTCGTTCCCTTCCTCGAGACACACCTCGAGCCATCCGGAGATCCGTAGGATCAGCCGGTCGTAGCGGGCACAAACCGCTTCGAAGGCTTTATTCGCACCCTCAGCTTGAGTTTCGGGTAGTCACTATGCCCGACAAACCTGCTTCGATGTATCGGGAGATCTCGAAACCTCCCTATACACGACGTGAGTACATCACCGGGATTCCGGGCTCGAAGATCGCCCAACACCAGATGGGCGACCTCGACTCCGACCCGGAAGACTGGCCGGTCCAGATCAGCCTCGTCGTCGGCGAGGAAGTCCAGCTGCGCCACGACGCACTGGAGTCCTCCCGGCTGTCGGCCAACCGCCACATGATCAAATCCGTCGGCGAGGGCAATTACAAGATGACCCTCCGGAAATTCCCCCACCACGTGCTGCGGGAGAACAAACAGGCGACGGGTGCGGGCGCCGACCGTGTTTCCGACGGCATGCGTCAGGCCTTCGGCAAACCCGTCGGCACCGCCGCCCGGATCAGCAAGGGCGACCGACTGTTTACTATTTACTGTGAGATCGACCACGCCGACTTCGCCAAGGAAGCGTTCCGTCGGGCGTACAACAAGATCTCCCCGCCGTGTCGGATCGTCGTCGAACGCGGCGAAGAAGAGCTCATCGCGTAGGGAGTCGGGCCCGGATCCCGGACATTACACCGATACGGCGTTTCCGTTCGTCAGTTCCCTCGGGTAGAACCGTCCGGTACACACGAATCGGGGGCGGTCAGTCCGTCGATCGGGAGAGCCACAATTCTCGCACACCGACGCCAAGCAGGATCACGCCAATACCGGCAGTCACGCCGAATTTGAGCACTGCCGTCCGCCAGTAATCCGGTCCCCGGTGGCCCGAAAGGAGCAAAATCCGATAAAACCGGCCGCGATATTCGATATACTCAGTACTGTAGGGCAGCAACGTCTGGACCGCTTGTCGGTCGTCCTGGGCCCAGAGGATGTGGCGCTTTCCCCGGCGGGCCTTATCGAACGCACGCTGTGCCTTGGGTGGCAGGTCAGTGTACGCGACGACCGACGCATTCTCCGGCACGGTTGCTGATGGTGTCACTTCTGAGCCCGCCATCCCGGTGATGGTGTATGTTCCCTGACCGTAATGAGCCAGATCGTATTCGACCCAAACGTAGCCGGCCCCGGCGAGAAAACAGATACCCAGTACCAGGCCACCGATGGCGACGACGGACCGGGCCATCAAGGGTGAGGAGCGATCCGCTAGGCAAGTGTTTTGTGGGCTCTTAGGCCAGAGCCCGGACACTCGAAGTCGACAAAACTAGTCAAACTCATTCCAGCAGCTGGGTTTTCGTCTCGGGGACACCGTGCTCGCGATAGTACGCCGGGAACTGCCGTTCCAATGGCGTGAACGCGACGTCATACTCGAAACTCCGCGGGCCCCAGATCGAGAGCGCCCCCTCGCTGCGCATGATCGCGGGCGACGGGATACCGAGCACCCGGACGCGATACCCGTATCGGAGGCCCTCGGTCGTGATCGCCTCGCCGGTCTCCTGTTCGAGGACGGTGATCAGGTCCGGCACTGTCGCGACCACGGTGCCGTTCCGACGGGCGATGAGGTTCTCGTTTTGGAAGTCGATCGTCAACCGATCGCCCGCATCGGCGTCGAAGCCCTCAATCATCACGGTACCCACGGCAAAACCGGCCTCGGTCCGGCGCTCGACGTCGACGATCTTGCCGTGAAACAGCTCGATCGCCCGACCGTAACTCGAATCGGCCGTCACCCGTTTGATCGCCTCGATCGGCGTCGCGTCGGCGGGCGGGTCCCGGACGGCTGCCCCGATGCGTATCCCCAAGTCGACGGTGTTGGCGATAGCGGTATCGCGGACCTGCTCGCCAGTCATCGGATAATCGGAGACGTAGGCCTGGCCGCCCATCTCGATCGTGATCGCACGCGCCAGATCCTCAAGGGATCGGTTGTCGGTCGCCTCGATGAGCGTTGTATTCCCGTGTTCGTCGGCGACACAGGCTGGTGATCCGGAGACACCGTAGACGTTGAACGTCTCGTGGTGGAGTTCCGGGAAGGCCCGGCCCATCCCGTCGGCATCGACGACGGGGAGCCCCTCGCGGGCGGCAACGGCAAAGGGGATCGTCGAGTTGATCCCACCGCACTCGATGGGCATCGTCGCGAACACTTCCTGTTCGAACTCCGCAGCCACTCGCCGGAGAGCGGCGATCGGCTCAGTACCGGCTGGTGGTTTTTCGATCAAGACCGTCGGGGCCCCCATGCCGGCCGTCGGGATGACGAGCGCATCGGCAGGCACCTCAGTGGGATCGAGGAGCTCAACCGGACCGTGTTCGGCGATCGCCGACTGAGCCATCAACTTCCCGATATGGGGATCGCCACCGCCACCGGTACCGAGAATCGCTGCGCCGGTTGCGAGATCCTCGATCGCATCGGCGGCGAGCTCACGCATCGACGAATCCCCCGTCGCCGTCGGGGTCGGTTCGAGAACACATACGGACTGGTCCCGTTGACAGCCGGGATGGCCGGGGGCCTAATTCTGCCGGATTCCGAGCAGTTCGACGACCGGTTGCTCCGGTAAAAACCCATACAGCGACCCCAACACCGCACCCCAGACGAGATGGCCCGAGAGGTTCAGCAGATCCAGCGAGGGAAGCATCGCCGGAATGCCGACCGCCCGGAGCCACGTCGGCATGACGAGACTCGCCGCGAAGAACCAGAGGATGATCCCGAACACGACGCCGGCGAGCGTTAACTCAAGTGGCGTCCGGATCCGGTCTCGTAGCGTCGGTCGTGTGAGCCCGACGGCAAACAACAGCCCGAAGACGATGCTGTGAAAGAGGTGTGTCACCCACCCCACGATGAGCGAGGTGACGCCATAGAGCGCACCGATAACGGGGATCGCGCCCGTTAACGACTGCAGCACGACGCCCATGACGATCCCCGCGATGAGAGCGGCGACGGTGACGTTCCGGAGTTCGACCGGTGCGAGGCCGAGCCGGCGGCGTTCGGTGGTTACCGACGCGTCCGGATCGGTCATCGGCAAGCCGACGGAGATGGTCGTGCCCGTCGTCCCCTCAGCGGCCGTATCGGTGGTCTCGACATCGATCCATCCGTCACAGTACTCGACCAGCAGACGAACGATCGCCAACCCAAAGCCCGTGTTCGGGTCATCGTATTCCGGCAGCTGTCGATCGGTCAACAGGGCCTGTTGGGGGGCCGGAAGGCCGGGACCGTCGTCGGTAATCGTCACGACCGCATGGCCGTCCGCCTCGGAGGCCGCGATCGAAACGTGCGGGGTCGTCTTGTCGTTGTGCTCGATCCCGTTGGTGATCAGCTCCTCGAACAGCGTGACGAGGTGATTGTTCGCACTGACGATACAGTCGTCGGCGGGTGGATCCAATTCGATCGACGCTTCGGGGTACTCCGCCCGAACGCGCTCGATGGCCGGCTCCAACAGTTCGCCGAGGGCGATCGGTTCGAGCACGGTCGTTTCGTCGATATCCGCGCGAACCAGGAAGCCGACCTCTTCGATGGCCGATTCGATGTGACCGGCGCTCTGTTTGATCGCCTGCAAGCTCCGGGGACGCTGGACAGTGACATCCTCAAGGACATCCGTATGGCCCTTGATGATCGTGATCGCGTTGAGGACCTCGTGGCGAAGCAAGCGATTGAGGACGATCGCCTGGTCGCTACGGCGGGCGAGCATCCGGCGTTGTTCGCCGTTCTCCGCCGATCGCAGGCCGATGAGGACGCCCCCAACGGCGCCACCGATGAGGACGTTCGTGATCAACGGATCGGTCGTCAGCATATACAGCGACAACCCCCCGAGGACGACCGAGTCAAAGAGCGCCGTTAGGACGATAATTACCATGCCGATGGTGCCAGCGAGACACCATCGGGCAACGGTGTTCACGTAGCGTCGGCGAAACGTACTCACGGATAACCCGATGCCAAACACCACCAGTCCCAGTCCGAAGACGAGCGGAACCACCGCGAGTCCAGGAATCGCCGGGGCGTTCTGTCCTTCGGTCTGGAGGACGTCGAGAACGGTATAGCGCGTGAGTAGAAATCCAACGGCTGCGATGACCAAACCGCCGTAGTTTACCTGCCGGGTTTCGACCGTCGTCGGGACTTTAGGGGAATGATCATCAGTCGCCATACATGCTCAGGTGTCAATCGTTAGCACGGCCGGCCACCGCCCACACGATCGGGTGTGAGTACGGTGGCCATCGTTATTCCTGATTGGGATCGGAATCCGATTCCATACCGGGACCGGAGAGATCGTGAAACGCCGCCAGAAAGTCCTCCTCTTCGAGTTCCGCTAACGTCTCCGAGAGATCGTTCTGGAGTGTTTCTAACTCGGATTCAAGCTCGTTGTACTCCTCGTTGGCTTCGAGTTCCGTCCGGGTCTTTTCGGCTTCCAGAGCGGTCTTTTTCGAGACGAGCGAGAAGTAATCCTGGATCTTCGAGTTGTAGGATTCCCGGCGAAGCATCTTCTCGACGGTTTCGGTCAATTCCTCGGCCGAAACCGGCTTGACCAAGTAGTCGTCAAACCCCATCTCTAAGATATCGAAGTCGGGTTCGACGGCCGTGACCATCGCGACCCGGCAGTTCAGCCCGCGATCGCGGATCTTTTGCAGTACTTCATCGCCCGACAGTGTCGGCATCCGTCGGTCGAGCAAGACGACACTGACCGTCTCGTCGAGGTTGTCGAGAGCAGCCTGGCCGCTGTCGGCAGTCCGTACCGTAAACGACTCGGATAACCAGTGGGCGTAGAGATCAAGGACATCTGGTTCGTCGTCGACGACGAGCACGGTCGGTTCGTCACTGGTCATGGATTGTGGGGATGGGCGTTGTAATCCGGGTGGGATGAGGCCGGATCCGTATGTACGTATCACACAATGGAACTACATAAAAAGCCCCCATCGAAACCGACCGGATTGCCGGAATTGGGGAGCCGATCACGGTCAAGTTCGAGTAATCGGCCGGAAGCGAATCACCTGCAAGCCGGGGCGACAGAGGGAACGAAACCGTTTTCCGTCCGCTAACTGATTAGTTAGTCAGGACATGGATACGACGGGGACCCCCAACGACGGGGGCGACGATACGCGAGCCGACATCATGGCCGCGACCTATCGAGCGCTGTGTCGACACGGCTACGCGGCACTGACGATGCAGGCCATCGCCGATGAATTCGAGAAGAGCAAGGCGCTGTTGCACTATCACTATGACACGAAGCAGGATCTCCTCGTCGCGTTTCTGGAATACCTCCTCGAGCAGTTCGAAGACCGGATCACCATCGAAGAGGTCGATGGGCCGGCCGATCGGCTCGATGCCTTCATCGATGTGTTGCTGTTCGGCCGGACGGACGGCCAACCCCCCGACAGCGATCACTGGGAGTTTCACACCGCACTCCTCGAGATCCGGGCGCAGGCGCCGTACCAGGACGCCTACCGCGACCAGCTCACGCGCAACTACGATGCCGTCGAAGAGTCGCTGATCGCGATCATCGACCAGGGAATCGACGCGGGCGCCTTCACCGACGCCGACCCCGAGGCGACCGCGGCACTCATCCTTGCGGCGATCAACGGCGCCCGGCTCCATCAGGTCAGCCTCGACCGCGACGATCTTCCCCAGACCACCCGGCAGGCCCTCGACGAACAGGTAATCGAACCGCTCCGGACCACCGATGGATCGGAGGAAGACGGATGAAGCGATTCCGACCCGCCGAATCGGACGTCGGCTACGTCGTCGCCAGCCTCATCGCGGGGGTCTTCTTCGGCGGGGTCGGTGGCGGCGTCGCCTTCCCGACGCTGCCGGCGTTGGGACCGGTGTTGGGAATCTCGCCGTTTCTCGTCGGGATCATCCTCTCGGCCAACCGGTTCACGCGGCTGTTGATGAACACGCCCGCCGGCCAGCTCATCGACATGATGGGCGCCCGCCGCCCGATGATCCTCGGCTTTCTCGTCCAGGGCAGCGCCCCGTTCGGGTATGTGCTCGGACTCCATCCGGAGTGGGTCCCCATAATCGGTAGCGCCGAGATCTTCATTATCGCCAGAGCCTGCTGGGGGATCGGCTCGGCGTTTGTCTTCGTCGGCGCCTTCTCGACGGTGACGCACATCACGACCGCCGAGAACCGCGGCAAGTGGATCGGGTACATGCGCGGCGGCCAGAGCCTGGGATTTCCGACCGGGCTGATCCTCGGCGGGCTTGTCACCGACGCCTACGGTTACGATATCGCGTTTCTGACTGCCGGCTCGCTTGGCCTACTCGCCGGGGCAGTTGCTTTCCTCGTGTTGCCAAACGTCAACGCCGATGTCAATGCCCGAACGGGATTACGGGAACTGCCCGGCCTCGTCAGCAGCGACATCCGGATCTTCACCGTCGGCACGGTCAATTTCATGATCCGGTTTCTGTTCGTCGGGGTGTTGCTTTCGACGGTCGTGCTGTACGCCCAGCGCAACGGGATCGCGATCGGCTCGCTCTCGGGGACCGGTGCCAGTGGCGTCATCATGGCCGTCAGCGTCGTCTTCTCAAGCGCGACCACATTGTTGGCCGGGCGGCTCTCGGACTCGGTATCGAACCGGGCGTTGCTGGCGATCCCGGCGCTGTTGACCTTCGCAGCCGGGTTCGCCGTCATCGCGCTGTTGACCACGCTCTGGACGACGCTGGTCGGCGTCGCGTTGATCGGTATCGGCGTCGGCGGAACGAACCCGCCGCTGTTGGCGTATCTCGGCGACATCACGCCGGGCGGTGACATCGGCAAGATGGGCGGGGTCTACAACGTCTTCGGCGACCTGGGTTCGACGTTGGGGCCACTCGTGGCCCTGCCGATCACCGCCTGGATCGGCTTTACCGGTGAGTATCTCGCCTGTGTCGCCCTGATCATCGCTACCGTCCTCCTGGTGGCCCGGACGCTGTTGGTCGATACGGAGGATCCGGTCGTGACACCGGCCGGCGTCCAAAACGACTGATCGCTTCTAAAGCCCCATGACGACCGCCACCCCGAACGGGGACAACGAATCGGCGGCCGGCGGCTGGTGGACCGTAGGGCTAATCACCGGCTGGCAGACGACCGCGAGCATCGGGTTTTACACTGTCTTTGCCGCCTCGGCGCTCATCCGGGAAACGTTCGGCGTCTCCCGGGCGCTCGTCGGGATCATCGTCTCGGTGCTCATGGGCGGGTATCTGCTCTTTTTACTCCCGGTTGGCGCGGCCGTGGATGGCTACGGGGAGCGGCCGGCGCTGATCGGCGGGCTCGTCGTGATCGCCATCGCCCTGCTTGGGATCGTCGCCGTCCCCGGCTACTGGTGGCTGCTCGGTGCCGTGTTCCTGCTCGGCGGTGCGTATGCGACAGCCAGCCCCGCGACCAATCGCGCGATCGTTGGACGGGTTGCGGCCGGCCGCCAGAACCTGGCCTTAGGGATCAAACAGGTCGGGGTCACCGCCGGCAGCGCCATCAGTGCCCTGCTGATCACGGGCGTGGCCGCCCGGACCGGTGTCTGGGATACCGGCTTTCTCGTGGCAGCCGGACTCGCCGTCGCCGTCACGGCCATAGTCGCCGTGGCCTATCGTGGCACCGGCGGCCAGGGCGTTCGCTGGCCGGACTTGCGGGTGCTTGCGTCGAATCGGCGATACGTCGCTCTGCTGAGTGCTGGGGTCCTGTTGGGCGGCGCCTTTTTTACGACAACCGGATACATGGTGGTATACGTCGCTGAAACGGTCCCAACTACGGTCGCCTTCGCCGGGATCGTGCTTGCGATTGCCCAAGGAACCGGCAGCGTCGGTCGGATCGTCGCCGGCGCGGTGATCGATCGGCTCGGCACCACCCAGGCCGTGGCGGCGGCACGGGTGCTTACGGCCCAGGCGATCGTGGCGGCAGCGATGCTCGTCGCGATCACGGCCGTCGATTCGGCGATGACAGCACTCGTCGGGTTTGCGGGCCTTGGCGTGGTGTTACTCGGGTTCACCGGCGTCTATTATTCCTGTCTAAGCGGGTTGGTAGCCGAGGATCGGATCGGCGAGGCGACCGCCGGCGGACAGCTATCGCTCAATGCCGGCGCGATCGTTGCCCCACCGGTGTTCGGGACCGTGGCCGACCGGGTCGGCTATACGCTAGGATGGATGGGACTGGCCGCTGGGTGTCTGGGGGCGGCAGCGATTACCTGGTGGATCACGCGACGCCAGGGAGGTCCGTAACCGAACCGGTCGCTCCGGTATGATCGGTCCGCCGGGATCGCGAAAGGGGCGCTTATTGTAGTGGGCACCGTTGGCCGGGACATGCTACGGTTGGCGGTGATGAGCGAGGCCGAAACCGCCGAACGGATGGCCGATCCGCTCGCCGATCGTGGGATCGCCGTCGAACCCCTCCAATACAAGGAACGCACGCTCCCGCTGGACGGCAGTTGGCCCGAGGGGAGCTTCGACGTCGGGTTCGTCTACCCGGCCCGGCTTATGGAAGGTGGCGTGACGGATGCGTCACTCTCGGTGCCGTGGGTCAACGACGCCACCGCCGTGCTTACCTCCCGCAACAAGGCCGGTGTCCTCGCCGAACTGGGCCAGGCCGACGTTCCGGTGCCCGAGACCGTCATGGTGTCAAACCCCGTCTCGGAGACGGAACTCGAAGCCGTCTTCGATCGGTTCGAACCGCCAGTGGTCGTCAAGCCAAACTCCGCGACGCGGGGCGTCGGGGTTGCCCGTGCGGCCGACCTCGACAGCTTCCTCGGCGTCGTCGATTACCTCGATCTCGTCCACGATTACCGGGCCACCGGCGACAAAGCCTTTCTCGTCCAGGAATTCCTGCCCGATGCCACCGACTACCGGGTGATGGTGATCGACGGGACCTACGTCGGTGCCGTCGAACGACGCCTGCCCGAGGATGCGGTGGCCACCGGCCGCTGGAAACACAACGTCCATCGGGGGGCGACGGCCCGCGGCGTCGACCTACCGGTCGAACTCCGGGAACTCGCCGAACGGACCGCCGACGTATTGGGGATCGATTATCTGGGCGTCGATCTCTTGGTGACCGACGACCGGGCGGTCGTCAACGAGACGAACGCCCGACCGACGATCGATACGGCCGACAAATACGAGCCGGACTTCTACGACCGCCTCGCCACGCTGATCGAAACGACCGCCCCGTGATTCAGTGCGGGGTCCTCAACGATGCCGCCGTAACAATTCGCCATCCTACAGGCGCGTGAGCAGAACAACGAAAACGATCTATTCGAGACTGATATCGGCCGAATCGTCGGCGTGATCGAACGTGATCTCGAGGATGCCGTTGTTGTAGGTGGCCGACCCGGAGTGTTCGTCAACGGCGGTTGGGAGTCGGAGCTGTTCGTCGTACTCGCGGGTCTCGCTCCGTGCCGAAATCGAGAGCACCCGCCCATCACATTTGAGATCGATATCCTCTTTGGCCACACCGGGCAGATCGGCGACGACCTTGAGGTGGTCGTCGTACTCCTGCACGTCGATGTGGGTCGTAGCCGGTCCGAGATCGCCGCCGTCGGAAGGATTCTCAAAACTCATATCCATCATGTCCTCCATCATCCGTTCGATCTCCCGGAAGAAATCGTCGAACGGATCGTCCGGGTCCCGTCTCATACAATCGGATATGCCAGCCGGGTGGAAAAGCGTTCTGACCGTCGGCGAAGCGTCGATTCCAAAAGAAAGCGGCCAGCACCGATCAGGCGACTAACTCCGGGACGTCCTGTTCGCGTTCGGGAAAGCCGATGCCAAGGGCTTCATCAGTCATCGCCATGCTCTCGGCTGCATCGGCGGTGTCGGCGATCGCCCGGATCGCGTCGATGTTCTCGGGGACGACATCCGATTCCTGGTGGATCGCCTGGAAGAGATAGAGATCGCGGTCCTCGACGGTGACCGACTCGCCCCAGATGCAGTTCTCCCAGAGGTCACCGCGGGGGCGCCCGACGTCGGCAGCGAACTCCTTGAGCTTGCCCGCACCGTCGATACCGGCCGAACCTGGAACGACGAACAGCCGGGACTCGTCGATTAGATCGTCCAAGACATCCGCCGTCTCGGGTTGGGTTTCGAGGGTGATATTCAGGCTATGGACGTGCATCAGCGTCGCCGGCACTTTCAGCCCCAACGTATCGATGTCGAGGTCGGGGAAGATGGTATTGACATCGGGGCCGTGATGGGAGGGGATCGTCGTCGGATCGGGCAGGATATCGTTGATCGGGCCGCGGCCGCTCTGAGCAGGGTCCCCGCCCCGTCGGACGAGCGTCGCCCGGACCTTCTCGATCCCGTATGCGGCCTCCAGCGGGGCGACGACCCGGGCAATACCGGTCGTGTTACAGGAAACGACGCGAACGTAATCGGCACCGACAGCGTCCTCGAAGTTCGATCGGGCGTTGAAGCTCGTATCGACGAGCTCCTCGCTCTCGCCACCCTGGAAGATCGCCGGCGTGTCGTGGGCCCGATAGCGTTCCTTGTTCTCGGCACCGAACCCGCTGGGGGTGGCATCGACGATGACGTCACTGGCGTCGATGAGGTCATCGACGGTCCCATCGGGCGCATAGCCCGCCTCCTCGAAGGCAGCGACGCGGTCGGCGTCGGGGGCAAAGAGCCGATAGCCCGCCTGGACGGCGTTGTCCGCCGCGTAGTTGGGGGAGTTCTTGGCGACCCCGCTGACCTCCATGTCGGGCTGGGTGCGGACCGCGTCGGCGACGCGTTTGCCGATGGTGCCGTACCCGTTGATACCCACCTGAATCATGTACGTGCGCTTCGACCGCAGATCGGGATAACTTTTTGTGTTCGTCGGCGTGACCCCGTCCTCGGACGGGTCCGACGGACCGTGTCAAATATCGGCATACCTTGGGCCGTTCCGAAAGGACAAGGATGGCTGGCCGCGGGGCTTTCGATAAGGATGTTCAAGACCGTCGACGAGCTTCCCGGTGAGCAGTCGGTGTTGATGCGCGTCGATCTCAACTCGCCGATCGAGAACGGCGCTGCGCAGGACAACAGCCGGTTCGAACACCACGCCGAAACCATCCGACGACTGCTCAACGACGATCACCGGCTCGCGCTACTCGCCCATCAGGGACGTCCCGGCGGCGACAGCTTCGTCTCGTTGCGCTCGCACGCGGACATACTCTCGACGTACCTCGACGGTGACGTCACGTTCGTCCCCGAAACCTACGGTGACCGGGCGATCGATGCGATCCACAATCTCGACGCCGACGAGGTCCTGTTGCTCGAAAACACCCGCATGACGCCGGACGAACTCCCGGAAAAATCGCCCGAAGACCACGCGAAAAGCGAATTCGTCCAGACGCTTGCACCCGAGTTCGACGTCTTCGTCAACGACGCCTACTCCGTCGCCCACCGGGGACATGCCTCGACGGTCGGCTTTCCGCCGGTGATGCCCGCCTACGCCGGACCGGTGATGACCGCCGAGTACGAGCACAACACCCGGATCGCCGAACGGGAGTTCGACGGCCCGGTGTCGATGCTCGTCGGCGGCACCAAGGCGACCGACGTGATCGGCGTGATGCACGCGCTTGGCGACAAGGTAGATACCTTCTACATGGGCGGGATCGCCGGCGAGTTGTTCCTCCGTGGGGCCGGTTACCCGGTCGGCTACGACGTCGACGGGACGGCGCTCTTCGACGAGCAGTGGGAGGAAAACCGCACGACGATCGAATCGCTCCTCGACGAGTACGGCGAGCAGATCGAACTGCCCCGCGATCTGGCCTACGAGGACGCCGACGGGGAGCGAGCCGAGATCGCCGTCGACGCGATCGAGGAAAAAACGACCAGCTATCTCGACGTTGGCAGCCAAACCGTCGCCGAGTATTCGGCGAAACTCCAGGATTCGGACGCGGTGTTCGTCAAGGGTGCCTTCGGGCTCTTCGAGGACGAACGGTTTGCAACGGGCACGGTCGGGATGCTCGAGACGATCGCCGAACTGGATTGCTTTTCGGTCGTTGGCGGAGGTGACACCTCGCGGGCAGTCGATCTCTACGACCTCGATGCATCGTCGTTTTCACACGTCTCGATCGCCGGCGGCGCCTACCTCGGGGCACTCACTGGCGACCCCCTTCCTGCGATCGAGGCGCTCGAACTGGCAGCCGCCCGCTGTCAGTAGTCGACGGTTTCGCCAAGGGGAAGGCTAATCGGGCCGCCGATACCACAGTACGATATGCCCGAGTCGGACGCCCTGCGATCGGCCGCCGAAACGGCCGTCCACCAGTGTATGGCCCTTGAGGCCGAGGAGTCGTGTGCCATCATCACCGACGACGACCGCGAATCGATCGGCGAGTTGCTGTATGCGGTGGCAAGCGAGGTCACCGACGACAGCACCATCGTTCGGTATCCACCCGGCGACCAACACGGCAACGAACCGCCAGCACCCGTCGCCGACGCGATGGCCGGCGCCGACGTCGTGATCGCGCCGACGACCAAGAGCCTCAGTCACACCCGCGCCCGTGGCCGGGCGAACGACGCCGGTACCCGCGTCGCGACGATGCCGGGGATCACCGAGGCGATCATGGCCCAAGGGTTAGACGCCGACTACGATTCGATCGCCGCCGAATGTGCGGCGCTGCTCGAACAGATCGAGGACGCCGAGACGGTTCGGGTGATCACCGATCGGGGCACCGATATCACGTTCGAACCCGGCGACCGGGAGTGGATCGCCGACACCGGCCTCAACCACGAGCCGGGCGATTTCTCGAATCTCCCGGCCGGTGAGGTGTTCGTCAGCCCCGAAACCGCCACCGGGACATACGTCGTCGACGGGACGATGATGCCCCACGGCCGACTGGACGGGCGAACGCTCCGGTTCGACGTCGAGGACGGCTACGTCACCGACATCGAGGACGACGATATCCGCGACCAGGTCGAAGCCGGTGCCGAGGAGGTCGGCCAGGCGGCGTACAACCTCGCCGAACTCGGGATCGGCACCAACCTCGGAGTCAGCGAACTGGTCGGCTCGGTGCTGCTCGACGAGAAGGCCGGCGGAACGGTCCACATCGCGATCGGCGACGACGCCGGCATCGGCGGCGACACCGAAGCACCGTTACATCTCGACGGGATCATCACCGAGCCGACGGTGTACGCCGACGGCGAGGAGATCAGTCTGCCCGGTACCTGATGTCGAAGGAGGGAAGGCCGTTCGCAAGCCAGCCCGACATCTCCACGGACTTTTAGGCGCCCCTCGCATAGGGTCGGCAATATGACCGAGCAATCCGAGCGCGTGGCCGTCGCCTGCCCGTCGTGTTCGCCCGGAGCGGCGACCGTCCACGAGGTCCTCTCGACCGGTGGTGGCCAGTTCACCGTCCGGTGTACCGAGTGTGACCACGTCCACAAGGAGTCCCCGCCCGAGGAACAGACCCACGAGCGGGACGTCGTGATCTCCCAAGGCGGGGAATCGTTCACCGCGACCGTCGAGGTGCCCGCCGACGAACGGGTCGCCGTCGGCGAGGAGTTCATCGTCGACACCGAGGAAGCGATCATGGCCGTCCGGATCACGAGCTTAGAGGTCGGTAACGAACAACGCGTCGACGCCGCCCGCGGGGCCGACGTCGAGACGTTCTGGACCCGGGCGGTCGACAACGTCGAGGTCAACGTGACGCTCCACCCCGAAGACGGGACCCGCGAGGAGACCCGAAGCCTGAAACTCGCCGTCCCCGGCGATCACGCCTTCGAGGTCGGCGCGACCGAAACGTTCGGCGACGAGGAATTCACCGTCGAACGGATCCTCGTTCGCGACGACGCGATCGGCTACCCGACCGATAAGCTCGATCGCGCTGGTGATGCCGTCGAGGCCAAGGACATCAAACGCGTCTACGCGACCGACGAGACCAGCGCTGCCTGGTCGGCGTGGTAACAATCTTTGACACAATCAAAACGAACACCGATGACCGTACCCTTCGGCTGGGGCCGTAATGGCAACGGCGACCGCCCGGACGACTTCGAGGCCGCCCGTGAACGACTCGTCGAGCAACTCGCCGGCCGGATCGACCGACCATCGACCGAAGCGGCCATGCGGACAGTGCCACGTCACGAGTTCGTCCCCGAGCACCGCCGGGACGACGCCTATACCGATCGGCCGCTGCCGATCGGCAACGATCAGACCATCAGCGCCCCGCATATGGTCGCGGAGATGGTCGATAAACTCGCGCTCGAGTCGGGTGAGGACGTGCTTGAAATCGGCACCGGCTGTGGCTATCACGCGGCCGTGACTGCCGAAGTCGTCGGCGCCGACCACGTCTACAGCGTCGAATACCACCGCGACCTCGCCGAACAGGCACGCGAGCGGCTCGACCGGCTGGGCTACGGCGAGATCTCGATCCGCGTCGGCGACGGCCACGCCGGGTGGCCCGATCACGCCCCCTACGACGCGGTCTATCTGACCTGTGCCGCCGAGACGTTTCCATCGGCGCTCATCGAGCAGGTGCGAGTCGGCGGCCGGTTACTCGGACCGATCGGCCGCCGCCAACGGCTCGTGCTGGCTGAAAAACGATCGGACGGATCGTTAGACCGGAGCGAACACGGCTACGTCCGCTTTGTCCCGATGCAGGGCGAGGAGTGAACCACTGTCGAGACACCGATCGGCATCGGCGTTGGTGTGTGGGATCGGATGGAATAGGGCGAGACGGCGGAACGCGCGATTGAAATGGATCGACGCCGAACTCAGGAGTAGCGCGCATGGACCTGACGGTGTTGCGGGACGATCTGATCGACGGGCTCGAGCATCCGACGAAGGGGGTACTCGAAAACGAGAGGCTCTCGGCAGCGATGCGAACCGTCCCGCGACACGAGTTCGTCGATATCGACTCGCCGGAGGCCGCCTACACCGATCAGGCGTTCACCGAACGGGGGACGACGGTGCTCTCGCCGAGCCTGGTTGCCCGCCTGCTCGAGGCACTGGCACCGCGTCCCGACGACGAGGTGCTCGTCGTTGGCTGTGGGGTCGGCTACACCGCGGCCGTGCTTGCCGAGATGGTCGGGCCAACGTCGGTCAGTGCGGTCGATCTCGCCCGGTCGCTGGTGATCGATGCCCGGCGAAACCTCGAACGGACCGGCTACGGGGCGGTCTTCGTCGATCGACGCGACGGCGCCGACGGCCTGCCCGAATACGCACCGTTCGATCGGATCCTCGTCGAGGCCGCAGCCGTCCAGCCACCCCGAGCCCTCCTCGATCAACTGACCGACACCGGTCGGCTGGTGATGCCACTGGGGGCGAACGATCAGGATCTGGTGGCGATCGGTGGCGATAGCGATCCCGACGGCGAGCTTGAGATCATCGATCGATTCGGACCGGTCCGGTTCAAGCCGTTGCTGGTCGAAGGCGAACAACCCGACACCATCGAACGCAACCGAACCGCCCGCGAGGAACAGGAACGCGCCCAACAGCAGGCCCAGCGGCGCCACGGCTGGGAACAGGATTGGATCGACTGGGATCGGACCCTCAACGAACGATAGGGTCCGAGGCCACGATCATCAATCAGCAAGGGCAGCCCGTTTCTGACTGCCATCGCTATCCGGAAGCAGAGCCGATCACGCCAGGAGGAATCCCCGAGCCACGACCCAGGCCACCCCGAGAGCGATACCGGCCCCGATGAGGTTCCCGAAAGCGTTGCCGATGGCCGCCGGCCGGTCGCCCGTCTCCCAGAGTCGAACCGTCTCGAAGGCAAACGAGGAGTACGTCGTAAACGAGCCACAGGCGCCGGTGCCGAGGAACAAGACGAGCTCGCTGTCGGCGCCCAGAAAGGTGAGCACCCCCAAAGCGAAGCTCCCGAGGACGTTGACGGTCAGCGTCCCGACCGGAAACCGGTCGGCGGGCAGTCGATCGGTCACCCAGTAGCGTAACAGCGCCCCGAGCGCGCCGCCGGCACCAACCAGTTGGGCCGGATCGATTATCACCATCAGTCAGCACCTCCACCGACCGATCGACCGCTGTCGAGTCGGGCCGCCAACCATCGGCCGAGAAGGATACCCAAGAACCCGAGCGTGTAGGTCGCGACGACGTTGCCAACGATGAGCCAGCCGGTTGTGGTGGCGGTCTCGAGGGCGAACGTGCTGTAGGTCGTCAGCGAGGAGAGAAAGCCCGTCCCGACGATCAACCGGGTCCGTTCGGTGAACAACCCCGAGAACAGCGCCTCATAGAGGAGAAACCCCAACACGACACACCCGAAGACGTTGACCACCAGGGTGCCACCGATCCCGGGCAGGAACTGCCCGACGAAGTGCCGGAGGTTCGAGCCCGCGAACCCGCCGATGGCGACCAAGACAACGGTCTCGACGGTGAACAACGGATGGGTGTCGGTCATCGCCGTCTCACAGTCAACGGAGCCATGGTTGTATGCGACGCCGATCGAATCGATATCCCAGGGGTCACGTCGGCTAGGCGGTCGTTCGCGAGTGGATCTCATCAACACTACGAAACCAATCTGAAGCTGGTCGGAAAGCGGCCGTCCGACGCCCGTATGACATTTTCCGAACATATATTGTCGTAAACGAAGTGGTAGTCGGTAACGCCGTCACGCTCCACGGCTGGGCGGGACGCGGACGCTATCGCGTGGCGGGGCCGATCGGCACTGCAACCATGTTCAGCATACTCGCGAGCGTGTTCGGA
Organism: Chewarchaeum aethiopicum (SeqCode); assembly: GCA_034190395.1. GTDB lineage: Archaea > Halobacteriota > Halobacteria > Halobacteriales > Hikarchaeaceae > Chewarchaeum > Chewarchaeum aethiopicum. The sequence continues at coordinate 23,650 of JAXINS010000003.1, forward strand.
CGCGACGATCAAACCGAGGCGGCGACCAACACCGGGGACGGCCGGACGAGTGTGACCGATCACGCCACGGAGGCGACGACTGATCCGGAGACGGCCGGAGATCACTCGTCGGATCGTGTCGTCGATCGGCTGCTCGAAGAACTCGAAAACGACGAGCTGACACCGGCCGAACGCGCGACCCTCCAAGAAGCGTTCGGCGGGTCGCCGTCCCGAAGCGAGTCGGTGTCGCTGGAACACCTCAAAGCGGAGGTGATGGATCTGCGAGCCTACACCGATGCACTCGAGGAACTCATCGATACGGAGGGCACGGCCGACGACCGGTTCGAGGCCTGTCATGACCGGATCGATACCCTCGATGCCCGACTCGAGGACGAACTCGAAGCGCTTCGAGCCGAGATCGAGTCGGTTGACACTGCGGCGGACGTCGACCGGATCGACGATCGGATGGACGACCTCGAAGCGGCGATCAGCACCCTCCATCAGGAACTCGAGACGGTCAAAACGAGGGTCGATGACCTCCAGACCTGGCGGGCCGACATCGAGGCAGCGGTCAGCGACGAGACGGCCCAGCCCGACACCACCGAGATCGACCCTTCGGCGACCACGACCGAAATGGTATTCGAGATCGAGTAAGGCGACGGGCAAATCGACACCTCGACGCTATCCGTTGAGGGCAGTATCGATCATCACTCTCCCGCCGGTGTCCGTCGATCGTCTGACGGGTGTTTTTGCGGATGGGAGCCGTTAACACGAGACCGCCGATGCGCAGCGATACTCTCCCAACGGGCAGCGTGACCGGTCGCGACGGCTGGGACTGGGAAAACCCCGTTCCCGACGACGATCAGTCGGGTACCGATGTCGATGGACAACCGACTCCCACCAGGCCACACGCACGGATCGCCGAACTCGAAGCGGAAGTAGCGACACTCCGGACGGCCTTACACCGCAAGGACGACCAGTTACAGTCAGTGATCGATCGGTACGAAGCCCTCCTCGAGGAACGGACGGCCCGGACAGCGTCCACCAGGGGGTCGACCACCGATCACGGGCTCCGCGACTGGTTGCGTCGGCTCCGAGACACGCTTTTCGTACGATAACCGACCGACATAGCCACTATCGTCGATACCGGGAATCACGAGGCGCGATCCACATCGATCACTCGGCCGGGGCGTTCGTCGGCGGCGGCCGAACGCCCGTATCGAGGTCATAGATGGCGGGGTCGCCATCGATGTGTACCGTCCCGTCGACCCGGTCGACACGACCGTCGGCAAGCAACTCAAGGGCAGTCGCGAAACAGGGCCCATCGCCCCGCCATTTCATCCATTCCTGGTGGGCATCGACGTACTGTTGGATCGCGTCCTCGGCGCCGAACTCCAGGAGCGTCGCTACGAGCTCTCGGTGCACCTCGAAAGGTGGCGACCGAACGACCAGCGGGCCGGCGTCGACGGCACTCGTCACGAAATGAACGGTCGATCGCGTCGCCGGCTCACCCGCGACGATCGCATCGAAGACGGGATCGGCGCCAACGTAGACCCGATCGCCGTCCTCGTCGACGATCGTGAGATCGGCCGGATGGACGTTGATCGTGGGGAACCGATCGAGCACCGGCGTCGTCAGGATCCACATATACCCCGAGAGCACAACGACGTCCGGTGTGTATTCGGCGAGGGTTTCGGCAGTGTGGGCATCGAATTCGGCCCGGACGTCGAGGTCATCCATCCCGGCGTCGCGCTCGTCGTAAAAGGCCCGAATATCGGCGTGTTCGACCGGGACGTCCGCGGCTTCGAGTGCCTCGATACCCGGTGCGGTCGGGTCGTCGGTGAAACCGACGACGACCGTGTAGGCGTCCCCGTAGTTGGGGTCATGCTCCCGGAGATAGCGGAACCCGCTGGCGCCGCCCGAAAAGAGCACGGCCACCCGCATCGGGCGATCGGCGTCGAAGACGGTCATACTGCAGGTATGGACCACCGGCGTGGAAAAACACATCCATCCACCGGTTGTCAGCGTGACGGCCGGCCATCGTCACGACCAACCGATCGGGATCGACGCCTAATCGGGCGACGACCCGTCCTCGTCGGGACCGTCCACGTCCTCGACGGCGGGCCGATAGGGCTGTCCGATATCGACTAACGGTGCCCCGATCCCGAGCACCCGGACTGGCTCCGTCGCCGACGCCGGATTGTACGGTCGCAGCGGGCTGTCGGGCGTGACGACGAACAGCCGATCGGCGGGGACCTCGTAGGTCCGTTCGGGGGTCTCGACGACGAGCGTCCCCGAGAGCACGTAGAAGGCCTCTTCCCGGCGGTCGTGGGAGTGATACTCGGTCGCGAGCGTCTCGCCGGGGGCGAGTTCGTACCGCGCGAGTTGGAGGGCGTGAAGACCAACGGCTTCGGTGATCGACCGTCGGTCACAGGGGTGGTCCGGGCTACCCGGAAGGTCGTCCGGATCGAGGACGTGATAGCTCATGGCGATACGGCGTCGGTCGGGACGACGGCGAGAGGACCATTAGGTGTATCGACCGATGGCGGGATGCACAATCGGATCGCAAAAAGCCGGATGAAATCGGTGTCGATCGGAATGCGGTGAGGGATGTATCGATCCTTACTCCGGTCCCAGGGCGTTGCTGCCCCGGACTTCCATGTACGGCGGTTCGTCGAGGTAGCTGACGTGGCGGCTGATGTCCGTCTGGCCGGCATCGCCTTTCTCCAAGCGGACGTACTCCATGCCGTTGTCGTGGACCCACTGGCGAAGCACCATCTGGGCGTCGTGGACGTAAAACTCCGCGAGCTTCTCGCCCATCGATGTCGGGTTCTGCAGGAAGATGACGTTATCCCGCGGGTTGAAGATGTTCCCCCGGGCCCAGTTGTACTGGAAACGAACGTCATCCGGTTCGAAGTCCTGGAGCATCGTCTCGGTGTAGACCCAGGCGGTCAGGGGCGATTCGCGACGGTCCCGGATCGTCCGGTAGATCCGGAGCAGTTTCTGGGTGAGGTAGAGTTTGCTCTTCGAGAACAGCCCGAGCAACCCCGATTTGTGGACCTTGAAGACGTTTTTGTGATCGACCGGCCAGGTGTTCGACCAGTCGACGACCATCAGCCGGTTATCATCGAGGAGTTGCTCCATCGAGCCCTTGTACTGGCCGACGTGATCGCGGAACCACTCGGGGGTGATGTTGGGCGTCGGAAAGAGGACGATGACCCGGTCCTGCTCTAAGGTCGCCAGCATGCCGGCGGCGACGGTCGCATTGAGGTTCGCCCGGCCGTCGTGTTCGATAACGGTCGAACTGCCCTCGGGGTAGCCGCCGCCGGTGAGCCGATCGAGCCCGTCGACACCCGCACTGATCGCGTCCCCGGTCGGATCGATCCGCCGGTCGTCACGCGGGAGGACCTCGATCCCGCGTTCGGTGATCTCGAACTCGTGGGGGGCGGTATCGTGGTCGGTGCCACGCATTTTCGTGACTTCCAGATAGCGGTGATACTCCCCGGCAACCCACTCGCGGACGACCTGAATCGCGCCGTGGGTCGTAAACTGAAGGAGTTCGGCCGCCGGGATGTCCTCGTGTTCGGAGGATTCCTCGGCGATGAGCAGCGCCGCGGCATGGAAGTCATCGGAGAAGGTCCTGATCAGTTCCAACAACCCCAACCGAAACCGCGGGGTGTCGTTCGCTAACGGCGCGAGCCCGGAGATGCTATCGAAGACGACACGGTCACAGTGGCTGAACCGTTCGAGATGCTCGCGGATATACCGGATCTCGAAGGGGCGGTTGACCTCCAGGAGGTCCTTCGGTCGATCGTGGTTTTCGATCTGGCTGATCACCAGTTCCTCGTCTTCCTCGATCGTCTGGCCGGGCATGGCATGGATCGAGGTCAGATGGAGGTTCTCGTGATCGAGATCGAAGTCGAAATCGCCGAACGACGCGCGGATCTCGTCGACGGTCTGTTCGGTACTCACAAAGAGGACGTCCTCCCCCGCGTCAAGCCCCGCCTGGAGGAACTGCATCCCGAGCGTACTCTTTCCGGCACCGGGACCACCACTGACAAGCACGGCCCGCTCCCGTGGAATCCCCCCACGTAACATCCGGTCCAACACCTCATCCCCCGTACTTGCCTCACCTAAGGTCGTTTCGACACCGATGGAACGCATGCGTTAGCTCATCACCCACCTCCGGTTATGTATGTATTCTGATCCAATTATCAAATCGAATAATTTAGACCACCGATGGAATTATCATACTCGATAATTGGGCCGGAATTACTAAACCTGTGTGCGGGCCAGAGAACCCGCAATGGTCACACTACCCGTTCCACACACTGAAGTCGAGCGGATCTATACGGATCTCGCCGATGAAATAGCGGTGCTTGAGGAACGACTCAGCGATGACCTGCCCGTTGAGACGACCGCCGGGCTTCCCGACCATCTCCATGACGCCGTCAACAACTGGGAGGTCGGCCGAAAGTCACTCCGGACGGTCCCCGCGTGTAACGTCTACGCGCGTCATTGTAACACACCGGTCCCCGACGCGGTCAAACGGACGTTGACCGGTCTGGACGCGACGATCAACGTCTTCGACGACATCATCGACACCCGGAACCTGACGACCCAATCGAAGATCGCCCTGACGGTGAACGCGGCGTTTTCCTCGGTCCTCATGGTCGAGAGTGCCCCCCCGGAGGCCAACGCGGAGATCAACGAGATCCTGCTCGATTACTTTACGACCGTCTTTCAGATCCCGTTGGTCGAAGGGGACCTCTTCGAACGGATGACCGACGCGACATCCCCCGAAGAACGCCGGGCCGCCGCCGAGGAGTTCTACGCGTACCGGTCGCGGGATATCGACGCTTTCGCCCGTATCCCGGCGACGTTGATGGATCTCGATCCGGCGGCCGAAGAACGGCTTCTCGAGGACCTGCGGACCTACCGTGGGCGACGGCTCCTGTTCAAAGACATCCGGGACGTCGAGCGCGACCTCGCCGACGGTGACACCACCCCCATCATCTACTTCCTGCGAACCTGTGACGAAACGGAGGAGGTCGTCGACGTGGTCAAGACCCTCTACAACCGGTTTACCTACTCCGACGCCGGTCTGTTGAGCTACGGGGACGTACTCGAGGAGCTGGAAGACCGCCCGACCGACCTCTACTCGGCGATCCGACAGACCCAACAGGCGCTGCTCGAACCCGTTGTCTGAGAATCGGCGCGTTCAGAGATAGTGTGACCACACTGTACTGACGGCATAGCGGGGATCCTATCCGTACAGCTGGTGATCCTGAGAAGCGCAAGAACGGGGAGCGATCAACTCAAAGAATTAATCGAAGACTACTCCGGTAATTTGCCCGTAAATTCGTGCTCGTGAGCCCAATTGATCGATGGATGATCGATCTCCGATTCGAATCGAAGATTCATTTTCTGTCCTGTTGCGTCTTCGATATCGATCCAGTAGAGTTTCTCGTTGGCTGGATACCGGACAATGAACCCATCGATGTCTCCGTGATATGATCGTTCGTGGTATTCTCCGTCTTTCGTCGTCTGAGAATGAGTATTAAATCGGATCGTCTCATTACTAGATCTCCACGCAGTTTTACACTGAATCCGATACAGCGTTTCACCGCTATCGGCGATGAGATCGTATTTATCGTTGTCCCCGAACGGGATTGAGACGCGATAGCCACTGGCGATCAACTGATGTATAACGTGAGCCTCTGTCTGATCGCCGGTGTCCTTCGAATTCGATCTCATTACATCGATTTGTCTCGCTTTGCGATAAGAATCCTCGCCGAACAAGGCACAGCTACCTGCAGGGAAAACTGAAAACAGCGCCCGAGGCGGGATTTGAACCCGCGTCACGGCCGTGACAGGGCCGTATGATAGGCCACTACACCACCCGGGCTGGCGCGTTCGCACGTATCCTGCTGGCAGACTTAAGACTTTCCAAACATCCGTCCCGGCCGTCGAAACGGCCCGTGGTCGAAACGGGTCCTGAAGGCGCCGTCGAGTGTCGATCAGGACGGGATCGACGGGGACCCTTGCACGCAGCCGGGGACGTGAGGGGATAACATATATGCCGGTGTGCGTGGAAACCCCGGTATCGGACGCGATACGGTTCGCGGCGGGATCGCTTCGGTCGAAGAGCGGTGGGTCCCGTTTGGCAACGCTTAAATGCCTCCCCCCGGTACGGACCTGTAGTCTCTCGTGAGCACCGCTTCTCCCCAGCGGCAGGGGATGCTACGCCACACACCCAACCATGGTTGACGTAAGCCAACACGAACTCGTCCCGGAGCACGTCGTGCTCGATGAGGATGACGTCGACGCAGTCCTCGAAGAGTACAACGTCAAACGCACCGACCTCCCCAAAATCACAGTCGGGGACCCGGCCCTCCCCGAAACAGCCGAGGTGGGTGACGTCATCGAAATCACCCGGGATTCACGCACGACCGACACCGCGACGGTATATCGACTGGTAGTCGAATAACAGGACAATATGAACCGAGAAGACAGACGAAAGATCTCACGGAAGTATTTCTCACAGGAACGGCTCGCCGAACATCACTATCGCTCCTTTAACGCCTTTCTCGACCGGGGCATGCAGCAGGTCGTCGATGAGAAGGGCACCATCGACACCGACATCGGCGATAAGGAAGACGAAGAGCCGGTGTACGTCGAACTCGGCGACGTCCGCGTCGTGACCCCCCGCGTTCGCGAGGCCGACGGGTCCGAGGAACTGCTCTATCCCCAGGAGGCCCGGCTTCGGAACATCACGTATGCGGCGCCGGTGTTCATGGCGATGCGGATCATCAAGGGCGGCGACGAGGAAGAAGAGCGAGTCGTCGACGAAGCCGAGACCAAGGTCGGCCGGATGCCGATCATGGTCGGCTCCCAGAAATGTAACATCTCGGAGTTCGGCGTCGAGGAACTCATCGAGATCGGCGAGGACCCCGCCGATCCGGGCGGGTATTTCATCGTCAACGGCTCCGAGCGGGTGTTGATGACCTCCGAGGACCTCGCGCCGAACAAGATCCTCGCGGAATACGACACCCGATACGGCGACGAGATCCAGGTGGCCAAGACCTTCTCCCAGCGACGGGGGTACCGGGCGCTCGTGTTGGTCGAACGGACCCGCGACGGGCTGCTCGAGGTCTCGTTCCCCTCGGTGTCGGGCTCGATCAACTTCGTGACCCTCGTCCGGGCACTCGGCCTCGAATCCGACGAGGAGATCGTCCATCGGGTGTCGGACGATCCCGAGATCGTGAAGTTCATGCTCGAAAACCTAGAGGAGGCCGAAGTCCAGTCCCAGGAGGGCGCCATCGAAAAACTCGGCCAACGCGTCGCCTCCGGCCAGGGCAAAAACTACCAGCTCAAACGCGCCAACTACGTCATCGACCGGTATCTCCTCCCCCATCTCCACGAGGAGGGCGTCGACGAGGAGGAGGTCCGAATCAACAAGGCCTACTACCTCTGTCGGATGGCTGAAGCCTGCTTCGAGCTGGCGCTCGATCGCCGGGAATCCGACGACAAGGACCACTACGCCAACAAGCGCCTGAAGGTCTCGGGCGATCTGATGCAGGATCTCTTCCGGACGGCGCTGAACAAGCTGGCCCGCGACGTGAAATACCAGCTCGAGCGCGCTCACATGCGCAACCGGCAACTGTCGGTGAGCACGGTCGTCCGATCGGACGTGTTGACCGAACGGCTCGAACACCCGCTGGCGACGGGCAACTGGGTCGGCGGCCGGTCGGGCGTCTCCCAGCTGGTCGATCGGACCGACCACATGGGGGTGCTCAGTCACCTCCGCCGGCTGCGGAGCCCGCTCTCGCGGAGCCAGCCCCACTTCGAGGCCCGGGACCTACACGCCACCCAGTGGGGGCGGATCTGTCCCTCCGAGACCCCGGAGGGGCCCAACTGTGGCCTGGTGAAAAACTTCGCCCAGGCGATGGAGCTCTCACAGAACGTGGCCGACGAACAGGCACTCAAACGCGAACTCGCGACGATGGGGGTCGAGGGCATCCCCGGCCTGACCCGGCCAGAACAGCCCGCGGACGACTAAACAATGAGCAGCCAAGGACGCGACGCGAAAGTCTACGTCAACGGGAGTTTGATCGGGACCCATCCCGATCCCCACGAACTGGCCGAACAGATCCGCACCGCCCGACGGCGGGGCGAAGTCTCCGAGATGGTTAACGTCTCGGTCAAAGAACGCACCAGCGAGGTGATCGTCAACGCCGACGCCGGGCGGGCCCGGCGCCCGCTGTTGGTCGTCGAGAACGGCGAGCCCGTCATCACCGAAGAGGAGATCGAAGCCCTCGATCGTGACGAAATCACCGTCGAGGACCTCGTCGAACGGGGCCGCATCGAGTTCATCGATGCCGAAGAGGAAGAGGACATCCTCGTCGCCGTCGACGAGGAGGATCTCACCGAGGATCACACCCACCTCGAGATCGATCCCCAGCTCATCTTCGGGATCGGCGCGGGGATGATCCCCTATCCCGAACACAACGCCAGCCCCCGGATCACGATGGGGGCCGGGATGATGAAACAGTCGCTTGGCCTGCCGGCGGCGAACTACCGGATCCGGCCGGACACCCGCGCTCACCTCCTGCATTACCCCCAGGAGGCGATGGTCAAGACCCAGACGACCGACCAGATCGGCTACGACGAACGCCCGGCGGCCCAGAACTTCGTGGTCGCGATCATGTCCTATGAGGGCTTTAACATCGAGGACGCCCTCATCATGAACCAGGGATCGGTCGAACGGGCACTCGCCCGGTCGCATTTCTTCCGGACCTACGAGGGCGAGGAACGCCGCTATCCCGGCGGCCAGGAGGACCGCTTCGAGATCCCCAGCCAGGACGTCCGGGGTGCCCGCGGCGAGGAAGCCTACACCCACCTCGACGACGACGGGATGGTCAATCCCGAGACGCCGGTCAGCGAAAACGACGTGCTGTTGGGCAAGACCTCCCCGCCACGGTTCCTCGAAGAACCCGACGACATGGGCGGTCTCAGCCCACAGAAACGCCGCGAGACCAGCGTCACGATGCGCTCGGGCGAGGAGGGCGTCGTCGATACGGTCACCCTGATGGAAGGCGAGGACGGCTCGAAACTCGCGAAGGTGTCGGTGCGGGACGAGCGCGTCCCGGAACTGGGCGATAAGTTCGCCTCCCGACACGGCCAGAAGGGCGTGCTCGGCCACATCGCCCCCCAGGAGGACATGCCGTTCACCCAGGATGGGGTCGTGCCCGATCTGATCGTCAACCCCCACGCGCTACCGTCCCGGATGACCGTCGGCCACATTCTCGAGATGATCGGCGGGAAGGTCGGCTCGCTTGAGGGCCGTCGCGTCGACGGGACCGCCTTCACCGGCGAGGACGAGGAGGAACTCCGCGAGGGCCTTGAGGAACACGGCTTCAAATCCTCCGGCAAGGAGGTCATGTACTCGGGCATCACCGGCGAGAAGATCGAGGCCGAGATCTTCATGGGGACGATCCTCTATCACAAGCTCTACCACATGGTGAGCAACAAGATCCACGCTCGTTCACGCGGGCCGGTCCAGGTGCTCACCCGCCAGCCGACCGAGGGGCGCGCCCGGGAGGGCGGCCTTCGGGTCGGCGAGATGGAACGGGACGTCCTCATCGGCCACGGCGCGGCCCTGACGCTCAAAGAGCGGCTGCTTGACGAATCCGACCGCGAACTGGTCCCCGTCTGTGGACAGTGTGGCATGACCGCCGTCGAGAACTACGACCAACGTCGCGTGTACTGTCCGAACTGTGGCGAGGAAACCGACGTCCACGACGTCGAGATGAGTTACGCGTTCAAGCTGTTGCTCGATGAGATGAAAGCGCTCGGCATCGCCCCCCGACTCCGGCTCGAAGACGCCGTCTAACTAACTATGAGTACAGGACAAACCCCCAAAGAGATCGAATCGATCAGCTTCGGGCTGATGGACCCCGAGGAGTACCGCGAGATGTCGGCCACGAAGGTCATCACGGCCGACACCTACGACGACGACGGCTTCCCCATCGACATGGGGCTGATGGACCCCCGGCTGGGCGTCATCGATCCCGGCCTGGAGTGTCGGACCTGCGGCCAGCGATCGGGCTCGTGTAACGGTCACTTCGGCCACATCGAACTCGCCGCCCCCGTGATCCACGTCGGCTTCTCGAAGCTCATCCGCCGATTGTTGCGCGGGACCTGCCGGGAGTGTTCGCGGCTCTGTCTCACCGACGACGAGAAAATGGAGTTTCGCGACCAGCTGCGCCGGACCGTCGAACTCGGCAACGACGTCGATGACGTCACCAAGGCGGCGATCCGCCAAGCCCGCAAGAAAGACCAGTGTCCCTACTGTGGGGAACGCCAGTACGACATCAACCACGAGAAACCGACGACCTACTACGAGGTCCAACAGGTGCTGGCAGGCGATTACGCCGAACGGATCGCCGCCGGCATGCAACCCGACGAGGGCGAGGACGATGACGACGGAACCGCCCCCCAGGACCTCGCCGAAATGACGGACGTCCCCCTCGAACGGATCAACAAGATCCTCTCCGGGGAGTTTCGCCCCCGCGAGGAGGACCGCAAGGCCATCGAATCGGCCCTGGATATCGACCTCACCGAGGAGGACATGAACAAGCTGATGCCCTCGGATATCCGGGACTGGTTCGAGGACATCCCCGACGAGGACATCGAAGTGTTGGGGATCGATCCCGACAAATCCCGGCCCGAGTGGATGATCCTCACGGTGCTGCCGGTGCCGCCGGTGACGGCCCGGCCGTCGATCACGCTGGACAACGGCCAGCGGTCGGAAGACGATCTCACCCACAAGCTGGTCGACATCATCCGGATCAACCAGCGGTTCATGGAAAACCGTGAGGCCGGCGCCCCCCAGCTGATCATCGAGGACCTCTGGGAGCTGCTCCAGTATCACGTCACCACCTTCATGGATAACGAGATCTCCGGAACGCCACCGGCCCGTCATCGCTCGGGTCGACCGCTGAAGACCCTCTCCCAGCGCCTGAAGGGCAAGGAGGGACGCTTCCGGGGGTCGCTGTCGGGCAAGCGGGTGAACTTCTCGGCCCGGACGGTCATCTCGCCGGACCCGACCCTGAGCCTCAACGAGGTCGGCGTGCCCGAACGGGTCGCCTCGGAGATGACCCAGACGATGACGGTCAACGAAAAGAACGTCAGCCGCGCCCGCCGGTACGTCGCCAACGGGCCCGAAGCCCATCCCGGTGCCAACTACGTGCGCCGCCCCGACGGCCGCCGACTGAAGGTCACCGAGAAGAACTGTGAGGAACTCGCCGAGAAGGTCGACGCCGGCTGGGAGGTCGCCCGCCATCTCATCGACGGCGACATCGTGCTCTTTAACCGCCAGCCGTCGCTGCACCGGATGTCGATTATGGCCCACGAGGTCGTCGTGATGCCGTATAAGACCTTCCGGCTGAACACGACGGTCTGTCCGCCGTACAACGCCGACTTCGACGGCGACGAGATGAACATGCATGCCCTCCAAAACGAGGAGGCCCGTGCGGAGGCCCGCGTGTTGATGCGGGTCCAAGAACAGATCCTCTCGCCGCGCTTCGGGGAGAACATCATCGGCGCCATCCAGGACCATATCACGGGGACCCACCTCCTCACCCACGAGAACCCCCACTTCAACGAGACCCAGGCGCTTGACCTCCTGCGGGCGACGAGCATCGACGAGCTGCCCGCCCCCGACGGCGAGGACGAGGAGAACGATCCCTACTGGACCGGTCGGACGATCTTCTCGGAGCTGCTCCCCGAGGACCTGAGCCTTGAGTTCCACTCCTCGACGGGCGATACGGTCGTCATCGAGGACGGCCAGCTCATCGAGGGGACGATCGACGAGGACGCCGTCGGCGCCTTCGGCGGCGAGATCGTCGATACCATCACCAAGGCCTACGGCGAGACCCGTGCCCGGATGTTCGTCAACGAAGTCGCGACGCTTGCGATGCGGGCGATCATGCACTTTGGGTTCTCGATCGGGATCGACGACGAGTCGGTCCCCCAGGAGGCCAAAGAGCAGATCGACGAAGCCATCGACAACGCCTACGAGCGCGTCGAGGAACTCATCGAGACCTACGAAGCCGGCGAGCTCGAATCGCTGCCCGGCCGGACGGTCGACGAGACCCTCGAGATGCGGATCATGCAGACCCTGGGGAAGGCCCGCGACTCGGCGGGCGACATCGCCGAGGAGCACTTCGCCGGGGATAACCCCGCGGTCATCATGGCCGAATCCGGCGCCCGGGGCTCGATGCTCAACCTCACCCAGATGGCCGGCTGTGTCGGTCAACAGGCAGTGCGGGGCGAGCGCATCAACCGCGGCTACGAGGATCGCACCCTGAGTCACTTCAAGCCAAACGACCTGAGCGCCGACGCCCACGGGTTCGTCGAGAACTCCTATACGGGCGGGCTCACCCCACGGGAGTTCTTCTTCCACGCGATGGGGGGCCGCGAGGGGCTGGTCGATACGGCGGTCCGGACCTCCAAATCCGGCTACCTCCAGCGGCGGCTCATCAACGCCCTCTCGGAACTGGAGGCCCAGTACGACGGCACCGTCCGGGACACCGGCGACCGGATCGTCCAGTTCGAGTTCGGCGAGGACGGCACCAGTCCGGTGAAGGTCTCCTCCTCGGCGGAGGACCCGATCGACGTCGATGAGATCGCCGACCGCGTCATCGAAGCCGAGTTCGACGACGACGAAGCCAAAGCGGAATTCCTCGGCCAGCGCGCCCGGCCGACGAACCTCTCGGAACACGCCGACACCCGGCGGGTCGAGACCGATCAACCGATCGAACCCGTCGAAGCGGAGGCAAACGATGACTGAGATCACCGACGACATCGAAGCCGTCGTCGAGGACACCGAGCTCCCGCCGCGGCTCAAAGACCGCATCTACACGGCGATCGAAGAGCGCGAGGGCGTCACCGCCGAGCAGGCCACCGAGATCACCGAAGCCGTCGAGAGCCGGTATAACGAGACCCGGGTCGATCCGCTCGATCCCGTCGGGACGGTTAGTGCGCAGTCGATCGGGGAACCCGGCACCCAAATGAGTGTTCCGGCCGATGAGCGTGTTATCATTCGACGGAACGGTGAGACAGAGGTCACGGAGATCGGTCCGTTTGTTGACGACGTAATGGCCAGCCGTGAACGTCGATCGGTCAACGGACATGAAGTGGCACTCGCCCCTGACAATCTCGAAGTTCTATCGCTCCGTAGCGACGAGCGGGTCGAATGGAAACCCGTCGAGGAAGTGAGCCGACACGAAACACCCGAGGAACTGCTTCGGTTCGAACTCGAATCCGGTCGAGAGATTCGGGCGACGAAGGCCCACTCATTCGTGACCCGTCGTGACAACGAGATTGTGCCGGTTGACGGCGACGAACTCGAAACAGGTGACTGGCTACCGGTTATCGGGTCGTTCGATGTCGAGACGGGATCGACAACCGTCGACTTGCGTGAGTACCTGCCACCGAACGAGTATTGGTACACATCGACGTTAGCCGACGGCGGGACCTTGGTTCAGCCGGGCGGCGAGGAACAACGGCGAAACAAACGCCAGGCACTCAAAGCCGGATCACTCGAAGAGAACGCCGTCTACCCCAAGCAGGGAACCGTCTCCCTTCCTGAGCGCTTCCCGCTTGACGAGGGGACCGGTTTCTTCATCGGAGCGTTCCTCGCCGAGGGGAACGTGACCGACCATTACGTCTCGATTTCGAACGTCGATCCCGCGTTCCAAGAACGGATCCGATCGTTTGCCGACCGGTTCGAACTCTCGGTCAACGAGTACGAAAACGAAAGCGGATTCGCAACGGGCTATGACATCCGATTGAACGGAACGGTGCTCGCAGACTTCCTGCGGGCGGCGTGTTACGAGAGCGACGAAAAGGTCGTCCCGGACTTTACCTTCGGTGCGACCGACGCGTTCGTCGAAGGAGTACTGTCGGGATATTTCAGTGGCGACGGAAACGTCGGGGAGAATTCGATACGATCGAGTTCGACATCGAAACGATTGACTACCGGGATCGCACTCCTGCTCGGTCGTGTAGGGATCTACGCAACGACCGCCGAACGGGATGGTTCACAGACGCTTCGCATCCCGGCGAAGTTCGTCAAGCAGTTCGACGCCCGTATCGGAATGGTCGGCCACCGTGGCGAGGAGCTTACGACGCTCACAGCAGAGGTCGATCCCGACGGCCCTGATGCCACCGATCAGATCCCGAACTTCGGCGACACGCTCAAAACGATCACGACAGCCGCCGGAATCCCGAGTCGGCTAGCCAACAGCGCAACTGATCGGCAGCGTATCGGCCGCAACCGGCTAGCAAAACTCCTCGATCAAGTCGAGGCAAAAACGGAGGAACGACCGGCTGGGTTCGATGAGCTCAAACAAGCGAGCGAGGGCGACATCGTATGGGATCGCATCGTCAGCATTGAGACGATCGAACCGGACCATGAGTACGTCTACGATGTCTCGGTCGCTGGCCTGGAGACGTTCACCACGGCCCAGGGTGTCGTCACCCACAACACGATGAACACGTTCCACTACGCCGGTGTCGCCGAGATCGACGTCACGCAGGGACTGCCCCGACTGATCGAGCTGGTCGACGCCCGCAAGGAACCCGATACCCCGATGATGACGGTGTATCTCGAAGACGAGTACGCCGCCGACCGGGACCGCGCCCACGAAGTCGTCTGGAAGATCGAGGCGACGAAGATCCTCGCGCTCGGGGATATCTCGACGAACGTCGCCGACATGGTCGTTCGGATCGACCTCAACGATGAAACGCTGATGGAGCGGTGGCCGACCGCCGAGGATCCGACGGAGGTCGCCGAAGAGATCGCCGGCACGATCGAATCGAACCTCGGCGTCGAGACCGCCCGGCAGGGGACCGTCATCGAGTTCGGTCCCGAACAGCCCAGTTACCGGGAGCTACTCCAGCTGGTCGAACAGCTCCGGGACATCGTCTTCAAAGGCATCGAGGACATCTCCCGGGTCGTCATCCGCAAGGAAGAAAGCGAGGACGACGAGGAGTTCGTCCTCTACACCGAGGGCTCGGCCTTCGGGAAAGTCATGGGGATCGACGGCGTCGACTCGACACGGACGACCACCAACAACATCCACGAGATCTACCGCACGCTTGGCATCGAGGCCGCTCGCGAGTCGATCATCGAGGAGACGATGAACACGCTTGAAGAACAGGGCCTCGACGACGTGAACATCCGCCATCTGATGTTGGTCGCCGATATCATGACCAACACCGGCGAGATCGAGTCGATCGGCCGACACGGCATCTCCGGGTCGAAGGAGTCGGTGCTCGCCCGAGCGGCCTTCGAGGTGACGGTTAACCACCTGCTCGATGCGGCCGTGCATGGCGAGGTCGATGACCTCAACGGCGTCACCGAAAACGTTATCGTCGGCAAGCCGATCAAACTCGGGACCGGCGACGTCGATCTTCGGATGCTTGCCTCGGGGGGCTCCGAGGAATCGAGTGCCGACTGATCGGCCCGGCAACCACGGCAACCGACGGTCGGACAGAGACGAACGCAAATCAGCGATTCAGGCTCCATGGCCACCCACCTGTAGGAACTCCGCATGGCGATCACGCTTTCCGATACCGCCCGACAGTATATCGCACTCTTCGAGGACGTGACCGGCGCGACCGCCCGTGACTGTATCGTCGACGAGGACGAAGACCGGGTTGTCTTCGTCGTCGACGCCGAAGAGATGGGCCAAGCCATCGGCCCGGATGGCCAGAACGTCCGCAAGCTCGAGGGCAATATCGGTCGGGACGTCGAGTTGGTCCGAAACGGCGTCACGGCCGAGGAGTTCGTCGCCAACGCCCTCGAACCCGCCGCGGTCTACAACGTCACGATCAGCGACGGCAACGACGGCGACGATCGGGTCGCCTATGCCGAGGTCGCCGAAGAGGACAAAGGCGTCGCGATCGGCAAAAGCGGCCGAAACATCGAGATGGCCCGACAGCTCGCCGCCCGCCATTTCGATATCGACGACATCCAGTTCGCGTGAGCGGCGCCTGCACCGGTGTCGGACCGGCCGGGTAGTCGGTGACGTGCATCGACGCGAGAAATGCAGCCATTCATCGATCCCGTCGGCGTCGACGACGGCCGGTATCCCGGTCGCCAGCGGGAGCGGCCAATACTGGCCGAAAACCGCAGTGACATAGCGGACCGAAATCGACCGCGTTACAGCAAAAGACGGGGCTTAAGTAGCTTCATAGGATACTCCGGTGTATGCCGAACGGTAAATACGCCGCTCGCAAACTCAAAAAGGACCGCCAGAATCAGCGGTGGTCCGACTCCGATTATGCGCGGCGCGCTCGCGGTCTCCGGGAGAAATCAGATCCCCTGGAGGGCGCCCCACAAGGTCGCGGAATCGTCCTCGAAAAAGTCGGGATCGAGGCCAAACAGCCAAACTCCGCCATCCGGAAATGTGTCCGGGTCCAGCTCATCAAAAACGGCAAGCAGGTCACCGCCTTCTGCCCCGGTGACGGTGCGATCTCCTTTATCGACGAACACGACGAAGTCACCATCGCCGGGATCGGTGGCGCAAAGGGCCGTGCGATGGGTGACCTCTCGGGTGTCAACTACAAAGTCGAGAAGGTCAACGGCGTTTCGCTGATCGAACTGGTCCGTGGCAACGCCGAGAAACCGGTGCGATAACCATGAGTGCCGATACCCCCGAACCCGATCAACCCGCCGGCTCCGATGAGGAGACGCCTGCCGAACTCTTCGGCAAGTGGGACGTCACCGAGATCGAGTTCACCGATCCGAGTACCGAACGCTACATCACGGTGACGCCGATCGCCCACACGATGGGTCGTCACGCCAACAAGCAGTTCCAGAAATCGGAGATCAGTATCGTCGAACGGCTGATCAACCGGCTGATGCTCGAAGAGCACAACACCGGCAAGAAACAGCAGACCCAGCGGATCGTCCGGGACGCCTTCGAGGTCGTCCACAACCGCGTCGAGGAGAACCCGGTCCAGGTCCTCGTCCGGGCCGTCGAAAACGCCGCGCCACGCGAGGAGACCGTCCGGCTGAAATACGGCGGGATCTCCGTGCCGAAAGCGGTCGACGTCGCCCCCCAGCGACGGGTCGACCAGGCACTGAAGTTCATCGCCGAGGGGACACGGAACGCCTCGTTTAAATCCCCGACCTCGGCCCACGAGGCCCTGGCCAACCAGCTGCTGGGTGCTGCCGACTACGACGTCTCGACGTACGCCATCAATCAAAAAGAAGAGAAAGAGCGCGTCGCTGCTGCGGCCCGCTAACGCCGGTCGCGATCCTTTTTGTCAGGGTTGTTCATCGCTCGTCGCCGAGAGGAATCAACGCTCGATCCGCCGATCCACGAATCGGCGGTCAGCCACCGAGTAACTGGAACGCGATGTCCCGACCGTAGGTCCGCGAGAGGTGGATCCAAAACCGAGCCAGATGTTCGAGGTGGTGGGCCGTCGAAAGCGCTCCGACGTCGATGGGATCGAAACCGAGCGAGCCGGCGAGATCCGTCACGGTGTCCTTGGCCGCGGGATCGTCGCCGCTGACGAACATCGTCGCCGGTACGTCGTCGACTTCGGGATCGCGGAACCATTCCGCGCCGATGGTGTTGAACGCCTTAATCACGGTCGCCTCGGGGGCCGCCGTGGCGATCCGTTGTGCGATCGACGCATCAACCGCCATGCCGTCGGTGGCAAGCGAGTTGGTTGGGTCGATGACGGTTTTGCCGGCGAGCTGATCGCGGTGAGTTGCGGCGAGGTCGGGAGCGACGTTCGCAGGAACGGCAAGGACAACGGGATCGCCGGTCCCGATAGCAGCCTCGACCGTGGTGACCCGAGCACAGTCACCGAGGCTCTCGGCCAACTGGGAGACATCGTGGTCATCGGGGTCACGGACGCCGAAAACGACGTCGTATTCCGCGTCGACGAACCCACGACCGAGATTGCTGCCGACACTGCCAGCACCGATGATAGCGATTGGTATGGTCATGACGTAACCCCCCGTAGGAGCCGAGCGGTCGAAAACACGTGGGTCCGATGACGCCGGGCAATCGGTCGTAATAGAGGTGACGATCCAATCGAACGCCGGAACGCCGATGGTCAGTCGGCGGCCTGATCACTGCTGACATCGTCGGGACCGATGACGTACTCCCGGGCGATGTCGACCAGCACCTTGCGGTACTCGCTTTCGTCGGGGTCCTCATGGAGCTCCCGGAACGCCCGCTTGAATCGTTCGAACTCGACATCGGGCGCGTCGTGGGCCGCGACGGCCGCTAGGTCATAGATCCGGTGATCGGCCTCGAGGAGGTCATGGCGTTCGAGCAACGCCAACGCGAAGGCGGCGTTCATCGCGGTGATATCCGAATCCGCGGCCGGGGTCAACCGGGTGGAATCCGACGGTTGTTCGCTCGGCGGGCGATCGGCGACGGCGGCGGCAAGGCGAGATTCGAGAAAGGAAATGAGCTTGCTCGCCGGGCCCACAGACAGGGTGATATCATCGGCATAGATGTCTTTCATGTGATTGGCGATCTGATAGCAGTGGGTGAGTTTCCGCCGTTCGACCCGGCGGCCCGCGAAGGCCAGAAACAGCGCCTCGGTCGTCGATTGGGTGTGTGAGGGGTGGCGCTGTTCGTGGCGGTGCATGTGGGCATACTCGTGTAACGCCAGTTCGGTCGCCATAGCGCTGTTTGCGGCCTGTTTCGAGATGTTGAGCACGTGGTGGTCATCGTGATGGCCCGCCCACGTCCGCTCGTCGGGGTTCGGTCGAACCCGGACCCGGACCGGCAACGAGAGATCATACTCCGTCTCGAAGCGATCACGGGCGGAGAGAAAGGGAGCGGCGGGCGCAGGCCCCTGCACGCGGAGTTCCATGTCGTCCGTTCCCAAGGACCCGGTCCGTATCACTTTTGCGCCACGCCGGGTCGCGATACCACCAGAACCGGCCGCGACAAACGAACGACTGATGGCCCGGGCTCCCCAACGGGGGGATATGTCGGCAGGCGATTCGATGGCGCCAGTGTTGACGTTGCCCGCGGCGTGGACCGAACAGTCCTACCGAACGGACACGTTCGGTCCTGACGACCGCGCGGGGATCGAGGCGACGTTGGAACGGGACTTCGAGGACGACCCGCCGGTCACGATCGAGGTGTTGCCGGTCCGGTATCGACGCACCGACGGCGAGGAACGGATCGACTGGCTGACGCAGGATCTGGAGTTCAGCCGGCAGGATTTCTTCCGTTCGGGCGATGTCGCACCGACGACGGCGTTTGCGGTGACGGCCACCTACACGGCGGTTAGCCGTCAGGAGCAAGACCTCGTCTGTGTGGCCGCCGACGCCGACGACGCCCTCGCGATCGCCGTCTGGTTGGCGAATCACACCGACAGTGGACGGGACATGCGCGAACACCTCCGGATCCACGTCGGCAACCATCCGAACCCGAAAACACAGGATCTCAATGCGGGCGACGAGATCCTTGAGGCGCGACTCCCGGCGATGGTCGAGAACTGTCTGGTGTCGGGAACGCCCACCAGTAGCCATCAGGTACGGATCCCGTATCGGTACTACCCGTATATCCCGGACGCACCACACACCTCACACGGCGTGCCCCGGTTTCCCAGCACCGTCGACTCGCTGTCGGCCGTGATCGCCCACCGCGTCTGGACTGACCACGACCTCTCGGAGGAGCTGTTCACGGCCCCGCTTGACCGTCGCAATCCCGGCGAATACGCTCTTTCGGAGACGCTCTGTGAGCTACTCGGCGAAGCCGCGATCGACCGCGTAGCACTCAATCGGCTCGGTGACGAAGACTGACGGCCGCTCGCGGCGATTGAGCGACGAGGGGAGTGACCGATTTGGAGTGACCTGAACGGAGGTGTGAGACGCCCTACCGCGCGTGTCCGGGCGAAACACTATCCTTTTCAGTATCCCCCGCAAGCTTATCGGTATAATGGGCCGACGGAAGAAAATCGTGGAGCAATGTGAACGGCTGATGGACAAACCGGAGAACATCCGGAACATCGCCATCGCCGCCCACATCGACCACGGCAAGACAACGCTGACCGACAATCTGCTTGCCGGAGCGGGGATGATCTCGCAGGACCTCGCCGGCCAACAGCTCGCGATGGACACCGAAGAGGACGAACAGGAACGGGGGATCACCATCGATGCCGCGAACGTCTCGATGACCCACGAATACGACGATCAGGATTACCTCATCAACCTGATCGACACGCCGGGCCACGTCGACTTCGGCGGCGACGTCACCCGGGCAATGCGAGCCGTTGACGGTGCGCTCGTGGTGGTCGACGCTGTCGAAGGAACGATGCCCCAGACCGAGACGGTGCTTCGCCAGGCGCTCCGGGAGGACGTCAAGCCGGCCCTGTTCATCAACAAGGTCGACCGGCTGATCAACGAACTCCAGGAAGGACCCGAGGAAATGCAGGAACGGCTGCAGTCGGTCATCCGCGACGTCAACGAGCTGATCCGCGGAATCGCCCCCGATCGGTACGAGGAGGACAACTGGAAGGTCTCGGTCCAGGACGGGACCGTCGCCTTCGGATCGGCGCTGTATAACTGGGCGATCAGCGCCCCGTCGATGGCCCAAACGGGGATCGACTTCGGCGACATCATCGAATACAACCGCAACGAAAACATCGAGGAACTCCACGAGCGGTCGCCGCTCTCGAACGTCGTGCTCGATATGGTCGCCGAGCACTTCCCCGCCCCAGTCGAGGCCCAGCCCCGCCGGATCGAAACCGTCTGGCGAGGCGACGATAGCCTCGAACTCGCCAAACAGATGCGCGAAGTCGATGACGATGGCGAGGTCGTCTTCATGGTGACCGACATCGGGCTCGATCCCCACGCCGGCGAGATCGCCACCGGACGATTGTTCTCGGGGACGATCGAACGCGGGCAGGATCTGTACGTCTCGGGGACCGCTGGCACGAACCGGATCCAATCGGTCGGGATCTTCATGGGCGGTGAACGCGAGGAGGTCGAGCGCGTCCCGGCCGGCAACATCGTGGCCGTCACCGGATTGAACGACGCGATCGCCGGCTCGACGGTGTCGTCGGTCGAGATGACGCCGTTCGAGTCGATCGAACACATCTCCGAACCGGTCATCACGAAATCCATCGAGGCCCAGAAGATGGATGACCTGCCGAAGCTCATCGAGGTGCTCCAGCAGGTCTCGAAGGAGGACCCGACGATCCAAGTCGAGATCAACGAGGACACCGGCGAACACCTCATCTCCGGGCAGGGTGAACTCCATCTCGAGGTCATCACCCAGCGGATCGAGCGAAACCAGGGGATCCCGGTGACCACGGGCGAACCGATCGTCGTCTATCGCGAATCGCCCGTCGAGGTCTCGGATGAGGTCGAGGGGATCTCGCCGAACCGGCACAACCGCTTTTATCTCGCCGTCGAGCCACTCCCCGAGGAGATCGTCGAGAAGATCAAGCTCGGCGAGGCATCGATGGATATGCCCGAACAGGAGCGCCGTGAGGCCCTCCAGGAGGCCGGCATGGACAAGGAAACCTCCCAGAACGTCGAGCACATGTTCGGGACGAACATCCTCATCGACGACACGAAGGGGATCCAACACCTCAACGAGACGATGGAGCTGGTCGTCGAGGGTTTCGACGAAGCCATGGACGAGGGGCCACTGGCCGCCGAGCCGGTCGAAGGGGCCTTGGTCCGGCTGCTCGACGCTCGATTGCACGAGGACGCCATCCACCGCGGGCCGGCCCAGGTCATTCCGGCGGTCCGCCAGGCAGTCCACAACGCCCTGATCGACTCGAAGATCCGGCTGATCGAACCGATGCAGAACGTCCGCATCGACGTCCCATCCGAACACATGGGCGCGGCCTCCGGCGAGATCCAGGGTCGCCGTGGCCGGGTCGACGACATGTACCAGGAAGGCAACCAGATGGTCATCGAGGGGGTCGCCCCGGTCGAGGAAATGATCGGGTTCTCCTCTGACATCCGGTCGGCGACCGAAGGCCGCGCCTCCTGGAACACCGAAAACGCCGGGTTCGACGAGATGGCCGATAACCTCCAGCGCGAGAAGATCATGGAGATCCGCGAGCGCAAGGGGATGAAACTCGAGCTCCCCGAAACCGTCGATTACTTCTGACGGCTCACGCGAGCCCGTTTCGCTTATCGGGCGGCAGGACGGATCGATCGCTGATCAGTAAATCAGCGCCAGACACTCCGAGACTGCTGTTATCACGGTTCTCAGCATGTTTAATAGCTCAGCTGTCCTCTATAGTATCGGTGACTAATCCGATGCGATACACGCCCTTTGAGACGATGGAACGGATGATGGAACAGCTCCGACGAGATATGTGGGAGTTCCAGAACAGCTGGAACGATGAATGGACCGAGCGCCGCATGCGCATGCCCATGAGCGAGCGCCGGATGCTAAGCGACGACAGCGAGAGCGACAGCCCTCGCGAACACGAACACAAGCACGACCGCGGATTCGACATGGACCGCCGTGGGTTCAACATGGATCTGACCGAACACGACGACGAGTTCGTGTTCACCGCCGACGTGCCCGGATTCGAGAAGGACGAAATCGATCTCCGGATCGACGGCCACCAGCTGCTCCTCTCGGCGACCCACGAGGAAACCGACGACTCAAGCACGCGGAGCCGCTCGGTTCACGAGCGTATCTCGCTACGCAAGGACGTCGTCGAAGACGAGATCACGGCGACCTACAAGAACGGCGTCCTCGAAGTCCATCTCCCCTTCGAGGCGGATGCCGAGGAAACGGGCCACGACATCGAGATCAACTGATCTGTTCCGTTCTCGTTGACCGCTGACCTCCGAAGGGTCCGTCCAATCGTCACGGTGGATTCACAGCTTCTCCACCCATCGTGACATCGGGACGCTTCGGAAACCATGCCACAGATCGGTGTGTTTTGCTTTTGTTCGACGGCCACTGGACTAATTATCGTAATTACCAATGAAGGATCGCTCGCTACCATTATATTTAAATCCCCAACGCGGATAGACACAGGTGACGCTTCGCTTTGGAGGGCCGAAGCGTCAGCGGGGACCAATTCAGGGCGGCAAGCGAACCGCGTTTTCCGCGGATCGCTTTCCTTTTGAAATAACACGTCGAGAGTGATCGCTGTCTC
Source organism: Chewarchaeum aethiopicum (SeqCode) (assembly GCA_034190395.1). Classification (GTDB taxonomy): domain Archaea; phylum Halobacteriota; class Halobacteria; order Halobacteriales; family Hikarchaeaceae; genus Chewarchaeum; species Chewarchaeum aethiopicum. The sequence continues at coordinate 46,816 of JAXINS010000003.1, forward strand.
GAACGTAAGAACGGGATCGGATTCCCCGGACAACACAAAGTTGATTACCGGTCGGACTGCCCATGTGAGCAATGAGGCCTTCGAGCGCCCGGATCGTTCGGGCCATCGCCGGCCGGACCGACACACCGACAGCCGGGGCTGGATAGCCACACAGCCCCACTCCTGATTCTACATCGTTGTCCGTTTCGTGTTGCTGTCTGTCGTTCCCCTGTAAACACAGACGGAGCAGACCGACCATCACGTTCCACCACACTCCGAACCCACCGGTTATGTCACGACCCAATCCCACCCCAACGCGTCCGAGTTCGATAACGTCCCAAACGCATCGTCGTATCGAGCACAGTGCAATACCGAAATCAGTCGATTCAAACGTCCTGGCGGGGAGGTATGGATACGGATGAGCGACGACGTCGAAAGCGAACCACAGGCACACACGGTTCGATTGGAGCTCGTCGATCGGCCCGGGGAACTCCTCCGGGCGCTCGAACCGATCGCCGATCAGGGCGGTAATCTGCTCTCGATCTTCCACGAACGAGGCAACATCACGCCTCGCGGCCACATCCCGGTCGAGGTCGATCTGGAATGTCCGCCCGAACGGTTCGACGATATCGTCGAGTCGCTTCGGGACGCCGGCGTGAACGTAATGCAGGCAGGCGCCGAGCGCTACAGCGAAGAGATCGTCGTGTTGTTGGTCGGTGAGCTGGTGCAGGGTGATCTCTCGGATACGCTCTCACAGATCGAGGACAGCGGCGACGCAACGGTCGTCGATTTCTCGCTGCAGGCACCCGCCGGACCGGATGAGGACGCAAGCGCCCGGCTCCGGTTGGCGACCGAACCGGGAGCACTCACCACGACGCTCCAGGAGGTCCGCTCGATCGCGGACAGAAAGGATCTCCGTGTCATCACGCCCGTCGACGGGGTGGAAGCATGAGCGACGGGAAGCGACTCGCGGTGATGGGCGCCGGAGCCGTCGGGCAGGCCGTCGCCGAACTGGCCGGCGAGTCGGGCCATACCGTGACGGCCCTGGCCGATTCGACGAGCGCCACGACCGACGATGATGGACTCGACGTTCCGGCCGTCGTCGATCGGAAAGCCGAGACAGGAACCGTCGGCGACGAGGAGCCCGCGGCGGCGCTCGAGGCGGAATACGATGTCCTCGTAGAGGCAACCCCGACGACGCTTGGCGACGCCCAGCCGGGCTTTGGGCACATCGAACGCGCGCTCGAACGGGATCGTCACGTCGTCCTTGCGAACAAGGGGCCAGTCGCCGAGCGGTACGAGGATCTGATGGCGCTGGTCGCAGACAGTGCCGGCGAGTGTCGGTTCGAGGCGACGGTCGGGGGAGCGATCCCGGCGATCACGGCACTGCTCGATCACGGCCCCAGCCAGGTGACGGCTGTCCGTGGCGTCCTCAACGGGACGGCCAACTTCATCCTCACCCGGATGGCCGCCGAGGGGTTGGGCTACGAGCAGGTCCTCGCGGAGGCCCAGGATTTGGGGGTCGCCGAAGCCGATCCGTCGTTCGACGTAAACGGCACCGACGCAGCCCTGAAGTGTGTCATCGTCGCGAACGTACTGGTCGATGGCGGTTTTACACTTGAGGATGCGACCGTCGAGGGGATCGAGGACATTCCCGGCAGCGCCCTGGAGTTGGCCGCCGAGGACGGCCGGACGATCCGGCTGATCGGCCAGGCCACCCGTGAGGGCGTCGAGGTCGGGCCACGGTTGGTCCCCCAGGACGCCGCGCTTGCGGTCTCGGGGACGCGCAACATCGTCCAGATCGAGACCGAACACGGTGGCCGGCTGAACCTGAGCGGTCGAGGGGCCGGCGGTCCCGAAACCGCGACGGCGGTTCTCTCGGATGTCGGGCGGTTACCCGATCGTGAGTGATCGCGGTCGATACGGCCGAGACCGCCGCGGTCGGTCGTGATAACCGTTCACACGAGAATCGCGTGACGGAGGGGAGTTTCACCTCGTACCGTTTCGAAATGGTTTTAGTCGCTTCCGCTCAAATAAACCCCAGAAGAGCGCCTCAGCGCGTGAGATTCCGATCATGAGCGACAAACCACACCAGAACTTGGCCATCATCGGTCACGTCGACCACGGGAAGAGCACGCTCGTCGGCCGACTCCTCTACGAGACGGGGTCGGTACCGGAGCACGTCATCGAACAGTACAAAGAGGAAGCCGAAGAGAAGGGCAAAGGCGGCTTCGAGTTCGCCTACGTGATGGAC
>JAXINS010000072.1:0-48351 GCA_034190395.1 Chewarchaeum aethiopicum (SeqCode)
GGACGGTCGCCGACGACCGGGACATGGCGGCGAACTTCCTCGAGGCGATGCGGTCGGCCGATGTCATGGCCCCGCCGACGAACTGTCTGTCGCCGATCAGTGCCGAGTTGATCGAGGAGGGGCTCAAAAAGGAGATCGACGCCGATTTCTACACGGCGGTCACCCGCGATGCCGAGGTCCACGGCGGGGATCCGTTCATCGTCGAGGCCGGGATCGCCTACGGCGGCGAACTCGAAGACGACGGCGCGATCGACGTGATGCGGTTTGCCAACCGGGTCCCGTTGGTCTATCAGCGTGGGGCGTGTGCGACGACCGACGTGGTGCGCTCGATCGGCTGGCGCAACTACGGGTTGGATCAACCCGGCGGCTCGGGCATCCCCAACGGCCCGATGGCACTGGTGATCCACGTCGCCTCGACGAACGTGCCGTTCACCAGCGAGTCGAAGGACGCGATCGCGAACATCCCCGAGATCGAAGACGAGATCGAGCTCGCGATCCGCGAGGCCGCCCGGGATCTGAAGAGCTACCTCAACCGGCGGCGATCGCTCGAACAGCGGCGGCGCAAAAGCGACACCATCGCCCGGATCCTCCCCCGGATGGCCGAGAAGGTCACCGAAGTGACCGGGCGGGAGCCCCTGGACATCGAGGACTCGCTGGCCCGGATCATGAACAACGTGCTGGTCGAACGCGAGGTCGAAAACGGTAGCGTCCGGCTCCGGATCGAGAATTACTCCGATAGCACGGCCGAACTCGAGCTCACCGACATCGTCAGCGTCGAGCCCCACGAGGTCAACGGGGCGACGGTCGTCGAGATGGACGGCGAGTGGTTCGTTAAGTGGTCGCCCGCCGTCAAAAGCGGCGAGTCGATCACGCTCGAATACGACATGGACGGGAGCGATCCCGACGACGTCTCGTTTGACCTCTCGATCGATGGGATCGAAACCGAGAAACTGACACTCAACGCCTAACGATGAGCACCGACTCCAACACCGATACCGATGCCGATGTCAGCACCGGCGAAGAGCGCGCCCGGCAGCAACTGATCGATCTCGCCGCGGATTTCTACGATCAGTTCGCTGCCGGCGAGATTCCGACCATGCAGGTCCCGACCCGGTCGAAGAGCAACATCGTCTACGATGAGGACCAGGACGTCTGGGTCTACGGCGATCGGACGAGCACGCGGAGTTCGAACTCCGTCCAGGGGGCCAAAAAGTTACTCAAGGCCGTCTACACCATCGAGTTTCTGGTCGATCAGCTGGAGGCCGATCGCTCCTCGACCCTGCGGGAGCTGTATTACCTCAGCGAATCCTGGGATACCGAGGAGGCTCAGTTCTCCGATCAGGACGAATCCAACCAGCTGGTCGAGGACTTAGAGATCGTCTCGGGCGCCCGCCGAGAGGACTTTCACATGCGCCCGGAGGAATCCGGTGCGACGATTCTCGGCCCGCTGTTCATCCGCGAACAAACCCGGCGCGGCGAACGCGAGATCCACTGCCAGGGTGACGTTGGCGAGGGGGGCTATCAGATCCCGAACAACCCCGATACGATCGAGTTTCTCGACAACGACGCCGACTTCGTCCTCTGTGTCGAAACCGGCGGCATGCGCGACCGGCTCGTCGAAAACGGCTTCGATGAGGAATACAACGCTATCATCGTCCACCTGAAAGGCCAACCGGCGCGGGCGACCCGGCGGATCACCAAACGGCTGCACGACGAACTCGACCTGCCGGTGACGGTGTTTACCGACGGCGATCCCTGGTCCTATCGGATCTACGGCTCGGTGGCGTATGGCTCGATCAAAAGCGCCCACCTCTCGAAGTACCTCGCGACGCCGGAAGCCCAGTTCATCGGGATCCAACCGGCCGACATCGTCGAATACGAGCTGCCGACCGACCCACTCGCGGATTCGGATATCAACGCGCTCGAAAGCGAACTCGAGGACCCCCGCTTCCAGAGCGACTACTGGGACGAGCAGATCTCCCTGCAGTTGGACATCGAAAAGAAGGCCGAACAGCAGGCACTGGCCTCGCGTGGGCTCGATTTCGTGACCGAGACCTACTTGCCCGAACGGCTCACGGCGATGGGTGTCATCTGAGGCGACACCGGCGCCGATTCCTGGGAGATCGCTTAGACCAACTTAGAATCGATTCGATTCATCGAGCGCCACAGGCACGCCTTCGTCGGCGACGGCCGCGGTGTAGGCGGTCGAATCCCCCGCCAGCAGCTCGAAGGTGTTGTAGTGGATCGGGACCGTCAGGTCGGGATCGAGCGTGGCCGCCAGCGTGGAGGCTTCCTCGGCACCCATCGTGAGTTCCTGACTGAGCGGGGGGACGAAAACCGAGACGTCGAGCCCCTCCTGTTCGACGACGGCGTCGGAGTCGCCGGGCCAAAAGAGCGCTCTGTCGTCGATCGTAAACCGGAATCCACAGCCAAAGCCGCGCGGATGACCCACGTTGCCGTCCGGATCGGCGCGCGGACCGTCCGATCGGTTGTAGGCCGGGATCACGTCGATATCGACGCCCGCAGCCGTGAGCTGGTCCCCGTAATCGACGCGAACGATGTCGTAGGGAAGGTCGGCGACCGGTTCGACATCCCGATCGATGCCGCTGGCGTCGACCGCCTCGTAGACGACGACCGTCGCGTCGGGGGCGGCGACCCGCCTGATACCGTCGGAATCGTAGTGATGATCGTGGGTGACGAGGACGACATCCCCGTCTTGGGCCTCGTATGGGTCGCCCCGTGGATGGTCGTAATCGTCCCCGAGGTCGTCGCCGTACCGGTCGGTCCACTCGCCGGTGAGCACGCCGTATCGGCCGGGATCGGTGTAGACGACCGGCCCGTCCGGAGTCGTGGCTCGAAGGGTCGCGTACCCGTACCAATCGAGCGTCAGCCCGTCGTGATGGATCGTCATTACCAGCGGTTCTCAGCTGGTAATGATAAGGGTTCGGCTGTCTCACCCGTCCTCGATCAACGACTCGACGCGTTCGACACTGTCGGCATCGGCGGGATCTTTGTCCTCGCGAACCCCGAGAAACCGGGGGAATCGGAGCGCGTACCCCGAGGAGTAGGTCGGCGAGGTCTGGATCTCCTCGTAGCCGACCTCGAAGACCACCGCCGGCACGAGATCGACGGTCTGTCCGTCCTGGCGTTTGATATGCGGTTCGAGCAATTCCGTCAACGACTCGAGTTCCTCGTCGGTGATCCCGGTCGCGACCTTGCCGATGGTTTCATAGCCGTCATCGGCCCGAACTGAGAGCTCGAACGTCCCCAGCAGCGATGCCCGGCGTCCCTCGCCCCACTCGGCCCCGGTCACCACACAGTCGATCGTCTCGACGTCGGGCTTGCGTTTGAGCCAGTTTTGTCCCCGTCGACCCGGGGAATACGATGAGTCGGGGTTTTTGAGCATGATTCCCTCGTGGCCGGCCTCAAGCGCCTCGGCCTCGATCGCCGCGATGCGCTCGGGATTATCGGTCAACCACAGCTCCGAGAGACCGGCAGCGTCAGTCCCGGTCGATCCGTCGGCAAGCACGGTCGTGAGTCGGTCGTATCGGTCCCGAAAGGACACGTCGAGCAGATCGGTGCCCGCGACGTGGAGACAATCAAAAAAGTACGGCCGCAGTTCGACGTCCTCACGCGCCTCCTCGATGTCGTGTTTGCGTCGGAACCGACGGAGGACTTCCTGGAAGGGAAGCGGCGCCCCGTCAGCATCGATCGCGACGACCTCCCCATCGAGAATAACGGGCGTATCGACCATCGATTCGACGAACTCGGTGACTTCCGGCAGGGCCTCGGTGACGTCTTCCATGTTCCGCGAGAAGACACTGACCGTCGAGCCGTCGTAATGGACCTGCACACGGGCGCCGTCGTATTTCCACTGGGTAGCGACAGTATCCCACGACTCAAGCGCGTCAGCGACCGTTCCCGTCTGGGCGAGCATCGACTGGATCGGCCGGCCGATCTCGAGGCCGATCGCATCCAATCCCTCGACGCCCTCGTCACGGGCGATGAGGGCGACCTCCCCGTAATCATTGGAGACCTGAAGTGCGCGCTCGACACGGGTGACATCGACGTCGAAGGCATCGGCGATCGCATCCCGGACGGTGCCCGCACCGACGCCGATCCGCATCTCCGAGAGCACCAACCGTGCCAGATACCGCGCCTCCGGTGGCGAACACCGATTGAACAGCCCAAAGAGGATATCCAACTTGCGGTCCTGGCTGCCGGCCCCCTCGACGGTCGCGAGCGTCGAGAGTTCCTCATAGACGCCCGTCACCGTGAGCGACCGGTCCTCACCGTTGTCCCCGAACGCGGCTAATCCCCGCTGGCCACCCAGCTCGTAGCTCGCGGCGACGTCGCCGATCTCGCCGGTGTCGGCGAGCCGGCTTTCGATATCGGCGGGTTCGACATTGGGACCGGCAGCCCGAGCCAGTGCAGTATAGAGCAGGTTCGGCCCGATATCGAGCGTGATCGATTGCCAGCCGGGAAACACCCGTCCCTGCAGGAATCGAGCGACGATCGGCAGAGCTTCCCCGGCGCTCTGTAACGTCTCGGCGACCAACGCGATGATCTCGAGATCGGCCGTTTCGGCCTCGATCTCGGCCGCCCGATCGGCAAACGCCGCGAAATCCATCACGCCGGGGTATTAACGGCCGGAGCATAAACGCCCCGACAGCGCGACGCCGGTCAGCGAGTCGAAACCGAACGGACTAGTTCGAATCCACGGTTTCAAGGCCCTGAGTTGGATTAGGACGCCCATGGCGGAGGACGATCTCGCCGCCGCGGTGGATTCGGCACTGGCCGTCGATCGGGGGGCGTTTCAGTCAGCCGTCGAGGCGGAAGCCGACTTCATCAAAGACGAACTCGGGGACGGTGCCTTCGACAATGCACAAGGAAGCGTTGGGTTGGAGTACGAGTTCTACGCCGCCAACCGCGATACCGGCGCCCTCATGCGGGTGCCCCGCCGGTTGCTGACGCTGATCGGGTTCGAGAAGGAACTCGGCTTACACAACGCCGAGATGAGCACGACCCCTCAACCGTTCAACGAGTACGGGATCCAAGCCCAAGCCGCCGAGGTCAGGGCGCGGCTGTCGGCGGCGCTCGATCGAACGGCGGCCGAAGGGATGGCCCTCATCAGCGATGCGCTGTGGACGATCCCCCCAACGGGCGAACGGGCCCGTGACTACCTGACCGATAGCGTCGAGAAAAACGGGATCCGGATCGCGACGAACATGAGCGATGCCGTCCGGTATCACGCGATGGCCAACTCCGAGACGCCGGCGGGCATGGAGATCGATGCGCCGAACGTCAGCCTCACCGCCGATACGATCATGCCCGAGAGCCTGATCACGTCCCTGCAACCGCATTATCAGGTTCCCCAGGCGATCGAACTCCCGACGTATTTCGGGTATGCCCTCCGGATCGCCGGACCATTGTTGGCGGTCGGCGTGAACTCGCCGTTCTTTCCCCCGGATCTCTACGACGACGATGTGACCGCCGAGACCGTCCTCGTCGATGCACATATGGAACACCGAATCGGCGTCTTCGAGTCGGTGATGAACACCGACGACCAGCGGAAAGTCCGCTTTCCGGAAGATCTCGAAACCGCCTGGGAGGCCGTCGATCGGGTCGTCGAGGACGAAACGATCGTGCCTAAACCGGTCGAGTCGGGCAGCCGCTTTGACGACGAGTTCGCCCACTTTCGGTTGAAACACGGTAGCTACTGGCGGTGGGTCCGGCCGGTGTTCGAAGGGCATAGCCGATCGGCGGCCCATGCCCGCATCGAATTCCGTCCGATTCCGGCCCAGCCGACGGTCCGGGATACGCTTGCCTTCCAAGCCGCCTTCGCCGGCGCACTCGTCGGGATGGTCGCCGCGGATCATCCGGTCCGGACCCTCGATTGGAACCACGCCCGAGAGAACTTCTATGCGGCCGTTCGGGAGGGGCTCAACGCCGAGTTCAAATGGATCGACCGGGATGCCCACCGGTGTAGCGATAACACCGAGATCATCGAGGACATCCTGCGGGTAGCCGCCGATGGACTCCGGGCTCGTGGACTTTCGGATGCGGAGGTCGGTCGGGTGCTCGGGCCGCTCCGGCGTCGCGTCCGCCGGGGAACGACGCCGGCTCGGTGGAAACACCGACGGGTAGGCCAGCACGTCGCCGACGGCTGCACGCTCGAGGAAGCGATCACTCGGATGCAACAGGAGTACATCGACCGACAAGCCGACACCCTTTTCGAGGGAACACTGGTCGAGTGGCTGGATGGGTGACCGTCGAGAGAAAATGAGAGTACAACCGCGCCGGTCGACTGTGCTTACAGGACGTCGTCGAAGTCCTTGTGGCCCTGGATATCGACGCCGTCGCTCGTGATTTCGGCGAGGTAGATTCCGTCGCCGCTGGCGGTATCGCGTTCGACGGCACTTTTGACCGCTCGGGCAGCCAGCCCGGTGGCCTCGTCGTTGGTGAGGTCGTCGGTGTAGTCCCGCTCAAGCACCCCATAGGCCAGTTGCATCCCGCTGCCGGTCGCAGTGTAGTCATCGGACATGACGCCGCCGGCCGGATCGAGGCTGAAGACGTGTTGGCCTTCCTCGTCGACGCCACCGAGGATCGGCGAGACCAGGAAGAACGGCCCACCGCGCAGGAAGTTTCCGGCAAGGGTCGACAGCGCCTGCATGGTCATTTCCTTGCCACGGCGGGTCTCATAGAGGTTGGCCTCGACGCGTAGCGACCGGATGAACGACTGGGCACCGCCAACGGACCCGGCCATCGTCAGGGCCGCCCGCGGGTGGATCTGTTCGACCTTCTGGACGTCCTTGTTCGAAATGAACCGGCCACCGAGGCTGGCACGCATATCCGTCGCCATAACCACGCCGTCGGTAGTCGTGATCCCGACGGTGGTCGTCCCGGTCTTGTTGACGCCCTCGAGGTCGTCCTTCGAGAAGCTGTTTTCGGGCATGCGGCCGAGCTCGGGTTCGTAGGGACTGGTTGGCCCGGCGTTGTCACCGAACGAAGCGCGGTTCTGTGAGAAATCCGAATCAGTCGGCAGGTGTCGCATTGGCGGTACCTATCTGCTCACGTCACATAAACCCTCTATATTCGGCGTATGGTATCGATCATCGACGCTGTATCATAGCCGGCGTACGCCGAGCATAAGCGGGATAGAGATATCACGGTCGCGACCGTCGTCTCCTGTTCGACTGTCGGTCACGACCGGTGGCAAGCCCTCAGTCGTAAGTATGGACGGTCCCGGTGCGTTGGCTCTCGACGTAGTCCCAATCGTACTCGACACCGAGACCCGGGCCTTCGGGCACTGGGACGGTCCCGTCGTCGTCGATCGCATCGAGAGCATCCGAGTAGTCGGCGGTATAGACGGGTGGTGGCGTGTTCTGACAGTCCGGATGGACGAGGGCGAGCTCGTAGTAGTTCGTATTCCGGGTGGCGGCGATGCAGTGGCGCTGGGCGGGGCCGGGCGCGTGAAACTCGACATCGAGGCCGAATCCCTCGGCGATCCGGGCGCGTTTCACGGCGCCAGTGATCCCGCCATCGTACTCCGGATCGGCCCGGACGAGATCGGTCGATTCGGTGGCGATGAAGTCGGTGAAGGGCTCTAAGCCCCGGACGTGTTCGGTTTGAAGCAATGGCGTGGTGAGTGTCTGCCGGAGTTTTCGGTGACTGTGCTGGGAGATCCCACCGTCGCGGTAGGGATCCTCGTACCAGAAAAACGACTGTTCGTCACAGGCCCGGCCGACCCGGAGAGCATCGGCATACGTTTCGTACTCACAGGCGGGATCGAGCATGAGATCCATCTCGTCGCCGACTCGTTTGCCGACGGCGTGTACCGTCTCGATCTCGCGTTCGATGTCACGGACGGCGTCGCTGCCCCCCCAGCCGTGGATCTTGAATCCGCCGTATCCCATATCGAGACACGTTGCGGCGAACTCGGCGTAGGCAGCCGGTGAATCGAGGCCACCGTTGTCGTCGGCGTGATACGTCGAAGCGTAGGCAGGCAGCCGATCCCGATAGGCGCCCAAGAGCTCGCTGATCGACGCATCGTGATACTTCCCGGCAAGATCCCACAAAGCGATGTCGATCGGTCCGATCCCCATGCGATCGTATTTTCGGAGTCCACGTTTGATCTCACTCCAGTGACGCTCGCGATCGAGGGGGTTCTTGCCGACCAGATAGTCGGCGAAGGTGTTGATCTGGGCGGCCCCCGGTGAGTTGCCGCCGATGTACTCCCCGGTGACATCGGCGTCCGTATGGATCCGGATCGCGAACAGTTTCCGCGTCGTCGTCGTTCCCGGCTCGTAGACGAGATTGAATCCGTTGGTGTCGGTGCCGACGTCCTCGATCGGGTACCCGAATTCGAAGGTCTCGATCGAGGTGATCGTTGGCGGCATACCCCGCTTATCCCGGGCTAGGGGCATAAACACATCCGGTGGGTAGCCGGTCGGCCGGGAGTGTCGCGACTGATGACGGCTCGTGTGGGATCGAAAAGGGATCGAACGGAGTCCGCGATCAGGCGTGGCTGGGTTGGTCGAACCGCTCGTAGGCGGTTTCGAGACGGTCAACGAGTCGGTGGATCGGAAGGACGACCCCACTCTGACGGGCGAGCAGTGCGATCGGCATCATGACGATGCCGATAATGACGCTGAGCTGGTAGAACGCGAACAGCACGGCACGGGCGAACTGGGTTTTCATCGGCGGTACCAGTCGGCTCTCCGGTCAGCGTATTTAAGGGTTGCTCTCAGCATCCAATCTTGATAATTTATCAGGTCGGTTAAAATCGACTTCCGTCTGGCGGTTTTTATTTTGACCGAATAAAAACGACGGGATTACCAACGGATGACCGGTTGGCCCCACTAAGCGGTCACCATCCTCGTTGCTACTCATAACTTATGGCGATTAGGTGGTTCGCATGCGTATCTCATGCGCAAATCAGGAACGGGGCGGAAAGCCGATATCATAAGACACGAGATGGTCCAACCCATCGAGACACCTATGAGCAATTACCTCGTCGTCATGGAGGCCGCGTGGTTGGTGCGAGATGTCGAGACAAGCGACGATGCGATCGGCGTGGCGGTCAGCGAAGCCGGTAAACGGCTCAACGACGCCGATCTCGATTACGTCGAGGTCGAGGTCGGGATCACCGATTGTCCCGCCTGTGGAGAGCCCCTGGATGCTTCGTTTATCGCCGCCAGCACCGCACTGATCGGTCTCATGCTCGAGATGAAGGTCTTCAACGCCGAGAGCGAGGAACACGCCGCCCGGATTGCAAAAAGCGAAGTCGGCGGCGCGCTCCGTGACGTCCCACTCGAGGTGATCGATACGATCGAATACGAGGACGACGAGGAGATGGAGTTCACGAGCGAACGGGTCCCCGAGTGAGCCACCGCGAGGGTCACTCACGGCCCGGTATCGGATCGACAGAACGTTTATACAATAACCCTTGGTTATTAGCGGTATGGAGCTGCCGACATCGGAGGACCTCCGCCAACGCCGAAACGAGCTGGGGCTCACCCAGAGTGAGCTGGCCGATCGAGCCGACGTCTCCCAGCCGTTGATCGCCCGGATCGAGGGCGGGGACGTCGATCCCCGGCTCTCGACGCTACGACGGATCGTCAACGCACTCGAGGAATCCGCCGGAAGCGTGGTACGGGCCGAGGATCTGATGCACCAAGACCTCGTTACCGTTGGCCCCGAGGACGATGTCAGTCTCGCCGTCGAACGGATGCAGGACGCCGGCTACTCACAGCTTCCGGTGATTCAAAACGGCGTTCCAGTCGGTAGCATCTCGGATAGCGACGTCGTCAGGGCCCGCGAGGAAAACGAATCGGTCGGTGAACTGCCCGTTCGGGAGGTCATGTCCGAGAGTTTCCCGACGGTCGGCCCCAGTGCCACGCTCGATGAGATCGGCAACCTCCTCGAACACTACAAGGCAGTCATGATAACCGAGGAGGGCTCAACGGTCGGCATCATTACCGAAGCCGACCTCGCCGCCCACGTCTCCTGATCGGGTCCTTATCGAAAGACCGGGTCGGCCCCGAGCTCAGTCGCCTACGATCCTCAAAGTTCCATCCCGCGAATCGCCACCCCATCGCCGGCCGTGACCTGGCCGATGACTCGACCGTCGCTGGCCTCAGTCAACCCGGCCGCCTTATCGGCATCCAGCACCGCCACGAATCCGGTCCCCATGTTGAACGTCCGGTGCATCTCGGCGTCGGTGATATCGCCCTCCGCCTGCACGAACTCGAAGATAGGCTGAGGGGCAAACGGCTCAGTGATCTCGTAGCGCCGGGAGTCCTCGGCGAGGCGTTCGAGGTTGGTCCAGCCGCCGCCGGTCACGTGGGCGGCTGCCCGGACATCATGAGCACGCATCGGCTCGAGTAACTCCGTATACAGGCGGGTCGGCTCAAGCAGGACATCGCCGATCGTTCGCTCTGGATCGTGGGGAAACGGGTCAGTATACGCATGGTCACGGGTCACTGCCTCCCGGGCGAGCGTGAGCCCGTTGGAGTGGATCCCGCTCGACGGCCAGCCGACGATGGCATCACCGGGCTGGGCAGCGCCATCGAAAAGGGCATCCTTCGGAGCGAGGCCGGCACAGGCTCCGGCGAGATCCAGTCCGGCGATCACTTCGGGCATGACCGCGGTTTCGCCACCGAGCAATGCGATGCCGGCGGTCTCGGCGCCGGCAGCGAGCCCCTCGCCGATCGCTTCAGCCGTCGATTCGTCCGGTGTCTCGACGGCGAGGTAATCGACGAACGCGACCGGACGGACCCCCATTGCGACCATGTCGTTGGCGTTCATCGCGATACAATCGATGCCGACGGTCGAGTAATCATCGAGCGCTTCGGCGACGAGGAGTTTGGTGCCGACGCCGTCGGTCGCGAGCGCGAGGTAGCGATCGCCGATGTCGATCAAGCCGGCGAACTCGGAAGTATCCAACCCGCCGAGCGCCCCCGCCAACGCCGCCGTCGCCGCCTCGCTGGCGTCAATATCAACGCCGACATCGGCGTAAGTCAATCCGGCGTCCTCGGCGGTCGACTCACCATCCTCGGTCATGCCTTCAGGCCCGGCGAGCGAAAGCAAAAGCCCACCGTTTCGGCGGGCCCGATCAGCCCAGAAACATCACCGCTGCCAGCCCGACGCTCGGCACGAACACGGCTGCGAAGACCAGCCGGTTCCAATCGAGCACTTTCCGGCCGTCAAGCGGCCCGAACGGGAGCATGTTGAAGGCAGCCAGGAAGACGTTGATCAACACCCCGAGGTTGCCGATCTCGCCGAGGATGCCGCCCAGGAACACAAGCGGGAGAAACACCGTCGCCAGCACTAAGTTCACGATCGGGCCGGCCAGCGCGATCAACCCGTTTTCCCGGGGGGAGATGTGGCCCCGGTGATGGACGGCCCCCGGGGCGGCGAAAAGAAAGCCCGCCAACCCCGCGGCGATGGCGATACCGAGCATCCCGTAGTCGGCCCGAAAGGCGGCCGTCTGTCCGAACCGGATCGCGACGATCTTGTGGGCGAGTTCGTGCAACAGAAAGCCGATCCCGACGGTCAACAGGCTCTTGACCACCATGCCCGCGAGCGCCATCAACGCCGATCCCGAGGGCGTTCTAAGCAACCCGACCGCCAGCGAACGGTCGAGGAAAAACGCAAACGCCAGCCCCAAGGCAACCCAGGCAGCGAGAAGGTCCCGGAGTTCCCGGGTGCTAAACGTGATCCGGGTCATCCGATCGCCCCGAGGATGAACTGGGCACTATTGCGTGCGCCCTCGATCATCAGTCGGGTCAACCCATCGAGCCCACCGATCTCCGGTGCCAACCAGGGGATAACGATCACCGGAAAGAGCATGCTCGCGATGAAGCTGCCGACGTTCGTCATCGCTACGATCGCGATCAGACGAAACAGTGGGACCGAGAGCATCCGCGAGAACAGCTCCCGGATCGGACTCTCTTCGTCGGCAAGGATCTCGTTGAGATCACTAATATCCCCGACGGAGACGCTAAGGTGACGCAACTCGACGTACCCGGCGAACCACCCCGGTGCCAGCAACGGATTGATACTGGTCAACCACGCCACCAAGCCCCCGACCGATGCGCTTGTCCAGTGAGCGCCCGCCAGGCGAGCCAACCCGAAGGCGAAGATACCGTTGAAGACAAACCAGGCGGCAAAGACCTTCAACAGGAACGTGTTCGCGACCCCGGCCATCGCCAGCAATCCGAAAAAGGCCAGGAAGCCGACCGTGATGAGATAGCCGAAGAATTTGAACACCGAGAACCGTCGCCCGGTGTCGGTCCCGGTCAGTGACTCGATCGGTGGGAGGGTCTCGGGGGCATCGAGATACCGTTCGATGCCCTCCTTGTGGCCGGCGCCGACGACAGCCACGACGGTCTGGCCGGTCCCCCGAAGGGCGACGAGTTTGTGGGCGATGAAAGCATCCCGTTCGTCAATCAGGGCTTCGGCCCCGCCGGGGCTAAACGCGCGAAACTCCTCCATCATCGCGGTTACCACGTCGGTATCGGTGAGTTCGTCCATACTGATCTCGACTTCCTCACCGCCACCGAAGCCGGCCATCGCGAGCGTGAGCTGCCAGAGTAAACCCAATTTCTCCCGGAAGGTCAACCGTTTCCAGAACCGCTGGATCGTCGTCTGGATATCCCGATCGACCAAGGCGACATCGATCCCGTGGCGTTCGGCGGTTTCGACAGCCGCCAGCATGTCCGCTCCGGGTTCGATGTCGAAGCGGTCACCCAGTCGGGCCTGGACGTAGGAGAGCAACCAGTAGGCGAGAAACTGAAACACCGTGTTCCCACGCAGGAGATCCGTCGCGTCGAGTTCCTCCGGGTCGTGGCCTTTGAGCTGGCGGTACCGTCCCTCGTCGAGCTCGACGGCGACGACGTCGGGCTGTTCGTCCTCGATCGCCCGTTGGACCTCCTCGACGCTCTCACTGGAAACGTGGGCCGTGCCGACGACGTGAATGTGGCCGGACTCTTCGGTGCCCTGCGCGGTCATCACCGGCTTTTGCGGATCGGACGGTTTACCCTTATCGACCTCCGGTACGGACCGGCCTCGACAACGACGTATCCCCATGCGATCCGATCTTGCTGGGAGTATGGGACTCCATGTCGACAGCCCCGATCCGCCGACCCGTGACACCGGGATCGACGCCTCGGAATACGATGACGCCGGGGTAGTCGGCGATGACGATTATCGACGCGAGGAACTCGAAGAATACCTCGAGACCGGCGCCTGGAGCGACGCCTGGCATCAGTAGACGGTCCGGCCGGAGCTCGACGAAGCGGATTACGGGGTTGTGCGCGATCTCGAGTTGCGCACGGAGTTCTTAGCGGTTGTTCTAAACCGGGGTCAGAAATCGGGGAGATCGTCGGGTGCCTCGTAATCCGACTCCCAGTCGATATACTCGTCTTTCAAAACATCGCACACGATTTGGCCTAATTCCGTAAGGGAGGCGTTGATCGAGGAAACGGCCCCCCATGAATCGAGCGCGGAGTGGAGGTCCCGTTCCTGCCAATCCTCGGGGATACCCGGCGCGTGATAGCCCACACGTTCAGCAAACGAATCCCAAAAGAAATCGAAATCGGACAGCAGCCCGAGCTCTTCAACAATCGCCCACTCCTCTTCGGTCAAATCGGTATCCCGTGTCCATGTCTCCCATGCTTCCTCCCACGCTCCTTCTTGAAGGAACGTCTCTAATTCGTCCCGCCGGTAGTCCGTGTCGCCAACCACCTCTGCATCCTCATACTCGTTCGGGTCCATCTCCTGAAGCTCCGGCGGGTCAGGCCTCTTGACACCCAAGGACATAGATGGGCGTTAGTCAACTGTAGTCATAAAGGACAGTGACTGTGCAGTAGAAAGGTCACGCCGAATCACCCTTTTGCAGCATTTAGCGGGATATCGGAGGTAGCTATTGGGGGAATCCGACGTCGAAGCACTGGAGCATCTCCCGGATTTCGAAACGTAGGGAACGACAGCGTTACTCGCGTGGGATAGCCAGGTTCCGCACCGTCTCGGCAGCACACTTCGGACAGGTAGCCGGTCGCTCAGTCACCATCTCCCGGTGCCCACACTCCCGACACTCGATGTACGTCCGATCCGGATCGAAGGGATCCTGTGGTAACATATCTAGTCGTTCGGGCTAGATCATGTTGAATGTTACCACGAACCACATACAACGAAGGTATGGGATAAGCAGGCACGAAACCTCGCGCGTTAGCGGGGGAGGGTGTCAGCGATCGTAGGATGCCCGCAACACTGTCCGCGCGAGGACAGTCTCCGGCATCGCGTCCTCGAATGTCGCTCGATCGGCACCCGGATCGAGGCTCAGTGGGGTTTTGAGGGCCTGGAGAATGAATCGGTACGTGTGGGCACTGTCGTCCTGAGGTGGACAGGGACCGCGATAGCCGAGCACATCGAAGTCATTCGTCCCCTGGATCGCCCCCTGCAGCGTTGCGACCTTTTCCGAGCGCGGGATCGATGCCGGAATCGACTGCGTATCTACTGGAATATTCCAGAGCAGCCAGTGAGTAAAGGTCCCACCCGGGGCGTCCGGATCGTCGACTACCAGCGTAAGCGACTGGGCGCCATCGGGGACGCCATCGATCGAGAGCGGCGGTGAACCGTCCTCGCCATCGCAGGTGTATTTCGTGGGGATCGAGTCACCGTCGGCAAACGCCGGACTCGACACCGAGAGTGCAGCCGAGGGAGAGGCGACCGTCGGTGTGGCTCCACTGCCACCGCCACCATCACGCCCGCGGATGCCTCGAACGCAACCGGCAATTCCGCCCGCAAGGAACGTCCCGGTGACGCTGAGCAGGTCGCGTCGGTGCATATCCCTGTCTCGACAGCCGAACGGTAAAGAACTCACGTGGACGACCGAGGAGTGGTGTTGTTTAAGTCAGGGAATCGCGTACAGCCGCGTATGTCGGAAGTCGATCTGGTTCCGCCGGACCGACGGACGTGCGTCCAATGTGGACGCGAGGACGTCTGGAACGACGGCGAGTGGGAGATTCGCAGACAGGACGGTGAACGGGTCAGCGGGGACCCGTTCTGTCTGCATGAATGGGACATCAACGGGTCATACAACCCGATCATCGATGCCTGAGGATCGGACACCAGTGGTCGCGTGACCATACCCGTCGAGTCCACACAGGAAATAAGAGCGATGATTTTGAACTCCCACTGATCAGTAGGATCGAGCCTCGACGGCGTCGAGCGCTTCGAACAATCCAGCGGCATACGAACCGTCGGTGATATAATCGGCCGCCGCTTGCGCTCGGTCGTCAGCGTTGGCCACGGCAAAGCTGACACCGGCCGTTGTGAACGTCGCCACGTCGTTTTCCGAGTCCCCGACCGCGACGAAGGTTTCGGGATCGATATCGAGAAGCTCGGCAACGGTCACGAGCCCCGCGCCCTTATCCACATCGGGGGGCTTGACGTGATAGGCGAACCCCGAATCGATCACCTCTAACCCGTGTCGGTCAGCGCTACGGTCGATCGGCTCGCGGGGTACCTCCCGGCTGATCGCCAGCTCCGTTTCCCGCCACCGGTTCACCAGATCGCCCGCGCCCCAGCCCAGATCGTGACCGGCGGCCGTGAGGTCGTCCTCGACCCGGGCGACGGCCTCGGGATCGCCGTTGAACACGACCGTATCCTCGGCGAAGGCAACGCCACCGTTCTCGGCGACGGCCCGTGGCGGGAGTCCGATGAACTGACACAGGGCGATCGGATACGGGAAGGCCTTCCCGGTCGCAATGACGATCGGTTCCGGCCACGCACGGAGCCGATCAAACACACGCCCCTCGATCGCCCGGTCCGGGCCGCTCAGGGTGCCATCGATATCCAAAACCAGCGGTCGAGTCATTGTCGATGGCCGGGCCGCGGCCGGTAAAGACGTATCGAGTCGGCGGATCGACCGTGGAGTTTTGCCGGCCGCCCGTACAGAGGCACCATGGCCACAAGTACGGATACCGGGTTCGATCGGCTTCGAGCACTGTTCGATCGACAGCTGGACGCCGGTGTTCATCACGGTGCACAGTTAGCGGTGTACGTCGACGGCGACCAGGTCGTTGAGTACGCCGGCGGGACGACCGGCCCCGATGGCACGGAAACGACCGCGACCCGACGCCACGTGCTGTTCTCGTGTACCAAGCCCTATGCCGGCGTCTGTCTTCACCAGCTCGTCGATGCCGGCGAACTTGCGTACGACGATCGCGTCGTCGACCACTGGCCGGAGTTCGCATCGCCGGGGACACCGAAAGCGACGGTCACCGTCCGCCAGGTGCTCAGCCATCAATCGGGATTACCGACCGGGCCGATCGATGACGACCCAACCGAATGGACAGACTGGTCGGCGGCCGTCAGCGCGATGGAGCGGGCGGAACTCGACTTCGAACCGGGATCGACGGCGGCCTATCACGCGCTCAACTACGGCTGGCTCGTCGGCGAACTCGTCCGCCGGGTCAGCGGTACGCCGATCGACGAGTATGCGCGCGAAAACGTCTTCGAGCCCCTCGGCATGGACGAGACATCGATCGGACTCGGCGACGCCGATCCCGAGACGGTCGCGACGCTTGTCGGGTTCGAGGAATTCGACCGGTGTCGGGATCCGGGGATCGGTCTCGAGGATTCGGACAACGCCGAAGCGGCGGCGCTGTTTAACCAACCAGCAATCCAGCGGGCGGTCATCCCGGCGGCGACCGGGATCGGGACAGCCCGGGACATGGCCCGGTTTTACGCCTGTCTGGCTAACGACGGTGCCCTCGATGACACCCGGATTTTGAGCGCCGAGACGGCAAGGGCACTCCGGACCGAACAGATCGCGGTCGAACGGGACGGGACCCTCGGGACGCCCCGACGGTACGGGCTCGGCGTTGAACTCGCCGGGACGGCCTGGGACAAATACGGTACCATCAGTCCCTCGCGGGTGTTCGGCCACGGCGGGCTGGGCAGCATCGTCGGGTGGGGGGACCCGGCCGCGAATATCGGCTTTGCGTACGTGACCAACGGGATCCGTTGTGAGTACGAACACGGGAGTCGGGTCAACGCGATGGCCGACGCCGTACGTACCGTGCTTGGATGACGGCGGGCAGTTACCAGTCCACCCCTGATCGCTCCGGTACTGCGATCATAATAAAGGGTTTAGTACCCGCTACAGTGACTTCCTGATGATGACCGACCACGGGGATGTCTGTGTCCTCATCCCGACGCTCAACGAAGCCGAAACCATCGGCGACGTCATCGATCGGTTTCGAGCGGAGGGGTTCGAGAACATCCTCGTGATGGACGGTGATTCGGAAGACGGCACCAGGGAGATCGCCGCCGAGCACGGCGCGACGGTCGAACGCCAGACCGGGACCGGCAAGGGCCAAGCCGTCCGGCAAGCACTCGGACAGATCGAGACGTCGTATGTGCTGTTGGTCGACGGCGATGGTACCTACCGCCCGGAAGACGCCCAGAAGCTACTGGAACCGCTATACGCCGGCCGGGCCGAGCACGTTATCGGCAACCGCTTTGCCGAGATGGCCACCGACGCGATGTCACGGCTTAATCAGGTCGGGAACCGACTGATCAACGCCGCCTTCAGGCGGATCCACGGCCGGGATTTCAAGGACATCCTCAGCGGCTATCGGGCGTTCACCCTGGAATCGATCGAGCGGTTCCGGTTTACCGCCCAGGGCTTTGGCATCGAAACCGAACTCGCCGTCGAGTGTGTCAAAAACGACATCACGACCGAGATCGTCCCGATCCGCTATGAATCGCGTCCCGGCGATTCGGAGACGAACCTCCGACCGTTCCGCGACGGTGGGGTGATCCTGCTCACCCTCTATCGGCTGGCAAAAACGAGCAATCCGCTGTTTTATTTCGGTGCGTTCGGCGTCATTTTCGGCGGGATCGGCACCGCTGTCGGGCTCTTTGTCGTTATCGAGTGGTTCACCCAGAGCCAGTCCCACGAGCTGCTGGCGATTATCGCGGTCTTTGCGGTGCTGTTTGGGGTGCAGCTGTTGATCTTCGGGGTGCTGTCGGATATGATCCTCGCGCTCCACCGCGAACAGCTGCGATGGTTCGACTGAACTCAAAACGGGAGAAACGACCTGATCGAGGCGATGATCCCCGAGGCCGATTGGGCCCGATAGCGCTCGAAGACGGGATGGAGGGCGTTCAGCAGGTCCTGCTCGGAGTCGAATCGCTCTTGGTCGAGTTCTCCCAGCGCTTCCGAGAGGGTCACCTCGTTGCCGTGGGCGTCATACGGGACTCGTACGTTACCGAGCACACGCTCGATCTCGGCGCGCGTGGCGGGGAAATCGATATCGGTGTGTTCGAGCCGTCCGTCCAGCGCCGCGATACCGAATTCGATCAGCTCGGGCTCGTCCGAATCCTGCTGCGGTGGCCGGACTCCCATTAAGTCGGCGTTCGATCGCCTGCCGGAAAAAACCCACTCACCGGGACCGTTACGCCTATCGGTCGGTCCGGCCTTGTGCGGGTATGACCGAATACACCACCGTCTCGATCCCGAAGGACCTCGCCGAACGGGTGGAAGGAACCATCGAGGACACCAGTTTCCAAAGCGTCAGCGATCTCGTCCGATTTCTCCTCCGCAGCATCGTGATCCAACACCAACGGGAGGGCGAACTCACCGAAGCCGAGTTCGAGGAGATCGCCGACCAACTCCGGGAACTCGGCTACCTCAAGTGACGGTTAGGAGAACAACTCGTTGAGGCTGTTGATGTAGACACTCGGTGCCCGGCGACGCGACCCATCGATCGCCGCCCGGAGCGCCTCAGTCGCGTTCTCGAAGACCCCCCGGCCGTGGCCGACCAGGATCCGCTCGGGGGTATACCGTCTGAGGACCCGCGGCGGGAACAACCGAAGGGCCGGATGAACCCCCAGTCGTTCGGGCCCGGCCCGGAAACTCGGGATCGTCGCGAGGGCCTCCGGAACGACCATGGTGGCGGTCGTCTCGTCATAGAGGGCGACTTCGTGCCATCCCGGTTTGTCCAGGACCGTAATCGTCCGGTATCGCGTACCCGGGAGCGAACCGCTGATCCGTTCGATCCGATCGGTCTCGGGCATTCGATCGATCGGCGCCGGAAGATAGACCGGCACGTCGTACCGATCGGCGAAGGTGGCTGCATCGCGCATGTGCCGGTCGAGCAACACGACGACACCGGCGATCTCGTCGAACTCATCAAGCAACTCATCGACACCGGGGGCGTCAAGCGGATCGACGAGCCAGACAGCATCGTCGACCACGAGGGCATGGCTGGCCCGTTCGAGGGTTTCCTCGGGATGGGCGATCCAGCCGACGCCGCCGTCGAATCGGTCGATGGTCTCGATTCCCGACGACCGGCCGCTCGCCTTCAGTGGCATATCACGGGATTGGCCGGCGACGTGTATAAGCACATAGTCGGTCACCCGACCGATGAATTAAGGCCACGCCATCGGATGATGAGGTATGCTGTCTGGGCTGGCATGGCTCACACTCGAGGTGAAATACCTCGAGCGGGCGCTGTCGTTTTACACCGACCATCTCGACCTTCCGGTCATCGATCGGACGGCAACCGAAGCGATCCTGGGCGTCGGTGACAGCGAACTCCGGTTGCGGACACCCGGCCCGGTTCCCCGTGGGGGGCTCCACACGCACTACGCCTTCGCGATCCCGAGAGGGGAATACGACCAGTGGAAAGCCCGACTGGGCGAGCAATTTGATCTTGATGAACACCAATTCGGATCGGCCTCCTCGCTGTACTGTTATGATCCGGATGGCCACTGCGTCGAACTCGGTCAGTTTGCCGAGGAGGGAAGCGGGATTACCGGCATCTTCGAGGTGGTGCTCGAAGTCGAGTCCCTCGACCGGGCACTCGCGGTCTATACGGGTCTTGGCGGGGAAGTCGTCGACCGTGGCGAGGCCCGCCGACGGGCCCGACTCGATCTCGGCCCGGTCGACATCGAACTCTGGGAGCCACAACTCGGGATCGCCGACGGCCGTGGCGGCGTCCACGTCGATCTCGGCTTTCGGGCCGATGATCCGACCGCCGTCGCAGACGCCATCGCCGAGGACGTCTGTTCGGTGACGTATCTCGATGATGGCACCGCACCACCGGAAACGGTCCGGATAAAAGACCCCGACGGCCACTATCTGACGATCCGCAGGGAGTGACCAACGATAGCTTAGTCGGCCGCCGATTGGAGCCGTTCTCGATCGATCTCGATCTCGGGTGGAGTGACGAGTAAAAACCCGCGGAAGTGGACGAGTGACCCGCCGCCGGCTTTGATCTCGCCGGCGAAATCGGCGGCTAGTTCCTCGAGTTCGCCCTCGATGTCGAGGATCAACACGTTGCCGTTTCTGACCTCATCGAGCCACTCCTCGCCGGGGGTGGAACCGTCGAGTACGCCCAAGACGAGCCGTCGTTGGCCGCCGGCATCGAACTCCCGTTCGATCGAATCCAGATCGAGATCGAACTCACCCATACCCCTTCGTCAGGTCCGGTGGGGAAAAAGCCTCGCGTCCGCCCACGGGCGAGAACAACTAGTTGGTGAATCCAACAGACCGCCGCGAGATACGCCACCCGATACCACAGCACACGGGGACAGCCGACGGGTAGATTTAAATAGCTTTGACGACTCCAATTGAATTGCATATGACATCTCACGAGGGTGCCTCTGCTCCCCAGCAGGGGAATCGAGTTCTTCCAGGGCACGTTAGCTAACCCTTCGGAATTCGACACGGCACGGATTTTCGACACGACACTTCGCGACGGCGAGCAGGCCCCGCGTGTTTCGTTTTCGTACGACGACAAACGGGAGATAGCGAAGCTGCTTGACGAGATGAACACACACGTCATCGAAGCGGGCTTTCCCGTCAACTCCGATGCGGAGTTCAAAGCCGTTCGCGATATCGCCAAACACACCGACACGACGGTGTGTGGCTTGGCACGCGTCGTCGAGAAAGACATCGAAGCAGCCCTCGATTCGGGGGTCGGTCTGGTGCACGTCTTTGCCAGCACCAGCGACGTCCAGATCGAGGACTCGATGCACTCGACGCGCGAGGACGTAAAGCAACGATCGATCGACTCCGTCGAACGGTGTGTCGAGGCCGGCGTGGAAGTGATGTTCTCGCCGATGGACGCCACCCGGACGGATCCGGACTTCCTCAAGGAGGTCATCGAAGGCGTCACCGCGGCCGGTACCGACTGGATCAACATCCCCGATACCACCGGGGTCGCAACGCCGAGTCGGTTCGCCGACCTCATCGAGTTCGTCACCGACCACACCGACGCCCGGATCGACGTCCATACCCACGACGACTTCGGGATGGCGTCGGCCAACGCCATCGCCGGCTACGAGGCCGGCGCCCACCAGGCCCAGGTGTCGGTCAACGGCATCGGCGAACGGGCCGGCAACGCCGCCTACGAGGAGGTCGTCATGGCCGCCGAATCGATCTACGGCGTCGATACCGGCATCGACACGACCAAGATCACGGAGCTGGCTCGGCTGGTCGCCGAAAAAAGCGGGATCGACATCCCGCCGAACAAGCCAGTCGTCGGCCAGAACGCCTTCGCCCACGAGAGCGGGATTCACGCCGCCGGCGTATTGGAGAACGCCGATACCTTCGAGCCCGGTGTGATGACCCCTGAGATGGTGGGCGCCAACCGGGAAGTCGTCCTGGGCAAACATACCGGGACCCACGCCGTCCGCGAGCGTCTCGAGGAACTGGGCTATGAGCCGACGGAAGATCAGGTTCGGGAGGTCACCCGGCAGGTCAAAGAGTACGGCGCGGAGAAAAACCGCGTGACCCTCGAAGCGCTCGAGGAGTTCGCCGCCGAGGCCGGCGTCGAACAAGCCGACGAACAGGAACGGGAGGAGGTGCAGGCGTGATCACCCCCGGGATCGCTCTCGACCGCCAGCCATGCGTCTATCGCTCGCAAAGCGGTCGGAACGTATCACGAAAGCATTATAACGGCACCCAGTTGTATCACACAGGTAATGAGCCGGCAGTCAGTGGCCGCGACCCGTCCGTTCGTTCGGTCGGCAAGCGGTGTGGCTGTCACGGCGGTCGTCGGGGGTATTGTAGGGGCACTTTAGCCCCTTCTCCCCCACTACCCTTGTTTTCCGGTCCGTCGGCCCGTATCGATCACCGAACAGCAATCCACACCCAACAGATGACAGCCACCACGTCTCCGGCAGACCGCAACCACACACCCATACCAACCGAGGGAGCAAACCGATGAGCGAACCAGCCCACGCCTATACCGAGGAACCGTCAGACGAAGAGTCCGAAGAGACTATCCATCCGATCGAAACCGGTGCAGAGTCGGTCGTCGCCGCAATCGAGAACTCGGCTGCCGAGGTCCTGTTTGGTGTCACCGGTGGCGCGATCATGCCCGTCTACGACGCCCTGTACGATTCGGACGATCTCTATCACGTCACGATGGCCCACGAACAGGGCGCCGCCCACGCGGCCGACGCCTACGGGATCGTCAAGGGCAAACCCGGCGTCTGTATGGCAACGTCGGGACCGGGCGCGACCAACCTCGTGACGGGACTTGCCGACGCCGACATGGACTCCGATCCGCTTATCGCGTTGACCGGGCAGGTGCCGATCGATTTCGTCGGCAACGACGCCTTCCAGGAAACCGATACCATCGGCGTCACTACGCCGGTCACGAAGGGCAACTTCTTCGCGGACGATCCGGATACCGTCGGTGACACCGTCGGCACGGCGTTCGCACTGGCCAACGAGGGCCGCCAGGGGCCGACCCTGGTAGATCTCCCGAAGGACGTCACCCAGGGTGAGACCGATCGAACTCCGGGCGAACCGAAGGCCCCGGACACCCACGAGGTCCAGGAAAAGGCCGATGCCGAGACGGTTCAGGCGGCCGCCGAGGCCATCGCGGCGGCTGACCGGCCGTTGATCCTAGCCGGCGGTGGCGTCATCAAGGCCAACGCGAGCGCCGAACTGCGGAAGTTCGCCCGCGAGTTCGGCGTTCCGGTGACGACGACCCAACCCGGGATGGGGGCGTTCCCCGAAGACGACGACCTCTCGCTCGAGTGGGCGGGAATGCACGGCACCGGCTACGCCAACATGGCGATCACCCACACCGACGTGCTGTTCGCCATCGGCACCCGGTTCGATGACCGCCTCACCGGCGACATCGAGACCTTCGCCCCCGAAGCCGAGGTCATCCACGTCGATATCGATCCGGCGGAAATCTCGAAGAACATCGAGGCGGACTACCCGCTGATCGGCGACGCCGCGACCGTCCTCAACCAGGTCTACGAGGCGATGCCCGAAGCGCCCGACGCCGAGGCGTGGCGCGAGCAGTGTCTGACCTGGAAGGACGAGTACGCGATGACCTACGACATGCCCGACGACGAACCACTGAAACCCCAGTACATCGTCGAAACCTTCGACGAGATGACCCCCGACGATACGATCGTCACCACGGGGGTCGGCCAACACCAGATGTGGGCGGCCCAGTACTGGACCTACCGGGAACCCCGGACCTGGGTCTCCTCAAACGGCCTGGGGACGATGGGCTACGGCGTGCCGGGCGCGATCGGCGCGAAGATCGCCGCGCCCGAGAAGACGGTCGTCGCCTTCGAGGGCGACGGCGGCTTCCTGATGACCGGCGCCGAGCTGTCGGTGGCGGTCCGCGAACAGCTCGACATCAACGTGGTGATCCTCAACAACACCGCCGTCGGCATGGTCCGCCAGTGGCAGGATGCGTTCTATGGGGAACGCCGGATGGCGTCGGAGTATCCCTGGGTGCCGGAGTTCGATCTGGTCGCCGAGGCCTTCGGAGCCCGCGGGTTCCGGATCGAGGAGTACGACGAGGTCGAAGAGACGATCGAGGCGGCCATGGAGTACGACGGGCCGTCGGTGATCGACGCTCACATCGACCCCGCCGAGGACGTCTTCCCGATGGTCCCGAGCGGTGGCGACAACGGCCGCTTCGCCATGGATCACGACCAACTCGAACAACTGTGAGGTGACAGGATGAGCAGCGAAACTACCGATCCCGAACACGAACCCGAAGCCGGAACGCGATCGAGTCCAGGACCGTACGAACGACCCCATCCGGAAGCCCGCCGGAACACCCAGGGGATCCGCATCGATCCCCGGGCCGAAGCCGAGGAACAACCCCGGCGAGCCGTCCTGTCGGCACTGGTAAAACACGAGCCGGGCGTGCTCGCCAAGGTCGCCGGGCTGTTCGCCCGCCGGCAGTTCAACATCGAGGGGCTATCGGTCGGGCCGACGACCGACGATTCGAAAGCCCGGATCACACTCGCGGTGATCGAGCCCGAACCCGGCATCGAGCAGGTGAAAAAACAGCTCCGCAAACTGGTACCGGTCATCGACGTCACCGAAGTCTCGGGGGCCGTCGAACGCGAGCTCGCGTTGATCAAAGTCGACGCCGAAGACCCCGACAAGGTCCAGGCAGTCGCGGAGATGCACGGCGGCGATGTCGTCGACGTGTGTACCGAGACGATCACCGTCGAGGTGACCGGCGACCGGGGGGAAATCGACGGGGCGATCGATACCTTCGACCGGTTCGACATCAAGGAGATCGTCCGTACCGGCTCGGCTGCGTTGACCAGCGGCGCGGCTCTGACCGCCGGCAACGGTCACGGCTACTGAGGCGACCGCCCGACCGATCCGACCGGAACGATACCGATACCATATTTAATCCAACCCACCCATCGACCATATCAACCCATGACAACGACAGAGCCCGAGGAGTTCACGACGACGGTATACTACGATAGCGACGCGGATCGCTCCCAGATCGACGACAAGGTCGTGGCCGTGCTCGGCTACGGCAGCCAGGGCCATGCCCACGCGCTGAATCTCTCGGAGAGCGGCGTCGACGTCGTCGTCGGCCTCCGGGAGGGGTCGTCCTCGCGCGAGGACGCCAAGGACGCCGGGCTGCGCGTCGAGACGCCGAGCGATGCGGCCGCGATGGCCGATATCGTGTCGATGCTCGTCCCCGACACTGTCCAGCCGGCCGTCTACGAGGACATCAAAGACGGTATCGAACCGGGGGATACCCTCCAGTTCGCACACGGGTTTAACATCCACTACGATCAGATCGAACCCCAGGAAGGCGTCGACGTGACGATGATCGCGCCGAAGACCCCCGGCCATCTGCTCCGGCGCAACTACGAACAGGATCAGGGGACGCCCGCGCTGCTGGCGGTCTACCAGGACGCGACCGGCGACGCCAAAGACGAAGCGCTCGCCTACGCTCACGCGCTTGGCTGTACGCGGGCGGGCGTCGTCGAGACGTCCTTCCGCGAGGAGACCGAGACCGACCTCTTCGGCGAACAGGCCGTCCTCTGTGGAGGCATTACGGCGCTTATTCGACACGGCTACGAAACGCTGGTCGATGCGGGCTACAGCCCGGAGATGGCGTATTTCGAGTGTCTCAACGAGATGAAGCTCATCGTCGATCTGATGTATGAAGGCGGGCTCGGCGCGATGTGGGATTCGGTCTCCGACACCGCCGAATACGGCGGACTCACCCGTGGGGAGGACATCATCGACGATTCGGTCCGGGAGAACATGGAAGCCGTCCTCGAGGACGTCCAAACCGGCCAGTTCGCCCGCGAGTGGGTGATGGAAAACCAAACCGGCCGGCCGATGTACAACCAGCTCCGCGAGGCCGAGAAGAACCACGAGATCGAGGCCGTTGGCGAACGGCTCCGGGATCTATTCGCCTGGGCCGAAGAGCAAGAAAGCGAACAGGAAACCGAGGAAAACGTGCGAGCCTAACGATGACAGAACACGACACAACCACAGAGACAGACAGAGACACCGACACCGAACCGGAGACGCTCAGCGAGATCGATCACACCCATCCGACCGACAACCGATCGTTCGGCGCCGCCTTCCGGCGGGGACCGACGGTGATCGCCGACGGCGGTCGACGCGAGACGGCTCGGGAGCCGGCTGCGACCGACGAGGAATCGGAGATGGAACCCGCCGATCCGACCGAGGAAACAGCCGACGAGCCGGCCAAGCTCGGCGACATCAGCCACACCCCACCGGACGGCGATGGGGCGAACCGCGTCTGGGACGGCACCCAGGTACGCGAACGAACGGACGAGGTACCCGACGATGAGTAAGGGCACGCTCTATGACAAAGTCTGGGAGCATCACAAGGTCCAGGAACTGCCGAACGGCCAAGATCAGCTGTTTATCGGGCTGCATCTCATTCACGAAGTGACCAGTCCACAGGCGTTCTCGATGCTTCGGGAACGGGACTTCGACGTCGCCTTCCCCGAACGGACCGTCGCGACGACCGATCACATCGTTCCGACGACGCCCGAGGGCCGGGAACGGCCGCTCGCCGACGATCAGGCCGAGACGATGCTGTCGGCGCTCGAACGGAACACCGAAGAAGCCGGCATCACCTTCTTCGGCCTCGATTCAGGCAAGCAAGGGATCACCCACGTCGTCGCCCCGGAGCTGGGGCTGACCCAGCCGGGGATGACCGTCGTCTGTGGTGACTCCCATACCTCGACTCACGGCGCGTTCGGCGCCTTCGCGATGGGGATCGGCACGAGCCAGATCCGGGACGTCCTCTCGACGGGCTGTATCGCCGCCGAAAAAATGGACGTCCGCCGGATCAACATCACCGGGTCGCTGGGCGACGGCGTCTACTCGAAGGACATCATCCTCAAGCTCATTCACGACCTCGGCGTCGACGGGGGCGTCGGCCACGTCTACGAGTACGGCGGGCCCGCGATCAAGGAACTCGACATGGAAGGGCGCCTGTCGATCTGTAACATGTCCATCGAGGGCGGCGCCCGGGCCGGTTATATCAATCCCGACGAGACCACCTACGAATATCTCCGTGGTCGCGAGTACGCCCCCGAGGGCGAGGCTTTCGAGGAACGCAAGGAGTTCTGGGAGTCGATCAAATCCGAACCCGACGCCGAGTACGACGACATCGTCGAGATCGACGTCGACGACCTCGCGCCGATGGTCTCCTGGGGGGTCAACCCGGGGCAGGTCATCGAGGTGACGGGGACGGTGCCCGATCCCGCCGAGCTCAACGATCCGCCGACCGCCGAGAAGGCCCAAGAGCACATGGGCGTCGAACCCGGTCAATCGATGATCGGCTTCCCGGTCGACGTCGCCTTCCTCGGGACCTGTACGAACGGCCGAGTGTCGGACTTCCGCGAAGCCGCAAACGTCCTCGAAGGCCGACACGTCGCCGAGGACGTCCGGGCGCTTGCGGTGCCGGGGTCCCAGACGGTCAAACGCCAGTGTGAGGAGGAAAGCATCGATGAGGTGTTCAAAGAGGCCGGCTTCGATTGGCGCGAGGCCGGCTGTTCGATGTGTCTGGCGATGAACGACGATCAGCTCTACGGCGACGAGGTCTGTGCCTCCTCGTCGAACCGCAACTACATCGGCCGCCAGGGCTCGAAAGACGGCCGGACCGTCCTGATGAGCCCCGCGATGGTCGCGGCGGCGGCCGTGCGTGGCGAGATCGCCGACGTCCGGGAGGTGCTTGACTGATGAGCGACGCCGAGAACCCATCGATGGCGGTCCGTCGGGTCGCCGGTACCGGCGTCCCGCTCCGTGGCGACGGGATCGACACCGACCAGATCATGCCGGCCCGGTTTCTCAAGGAGGTCACCTTCGAGAACATGGGCCAGTACGTCTTCTACGACGCCCGCCATGACGACGATGGCGAACCCAACGATCACCCCTTCAACGAGTATAAAGGCGCGAACATTCTCGTCGTCAACGAGAACTTCGGCGCCGGTTCCTCCCGGGAACACGCCCCACAGGGGCTGATGCGCTGGGGGATCGAGGGGATCGTCGGCGAATCCTTCGCCGAGATCTTCCAGGACAACTGCAAATCGCTTGGCATTCCGACGGTGACGGCCGACAACGAGACGATCGAGACGCTACAGTCGTTCATCGAGGACAACCCGGACGCGGGGATCGAGATCGACGTCACCGACGAGCGGGTCACCTACGACGCCACCGAGATCGACGTCGATATCGATCAGGCAATGAAGGAGGCGCTGGTCGAGGGGATCTGGGATACGACGGCACTGATGCGTTCGAGCCTCGATCGCGTCCGGGACACCGCCGCCCAGCTGCCCTACGTCGAGGAACACCAGCCGGAGACGGCCGACGACTGAACCCATGGCCGAGGAGATAGTCGTCATCCCGGGCGATGGGATCGGCCGTGAAGTGGTGCCGGCCGCGGTTGAGGTGCTCGAAGCGCTCGATCTCGGCTT
The DNA here is from genome assembly GCA_034190395.1 of Chewarchaeum aethiopicum (SeqCode). Lineage (GTDB taxonomy): Archaea > Halobacteriota > Halobacteria > Halobacteriales > Hikarchaeaceae > Chewarchaeum > Chewarchaeum aethiopicum. The sequence goes on from JAXINS010000072.1 coordinate 28,282, forward strand.
TACCTTTACCGAGGCCGATGCCGGCGACGCCGTCGCCGAGGAGGTCGGCACACCGCTGCCGGACGAGACACGAACACTCGCCGCCAACGCCGACGCGACGCTGTTTGGCGCCGCCGGCGAGACGGCCGCCGACGTGATCCTGCCGTTGCGAAGCGCCGTCGGCTCGTTCGTCAACATCCGGCCAGCCCGAGCCTATCCCGGCACCGACGCGTTGCGGCCGGAAACGGATCTGGTCTTCCTCCGGGAGAACACCGAGGGCGTCTACGCCGGCCACGAGGACCGACTCACCGACGACGTCGCGACGCTGACCCGGTTGGTCACGAAGACGGCCTCGCGCCGACTCGGCGAGTTCGCCTGTGAGTACGTCGCCGATCGCGACACGGCGGGGTTCACGATCGCGCATAAGGCCAACGTGATGCGCGAGACCGACGGGCTGTTCGTCGAGACGATCGAGACCGTCGCCGACGAGCAGGACGTCCCGACCGAGCCCGCGATCATGGACGCTCTGGCGACCAACCTGATCCTCTTTCCGGAGGAGTACGACGTGATCGTCACCCCGAACCTCGCCGGCGACGTCCTCTCGGATCTCGCCGCCGGGCTGGTCGGCGGTCTCGGACTGTTGCCAAGCGCGAACGTCGGCCCCGAGCGGGGCTTGTTCGAACCGGTTCACGGAACAGCCCCGGACATCGCGGGCGAGGGGATCGCCAACCCGACTGCGACGATCCTCTCGGCAGCGATGCTCGTCGAGTTCCTCGGCTACGACGAGGCGGGCCAGCGGCTCCGGGATGCGGTTACCCGGACCCTCGAAACCGGACCGACGACACCGGATCTCGGCGGCGACGCGACGACCGAGGACGTCACCCACGCGATCATCGACGAACTGTAACGGCTGCGTTCAATTATTTCGGGATATTCGTCGACATCGCCGAGACGAAGAGTATCAAAAACCCGAGGACGCCAAGGTCAGAGAGGGGTCGTGAGGATTAAGAACATCGACGGCGAAGCGCCAGCATACCATGCCGACAATCGAGGTCAGCGAGGAGACGGTCGAGCGTCTCGACAATCTCCGGATCGAAGACGAGTCCTACGACGAGATCGTCACCGAACTCATCAACATCTACGAGGCCGAGGAACTGACGCTGTTTCACTCCGGCGACGGGTAACGGTATTCAGTCGAACGCGTGAGCAAACTCGACATCGTAGTGCCCGGAGATAGGAACACAGAGGGCGGCGTTCGGGTGGATCCGATCGTTTCGTGGCGACCGAACGGAACCGTGGTCAGCCGTAATTATTCTTCGACGCGCTCTTCTACATCCTCGTCACCGGCGGACGCTTCCGACTCGGCGGTCGCCGCCTCGCGGACGTGCTCCCATTTGCCCTGGTCTTCGAGGTGTTCCTGCAGCGCGCTCGCGTAGTCGTCAGCGAGCCGACTGGCCTCTTGGAAGATCTCGGCGGTATCGTCGTCGTCCATCCCAAGGGCGGATTTGATCGAATCGAAGAGACCGCCACCGCTCCCGCCACGATCGCCGCCACCGCCCCCCATCGGATGTTGCATCTGCTGGCGGGTTTCGGTGAGCTGGGGGAGGACGTGTTCGATCTGTTCGGTCCGGGCGACGATCCGGGCGTTCTCGCCAGTACCGTCGATCTCGAACTCGACCGCCGTCATGATCATTCCCCATTCCTGTTGGGAAAACTGGGAGGCCTGAATCCGGTCCGAGAACTGCTGATCGACCGCCATCCGCTCGCCGACTATGAGGTCCTGCCACCGTCGCTCGTCCATACCGAGCGCTTAGAGAACAAAGGGTATCAGAGTTTTGTCCGTGACCGGGATCGTCCGTCGGTGATCCCGCCGTTTGAGCCGACCGATCAGACCAGCGTTGCCGACAGCGTGACCTCGGGGACCGCCGCGAGCGCTTGGGAAACCGGGCAGTTCTCCTTGGCACCGTTGGCGTATTCGTGGAACGTCTCCTCGTCGATGTCGGGGATCGTCGCCTCGACTTCGAGGTCGATCTGTGAGATCGCCCCGTCCTCGAGGTGGACAGTCGCCGACGTGTTGACCTCCTGGGGGTCGTAGCCATCACTAGCGAGTTCGTTCGACAGCGCCATCGCGAAACAGCCGGCGTGGGCCGCCGCGATCAGTTCCTCGGGATTAGTGCCCTCGCCCCGTTCGAACCGGGAGGCGAAGGTAAACGCGCCCTCGTAGACGCCATCGCCGATGGTCATCGAGCCGTTGCCGGTCTGGAGATCGCCTTCCCAGGTCGCGGTGGATGTTCTACTTGGCATCAGTAAGTCACCGACTATTGGTTGGCTCGGCACCGTTAACAAGATTGTGCTGTCCGATTTCGGCCGTACCAGTGTCGCTAAGGAACTACCGGGTATCGATCAATCGATGTGGTAGGGCTCGTCGGCGCTGAGGATCTCGACGGTCGCATCGCTTCCGGTCGCCTCGACTTCCCTGGTAAAGTCCTCGGGGTCCTGTTCGATCGGCGGGAAGGTATCGTAATGCATCGGGAAGGCGATGTCGACATCGAGCCAGTCGACGGCGATCGCAGCCTGCATAGGGCCCATCGTGAAGTGATCGCCGATCGGGACGGCCGCAGCGTCGGGTTCAAGGTACGGCCCGATGACCTCGCGCATCTCGGTCATCAAACCCGTGTCGCCGGCGTTATAGAAGGTGGTACTGTCGGCATCGGCGACCTGGGTCGGAACGGTGTCGCTGATGATATACCCCGCCGGCATGCCGCCGGAGGCCTCATAGGTGGTATCCAAGCCGTTGGTGTGATCGGCCCGGTGCATCGTCACGTAGGCATCGTCGGCCTCGAAGGTCCCGCCGAGATTCATGCCGACGGTGTCGCCGGCACCGTGTTCGTCCTCGACATACGCCGCCAGTTCCGGCGTCGCGATGACCGTCGCGTCGGGGAACGCGCTGACGTCGGCGATGTGATCAGCGTGGCCGTGTGTCAACACGACGTAATCCGGCGCGTCGACATCAGCCGGGGAGAGGTCGGTTTTGGGGTTATCGAAGAACGGATCCATCAACAGCGACGTCCCATCGACCTCGACGTGCCAGGTAGAATGACCGTGCCAAGTGACTTGCATAGCAGGCGATTGTACACGCGAACGCCACTTAAACGGTTCCGAGAACGCCGAAGTCGAAAGCACCTTATCCGGTGCCGGGACACCTGAGGGCATGCATCACGTCAGATTTCGGGATCCCGCTGGATCGGTCCGGAACGGCTTTTGGACGGCCGATGGCATCGTCTTCGGCCAGCAGCGATACGACGCCGCCGAGGTCGATATCCTGCCACCCTGTGAACCGGAGAAGATCGTCTGTGTCGGTCGGAACTACGTCGAACACGCCGACGAGCGCGATAACGAAGTCCCCGATCGGCCGTTGCTCTTTTTGAAACCGCCGAATACACTGGCCGGCCATCACGACACCGTAACGCTTCCGGCCGGGAAGGAGCGGATCGATCATGAGGCCGAGTTGGCGGTCGTGATCGCCCAACAGTGTCGAGACGTCCGCACCGAGGAGGCGATGCAGGTCGTCGCCGGGTTCTCGATCGCCAACGACCTCTCGAACCGTGACGATCAGAACCGCGAGCAGAACTGGGTTCGCGGGAAGGCCTTCGATAATGCCTGTCCCCTCGGACCGGTGATCGCCGAACCGAACGAGGTTCCCGCGGACGCAACGATCAATCTGACCGTCAACGGCGTGCCCCAACAGGAGGCCACCCGCGAGCAGATGATCTTCGACGTGCCGGACCTGATCGCGGAGATCACGCAGTATATGACCCTCGAGCCGGGCGATGTGATTCTCACCGGTACGCCGGCCGGCGTCGGCGCCCTCAACGATGGCGATCAAATCGAAATCAACGTCGAGGGAATCGGCGGACTCGAACACAGTGTACGGATTCCCGAAGCCTGACACCGAAGGGATCGTCCCGTATTGACGGCGACTGGCCGATTTTGGAAACGGGATAGGACGGCCCATCAAGCCGTGTGCGCAGCCTTAAGACCGGCCGCCTATTTGGACCGGACATGCAACCACGGGACCTCTCCGATCATATCGAATATCGGGCCGGTAGAGGGCCGGAGGAAGTCGCTCGCGAGTTAGGTCTCGATCCGGCGGAGCTGATCACGCTCTCCTCGAACGAAAATCCCCATGGGCCGAGTCCACGGGCGGTCGAGGCGATCAAAGCAAGCACCGAGGAAATGCATACGTACCCGAAGGCCGCCCACACTGATCTCGTCGACACACTCGCCGACCGGTGGGGCGTCGATACGACACAGATCTGGCTCGCCAACGGCGGTGACGGGGCACTCGATTACCTCTCGCGAGCGATGCTCGATCCAGGTGATCGCGTGCTCGTCCCCGAACCGGGTTTTGCTTACTACGGGATGAGCGCCCGGTTTCACCACGGGGATGTCCGGTCGTATACGATCGCAAAGGACGACGGGTTTGCCTTGACCGCCGATACCGTCCTTACGGGGTACGACGGCGAGCGGATCGTCTATCTCACGAGCCCGAACAACCCCACTGGCGGCCGGTTTTCCCTCGACGCGATCGAAACGATCGCCGCCGAAACCGCCGATCAGACGCTTGTCGTCGTCGATGAAGCCTACGGGGAGTACGCCGAGGGACCGAGCGCGGTCGAACTCCTGGCCGAACGGGACGACATCGCGGTTCTTCGGACGTTCTCGAAGGCGTACGGGCTGGCCGGGGTCCGGCTTGGCTACGCGGTCACTCCGACCGAGTGGGCCGACGCCTACGCCAGGGTCAACACCCCTTTTGCGGCGAGTCAACTGGCGTGTCGGGCCGGAAAGGCCGCACTCGAGGATCAAGCGCATGTCCGAAAATCGGTCGAGACAGCCCGCTGGGCCCGCCAGGAGTACCGCGACCGACTGACGGTACCGACGTGGCCGAGCCATGGCAACTTCGTTCTCGCGGAGGTCGGTGACGCAACGCGGGTCGCCGACGCGATGGAAGAGCGGGGCATCATCATCCGGGATGCGACCAGTTTCGGCCTGCCCGAGTGTGTCCGGCTCTCCTGTGGAACCCGTGAGGAGACCGAGGCCGCCATTACTGCGCTCAATGAGGTCATCGCGGCCCTATGAGGGTTGCCGTTACCGGAACCCCCGGCACCGGCAAGACGACCGCGACCGAGCGGCTCGAAACCGATCTCGACGTGATCCACCTGAACGACGTCATCGAACGCGAGGGATTTATCGACCGGGAGGACGCCGACCGCGATACCGCTGTCGTCGATATGGACGCCGTCGACGACTGGCTGGCGGGTCGGGACGAAGTCGTCGTCGATTCCCATCTCGCTCACCACTTCGAGATGGATCGGGTCGTCGTCTGTCGGTGCCAGCCGGCCGAGCTCGAAGCGCGATTGCGAGCGCGTGGGGAGCCGGCGGCCAAAGCGAAGGAAAACGCCGAAAGCGAGGCACTCGATGTAATCCTCAGTGAGGCCGTCGACCGTCACGGGACGGAGGCTGTCTACGAGATCGATACGACTGATCGATCGATCGATACGGTGACCGCAGCGATCGAAGCCGTCATCGAAGGCCGTCGTGAACCGAGCGCCGGGACCGTCTCCTTCGTGGGGTATCTCGAACAGTGACCCTCGATCGCCTCCGGCCGCTTGCGACCCGGCTGTTGGCCCCGTTCGTGACCGCCGCGGTGCGGCTGAACCTCACCCCCAACGCCGTATCGGTCATCGCGTTCGGCTTTGCGGGGCTCGCCGGTGTGAGTTTCTACGTCGGCGATCAGTGGTATCTCCTCGGGGCGGTCTTGGTGTTTCTCAACGGGTGGTTGGATCTGCTCGACGGGGCGTTGGCACGGGAACTCGAAGTCGACTCCGATGCCGGCGATCTCCTCGATCACGTGCTCGATCGGTACGCCGACATCGTCCTGATCGCCGGGTTAGCCGCCGGGATCGACGCCTATGCGCTGGGATTCGCGGCCGTGACGGGCGTCGTAATGACCTCCTATCTCGGGACCCAGGCCCAAGCCGTCGGTGTCGGGCGCGTGTACGCCGGACTGCTGGGTCGGGCGGATCGGCTTGCGGTGATCGGGATCGTTGCGTTTAGCGCCCCGTTTCTCCCGCCGCTTGGACCGTTGTCCGTGATCGGCTGGTTGTTAGTAGTGCTGGCAGTCATCGGCCACCTGACGGCGATCCAGCGCTTTGCTGGCGCGTGGGGGCAGTTATGAGAACCATCGAGACGGGGCAGGAGTACACTTATATCCGCGACCTGGGTTGGTCAACCGATGTCCGAGTCAGTCGAACTCGATCGACCGGTCTTTGATTTCTATCCCGAAGGGTTGCCGCCGTTGATGTCCGATCGGTTGCGATCGGTGATGGAACAGAGGCTTGAGGCGGGCAAACACGTCGCGAAGATCCACGAGGACCTCGCCGACGAGCGGGCCCGCCAGTTCCGGGACGACCCCGCGTATCGGGCCCGTGTTCGGGAGGAGATCGAGGCCGCGGGCGTAACCGCGATCGACGTGACGCTATTATCGACCGGCCGGCGAGCGCCACAAGGGTGGTCGGGCGTCCTTGATGATATCCGCCGCTGGCAGACCTGTATCGACGCCGCCGACTGGCTGTCGAAGGCCCGAACCCCTGAGGAACTGCGATCGGATGGCGTCAATATGCTGTTCGGGATCCAGGATACGGTCGCCATCGAGGACGACCTCGACCGTCTCGATGCCCTATATGACTTCGGCGTCCGGGTCGCCCAACTCACGTACAACAGCCGCAACCGGGTGGGCGATGGCTGTACCGAACGGACCGACGGCGGGCTCTCGGAGTTCGGTCTGAAGGTCGTCGAGCGGCTCAACGAACTCGGCATGGTCGTCGATCTCTCCCACTGTGGGGAGGCGACGACCGCCGATGGCATCGAACACACCGACGTGCCGCCCGCGTTCACCCACGCGTTCTGTCGATCGCGCAACGATCATCCCCGGGGGAAACGCGACGAGGAGATCAAGGCCCTCGCCGAGGCCGACGGCTATATGGGAATCGTCGCAGTGCCGTTTTTTCTCGGGGGCAGCGCCGATATCGAGGCCATGATCGATCATCTCGAGCACGCTGTCGATATCCTCGGCCCCGACCGCGTTGGCGTCGGAACGGACTGGGGGTACTGGACGCCGGACGTGCCCGAACCACTCCGGGAGGGAATCGAGGAGATGTTCCGCGGCCTCGGATTTCGTGGCGAACATGCCGTAACTGTCGGCGACGGGATCCCGCCGATGGACGCCTACAGCGACTGGTCGGCGATCCCCGAAGCCATGCACGATCGGGGCTACACCGAAGCGGAGATCCGTGGGTTCTGTGGGGAGAATTTCGCTCGGTATTTCGAAACCGTCACCACGGCGTGATCGAAGGCAACCGCCGTGGATGACGGCCGAAGGCGACGACGGGATAGCATCAGGGAAGCGGAACATTTCACTGCGGGGAAAGATTCACCACGCTTGGCTGCAAACCAGCGGGCATGGTCCAGTGTGAGATGTGTGGTGTCGAGACCGACGCCCCGAAGACGGTCAAAATCGAGGGCGCGGAACTCCAGGTGTGTGGGGACTGTGCGGATTTCGGGACCGAAGTCGAAACCGACAGCGAGCAGGAAACGACGTCGACGAAATACTCGACATCGAGTTCATCGAGTACTGCCAGCGAGTCATCCGGGAGCACGAGCGGCGGTTCCTCCGGCGGGGGTTCCCGACCCCGGCGTGATCTCTTCGATGAGATGGAGGAGATCGTCCCCGATTTCGGCGATCGCATCCGGAGCGGCCGGGAGGAAGCCGGCCACTCCCAGGCCGAATTAGCCGATCAACTCAACGAGAAGACGAGCCTGATCCGGAAACTCGAACGTGGCGAACACCTGCCAAACGACACCGTCCGCCGAAAGCTCGAACGAGCCCTTGATATCACGCTCGTCGAGGGCGGCGGTGAGGGCGACGACGAGGAATGGTCGAGCAACGACGCCCCCAGCGGAATGACGCTCGGCGACGTCGTCAAACGAAAGGACTAGCTTCTTTAGGCCGCCCGGCCCGGTTCGGGTATGTTCGTTCTCGTCAATCTGAAGGCCTATGACTGTAACCCCGTCGCCATCGCGGAAGCCGCCGAGTCGGTCGTCGATGACCACGGCGCCGAGGTCGCCGTCGCGCCACAGGCGGCCCGGATCGATGCGGTTGCAGCCACCGGTGTCGACACGTGGGCGCAACACGTTAGCCCGGTCGATCACGGCAGCCACACTGGTAGCACCCACGCGGCGGCCGTCGCCGATGCCGGGGCCACCGGGACGTTGATCAATCACTCCGAACGCCGGCTCACGCTCGCGAATATCGACGCTGCCATCGGGGCGGCCGAACGCGCCGACCTCACGACGATCGTCTGTGCGAACAACCCCGAACAGATCGCTGCGGTAACGGCCCTGGGCCCCGACGCGGTGGCTGTCGAGCCGCCGGAACTGATCGGCACTGGTACGCCGGTCAGCCAGGCCGATCCCGACATCGTCGTCGACGCCGTCGAGGCCGCCGAGGCAGTCGATGCCTCCGTCGATGTCCTCTGTGGGGCCGGGATCAGTACCGGGGAAGACGTCGCGGCGGCAGCCGACCTCGGCGCTGACGGAGTGTTATTGGCCAGCGGTGTCGCCCTCGCGGATGATCCGGCCGCAGTACTGACGGATCTCGTCACCGCCGAATAACGGAAGGACCAGTCGGGTCCAACACCGGCGTAAGTGGTCCGCCTTAGTCCCGGTCGAAATCGGTGAGTGAGGCCTGCCCATCGGATTCGTGGTCCGGATTCCCGTCACCATCGGCCGAGAGTGAGGATGGTGCCTCATCCGACGCCCAGCCCGCGAGCCCGGCCTGTTCCTGATCGGCAAACGAGAGGTTCGCGACCCGGACCCCGACCTTCCGGACGGGTGTCGTGTCAAACTCCGCCAACAGCTCAAGAGCGATCTCCTCAAGCAGCTCCGGATCATCGACCGGGCCCGGCAGCGATCGGGCCCGGGTGTGGATATCGAAGGGTGGTTCGACGGCTTTGATCCCGATCGTCTGATAGAGGGCGCCCTTCCGGCGGGCCCGATCGGCGACAGCTCGGGCAAGCGTCCGGATCCGTTCGCGTTTCTCGTCGCTTGCCTCGACCGGTTCGGTAAAGGCACTCTCCCGGGAGAGGCTCTTTGGCTTGCCGACGGGGGTGACCTCGCGATCGTCCTGTCCACGGGCCCGGGCGTGGAGTTCCCGACCGCGTTCGCCGTACTGCTCGACCAGCCAGTCGGGGTCGGTGTCGGCGAGATCGCCGATCGTCTCGATGTCCGCCTCGCGGAGTTCACGGGCAGTTACCGGGCCGATTCCGTGGAGTTGCTCGATATCGAGGGGGGCAAGAAACCCCTGCACGGCATCGGGTTCGACGACTACCAACCCGTCCGGTTTGTCGGCATCGGCGGCGATCTTCGCGGTGGTCATGTTCGGGGCGACGCCGACGCTTGCGGTGACGCCGACCTCCCGGGCGATCCGATCCTTGATGTAGCGGCCAAATCCGTCGGCTACCTCCCAGGCGGTCCGATCGGTGACATCCAGATACGCCTCGTCGATGCTGACCTCCCGAACGACCGCGGCACAGTCATGGAGGATCGCCTTAACCTCCTCGCCCACCGATTCGTAGTGCTCCATATCGACCGGGCGGTAATATCCCGCATCGGCAGGATCAAGCTCCGGATCGTCGACCGCGTCGGCCATGCGGGGTAGCCGTTCGAGCGCCGTCGAGATGGCCTGGGCGCTCTCGACGCCGTATTCACGAGCCTCGTAGCTGGCGGTCGCGACGGCGCCGTGGGTCGTCCCCGGTTCATACCCCATCCCGACCACGACCGGTTCGCCGATCAGCTTCGGTTCGCGCAGCCGCTCACAGGCGGCATAGAAACAGTCCATATCGACGTGGAGGATGATCCGGTCCTCGGAATCGGCGGCGGGGGCCCCGGGGAGGCGGTGACCGCCACGGTCGGCCATACGACCAGGTAGACGCCGGGCTGCCGTCAACGTTCCGGCGGACACTCAGTCGTCCTGACTGGCGAGGACCGGCCGCGCGAACTCGACGTCGGTACCGTTGTCCCGACACTCCTCGAGGGCGTGTTTGGCCTGCATGCCGGCGGCAGCGGCCGATCGGTCCTGTCCGACCCCGACTTTGAGGTCGATCCCGACATCAGCCTGAACCTGGTCGAGGGCCGCCTCGTACTGTTCGGGGCGGAGGTCCCGCGTGACGGCGATGATATTGTCGCCGCCGACAAAGAAGGCGAGTGAATCATAGGCCTCACGGAGGTGGGCGGCGAGGCTGACGTAGCCCCGCTCGATGGTGACCAGCGAGTCGAAGGCGTGGAGTTCATCGGTGTACTTACCGGTGGCGTCGTTGACGTCGAAGTGGGCGATCTGGACGTCGTCTTCGGTCCGATCGGCCGGGGCAATGGGTGCACCGCTGAGTACCTCGATCCGGTCGGCTTCCTGGGCACTGCCGGCCGATTGGAGCCGTTCGGTCGCGGCCTCAAGGGCCGTCGCGGGCGTCGTATCGACCCCGACACCCATGCTGACGGTGATCGGATAGCGGTTGCCGATCGATTCTTGAATCGTCGCGTGGGCGTCCATGTCGATCCCGTTCGTGACCGCGATCATGTTGTCGAACCGCGTATAAAAGACGTAGCCGTCCCGGTTGCCGATCAGCTCCGCTAAGTCGGCAAACAGCGTCGCCTGGAGTGCCTGGAGATCCGGCTCCCGTCGCGGTTCGGGGGTTACCGTCCACGGTCCATAATTGTCGATTTGCACGAGCGTGACCTGCGTATTCGTCACGTTGGATTGCGGTTGGCGACGCTCCCATATTGGTATTATGATTTCGCATCACGTTGGTGGAGTGCATCACGATTCTGTGATGGTAGTCCCACCGTCGTCGAAACGATCGCAGGAGCACAGGTATGTGGCCGTCACGACTCGTCGAACAGCCGGGGCGTTCAGGAGTGATGTCGGAACACCGATCAGGGAATACCGACGTTGCGGTGGCGTTGAAAGAGGTAATAAAACGCAAAAAGCCCGACCGTCGTGACCGCGAGGACCGTATAGATCTTCGGTTGGGGGAGCCACGCCACTGCATCGGAGTGTCGCAGCTGGTAGCTGTCGATCCAGTAGGCCGGTGTCGCGATGATCAGTGCGATCGCTAACATCGCGTTGCTGAACACGAAGAGATCCTCCAGAAGCGCCAACCCCATTTCGTTAGAGAGCAGTCCCGAAACGAAGATCGCGATCCAGGCAACCGCCTGGAGGCCGATCAACACCCACCACTTGGGCGCGTTGAGCTGTGGCGAGCGTTCCGTGATCGAAAAGACCGTCGGGCTTGCCTCACCCGAAAGTTCGGTCCCACAGTGGGCACAGAACGAATCGGTCGCGAGCACCGGTTGGTCACACTCAGGACACGATGGCATATTCCTCACCTTATGACGACACGTGACCGCCGTTGGAAGCCGACACCCGGTGCTCCAGTTGCGGACATGGCTCTCGACGGAGTTCGCCGTATGAAGGCCCCTTGGGATCGCACGTGCCCGCATCAATGAACGGTGTCAGTTTATAGGTTGTGCTGGAAACCGCCTCCAAGAATCGACACGGATGGCAGAAACGAAAGCGAACGATCGCACAGTGGCATCGATCATGGGTGGAGAGACAGCCATTTATGTCAGCGAAAATAAAGGTGCGGCGATAGATCATGGCTGTCGAAGACGAGGACGGGGATCCATCCGATCTCGAGGCCCGGATCGAACAGCTCGAGGAGACGGTCGATCGGCTCGAATCGGAGGTCCGATCGCGCGAGCGGGCCCTCAGTCTCTTGATCGCAAAGGCCGATATCGAAACCCTCAGTGCGACCTGTCCGAACTGTGGCGAGGCGCAGCTAAAACAACGATCGGGGATTTCCTGGAGCAAGGCACACTGTCCGAACTGCTCGACTGAATGGCTGCTGTGAGCAGGCCAGCACGGATCGTTCGTCACCTCCGGACGGTTAGATCGGTTCGATCCGTCATGTAGGCCAGTCACCCGGGAGAATGGAAGCTAACCCGGCTACCTGCCCCGACACCGACAGCCGGGTCGAAACCAACCGGCTCGAAAGGAGCAACGGAGTCCTGATATAATTTTCAGGAATGATACTGAGGCCCGCAGGGTTATATGGCGTCATTGCTTCGTATCCGGCGTGAATGGGCATCGACGATCGGGTTGAGGGACCTCCGAGTGACGAGGAGGACCCACCACAACAGCGAACGGACGATTTCGAATTTGAGGATCTATCGGATTCGTCCAACGACGATGTCGCTGGCCAGGGGAGCGACCAACAGGAGACGGATTCGGAGGAACTCCTCGAGGAGCTGTTCGGCAAGGGGATGGATCCAACCGCCGATTCGAGCGGGCAAGGAACACCAACCGAAGGATCACTTGCCGATCGCGACGACGACCAATCGATGTCGTCCGATCCCGGCACGGAGCCGGATACTGACACCGAGGAAGCCGACTCCGAGGAGTCATCGACGGAGTCGAAGTCGGGATCGGAATCGGAACCGGCCCTATCGGAGGAAGCCCGCCGCTTCCGCGAGCAGATCGGTCAAGCTGCCGCCGGTGCACGCCGGCTCAGCGAGCAGTTCGACGCCCGTGAGGATCCCGCGCTGACACCCGTGACAAAGGATCGCTACGGGTGGACACACTTTGAGAAAGACGATATCAGTGACGGTCAGTTCGACAGTGACGACGGCGAGGACGCCAGGGAAGCGATCCTCGGATTCGACCCGACGGCGATCGAATCCGTCATCGGCGAGGCCGCACAGGTCGGCGACGCACTCGAGTCGGTGATCGACGAACGCACGGTCGACGTCATCGATGAGGTCGATGAGGATGCGTTCTTCTCGACCGTTGAGGGCTATTCAACCGTCACGAACCGCTACGATCTCGAGAAAGCCGTCCCTCTCGAGAAGAAACGGCACTTCCGGGAAATCGATCGCTATTGGGTCAACAAACCTTACGCGTTCGTGATCCTGTTTCACTCCCGAAAGGAAAACGAAAAGAAGTATTATCTGATCGAACCCCACCGTACCGAGATCGAAGCGGACCTCCAGCAGTTCCTCCGGGAGAAGCTCAAGACGGCGATCAAATACGAGAGCGAGGACGTTCTCGAGGAAAGCGAGGCCGGCAACCGGAGTGCGGTTATCGAGCGGGAAACCCACCAGCTGCTCGATCGGTACGACCTCTATGAGGATAGCGGCGGATGGAGTTTCGATCCCGCTCAACTCGGGCCGATCGCCGATTGGCTCGGTTGGAGCATGGATGGCGAGGAGGATTCGGGCCCGCTTGATGGAATCGAGTCACGGCCCGAACCGGTGCTCATCGAGGAGGACGCCGAGACGCTTAGCGAATATCAAATCGAGAAGCTGCTGTATTTCCTCAAACGCGATTTCGTCGGGTTTGGCCGGATCGACGGCATCAAACACGACATCAACGTCGAGGACATCTCCGTCGACGGCTACAACAGCCCCGTCTTTGTCTACCATACCGACTACGAGAACCTGATCACCAACGTCTTTCACGGCAAACAGGAACTCGACGATTTCGTCGTCAAACTCGCTCAGCGTTCGGGCAAGGGCATCTCGAAACGCCAACCACAGGTCGATGCCACCCTCCCCGACGGATCACGCGCCCAGCTCACCCTCGGCCAGGAAGTCTCCGATCACGGCACTAACTACACCATCCGCCAGTTCAAGGACGTCCCCTTTACCCCGATCGATCTCATCAACTGGCGGACCTTCTCGCTCGATCAGATGGCGCTGTTGTGGCTCGCCATCGAAAACAACAAGAGTCTGATCTTCGCCGGCGGCACCGCTTCGGGGAAGACCACCTCGCTGAACGCCGTCAGCCTCTTTATTCCCTCGAACTCGAAGATCGTCTCGATCGAGGACACCCGCGAGGTCGAGTTGCCCCAGCGTAACTGGATCGCCTCGGTCACCCGGCCCTCGTTTGCCGACGACGACAAAGGCGACATCGACGAGTTCGACCTGCTGGAAGCCGCCCTCCGGCAACGACCGGACTACATCGTGATGGGCGAGGTTCGGGGCGAGGAGGGACGCACGCTCTTTCAGGTCATGTCGACGGGGCACACCACCTACACCACCTTCCACGCCGATACGGTCGGGGAGGTGCTCAAACGTTTCACGACCGAGCCGATCAACGTCTCGAAGACGCTGTTTACCGCGCTGGATCTGGTGTCGATCCAGACCCAGACCCGGGTCCAGGGGCGGAAGGTCCGTCGATCGAAAGCCCTCACGGAGATCAACGAATACAACGCCGAAAACGACGAGATCAACGTCCAGGACATCTACCGCTGGCGGGCCGAAACCGACAGCTTCGACGAGGTCGGCCGGTCGAACCTGCTCGATGAGATCATGTTCGATCGGGGGTGGACCCGCGACGATCTCGAAGCGGAGCTGTTCAAACGGCGGGTGATCCTGTCGTATCTGATCCGCAACGAGCTGAACGATTACGCGCAGGTGGCCGCGACCGTCCAAGCGTTCATCAACGATCAGGAAACCACGTTGAGCCTCGTCGCCAACGACATGCTCGAAGAAAGCCTTGCGGACCTCCGGGAGATGGAAAGCGTCCATATCGATATCGATCCCGAAAAGGAGGCCCTCGTGCCCCGACCGGATCCGACCGACCGCGTCTACGAACGGACCGGTGAAGTTCTCGAACGGGCCGAAACCGAGCTCTTTGAGGAGTATCGCGATCGCACGCCGGAATCCGAGGACATCCGGGAAGCGCTGGCCACCACTGACGAAACACCGGACGTGACCGCCGGGGGTGAGGGAGGTCAGCCCGCAAACACCGGTGGGGAGGTCGGCGAATGAGCGTCGGCGCCGGTGAGTTCGGGAACACCTCGGACATCTTAGCGGACTCGGGGTATCCGCTCTACCGTCGGTTGTTCGATCCCGACGGGGACTTCGTCAGCAACCTCGAGACGAAACTCGCACAGGCCCGGATGTCGGCGCCGGTGGAGATCTACGTCTCCCGCTCGTTGGCGATCGGGGCGCTCATCGGGATCGCCTTTTGGATACTCGGCCTGCTGTTGGGCACGATCCTGTTCGTCATGGGGCTCGTACCGGTGGGCACGCTCGTCGGGTTGCCCGTCTCCGATCCCGCGGTGGCGGAGCTCATCAACGCGATCAAAATCCCCGTGTTGGTGTTTACGACGGGGCTCGTTTTCGGGGCGATCGGGTTCGGGATCGGCTTTGGGACGCTGATCGTGATCCCGTACTCGCGGGCGTCGGCACGCAAACGCGAGATCAACATGTTGCTACCCGACGCGGTCTCGTTTATGTACGCTCTCTCGGTGGGCGGATTGAACCAACTCGAGATCATCGAATCGATCGCCCGTGCGGACGACACCTACGGCGAGGTCGCCCGGGAGTTCCAGAGCATCGTCCAGGAGACGGAGTATTTCGACACCGACTACCGGACGGCGATCCGCCAGCAAGCGCTTGAGTCACCGAGCGAGGAACTCAGCCAGTTTCTCACCGACATGCTCTCGATCATCAACTCCGGGGGGGATATGGAGAGTTTCCTCGACGACAAGAAGGACAAACACATGCGGACGGCCAAACAACAACAGGAGCTGACCCTCGAAACCCTCGAGCTGTTCGGCGAGATGTACATGACCCTCTCGCTGTTCCCGCTGTTGTTGATCATCGTCCTCGTCATCATGGGGATGTTGGGCAATTCAACCGAGCAGATGTTGCTCGGCACCGTCTACGGGTTGATCCCGCTGACCGGAGTGGGGTTTCTGGTGTTGGTCTCGACGGTCAAAAAAGACGAAGTCGGCAACGGCTATCTCTCCTTTGACGACCGCGACCGGGACGCCAACGGCGGCGGTGGGGCCGATCTCTTCGGCTTCGGATTGATCAACAGCTTCACCGGCAGCTATGGTGTATTCGATCGAATCAAAAACCGGGAGGGCACCTACGAGGCGATCAAGCTCCTGAAGGCACCGCATCTGTTCTTCAAAGCCAATCCGCTCTACGTGCTGGGACTGACGGTGCCGGCATCGATTGCGTTGGTCGTGACCGCCGTTCTCGGCGGGAACACACCGACAACGATCAGCGAATTCCAAAAACAGGCGATCTGGGGGACCTTCATCTACGTGTATCTGCCGCTGTATATCAACTTCATTCCACTCGCGGTGTTTTACGAGTGGAACGTCTACTCCAGAAAGAAGATCACCAACAAACTCTCCGACGAACTCAGAAAGCTTTCGAGTGCGAACGACACCGGCCTAACGCTGTTGGATTCGATCCGGGCGGTCGCCGATTCCTCCAGCGGGAAACTCGCGGCCGAACTGGACATCGTCTACACGAAAGTCGAGTACGGCATGGATCTCAAGGGAGCGCTCATCGAGTTCAACAACAAATACCACATCCCCCGACTCGCCCGCACAGTCAAACTAATCACGAAGGCCCAGGAGGCCTCCAGCCAGATCACGAGCGTTCTCAGCACCGCCGCCCAGATGTCCGAAAACCAAGACGACATCGATCGCGAGCGCAAGTCCCGCACGCGGATGCAGGTCGTCATTATCGTGATGACGTTTCTGACGCTGCTTGCGGTGATGGCGATCCTCAAAACCCAGTTCCTCGACGTGATGAGCGGGCTGACCAGCCAGGCCAGCGGCGGCAGTAGCGCCGGCGGTGGTGCCCCGAGTGTCGGCCAGGGCGTCGATACGGCCGTGCTCAACGTGCTGTTCTTCCACGCCATCACCACGCAGGCGATTCTCTCGGGGTTCATCAGCGGCTACATCCGGGACGCTGACATCATGAGCGGGCTGAAGTTCGTCATCATTCTGATGACCATCTCCCTGGGCGTCTGGATCGTCGTTGGATGACCATGCCGGCCAGAGACTCACCGTCACCACGGCGTCGTCGATCGATCGCCCAGGGTCGTGTCGATCCCGACACGACGGACGGGCGGGATCGCGGCCAGACGACCATCGATTACGCGATCGGCGCGGCGTTGTTCCTGCTGGCGGTAGGGTTCGTCATCACGTTCGTTCCCTCGATGTTGGATCCGTTCGACGCCGGACAGGCCAAACCGCTGGTCGCCGACCGGGCGGCCAGCCAGCTTGCCGAGGATACCCTGGGTCGGCCGGCTGATCCGGCCCGGCTGAACGACACGGCAGTCGTGGAGTTTTTCGATACGAGCGATACGGTCCCGGTGGCGGATGAGCTCGGGATCGACGATCAATACGAGATCAACGTCACGATCGAACGGAACGTCACCGGCGATGCCGATCCCGACGTTCTCTGTTATGATGGTAGGGATATCCATCACAGCACCGGCTGTGGCTCGAAACTGGCCCGTGGACCGTCGGTGCCCGCCGAGTACGATACCGTCGTGACCGCCCGGCGGACGGTCTATATCGACAGCTGGGACGTCATGCTGGAGGTGCGTGTCTGGTGAGCCGACGGAACGGCCGCGATCGCGGACAGGCCCATACGCTTGAGGCGTTTACCGCGGCGATGCTCCTGCTTGCGAGTATCGTATTCGCGCTGCAGGTGACCGCCGTGACGCCGTTGACCGCGAGCACCTCGAGTCAACACATTGAAAACCAACAGGCCGGCGTCGCCAGGGGATTGCTCGCCAGCGCCGTCGCCAACGACAGCCTCAAACCGGCGGTACTCTACTGGAACGACTCCCGCGGTGCGTTTCACGGAACCTCGTCCCGGGGATACTACGCCAACGGCGGGCCGTCGAACACCACGTTCGGTCGGATGCTCAACCGGACGTTTCGGGACCGTGGCATCGCCGTGGATGTCAACGTGTACTATCTCACCTCGGGGGACACCCGCCGTCAACAGGAGATGGTGAACTTCGGGGAACCGAGCGACAACGCGGTCGGCGTCAGACAGATGGTGACCCTCTATGACAACGATACCCTCTACGAGCCTGGTGGCATAAAGGGGGATACAACTGTCAGCGAAGCCTCGGGCTTCTATGCCGACGACATCGCCCCGGACAGCCCCGTCTACAACGTGCTCGTCGTGGAGGTGGTCGTATGGCGGATGTAGGCCGGCCGGTCGGGACGACAGACGGTCAGGTTCCCGATCGGGATCGCGGCCAACTCATCCTCGTCGGCGGACTGGCACTCGCAGTGACGTTCGTCGCCTTGGCGCTCGTTTTGAATACCGCGATATACACCGAGAACCTCGCCACCCGCGGGAGCGATCTGGCCGGCGGTGCGGCGGCGATCGAGTTCACCGACGCGGCCGTCGATGGGATCGGTGGGGCGATCGAACCGATCAACCACAACCACAACGACAGCTACGAGACGCTGGCCAGCAATCTCACGACGGCCGTCGACGACTGGAGTACGATCGCCGGTCAGCATGCCGCGTTCAGCGGCCGGTCGGCGAACGTCTCGGTTGCAGCCATCACGAACGGCACCCGGATCGAACAGACGAACCGATCGCGTGAGTTTACCAATGCGAGTAGCGAACCGAGTTGGACGCTCGTCGAGGACGTCGAACATACCCGCGAGTTCCGGATGAACGTCAGCGACGATGAATTGGTGGGCCCGTCATCCGATCCGTTCAACGTCACCGTGACTGATGGAACCACAACCTGGTGGTTCAACGTCACGGAAGATGCGGTGTTCATCGATAATGGAACGATAACCGAATGTTCGACGACGGGATCATCGGCCTGGATCAACGTCACAGCCGGGCAGGTCAATGGCACGGAGTGTTCGGCGATGCGTTTTGCCGAAGGCATCTCCACACCGTACCGTATTGAGTTCAAGAATGGCAATAATGCCGAGGGAACGTACACGCTGATCGTCGATAACAGCTCGTTGGCAGCATCACCGACCGGCGATTACGAGACGAGCGGTGGCTCTCCTTTCGCTGAACACGCCATCTACTCGACGACGATCCGTGTCACCGTCGTCACCGATCAACTCCGTTATGCATCGAACCGGACCGTCGCGCCGGGTGAGCCCGATGAGTGATCGGAAAGAAAAGATCTGGTCCGACCGGACATGGAGATTTCAGCACGACCAGAGGGCCGTCTCGACAGCCCTGTCATATACCATCACACTGACCATCACAGCGGTGTTGATCTCGGGCTTGCTCGTCTCGGGTACCCAGTTTCTCGAGAGCGAACAAAAACGGGCGATCAACTCCGAACTCGACGTACTCGGGAATCGTGTCGCCGCGGATCTGGCCGCCGCAGACCGGCTCGTCCAGGCCGGTAACGAAAGCGGAAACGTGACGCTTACGCTCAGCGAGGCCATCCCCCAAACGGTCGCCGGCGCGCCATATCGTATGAACATCACCCGCGAGGGTAATGGCCCGTATAACGTCACGATCGAGCTGTTCACCACCGATCCATCCGTCACAGTGACCGTCGGGATCAAAACCACCACACCAGTGGCGAACACGACGATCGTCGGCGGCCCGTTCGTGATCGAATACGACGAAAGCGCCGACGAGTTAGAGGTGGCCGATGACTGATCGTGGCGTCAGCGAGACGCTAGGGTTCGTGTTCATTTTTGCGTTGATCGTCTCCTCAGTTGGGATCGTCTACACCGTCGGTGTCTCGGGCTTAGAGGACGTACGGGCCGCCGAACGAGTGACCAACGCCGAGCGGGCCTTCGACGTGTTAGGCCACAATTTCGAGGACATGATCCACCGCGGGGCGCCGAGTCGTGCAACCGAAATCAAACTCGCCGACGCGCAGCTCTATGTCGACGATCCAATCGTCGTCAACGTTAGCGCCCACGTCGAAGGGGATCCGAACACGAATTTCTCGACGGAAGTCGAGGTTGAACCGATCATCTACCAGGCGGACGATTCGAAGATCGTCTACACGAACGGCGCCGTCATTAGACAGGACGGCGACGCGTCCGTGATGTCCCGCGAGCCGGATCTCCTCATCGAACCCAACCGCTCGACGCTACCGATCGTCCAAACTAGATCGGATGAATCTGAGAATATCGGCGGATCGAC
>JAXINS010000088.1:0-42367 GCA_034190395.1 Chewarchaeum aethiopicum (SeqCode)
ACCGGCCGAGATACGGATCGTTACACCGGTTGACCGCGACGTTTGCACACTGCACCAGGATCCATCGCAAATCTCCGCTTCCTCGTTTGGAGATTCCTCCCTCCGTCCGCGAGTCGCCTGACTCGCGGACTGAACACGGGATCAGCAAGCAAGGAAACGGGTACTTGCGGTGGATTCTGGTCCAGTGTGCGAATACAGCCGTCCATAACGCCAAGGATCCGTACCTGAGCGAGTTTTACTGGCGTCTCCGAGAGAAGCGGAACAAGCCGCACAAGGTCGCAATCGTAGCAACGGCTCGCAAACTGCTCGTGTCGCTGTATCACATGCTCAAGAAGAAGGAGGTGTACGACCCACCCGAGGTACGCGTCTGAGGGCCGCGGGGCGGCCCTCATGCGGGTTCGCCATTCAGTGAGCGACAGGTGAGTCGCTTTTCACGTGTCCCCGCACGGCGGTAGATGACGGAGCTATCGAAGCTCTGTCTGCTGATTCCGGCCCGCGACAACACTTCTGTCGGGAGCAGGCCGAAGAATTATAGCGTCAGCGGTGGTTTGTTCGGATAGCAGAATTCTCAGAGATGGAGACTGCGCTTCCTGCGGGAACCACGGTGGTTCCTGCAAAGCGTGTCGTGGAAGCAGGAAGCCCCTGCCTCAAGGAACGAGCGGCTACGCCGCGAGTGAGTAGGCAGGGGTAGTTCACCTCCGCCGGCCAGGCCGGGCTGGGGCCCTCAACGAGATGAAAAAGGCCTTACCCTCGCTCGCGAAAGCCCCGGGACATGCAAGCGGTCGTACTCGCTGGGGGCTATGCGACGCGATTGTGGCCGATCACGAAAAACCGGCCCAAGATGTTCCTCCCGATCGGTGAGTCGACGGTGATCGATCGGATCTTCACCGAACTCGAATCCGACGATCGGATCGAGGACGTCTACGTCAGTACTAATGAGCGATTCGCCGAGGACTTCGAGGACCACCTCGAGGACCGTGGCTACGAGAAGGCCCAACTCTCCGTCGAGGAAACCACCGAGGAAGACGAGAAGTTCGGCGTGATCGGGGCGCTCGCCCAGCTCATCGACCGCGAGGGCATCGAGGAGGACACCCTCGTGATCGCCGGCGACAACCTCATCAGCTTCGACGTCAGCGATTTCCTCGATTTCTTCGAGGACAAGGGGGCCGCGACGCTTGCGGCCTACGACGTCGAGAGCGTCGAGCGGGCCAAAGCCTACGGGTTGGTCGATCTCACTGGCGATCGAGTCGTCGATTTCCAGGAGAAACCCGAGAACCCAAAGAGCACGCTCGTCTCGATCGCCTGCTATGGGTTTACCGCCGAAACACTGCCGCTGTTCGAGCGGTATCTCGACGACGGGAACAACCCCGACGAACCGGGTTGGTTCCTCCAGTGGCTCTACGACCGGAACCCGGTCTATGCGTTTACCTTCGACGGGGCCTGGTTCGATATCGGCACGCCAGAGAGCTATCTCGATGCGATCGCCTGGCATCTCGATGGCGATACCGTGATCGCCGAATCGGCGACGATCGAAAACAGCACGCTCGGCGAAAACGTCCACGTGATGCCCGATGCCGAGGTCATCGACTCCAGCCTCGATCGGTCGGTGATCTTCCCGGAGACGACCATCGAGGACTGTGATCTCCGCGAGTCGATCATCGACGAGAAGACCCATATCCAGAACTTAGATCTCGCCGGGGCACTCATCGGTGCCCACACCCAGATCGCCAACGGCGGCGAGTGAACTGCTGACCAGGACGGGGATTACGTTTTTTCGTCGCCGAGCCAGGCGTCCTCGATAACCAGTCGGCCGCGGGTCCCGTCCCACTCGACATCGTAGGCTAACTCGATCGGCCGGTCCATGTGCGGTCCGTCGGTCACCAGGGTCTCGAACTCCCCGCCTTCGCCGAGGATGTGGACGCCGTATCGGTCGTTGAGTGCCAGTAACTCCGCGATAGCGTCGGCATCGAGGGCCCGACCGAGCCAGTCGGCGTCGAGCCCGGCGGCTGCCACTTGGATGATCGTGATCTCGAACCCGGCGTCGAGCATCGCGGTCGCGAGGGTTTCGGGGTCTTTCTGCCAGAGGGGGGCGAACAACTCCGCGCCCAGCCGGTCACACATCGCTTGGATCCGGTCGGTCTGGTAGGCCGATTCCACCGCGCCGGCGGTCACGCCCGCGATTCCACCGAGCTCGTCGGCGAGGTCCTCGAGGGCGCGTTCGAGCGGTTCGAGCTCACGGTCGCCCTGGGCGCCGGCATCGGTTGCCTTGGCGGCGGCGAGTTCGCCGGGATCGACCTCGACGAGGGGAATGTCGATGCTCTCGGCGGCCAGTGCGGCCAGCCGGGTGGCCGGCACGTGATACATATAGGAGTCCTCGCCGGGATGGACGGTCACGAGCCGGGCGATGTCATGGCCCGCTTCGAGCGCCTGGTAGAGCGCCCAACTCGAATCCTTCCCGCCCGAAAAGAGGCTCACCCACCGTCCGGTCATTGTTTCGCTCTACGGCCCGAACGGTATACGTTCGTCTCTTCGTGGTCAGTACCGATACCGATCGTCAGGTGTCGGCTCCGGCCAGGCCGCCTCGACAATAAAGAGGCTGGCGAGCAGAAGGGTAGTGCCGAGGATTCCGGTGGATACCCACTGGGGTGGGACGAGTTGAAAACCCTCGAGGACACTCCAGCAGACACCCGAGAGAATCCCCGAGATCAACAACGCTTCGACGGCCTCGATCGGCGTGATCGTGGTGGGCGTGGTGGTGGACATCGCGGATCACCGACAGGGCGGGCACGCTCAGTCGGCGACATGAGTCGATCGGGTTCCGGCACGGCAATCGACGGAGGGACACCGACTTGGCGGATACTCGAACGGTTCGTCGGCGCGGGTATGGGTCTTGTGGGCGAACTCTCGCCCGTTGTATCGGTAGCCCGCTCGCTCCCCGATCTTGACGGGTCACTCGGGGTATTCGCCCTCGGTGATCTGCATCCCGCGGAAATACGCGGCGATGCGCACGCCGACGAGGCTGACCAACACGCCCCCGACGACGAACAACGCGAGTCGCTCCTCGGGGCTCAGCGCGAAGGCGTCGATCGCCAGTTCCCCGACCCGAATCGAGGGGACCATCATCGGCGGAATCGTCGCCGATCGTTGCAGGAAATACGCCGAGAACCCGCGGATCACGATCCCGGTGGCGATCACACCGACTGGGAGGTTGAGATACGCGCTGGTCAGCCGTTCGCTGCGGATCGCCTCGTCGAACAGCCGGCCGGTACTGGCCGCCAACGCCGCGATCGCCATCCAGGGGACGCTGTGGTAGACGAACGCCATGACCGTCATGAACACACCGTCGGCGCCGGTGCCCGAAACGCCGAGCGCCCCCCCGAAGATCCCGACCAGAGTCAGGCCGGCGGCCACGACGTAGGTTACGATCGAGACCCGACCGGAGTAGAAGGCATCCCGGGCCTGGGCGGGGAGATCGGCGACGTAATCGTCGATACCCAGGCCCTTATACAGGAGGAACGCCCCGATGACGGCCGTGATCGCGGCCACGCCGACCGTCGGACTCGCGAGCATCGCGATGATCGGGAAGGTGATCAGCGTCACGCCGATCGGTACCAGGACGGTTTCCCGGAGTTCCTCATCGCCGAGGAACTGTTTGAGCAGGTAGTAGGTCGACTCGATGTCGTGGGCTTGTCTGACCACCACGCGGTCGACGCCGTCGACGGGGACCCGACTCTCGATGATCGGCACCAGTCGCTCGTCCTCGGCGCTGTCGATGACGACGATCGCCGAGTCGGGATTGTACTCGGCGACCAGTTCGTCCATCTGGCGGGCCACCGCCCGGTCGGCGCCGACGACGGTATCGTCCGCCCCCGACACCAGTGCGACGACGGTCTCCTCTTCGCTTTGGAGGTCACGGGTCACCCGCAGGGCCTCGAGGAGGGCGTTGACGCCCGATCCTTCGGGGTCGGCCAAGCCGACCTCCGTGATGAGCGATTGAACCGCGTCCCAGCCGACGACCGGGGTCGTGATCCCGGTCGTGCGACCGATGTCGTCCCCGCGATCGACGCAGACGACGAGTGTGGTCATTCCGTTCGCTGTCGGATAATACCGGTGCTCGAATAAAAGTATCCGCTCTACGCTTTGACTCCGAACGGGCGGCGCGACGATTCCGGATATATGTCAACTGTCGTCGGCTGTGCGTGAACGATTGGGCACCTCAGTGTGCCTTCGGCCGGCAACGCCGCCTCCGATCGGGTTTCACCGCAGCTCGAACCGGAACTGCTGGCCGTCGTCGACCACTCCGGCGATGCCGGCACCGAACGCGTAGGCCACGCCGGCGACGCCGCTTTGGAGTCGGTCGCGCAGCGGCCGGCTCGGCTCGAACTCCTCGACGGTCGCCGACTCGATCCCGAGTTCGTCGGCCAGATATGCCGTGGCGTCGTCCTGATCGCCGAGTGCATCGACGAGCCCGATCTCGGCGGCCTCCTCGCCCAGATACACCCGGGCCTCGGTATCCCGAACCGCCGCTTCCTCGAGTTCCCGACCGTCGGTCACGCGGTCGATAAACGTCTCGTAGAACCCATCGATCAAGCCCTGGAGGTACTGTCGATCCTGATCGGAGAGCTCCTTGAGCGGGACGCCGGCGTCTTTGTACTCCCCGGCGGTCAACTGTTCGTAACTGAGCCCGACCCGATCGAGTAGCTCGTGGGCGGTGACGCGCGAACCCAACACGCCGATGCTGCCCACAAGACTGGCATCCCGGGCCACCAGCTGATCACAGCCGCTGGCGATCCAATAGCCGCCGCTGGCACACCGGTCGGTCGTGTACGCCACCGTTGGCCCGTCGAATGCCTCGACCGCCCGGCGGATGTCGTCGCTGGGAACGACTTCCCCGCCTGGCGTGTTGAGCCGGACCACTAACCCTTTGGCATGGCGGTCTTCGTCGGCACGCTCGATCTGTTCGACGATGGCATCGGCGGCCGTCCCGCCGGGGCGTGCCGGCAGCGGCCCGCCGGACCCGTTTCGCGTGATCGGCCCCTCGACGGCGACTTCGGCGACGTTGTACCGAGGCAACAGCGTTTCGAGAAGCCGATTCATCAGCCGGAATCCGCCGATGACCGTCAGAAGAACGAGGACGACGCCGAGCAGATCGGCCAGGTCGCCGGGGATTCGGACGAACAGGATCCACCCGACTGCTGCCGTCACGACGAGTCCGACCACGAGCCCGACCGTTCGCAGGAGCTGGTTGAAACGATCGCTCATGGTCAGAGCCGGCGTCGTTATCGGATAAATAGTCACCGCCGTCGGGACCGACAAGCCAGCGGCTTGCCGGCTTCGTTGTCGACAGAACGTCGTCCTCCGATCGACGTCGTGGTTAGAGCGTTAGAGCAGCCCCGCCTTCTGGAGCTTCATCAGGTCCTCGGTTTCGAGGGTTTCGCCGTCCTTGAACTTCTGGTAGATCTCCTCGGCTTCCTGTTTGGCCTCTTCTTTCTCCTTTTCGCGCTCGGACTGGCGCTCCTGCTCTTCTTTCTTGTCGAGTTCGCGCAGGCGTTTCTGGACGCGGACGAAGTCCTCGTGGTGGCGGTCGGCCAGTTCTTGGGCCTTGACGAACCGCTCGTGCATCTCGTCGGCCTCGTCGCGGATCTCGTCGGCCGCGCGGTAGGCCTCGATCATCTGGTTGTGGTGTTCCTGGGCCTTATCGGCGAGCTCGGTCACCTTCTCGTGGTGTTCGGAGGCCTCCTCGCGGACCCGTTCGGCTTCCTCGCGGAGCTCGTCGAGTTCCTCGGATTCCTCGAGTTTCTCCTTGCGGTCCTGGTACTGCTCGCGTTTCTCCTCGATTTTCTCGATGAGCTCACGCTCTTCCTCGGGGGAGAGCACCTCGGTCTGTTGTTTGAACTCGAGCTGTTCGATCTCGTCTTCGAGTTCATCGAGGTCTTTTCCCTCGTTGAGCTCGAGTTCCTCTTTTTTCTGCTCGAGTTTATCGAAGAGTTCGTTGGCCTTCGCGTTGAGCTCGTTGCGCTGTTGTTTGTGTTCCTGAACCTGCTCGTTGAGCTCGTCGCGCTTCTCGCGGTGCTCTTGGGCCTCGTCGACCTTCTCGCGAGTCTTCGCGTTTAGATCGTCACGAAGGGAGGCCCGTTTTGAGGCCTTCTGGTTCAGTTCGTTTCGTCGATCCCGAAGTTGGCCGGCGAGTTTGATCAACTGGCCTTTCGAGTTTTGCTCGAGATCGTCGTCTGTGACCGATACGTTTTGGCCGTCGTCAATCGGCTCAATGTCGTGGTTGTCGCTGAGTTCTGCTTCCGCTGCCATGCGTGGTTAAACCTCGATTCCAGACCCCGCCCGACGGTTCCCGACGGCAGACCGGCTTATCGATCGGAGGACTACCCCTGATAAGAACGTTTCCTTCATCGATTAACTGATGCGGTGCTGCCGAACCGCCTCGCGCGGTTACGGTACCACGAGCTACTTCGGCTGTTAAGTTAAAATTTGCGCTCGCTTTACGTGTGAAAAACGCTACCAAGCACCGCGATTCGCCCACAACGACCGGGATACCGGCTGCTGATTCGGTCACTCCAGTCGATCGACGACACCACTCAAGGGTGTCCATCCGATAGCGGGGGTATGGCGCTGACCGAGACGATCCGTGCCCGCGGCCACGAGCACGTCACGGCCGCACATGCGAGCACCTTCGAGGTGACGACCGACGATTTCCTCACGCCAGCCGGCGATTGCATTCTCGGCATCGAGGCCGATCGGGCGCCGGCGGCGTTCGATCCCGACTTCGTCGCCGCTTGCCAGGACGCGACCGCGACGATCACCGCACGCCTCACGGCTGGGACCCGCGAGACGGTCATCACCGGTCGGGGTGATCCCGCCCTCACCTTCGCCAGCGACCGGAGTGCAGTCGGGCGAACCAGTGATTACATCGACGACCGGACGGTCATGCTCGAAGCCGACGGGGCTGCCGCCGATATCGATCGGGCGCTCGTGGCAGCCGCGGCCGACGGCGCCGACGTAACCCTGACGTTGACGGTCGAGTGACCGTCGAACGGATTGCCTCGCCGCGTAGCTATAAGTCGGCGGCGGCTAGTCGGTGGCCTATGGTCCCAGTCTGTCCAGATGTGATGCAGTCCCGACTCCGTTGTGGTTCGACCGATCCGGTACCGGCGGTGGGACGATGA
The DNA here is from genome assembly GCA_034190395.1 of Chewarchaeum aethiopicum (SeqCode). GTDB lineage: Archaea > Halobacteriota > Halobacteria > Halobacteriales > Hikarchaeaceae > Chewarchaeum > Chewarchaeum aethiopicum. Next base: position 7,179 of record JAXINS010000088.1, read on the forward strand.
CCCGTTCGGTCGGGATCGTCGGCGGCGGTGCCGTCGGCGTGACCGCCGCCTACGACCTCGCCCGACGCGGGGCGTCGGTGACGCTGTATGAGGCCCTAGAGATCGGCGGCGGTTCGACCCACCGGGCGGCGGGGAACCTCTCGGCGGCGTATCCCGGCGCCGTCAACGCCGACATCGGTCGCCGGGCTGTCGAACGGTTTCAGGCCTTCTCCGGCGAGGACGACTTCGTCTTCAACGAACAGGAGCGGTTCCTCTTCGTCACCGAGCCCGGCCAGCGGGCCGAGGCGATCCGGGAGGAGACCGTGGCGATGGCCGATCGGGGCTTTGAGGTCTCGGTCGTCGAGCCGGACACGCTGGCCGACGCCTACCCCGGCGTTCGGACCGATGACATGCATCTGCTGACCCGCGGCCGCGGCGGCGGCTGGACCGACCCGATCACCTACGCCGATCTCGTGGCCCGGAAGGCCCGCGAAGCCGGCGCCGAAATCCGTGAGGGCGTCGAGGCGAGTGTCGATCTCGATCCGCCACGGATACACGGCGAGACGACGACCGAATACGACGCCGTGCTGGTCGCGGCCGGTGCCCACACGAAACAGTTGCTCGCCGAGGCCGGCGTCCCCATTCCGATGAAACCGTATCGGGTCCAGGCGCTGACGAGTACCGGGCCGTCGGTGCCGATCCTGCATGACGCCACCGAGAGCTACTATCTCCGGCCACATCCGACCGGACTGCTCGCAGGGGACGGCACCGAGTACGTCGAAAGCGATCCCGACGACTGGCAACGCGAGGGCGACGATGCCTTCGTCGCGGCGATGGAAACCCGGTTCAGCCATCGCTTTCCCGACCACGATACCGACATCGAGCGGGCGTGGGCGGGCCTCTGTACGGCGACGCCCGACGAGGATCCGCTGTTGGGCGAACTCGCCGATGGCCTCTATGTGGCGACCGGTTGGCATGGCCACGGGTTCGTCCGGTCGCCGGCGACCGGCGAGGCGATCGCCGAGGAGATCCTCGGTGGCGAGGGGATTCCGGCGTTCGATCCGACGCGGTTCGACGGTGACGAGGACTTCGAAATCGTCGAGGGAATGAGTATCGACGAGGACGCGGACTGACCGCACTCACCGACGTCCGGGTCCGATCCTGTGCGGGCCTAGAGTTCGATCTTTGTCGTTGGGTCCTCGAGTTCCCAGAGGAGCTCCGGCAGGAAGGCCTCGAGATTGTCGATCACGCGGCGTTCGCTGACGTTGAGGCCCTCACAGTGGGTTTCAGCCTCCTCACGGACGTCGACGTGGATGTCGCCGTCGACGACGGTAACCGCGAGTGGAAACACCGAACAGCGGGCGGGTTTCCAGTCGTGTTCGTCGTGGAGCTGGCACAGCCCGTCGTCGGTCAGGAAAAAACAGGCGTTGCCGTCCTCGCCGACGTGTTTCTCGCGGTCTTTTGTCTCCTGGGTGACGAACTGTTCGCCCCGGAACGTCGTCGTCGCCTCCTTGAGGCTCTCTCTGGCGGCCAGTTCGAGTAGGTCCCGTTCGTAGAGCAAGACACCGTGGTGACAACACCACGTACAGCTATCGACACACTCGAAGGTCAACTCCGGATCGAACTCGATGACGGCTTCCTTGCCGGGGTAGACCTCGCGGCGGCGCTGGCCGGCCGGCGGCGTTGCGTCATCGTGGTCGGTGCTCATGGATGGGACCGTCGATCGTCACTACCGGTCGCGATCGATCTATCAACGTCTTGCGGATCACCGCGAAAAGCCCTTTCGCCATCGTCACCGGCCGCTGATCCTTCCGGCCTACTTGCTTCAGATATCTGTTCAGCGGATGGTGGTTTCAGCGATGAAAGTTCATGAACTCGCCGTTGGCTGAGCGTAATAGGCCGACTGATCGTGCAGTCGTTCATACGGATGGTCGAGCGAACGCTCTCGGACTGGATCAATATCGGCCTGTTGGTACTTGTCACGGTCCTATTGGCGAGCGTCGTCGGTTCTGTCGTCTTTTTACTGCCCTAACGGTATCTGATCCGTTCAACGGGGTCGGGGAATGTTGCACCCGTCGGATCTCAATTAAACAACAGGGAGAAGAGCCGCCACTGTGCCGATTGGAGATGCTCGCTGAGCGTTGCCTGGGTAATCCCCAACTCATCGGCGACGTCTTGTTGGGTCGCCCGGCGTGGGTGATCGAAATAGCCCGCTTCATAGGCTGTTCGGAGGATTTCCCACTGTCGGGGCGTTAATCGTTCCTTGAACGTGCCCCAATAGGACTGGTTGGTGATCGTCGGTTTTTCGAACGACCGTTTCCGTTGCTCGATGAGTTCAACCGTTGGATCGGCCCGTCGGACGGAGTTGATAACCTCGTTTGGGTCTCGATACGGCGGCAGTACCGACACGAGGCGGATGTCGCCCGCTTCGGCAGTAAACGAAGTAAGGACGGCGTTTGCTCGGCGGAAGGCACTCACGATACAATCCCCCTGTGTCGTGATTTCGACCACGCCGTTGTCGTCCTTCGATTCGATGACGGTCGCGTCGATAACCTTCTCACACTCGTCGATGCGAGCCTGAAATCGACGCGGCGAACAGGCGTTAACCTCGAAGAACCCGGTCGGATGATCGAGCCCGTTAGTCGTCGCGAGCAGCTCGACCGAACAGCCTTCGTCATGGGTAATGCTCGCCAAGGGATGACTCGGATCTGCCCTGCTGAATGCGAGCTCCGTCGCCGCTTTCATGTAGTACACCCCGTATGACGATCTATCGGTTTAAATCTCAGGTAAAAATCAGTTCATGCGTCATAATGTGGTATCCGATCTGCGATAGTCGTCCGTACGCATTGGTGTCGGGTCTGTTCGATTGGCACATTAGCCGGCAATACTGCTCTGGGCGCCGAACGTTACGCGGATGAAACGATGTTTCACGAGACTCAATTAATCACTCTTATGAGCGACAGCTCTACTCACACGACACTCGGAAAGGCCACACTCCTGCACCGATGGGACTCAACGCCTAACCCTTTCCCCTCCCCTCCTTCACCGAAGTGGGCGTCCCCACATCCCTTCTTTCCGGGTGTCGTCTCATTCTTTCCGTTCATCAACCGATGGTTCGCAGTTTAGGCTGGACTGAACTGGACTCGTCGGTGCCGTTAGCAACCCAGCTTGTTCTCGGAGCTATCCTCGGATGTGTCCTACCGATTCAACGCTTCCATTCGGATCGGGATCCAGTTGACCAGCAACACAACAGCAAGGTGGACAAACGGACGACAGCTACGGTCAGTCTAAATGCGATTGGCCCCACTCCTGCATCGCCGTGACGACCGGCTCGAGCGATCGTCCTCGATCCGTCAACGAGTATTCCACGCGAAACGGCTTTTCGCTCACGATTTCCCGTCTCACGAGTTCGTGTTCCTCTTCCAGTTCTTCGAGGCTTTTCGAGAGCATCTTATTCGAGATCCCATCCAACGACTCTTTGAGTTCGTTAAACCCCCTGGGTTCGTCGTTCAAAAGCGTATACAACAGCGGCGGGTACCACTTCTTACCGAGAAGCTCGGCCATCGACAGGAGGACCGATGTCGATCGATTCCGGTTGGGGACTGTTCCTTTCCACTCCTCGCGGCTTCTGACCTTCTTCTGAATACTCATTGTTCGACCTCGTGTGTCGTTGACACGCACCGTTCATCCAAAGGAATACGACCAAAGAGGACAGGTCCTCGATACCCACTGTAGCTAGGGAATCGCTTCGAGGGTGCGATCATCTACCGATGTATCTAGGTTGTCGGTCGTACCGGTCGCTGTTCCCGACCCTCAGGACCGTTCTTGATTCCGGTCGTCCGTATCCTCAAAGAACACCGACAGGAGTGCTTGTTCGGCCCGTCGGACGTGTTGATGGAAAGTCGACGACGATATCTCGAGCGTTTCGGCGACGTCCTCGGCTGTACTCTCACGGGGCCAGTCGTAGTAGCCGGCCCGATAGGCGGTCTCGAGAACGCTTTGTTGTCGGTCCGTCAGTCGTTCCTCGACAGTTTCGCTGAACTGAGCCATCGACCGATCGGTCCCGGTAACTTCGCGCTTTGCAACGAGTTCAGCACCCGAATACCGTGACTGTACCCGATCGACGATCGCTCTGAGGTCTGCTTCTTGGGGTGCCTCGGCAGTGATCGTTGAGGTTCCCTCCTCGGCGGTGATGTTTCGGACCCGCGCACCCATCTCGAGGAAGATCTCCGGTGGCGAATCCTGGATGACGATCTCGATCCGACATTCCTCGGCCCGGTCATCGATGATGCGACAGTTGGAGACCTGCTCTGCGTCCATGGCGCGTTGTTTGACCGCCTCGGCGTCGGCGCCCTCGATTCGGACGAAATGGATGACGTTCCCCTCTTGAGTCTGAGTATCCCCTTCGTGTACGCACACACAGTCTAATTCGGCGGAGATATCGGCGAAAAAGCCGTCGGACGACGGGAGTTCGAATTCCAGCTCGACCGTATCGTTGGTCAACAGCAGCTCCCGGTTGCGAACCGCGGTGACGGCAAATCCGATCGTTTCGCCGAGGATTTTGAGTGCCTCCCGTGCGGTGTCGCTAAATACGTTCCGACGCGCGGCCTCGATAATCAACACGCCATGAATCCGATCGCCGTACGTAATCGGGACCGACGCGACGGCTTTGAACGATCCGGTTTCCGAGGATTCGATCGGATCGCCGGATTCGCTGATCTCGAGGCGCTGGAGGATCCGGACCTCGCCGGTTTTGATCGCCTGTTCAACCGTTCCTTCGGCGATTTCTTCGAGCGCCATGGCCGATTGTGTCTCGAGAAACGCCTCGCTGACACCGGCGCCCGTTCGGGGTTCGATGTCGTCTTGGCCGACCATGACCTCGGCGATCCAAGCACTACTGTAGAGCTCCGAGTCCGCCAGCTGTTCGCAGACGGTCGACTCGATGGTCGTTCGAGTAGTCGCGCCGATCAGCGAATCGATGACGTTGCGGATCAACGCGTTGATTTGATCGAACGTCTGCAGCTCCTCGCGACGCTGGCGGAGTTCCCGTTCGTTGTCCCGGAGCTCGCTTTCGCGCTCGGCACGGGCGAGTGCCGCACGAATGTTCTCGGCGAGGTTTTCCATAAGCCCGATGACGCGGTCATCGAATGTGCCGCCATCGGGGTCGATAATTGTCAGTGTGCCACGATCACCGATCGGCAGATGGATACTTGCATCGTCGTCGGTTGCGCTCCCGTTTGTCTCGGCAGTCGGATCCGTCGGGGCGTCGGAGACGACCAGTTGGTTGTCACGGTACGCACGGCCGGCACGGCTTGCTTCGAGATCATACGCTGGCCGGGTATCGAGGAGTTCCCTGGCCTCGTCGGTGGTTGCCACGCGGTCGAGCGTGTTTGACTCCTCGTCGTAAATCCGGATACAGCCGACCGGATGACCGATCACTCGCTTCATCGCATTGAGCCCCTGTGTCGCGATCTCGTCGCTGGTTTCGGCCCGCATCAACTCCCGTGCGGACTCGTTCAGTTCCCGCAACTGGCGTTGCTGTTGGCGCTTTTCGCTGATGTCCCGTACGATCCCAACGATATCGCCGTCCTCGATCGCGGTCAGCGTCAACTCCTGAGGGAAGAGGCTTCCATCGGCCCGTTGTCCGTCGAGTTCACCCCGCCAGAATCCTTCCGACTCTACGACCGGCATGATCTCCTCGTCGATCCGGCGCTCGGTGGCGTTGGGGTAGACGTGCGTCCACGGCTTTTGTTCGAGTTCGGTCGCCCCATCGTAGCCGTGCATCCGGGCGTATGCCTGATTGACGGTGAGAAAGTCCCCGTTCGAATCGATAATAACGATCCCGTCGTTGGCGGTTTCGACGGCCCGGCGATACCGATGTAGCTCCTCCTCACGCTCGCGACGCTCCGAGATATCCCTGATGCTCGCGAGGACGTGGGGACGATCATCGAGATCGATCCGGGAGGCCGAAATCTCGGCCGGGATCCGTTCTCCAGCTCGCGTATAGCAACTCAACTCATCACTCCAGCCGTCCCCCTCCGTGAGGATATTCTCGATAAACGATCGAAACCGGTCGACCTCGTGGGGATGGATTTCAACCGGATCGAGTTCAAGCAGCTCCTCGCGGGAGTACCCCAAGAGCTCACAAGCTTGCGGATTGGAGTCAACGATCGCGTCGTTTTCGGGGTCCAAGATCAGAATTCCGTCGTTCGTATAATGAAAGATCTTCTCGAACCGTTCTTTCGCTTCCGAGAGCCGTCCGTCTTGGCTGTCGTCGGCCGTTTCGTGGTGTACTGACAGTGCATACTGGCTGTTGTCGGTATCGGACTGCCCATGCCGGACTATACGCACTGGAATCATCCCGCCGTCCGAACGACGAAGCGATGTTTCTATCGTGGGTTCGTCCGGCTCCTGGGGTGATGACCAGAGCGACGACAACGTTTCCGTTTCGAGATCACTGAATTCCTGTAATCGATTTCCCTCGATCGCCGCTGGTGTCCGCCCCATGAGCGATGCGACTGCCTCGTTGGCATAGCGGATCTCGCCGTCCTCGGCCACGATCAACATTCCTTGTGTCGCTTCATCGACCAACGAACGAAAGAGGGCCGTCCCGTGTGAGTCCTGTTCGGTCACCATGGGTGTTCGCTGTTCGTACAGCCAACTACACCGTGGCTATCCCCCCAGTTGGCTGGGCGTTCCGTCGACCACACTGTACTTCAATTTACAGCCTTACTAATGTATCTGATAAACCGATCATCCGATTAATAAAAGTTAAACAATACGTGATAAATTCAATCGATCGTCGAATCGGTCTTTACTACCTGTATTGATAGGGTTACGAATCCACCTCTGGAGGCTCCCGGAGACACTCGATTCCCGCCTCGCGCTCACCACAGCAGCTGACCTCGAGGTCGGGCGGCGAGGAGGTGGCTTCACAGACCCGTTCCGTTGCGGCGTCAGTGACGATCACCCACTGTCTGATGCCTTCCTCGGCCGCCCGCTGCATGGATCGATCCCAGATATCGGTCGTGTTCGTATCGATCGCCGCATCGGCGGTAAAGACGGTCATAATTCCTTTGAGATCGTGCCGTGAGAGCAGCGAAACGTACGCCTCCCACGCGTTCTCCTGCGAGAGTGCCTGTAATCCCGAAGCCGGCATTTCGCAGATCAGGATATCATCGTCGACCGTCATCGAGATGATATCGTCAGAAACCCCACCTGAACCACCTGACATACACTACTTGATAGCGGTGAGTACAACTATAACTCTTAGATGGAATCGACGTGAGGTGATTACTCCTTACTATATAGTTACTAAACGTAATCACTAGCGATAATCGATTGCTTTCGTCGCCTCACTTGATCACGCGGATGTTAGCTGAACGGCTTATATTCGCGGATCGATTGTGTCATTATACCCGTTCGATCGACCTGACGCGGCTCATCACCTCCGAAAGTCCGCGGTGAACGGCAAGTAACCTAACGCTTTTTAATTACTAATAGTAACTAAATAGTTAGAAGTAATTCTATGGATGAGAGATCCCCCGGTCCGACTCGTACGGAACGGCAGGCGAACGCGACTGAAACGATCGATGTCGGTCGAAACCCGGCCACTGATACCTGCCGTGTCGGGGTGTTGAGTCCACACAATAGCAAGGAGACCAAGGCGATCCTGAACGCGGTTGCGGCGCTTGATCATGAACCGGTCTGGATCCGGGATACAAACGCCGCCTCGTGGATCACGGATGGTGCCGTTCGGCTCACTCCTCGGGTTGATGTGCTCATCAACCGACTCTTGCTCACGAAAAGCGACCAGCCACTCGAGGATCTCCAACTCGCCTCGCTGTACGCTCAAACGGTTCCGGTTGTCAATACACCGGCAGCCGTCGAACGAACGATCCACAAATACGCTGCCGGCGTCCGGCTCGCCACGGCGGGCCTTCCGATACCGGATGCGTATTTCGGCCGCTCATCCCGAACGATCAACGCGTGGTCCGAACGGCTTGCGGAGCCGGTCGCACACAAACGGACGATCGGGACCAACGGCAACCACATGAGCATCGCGACGGAAGCCGACGTGGTGTCGCCCCAACTCCACAACTCCCAGTCGTTTGTCCAGGAATATCTCGACCAGGATGTTGACCGCCCTCACGACGTTCGTGTCTACGTCGTCGGTGATGATATCGTCGGGGCGATGCGGCGCTATGCGCCCGAGGACGACTGGCGAACGAACGTCGCGTTGGGCGGCGATGTCGAGGATATAACGGCCGAGCTCGGCACGACACCCCGCAATCTGGCGATCGAGGCCACTGAGGTCCTTGGACTGGATCTCGCCGGCGTCGATCTCCTGCCGATCGACGGTGAGTGGTATATCCTTGAAGTCAACGCAACCGCCGGGTTCAAGGGCTTGTTCGATGCCACTGGCGTCTCGGCGGCCCCCGCTATCGCTCGGTTGGCCATCGAACGGGCCGGCGGCTACGTCGATGACGCGGCCGTTGCCGAGCTCAACAACGAGCTTGACGACTCGGTCCCGGCATGTAGGCCGCCCTTACAGGAGGAAGACTCCGAGACGGTGTTGGGTTACACCACCGAGGTCGGGATTAGTGGAGGATCCGATGCAGCGACCGCGATCGCCAAGGCCGATACCGGCGCGAAACGGACGAGTCTCGATACGGAACTGGCAGGTCGAATCGGTGCCGGTCCGCTGGTCGGTACGACACAAGTCCGGACCGGGAGCCGGACGGAGACGGAAACACGGCCACTCGTGGAGGTCGATCTCCGGCTCAACGATGGCTGGCGAACGGTCACAGCGAGCATTACCGATCGAAGCGACATGCAATACCCGGTCTTACTCGGTCGGGATGTGCTTGAGGGATACACTCTCGATATCGGTTCCCGGGTCGAGGAATGACTCACCAGTCGAGATGGGTGTACCACCGGTGCCGATATTTCGGGCCTCGTAACGGCTGTGTAACTCGGTTACTGCATTGTACATAGACCATTTCTTGTTGCTCAGTCTGGATCCGATGGATGCCGGCGAAGCTTTTGATGTCTCTCGGACTGGACCTGGTCGGGGGTGTTGGTCGACGGTCGGGGACACTGTCGTCGGATCGTGATCCAAACAGGACGATCGGCAGCCTACCATCGGACCACCCGAGGATCGCTGCGATCCCGGGGTGGCATGGGATCTTGAGGACGGTGAACTATGAGCCACGCTGGTGAATCCTCGCCGTCCGCCTCGCTCGGGTTGTTGGACGCGACGATGGTCGGCATCGGGGCGATGATCGGTGCCGGTATCTTCGTCCTCACGGGATTGGCGGCCGAAACGGCTGGGCCTGGAGCGATCATCGTCTTCGCTCTTAACGGCGGCGTCACGACATTTACCGCCCTCTCGTACGCTGAACTCGCGAGCGCGATCCCCCGTAACGGCGGTGGCTATGCCTACGTTCGTGAGTCGTTTTCCGGGGCCGTATCCTTCGTTATGGGATGGACTCGGTGGTTTACCTATATGGCTGCCGGGGCGCTGTATGCGCTTGGGTTTTCCTCGAATTTCATCGAATTCGTCCACCTGTTTGTTCCCTCCTTGCCGGAGCTGCCGATCGTTTATGCCCTGGGGGCGGTGCTCATCTTCGTTACCCTCAATGCGGTTTCGACCGAAGCCAGCGGCGGTGCCGAAACCCTAGTTACGCTGGTGAAAATCCTCATCTTGCTGGTGTTCATTTTCTTCGGTATCACACAGGTAAGCGGCGACCAGTTCGAACCGTTGTTTCCGGCAACGAGTGGGCCGATGGCGATCCTCCCGGCGATGGGATTGACGTTTATCGCATTTCAGGGATACGACCTCATCGCGACCGTCACCGAGGAAGTTGAAAACCCACAGAAGAACATCCCACGGGCAATCTTCATTAGTCTCGCGGTGACGGTGGTGATCTATCTCTTGGTGGTCGGCGTCGCCATCGGGACGCTCGGCGCCGAACGGCTCGGTGAAGCCGGCGAGAAGGCGGTCGTTGAGGCAGCCGTCTCGTTTATGCCTGATATCGGTGTCCTTGGGGCGCCGATCGGGGGTGCGCTTATCGCGTTCGGGGCGGTGTTCTCGACGATTAGTGCATTGAACGCCGTCGTGATCGGGTCGAGCCGGATCGCCTTCGCGATGGGTCGCGAACGGCAGCTGCCCACCCGCCTTGGCCGGATCAGCTCCCGCTTTGGCACGCCGTTTCTCGCCGTGCTCGCGAGTGCCGTAGTGATGCTGATCGCCGTGGTGGTCGTGCCGATCCGAATCGTCGGCAATCTCGCCAGCCTCTTTTCGTTGCTCGGGTTCATCATCGTCAACGTGAGCGTGATCCGGCTCCGGCGCCAGAAACCGAACCTCTCTCGCCCGTTTACGATCCCGTATTATCCGATCCCGCCGGTGTTGGGCATCGGATTCAATCTCCTGCTTGGCTTTTTCATTTCTCCCCAAACCTGGCTGATCGCGATCGCCTGGCTCGTCACGGGGGCAGTCGTCTACGTCGGCTGGGAACGCTGGAAGCAACGACAGCCTGACAACGGATCATCGGCCAGCGGTACCGACCCACAACCAACCATCAGTAGCGAACCAAACGAGGACTAACACCATGAGTGTCGACTCTACTATCGCGATTGCCGGCGGTGGTCGACTCGGCCTTCGAATCGCACAGCTGTTGGACGACCGCGGCCACAAGGCCGTCATTATCGAACAGGACCACAGTCGGTGTCAACAACTGACCGACGCCTACGTCGGCACCGTCATCGAAGGCGATGCTCGACGACCCGCTGTGCTCCAGCAGGCCGATCCGGATCGGTGTGACACCCTTGCCGCGCTGACCGGTGATACCGCAACGAATGCGGGCATCTGTCTCACCGCCAACCGACTGACCGATGTCCACACGGTCATGCGAGTTACCGACCCGGACGATGTCGAGGAATACGCCGAGCTGGCCGATCGGGTAATCAACCCGAACGAGACGGCCGCCCGAACGGTGACAAACGAGCTTATCGGGGCCGGCGTCCGATCGATCGAGGAGGTAACCGCCGATCTCGAGATCCTTGAGATCGAGATCGCCGAGGCCGCACCGGCTGGCGGCAAACGGCTTGCGGACATCAGTCTCCCGCGTGGCAGCCTCGTCATCGCCAACGCCAACGGTCAACGGGTCAGTGGCGCCGAAACCGTCCTCGAACCCGGTGACCGCTATATCGTGGCCGTCGAATCCGCGGTTACCCAGGACGTCTTGAACCTGCTGCGAGGATAGGCGGGGACCATCTCACTTCATCCCCACCGGCGGTATCGAGCGGTCGTCCCGATTCGATGGTTTGAGTGGTCGTCAGTCGTCGTCGGAGGCCGTTGACAGCGGGTCGCTTGCGTCCTGATCGGGGACGTCCTCGATTTCGTCGGTGATCGGCACCCGGTCACTGTCGTCATCAGCCAAGCTGAACCGATCGAGAATCGCTTCGAGTTGTTCGGCTTTCGTTGCGAGCTCGTCGGTGCTTTCGGCCATCTCGGTGCTCGTCGCGGTCTGTTGTTCGCTGGCCGCTGAGACTGATTCGGCCTGATTGGTCGTTTCCTCGCTGATCGCCGCGACGTTATCGACCATCGAAACGACGTCTTGGGTCGATTGTGCTTGCTCGTCGGTCGCGTTGCTGATCTCCTGGATGCCGTTGTTCGTATCCTCGACGAGATCGACGATCCGCTCAAGGGAGTCGATCGCCGTCTCGACGGTTTCGGTTCCCGTCTCGACGCTGGTCTGGACAGCCTCGATATCGTCGACGGCGTCCTGCGTTTCGGCTTGTATCTGCTCGATGGCCATCTCGATTTCCTCGGTCGCTTCCTTTGTCTCCTCGGCCAGTGATTTGACTTCGTCGGCGACGACAGCGAAGCCCTCCCCGGCTTCGCCGGCACGGGCGGCCTCGATCGAGGCGTTTAGCGCCAGGATATTGGTCTGTTCGGCGATTTCGGCGATCAGATCGACGATCTCGCTGATGTCGTGGATCTCCTCGTGGAGCGATTCGACGCCCGTAACCGCCGCCTCGGTCTTGGTCTCGATGTCGGCGATCGAGTCCATCGCGTCCTCGGCCGCCGTCCGACCTGCCTCGCCGGCCTCGGCGGTTTCTCGGGACGTCTCGGAGACGCTGTCGGCTGAGGCGGCGACCTCCTCGATCGCGGCCGACAGATCGTTCATCGTACTGGAGATCTCCTGGAGTTGTTCGGTTTGATCGACTGCGCCATCGGAAATCTCCTGTACTGCGCCGCTTACCTCCTTGCTGGCGTCTTGTAGCTCATGGGCGTTTGCCGCCATCGTTTCGCTCTCGTCGACGACCTCCTTGGCGAACTGTTTGACCTTGGCGACGGTCTCGGCCCATTCATCCATCATGCCGTTGAACGCCTCGGCGATATCGGTCATCGCTTCGCTCTCGCTGGTCGGATCCATCCGTTTCGAGAGGTCGCCCTCCGCAACCTGTGTGATCACGTCCTGGTAGGCGTCGGCCTTCTCTTCGAGATGATTGCTCAGCGCTTCGGCGTCCTGGCGGGCTGATTCGGCCCGTTCCCGCTCGTCTTCGATGTCGGCCACGAGCGTCTGTAGCCGGGTCTGCATATCTCCGAAGGTGTCATAGAGTCGGCCGATCTCGTCGACACGGGCCGTCGCCGGGAGTTCGGTATCCAGTTCGCCCTCCGCGATCGTTTCGGTTTTTTCGACGAGTGTATCGAGCGCGCTGGCACTATTACGGCCAATCGTGAGACCGATCGCTCCGAGGCCAAACAGGCTCACGATGATCAGTATCAGGAGGTTGCGCGAGATGTTCCGCTGGAGGGCGAATGCCGCCCGCTTGGACACGTGGGTCATCACGACCCAGTCAGTCCCCTCGATCGGGGCATACCCCATCACGATCGCATCGTCCCCTGATCCCATCGTCATCGTGCCACGCTCGCCTTGGAGTCCCTTACGAACGGCCGGCGAATCGATCCCGGCGTCGCCCATGTTCTGTGAGAGGATCCGGTCAGTGTGATGGCTCAAGACGACCGTTCCTTCCGAGTTGACCACTTGAACGAACCCATCCGGCGGTCTTGGCAGCGACTCGACTCGCTTCTTTAGATCCACCATGAAGACCAGCACGCGGTCCTTCCCGGGGACCGGACTGATGATGGCAAACACCGGCTGATTGACCTTCGGTCCCATGAACGGGCGGGTGACTTTCGTCTGATCGGGACTCTCGAACTCCGGTTTTTGTTGTGCCCAGGTAACGCCTTTCTTCCGGGGATTGACACCGATGAATCCCGGATTGGAGCTGGCGATGATTTCAAATTGCTCCGTATCGAGGACGTGGAGTGCAACGACCTCCGGTGGAAGCCGTCCATCCTCGGAGACTTCGTTTGTGAGGAACTCGTTGACAGCCGCTGTGTCATCGGCTTTGATCCGTCGTGATCGTGACAGCAGTCGGGCTTCATCACGCATTCGGCCGATCCATTGTTCGAGCGATTCTGCCCGCGTTATGGCGGACTGTTCGAGCTGTTCGTTGGTGTCTTTCGCGAGGGCGGTGCTGCTTTGAAAGTAAATCACGCTCCCGACGGCACTGATGAGCAACACCACCACGAGGAACGCCACCCCCAGCTTCAACGCGAAGTGGCGACGTATCCGATCCGGCAGGATCCCCCAGACTCCGGCGGACACCTGTGAACGTGACTCATCCATATACGTATCTGGCCAAATCAAACCATATAATCCCCTACTATCCAATTTTCAACTATAATAATATTGAAAGTAACATCCCTGTAACCCCATAACGCTCACGAAACGGGGATCACCACGCAGTAATTCGGGCACCTTGCCATGTGTGTTTCTCTGGGTGACTGTCTTTCCCACCGCGGGCTGAGTGAACACAGCGGCCGCTCAGTCGTAGGTATGGAACTCGATTGCCTGTTCGAGCAACTCATCGGGAATCCCGGGCACTTCCTCGGATCGAACCGGTCCCTCTTCCTCGATGAGGTCCGGATCACGGGGGAAATCCCGTAGTTCCCAGTGAATCGAGATGCCGGCCTTCGCGCCGTCCCCGAGTGCGATCGGGATCTGATTATGGCCGGGCGTCAGATCACCGACCGCGTAGACGCCGTCGACGCTTGTCCGGCCGTGATCGTCGATCTCGATGGTTCCGTCGGCGTTGACCTCACAGCCCAGTTCCTTTGCCATGCCGTTGTTGTACTCGGCGCCATACATCGCAAATCCACCTTTGTATTCACGGACGCTTCCGTCGGCGAATTCCAAGGCTTTCAACCAGCCGTCGGAGCCGTTCTGAACACCGGTTACTTCCTCGTGAATGACGTCGATCGGGTGGTTCTGGATGATCGTTGCCGTTTCTTCCCCCCACTCGGGATCGGCACCGCGGGTAAGCAAGTCGACTTCATCGGTGAAATTGAGCATAATCCCCGCAACGTGGGCCGCACTTTCCCCATACCCCATCACGTAGACGGATTCATCGACGAACATGTGGGCGTCACAGTGGAGACAGTAATGTAGTCCCTTTCCGGTTCGTGGAAGCGGTGGATCTGGACGGACGTCGTTGAATCCCGTCGCGAGTACCACGTACTCGGCGATATAGTCGGTGTCGTTGCCACACAATTTGAACGACCCATCCGCCGTTTGACCGCCAGAGGTAATGAAATCCCGATGGACCTCACAGCCGTACTCCTCGAGTTGCTCACGACCGATGCCGAGGAATTCTTTTCCGCTGGTTTCCTCGGTAGTACCGATCAGGTTGTGTACATCGGCCATCATTGCGGCGCGACCACCGCCACGATCAACGAGCGCCGTAGCGTGGCCGAGGCGGGTGCTGTACAATGCGGCGGTCATCCCAGCTGGGCCGCCGCCGATAACGACGACTTCGTACTCCTGTTGGGTGGGTGAATCGTTCGCCATAATTTTGCATTCACGAGGCGTGTTCAAAAATATCGTTCCGTATTGGCGTGTCTCATCGGATAGCTGATCCGTCTTTACGACCTTACGTCAGAGCGTTCGAGCGTCGCGACGGCCGATCAGCCCTGTGTGCGTTCCATTTCGTAGGAGAGGCGGTGTGGCATGACGCTGAGGGCGCGGATGATGGCGGCCAGAGCGATGAAGATGCCGACGAGGATGTGACCGATGCCGCCGAGTTTCAGCCACAGGAGCGTCGAGGGGAACTTATGGATGGTTGCGAGCTGGCTGTTGAGGGCGGCCGACGTCCGCTCGGGGCCGCCGCCGGCCAGACTCCATTGGGTATGGGTCGTAAAGAACTCCTCAAGGAGTGGGTGAAACTGTGTGAGCTCGAGAACCAACGCGCCGATGATGAGGAGGTAACCGACGGCGGCGAAGAGAGCGCCGACCATGAGCATCTTTTTGATCGAGCCGATGGTCGATTGGATGTTCTCGGGCGATTCGCGGTTGATAGGCACGGACTGTTGTTCGGTCGCCATCGCGTTGGACTGGAATATTGAGTCTAATAAGCGATCGGTGACCGGGAAGATATCACATGAGCCGATGGTAACGTGTCGTCGCTACTGGTACACTGATCCTGCAGAACGGATACCGTGTCAACGACACCGCAACCGGTGTCACGCGATCGTCGCGAGCGGTTGGACGGCCTCGTGTACTGCAGACCAGTCGGGCATCTCCTCTGGATCATCGGTCGCCCAGGCGTACTGGATCGTGCCGGATTCGTCGATGACGAAGACTGATCGTTTCGCCACCCGTTTGTGGTGGTTGAATTCGTCGTACAACACGTCATAGGCTTCGCTGACGCTGCCATCGCTGTCGGACAGGAGGGTAAAGTCGAGTTGTTGATCCTCCGCAAAGGCCTGGTGGCTGAACACCCGGTCGGTCGAGATAGCAAAGATGGTGGTGTTTTCGAGGAAATTGAACCATTCTAGATCCCGGAGTGAGCACATGTGATTGGTACACTTTGGGTTGAAGTCAAACAGGTAGAATGTCAGTATGACGGGGCCGTCATCGAGATAGTCACTGAGTCGATACCGGGTGATGCCAGATTCTTCGGTTCGTGCATCCGTGCCTGGGAGTTCGAAATCGGGTGCGGGGCTGCCAGTCTCTATCATAGTCTTTTCTAGTTATGGACTACTGTTTAGTAATCTAAATGCATTATGTGAGTTCGGGGAAAGTTGCTTACATCACGGTTACTTTCAACCGATGAACGTTTTTTACTCACGCTGACGCCCGTGAAGCCGCTGCCCTCTCGGATTACGCTAATGTAACCGAAAGGTTATCGCCGCAACTGGTGTGTCACTCGATAATGGCTTCGGAGTCCCCGACCGACTCACAAGCGGATGAGCGAATCTGGCACAAAGCACTTGATCATGACGAACTCCCCGAAGGCCGGGTCAAGGCCGTTACGTGTGGTGATACGACGGTTGCGATGACCCACTATGAGGGTGAATATGCCGCTCTCGATAACAAGTGTCCCCACCAGGGCGGACCGTTGGGTGAGGGATCGATCGAAAACGGGTTGTTGCGGTGTCCGTGGCACGGCTGGGATTTCAATCCGCTCACGGGTGATACGCCAGGCGACTTCGATGATTGTGTCGCGAGTTATCCCGTCGAGGAACGTGACGACGGGATTTATGTTGGCTTTCCCGTCCCGGCGGAGCGTGAACGAACCGTCTCGGATATCATCGTCGAGACGCTGGTCAATTGGGACCTAAAACACGTCTGGGGGATCGTCGGTCACTCGAACCTCGGCCTTGCCGACGCGCTCCGCGAACAGGCTCAGCGTGGCAACCTCAACTACTATGGGATCCGCCACGAGGGCGCCGGAGCGTTCGCCGCCTCGGCATACGGCAAACTCACCGGGCGGCCTGCGGCCTGCTTTTCGATCGCCGGTCCTGGTGCGACGAACATGCTCACCGGTCTCTGGGATGCGAACCTCGATGGGGCCCCCGTGATCGCCCTGACCGGCCAGGTCGAATCGCAGGTTCTGGGGACGTACAACTTCCAGGAGGTCGATCTCGAAGCCGCCTACGGCGATGTTGCGGAGTTCGAACAACCGGTCCTCCACGACAGTCCTCACGCGGAACTCGCCACGCGGGCTGCCAAGACGGCGATTCTCGAAAACGGGGTTTCCCATCTCATCTTCCCGGACGAGATCCAGACGCTCCCGGCCAACGGCGCTGAACCTGGCGATCCGTCGGGGCGGATCACCCGCCAGGACATCGCTCCGCCGGAGGATTCGCTTGCCGATGCTGTCGAGTTACTCGGTGGAGCCGATCGGCCGGTCATCATCACGGGATACGGGGCTCGAAACCACATGGACGAAATCGTTGAGCTCGCCGAACTGTTCGACTGTCCGGTGTTGACGACGTTCAAAGGCAAGGGCCAGATCCCCGATTCCCATCCGCTCGCGGGCGGTGTTCTCGGCCGGAGTGGCACACCGATCGCGAGCCATTTCATGAACGAATCGGATCTCCTGTTGGTCCTCGGAGCCAGCTTTTCCAACCACACGGGGATTGCCGAGTACAAGCCGATCATCCACGTCGATTACGAGGCGATGGCGCTTGGCAAACACCACAGCGTCGATGTGCCAGTTTGGGGGGAGATCGGCGTCACCGTCGAGCGGCTCATCACCCGGCTTGAGGGCAACGTCACCGCCACGAGCCAGCGGGCGGAGATCGCCGACCGGTGGGAGATCTGGCGCGATGAAAAGGCGACCCGCCGTGGTGAATCGCCCGAACGTGGGGTGAACTACGCGACGGCGTTCGACGCGATGACCAGGCTGGTCCCCGACGACGCAATCATGCCGGTCGACGTCGGAAACAATACCTATGCGTTCGGCCGGTATTTCGAGCCCGAGAACCAGGCGATCCTGATGTCCGGCTATCTCGGGTCGATCGGCTTTGCGTTTCCGGCTGCCCTCGGAGCCTGGGCCGCAACCCAAGAACCCGAGTCCCGCTTTGCGGGCCGGTCGGTGGTCTCGATCTCCTCGGATGGGGGCTTTGGCCAGTACATGAGCGAACTGACGACCGCGGTCAAATACGACATGGACATTACCCATGTCCTGTTCAACGACGACGAACTCGGTAAGATTTCCAAAGAACAGCGCGATGGCGGCTGGGATGTCTGGGAGACGGATCTTCACAATCCGGAGTTCGCCGAGTACGCCGAGAACTGCGGTGCTCACGGCGTTCGGGTGACCGACGACGACACGCTCGATACCGCTCTCGACGATGCACTCACGTACGATGGCCCGGCACTTGTCGAGATACTCACCGACTCCGATCCGGTCTGAATCAGCCGCTCACGTCGGATTGATCGGTTCTGTTCGTCCATCGTTGGGGTAGCCGGTGGGCCGGCTGCGTGACATCAACGGATAACGCGCCGTCCGAGCGAAAAGACAAACAATGCCGTTAGAAAGGCGCCCACGAGTGCCTCTGAGGCGGCGAGTAATCGGCCAACATCGCCCATCGGATGGACATCACCCAATCCAAGCGTCGCGAAGGTGACCACGCTGAAGTAGAGTCCGTCGGTCACCGCTGTAGGACCATTGTTCGCATAAGTCAGTGTCTGCGTGCCCGTATCAAGTCCAGCGGTTGCGGGGTACACGACCGCACAACTGAGAATGACCGCGAAGGCAATCCCGACGACACGCTGTGGTCGCTCACCGTAGCCGGCAATCAGATCGAGAAAACCGTTCGTGAACCACCGTAATCCGGCGTTGATGCGATGGGACAGATCGTGTCCCGGATCGAGGGCGACGGCGGCGTATCGCTGGCGACGATAGCGAAGTTCGCGGATGAAAAACGCCGACGCATTTTCGTTGTCCCCGACCGCACTCGCGCCCTGTTTGGCGTGGAGATACGTGAGTTCTAATCCATCGGTATCGATCGGGGTGCTGTGTTCATGGTTGCCCGCGTATTCGTGTAGTCGCCACCGGTTCGCGCGAAGGAACCGACGATACGTGGCAAACGGAAATCCATCGTACTGGGTCCGGTAGAATCGGTAGCGATCGAACGTCTCCACCGAACAGTCGAGGGCCACCTCGCCGATTGTCGCGTCGGTGAGATCATACAACGCGGTGCCGTCTTGTGGTTGATCGAGTCGGCCACCGTTGATGGTTGCGTTCAAAAACCGGCATCGAACGTCGCCGATCGGCCGGAACCGAAGCGTCCCGATCGTGGTTTCGGCGAAATCAGCCCCCTCGTCGAAGGTCACCTGTTCGAACGTCACGTGTTCGGCAGCCATGCCGGTAAATTCAGTCTCGTCTTCACAATCGGTATTGATGAACTGGGCCATTCTGAACGAGGCGTTTGAACAGTGTATTCGACCGCTGACGGTACACCCGTCCAGTTCTACCCAATCATCGATCCTGGTCGCTGCAAACTCGACCCCACCGTCGATCCGTGTCTCGCTGATGTGAAGACTACCCTCGAACGCCGCCCGCCGACAACGAAGCGCTGTCCCACCCGTATTCCGATCGCCGACTCGCGACGCTTCGATGCGCACGTCATCCACGAACGTCGCGTCGGTCGTGTCTATCCGATTGATTTGACAGTTCGTGAATACGACTGGATGCCGGACGATCGAGCCGGTGAGATCAACCGTCCCCTCCACCGTCAGGTCGTGAAACTCGATCCGACTGACATCCTGTCCGTCGATAACGAGCGCACTCAGATCGAACCCGTCGAGTTGGATACCGACGTATTGCCGTCGCCGATCATCGGGAGCTTCGACGTCCGACCGAAACGCCTCCTGTAACGCATCCGTCGGTATGTCGAGCCGCCGTCGCTCAGTCGCCGAGAGATGGAACACACAGTAGTCCGCATCAGCATGGGTGGGCCGTGGACAGCGCCCGTACTCATCTGTCTCCCCTGTTGGAACGAATCCACACCGGTTCATTGCCCGTGGCTACACATCCCATTATGTATTCGTTTGGTCACTTCGCACACACCGGATACCACGAAGGACAGTCCACAATCAGGTGAGCGATTCAATCAATTGCTCAACGACCGCTCTATTTGTCACCGGTTTTCGGTGATCGTGGATTCGTTGGTACTTAGATCGCGTTTTTTTACAGCGATTCGAGGCGTATGCCAACGACTTCGGTTGTGGGAGATGTCACTTGTCCTGTTCGCCCTCCAGGGCGGCGTCCCGTAACTCACGACACCGATCGGATTCAACAGTCAACTCCGGCACGGTCGTCGGTTGCATTTCCTCGTCGACTGCGACGAAGACGAAATACGAGTCGGTGGTCTGCTCACGCTCACCGCTCCGAGGGGATTCCCGGAACGCCCGCAGCCGGACACGGATACTGCTCCGACCAGCCGCGTACGCGTAGGATTCAATGACGCAGATGTCCCCTTGGGGGATCGGCCGTTCGAAACTCAACCGGCTGATACGGGCCGTGACACACGTCTGGCCGGCATGACGCATCGCCGACATCGCGCCGACCTCGTCCATCCACTTGACGACGTTGCCGCCGTGGGCCGACCCGTAGTTGTTGGCATCGTCAGGCTGGACCCGTTCACGGTTCTCGATGTAGGTATCGCTAACGCTGGGCACATTGTATCTACACTGCCGTGTCACTAAACCGTGGCTGCTATTTCGAGGGCTGTTCAATCGGGCCGCTCAACGCCGGTGAATTCGAATCGGGTTCCACCGGTTTCGCTCTCCGTGACTGTGATGTTCCAGTCGTGGCTCTCGGCGATCCGCTTGACGATGTTGAGCCCAAAGCCGGTCCCATCGTCCGTATTCGAATACCCTAAATCGAACAGGTGTTCGGCCTCCTCGTCGGTAATACCCCGACCATCATCGGCGACGTAAAATCCATCCTGTAGCTCCCCGATCTCCACGGTCACGTCCTCGCCACCATGTTCAACGGCGTTCCGGATGAGGTTCTCCAATAATTGTTTGAGCCGGCCTCGGTCGGCCTGGATCCGTTGATCCGTTCGGACGGTGAGTGTTGCTTGGTCCGTCGTTACGTTCCGCCAGCAACTCTCGACGGCTTCGTCGAGCGTCACGGTTTCGAGTTCGTCGATGCGGTCGCCCTCACGTGCGAGCGTCAACAGGTCGTCAATCAGTTTGAGGCCCCGTTCGAGAGCGTCCGCGGCCTGCGAGAGATGTTCGGAGTCACACGCCGTTTGTGCGAGCTCGACACGACCCTGTGCAACGTTGAGCGGATTCCGTAGATCGTGGCTGACGATCCGAGTGAAGTTTTC
Source organism: Chewarchaeum aethiopicum (SeqCode) (assembly GCA_034190395.1). GTDB lineage: Archaea > Halobacteriota > Halobacteria > Halobacteriales > Hikarchaeaceae > Chewarchaeum > Chewarchaeum aethiopicum. The sequence goes on from JAXINS010000088.1 coordinate 28,360, forward strand.
GAGTTGGTCGTTTCGTTGGGCGAGCTCCTGATTCCGTTGCATCCGCTTTAAGGCCGCCTCGACATTCGCCGCCAGGATCCGAGCCATCGCCGTATCCGTTTCGTCGAAGGCTCCGACCTCTGTCGACCCGATAAGCAATACTCCAAACTCCCCTAACGGGAGAATGATCTCCCCACGGATCGGTGTCTCCGGGTTGTATCGACCCGGCTCCGTCGAGACGTCGGCTATTATTTTCGGTTCACCCGACTCAAAGACGTCCCAGACCAAACCTTCACCCCGCTCGAAAACGGGCGGATCACCGATAACGTCGGTTACCTCCGCCGTTTGTACCATCGGCCGAAGCACGTCATCGGCTTGATCGTACAGGAACGCAGCACTCATCGGCAAATCGAGAACATCATGTGACGTTTCAACGGCGAGTTCGGCGATCTGTTCTCTCGATTCGGCCTGAATGAGGTCCCGTGTTGTTCGATGAAGAGCCGTGAGGCGTCGTTCTCGTTCCTTCTGGTGGCTGATGTCGGTATAGATCGCGAACCCTTCGTTGTTCGATGTGTTCGGGACCTGTGCGTATCTGAATAGGAACTCCCGGAGACCCGTTGTGGTCTGTCGTTGTACGCTGATGTTTGCTAGATCGCCGTGTTCCTTTTCGACCCGTTTGTTCAGTTCTTCAGCACTGTCTTCGTGTTCTGGGGGCACGATAAAATCGTCGAGCGGCTCGCCGATGAGACACTCCTGGTTGTATCCGAACGTCTCTTCGAACGCCCCGTTGACCGCTCGAACGACCGGTTCGCCGTCCTCTATATGACCATGCACGATCGGTTCCGGGAGTTCTTCGAAAAGCGCTTGGAACCGATCCCGTTCCCGCTTTAACCGGTGTTCACGTTTTTTCCGTTCGGTAATATCTCGAACGTTCGCGATTAAATACTGCTGGTCATCGAACTCGACTGCCGCGGCTGAGATCTCCGAATCCCGTTTTTCCCCGGTTTTGGTGACACACTGGAACTCATCCGTCCACCCGCTTCCCTCGGCTTCGACGGTCATGAGAAACTCGCGGTATTGCTGTGTTTGCTCGGGATGGACATCCGACACCGTGACAGATGACAGCAGCTCCTCGCGGGAATAACCGAGGAGTTCTTCGGCACGTGGATTTGCGTCGACGATCGCGTCGTTCACAGGATCGAGAATGAAAATCGCATCGTTGCTATGCTCGAAAATCGCCTCAAACCGTTGTTTCTCTCGCTCGAGTTGTTGTTCGCGTTGTTTTCGTTCGGTGATATCGGTATAGACGACGAATCCGGCCGATGTCCCCTCCGGGCCCGTTTTGAACTCCCCGGTGGCGAGCATGAGGAAATCACGGTACGATCCGTCGGCGGTTTGTCGTCGGACTTCCTTCTTTAGAACATCGCCCTCAATGGCGTCGTCATCGAGTTGTCGTGCTTCCTCCCGTTGTTCGGGAGGGACAATGAGATCGTTGAGATTCTCCCCTTGGACGCTTGCACTCTCGTAGCCGAACACGTCCTCGAATGCGGGATTGACGTCCCTGATGATCGGTCCATCGATACCGGAGACGAGCGCCATCGGTTCCGGCAGCGTTTCAAAGAGTGTCCTGAATCGTTCGCGTTCGCGTGCTAATCTCCGCTGTGCCTGTTTTTGTTCGGTAATATCGGCATAAATAGCAAAGCCTTCATCCATCCCTTCATTACCGGGTTCGGTCAGATTCGTGGTGAGTAACAGGCAATCCCGGAGATCGCCGTCGGCGGTTTGCCGTCGAACTTCCTTTGGGGACAGTTCCCCCTCACGATTCATCCGATCGATCTCTCTGGCTTCGTCCAACCGCTCGTCGGGAACGATATATTCGTTGATGTTTTCGTCCCGAATCTCGTCTTCGTCATACCCGAATACTTCTTCGAAGGCTCGATTCACTCGACTGACCGTCGCTTCGGATCGCTGCTGGCCCGAGAGCAACACTGTCGGTTCGGGTAGCGTCGCAAAGAGCGATTCAAACCGATCGCGTTCGCGTTTGAGCTGTTCTTCCTGTTCGACGCGCTCGGTAATATCGTAGGCGATCGTCTGGATCGCCGGCTCGCCAGCATATTCGACCGGCGTCGAGGCAACGATCGCGTGTTTGATTTCGCCATCAACGGCGACGACCTTCTGCTGTGACGGGGATACCGCTTGCCCTTGATCGTCGGCTTGCAATCGACGCAATCGGGCGCTGATTTCCTCATGCATGTCGGGATGCATGAAATCGAACACGTCTTTGCCTAACAGGGCGGACGGTGACTCCGCATTCAGAAACTCGGCGGTTGCGGTGTTCGCTTCGATCAGCTCGCCGGACCGGGAAAACAGAATAATCGGCACTGGGGCTCGCTCGACCAGCCGACGATACCGTTTTTCGCTCCGTTCTAAGGCTGATTGGGCCCGGTATTGTTCGACGACGTTCGCGATCCGATTGGCCAGGATCGCAAACTGCTCGCTTCCCGGTTCTTTTTGTAAATAATCCGTAACTCCGGCCGAAATCGCATCGCTAGCGACCGCCTCCGATCCCTTCCCGGTAAACAGAATAAATGGCAGATCGGGGAATCGCTCACGGACGGTGCGTAGAAACTCGATCCCGTCCTGTTCGGACATATCGTAATCCGAGACGATACAATCGTACTCCCCGTCGGTGAGTCGCTCCATGCCCTCCCTTGCACTGACTGCTGTTTCGACGTTAAACCGCTCATCTTCACGCTCGAGATATTCCGCCGTCAGCTCTCGAAAATCAGATTCGTCGTCGACATGTAAGATATCGATCGTAATCGATTCGACATGTGGCATGCTGTGAGATTAACGGAGGCCAACGTGCTTTTACATAAGTATTTATCTGACATCCAACTCACCTACCGCCAGCAATCTCCAATATTCACTTATAACTGAAAGGGGTGTCCTGCGTACGGTTACCTGGCCGATCAGTCGGAGTCGAAGAGGGAGGATTCTTGTAGCTTCTTGACATCCGCGTCATCGGACATCAGGAACGCACACGCCCCGATCCCACCGACGATGAAGACCATGCCCAACAGCTTGAGCGTTCCCGTCGTATGCAACACCCAAAACGTGCTGGCAATGATCCCACCACTAAACCCACCGATACAGACAGCGAGACCAATACTGGGTATCGGTTTGTCGATCGATCGAATACGTGATCGGATCATCTGTTTTATACCCATCTGTCGTCCCCTCATGTCCTAGCTATCCTGGGTACGAGATGCCACTTTTTAGTACTGGTTACGTGTGGATAGAGAACACACAACGTAGTTTTATTTATCCGTATCAGTGTGTCTCATCTATGACGGCGGACGAGATCTCGATCGATGCGGACGATCCGCCGGTCCCTGTGCTCAATACACTCGCTGCAGAGCAACGCAGCGATGGATGGTCGATCCCCGACACTGACCGGGCGACGATCGAGTCGAAGTGTCGGTCGCTGCTTGACGATCGACTTGACCGCCAGCGAACCCTCAAAGCCGAGACGATGCTGAGCAAGCGTGAAGCGGAGGTCGTCGCGCTCAAGGAATCCGGCCTGACCCTTACGGCGATTGCACTGGTCTTTACCGTGAGTGATCGCTTCACCCGGATCGATCCGGACGACCCGACGACCGGCGTACAACTCGTCGAAAACCACTTCCAGCGGGCGCAGCAGAAATACGAACATTCGATCCGGACCGTCGATGAACTCGCGGATCTGTTCGACTCGGAGACGTGAGCAACAAACTGCCCGACGGACGATTTTTCCCCGGGATGTAGGTAACGTTGTTCTCAGTTGGGTTTATTGTCGTTAGCTCAAGATTTCGCGGTGACCGACGACTTCGCCCTGCGTAGCACACTATGTTCATCCTTGCCATTGAATCGGCGGAATTTCTCCTTTTTTATGCGTTTACAGTTGGGCCGCTGGTCGGGCTGTTGCTTGCGGCTATTGCCTCATTGACCATCATCTACCGGTTGGGCGAGAAGTGGTTGTTGTTGATCGTCGTCGTCATGGCGATGATGACCCAACATCAAATCTTGGAGGGCATCGAATTTTTCCGGAGCGACGGGGCCTCGCTTGCGATCGTCCAGGAGACGTTCGAGACGGCTGCCAATCTGATTCTCGCCGGGGCGACCTACTACGTGCTGTCGTTTGCCCGTGACGAACGCGAACTGGCCGAGGAACTCGAACGAAGCAAAAACCGGTACAATCGGCTTGTCGAAAACGCACCCTCGCCCATCTTCGTCGTCAAGGATTTGGAAATCGTGTACGCGAATCCGATGGCGGTAAATTTCTTCGATCACACGATGCCCGACGACCTCCACGGATCGGGACTTTTGCAATTCGTTCATCCGGAGGATCGCGCACGGCTGCGCGAGGAACTCGAAGACGCTATCGAATCTGGTTATCCGATTGCACTCCCTGAAATTCGATTCGATATCAGCGACCAACTGCGTCGCGCAACGAGCATGGTTGCACCGATCGTCTATCAGAACGGCCAGGCGTTGCAGATCGTCCTGCAGGACATCACCGAACTTCAGGAGTATGAACAGCGGCTCGACAAAACACTCCAGAACACCAACGATGCGGTGTTTATTGTTGATCCCCAGGCCGATGAGATACTGGAGTGTAATCAGAAAGCCTGTGATATCCTGGGTTATGAACGTGAGGAACTCCTTTCGCTTCCGGCATCGGAGATCCATCCCGACGAAATGAACCGGTTGCGGGAATTTACACAGACCGTTGCAAACGAGGATGGAGCGAGAACCGAATCGCTCAGTTGCCGGCGACGGGATGGGCGGGAAATCCCGGCTGAAGTCTCCGGCTCGACCATCGAATTTCAGGGCCGGGATTGTCTCTTGGCGGTGGTTCGTGATATCTCCGATCGGAAACGACGGGAACGACGATTGAGCGTCCTCGATCGTGTCCTCCGGCACAACCTCCGCAACGATATGAACATCATCATCGGCCAGGCGGATCGACTCCGGATCGAAGCAACCGATGGAACCACGGCCACGATCGCAAACAAAATCAAGGAGACCGCGGCCCAGCTGATGGAAATGAGCGATGATCTCCGCCGGGTCCAATCGACCATCGATCCGGAGACCGAAGCACAAGCCTCCGAGACCGATGCTAGTGCACACATTCACCGGATCGTCGAATCCTACCGTCAATCGAACCCTGACGCAGTTATCGCGACCGATGTCCCGCAGGAACTGCCGGTTCAGGCAGGCGACACGCTTAGTATGGCCTTTGAACAGTTGATCGAGAACGCGATCGAACACAACGATAATGCCGTACCGCAGATCGAAATCACCGCCGACACAGAGACGACCGACGAGGGATGGGTAACGATTAGTATTACCGATAACGGTCCCGGCCTTCCGGAACAGGAAAAGGCAGTGTTCATGGAGGACGGTGACATCACGCCACTCCAACACGGGAGTGGACTCGGCTTGTGGATCGCTATTTGGGTGATCGAGGCGTTCGGTGGTGACGTGGACATCGGTGATGCCCAACCACGGGGAACGGTGGTCGAGATTCACCTTCGGACGACGACCGTTAAAGCGCGACCAGCAGCCTGATTGGTTGTAACTGGCGGACACAACCGGGAGGTATCTTCCCATCGCCCACTTCGGGTTCCGTGTGGTGATTTCTATCTCAGTCCGGCTTTTATTTGCCATTCGATTAGTACCGAGACGGGATGGTACTGGTCATCCGATCGCCATTCGTTCCGGTGCGGTTGGATGCCGGACGCCTACACCCGGGGGTCACCGATGGGATTTAGCGTCAGCGGTTCGGCGGCGATCGTGTTCGTCGGCGTGCTCTTGGCCGGGAGCATCCTGTACCCGACGGTGACGAACAGTTTCGATCGGATCAACAGTGCTCAATCGGAGTACAACCAGGACGTCCGAGCGATGCGTGATACTGATATCACGATCCGGACCGCCAGCTACAACGCGAGCAACGACACCCTCTCGGTCGTCGTCGAGAACACCGGAGCGACGACGTTGACGGTCAATACCACCGATGTCCTCGTCGACAACAATTATACGACGACGTTTCAGTCACGCTCAGTGGCCGGTTCCTCGGATACGGATCTCTGGCTGGAAGGCGAAAAGCTCCGGATCGAGATCAGCATCGACACCCAACCGGATCGCGTCAAAATCGCCACGCGATATGGCATCCAAGCCGTCGCGGAGGTCGCTTGACGAATAATGGCCGGTACGTCGATTTCGCAACTGATCATCTTCATCACGAGTATGTTGATCGTTGCCGGCGTCGCGACGACGCTGACCGGTCAAGTCGGCCAGATCGGGGGCGCCATCGACGATCAGGCCTTCGAGTTGAGTAGTCAGATACGGACTGATATCGAGATCATCAGTGACGGCCAAAGCGACATCTACAACGAGACCTCCAACAACCTCACCCTCCTCGTGCATAATACTGGTTCGAATCAGCTCGCCACCGACAACGGCAGCATCGATATCCTCGTTAATGGCCAATTCGAAACAACGAGTGCCATCGAGCCGATCGATTCCCAAACCTGGGATCCTGGCGTTGTCGTCAGGATTATCGTCGATGTCGATCTCACGACGGGTCGACACCGGGTAACGGTTCGGATAAACAGTGTCGGTGATTCACTCCGATTTACCGTGTGACACTCACTTCGGCCTCTGGTTGTCCGCGATCGGCACGATACCGCCTCACTGATGACTGGCAGTGACCACCCGACGGCTCCGGGATTGTCTAGTTGTTGGGTCGTGTTCGGTTACGTCATCGCGACTGCCATCTAGATACATCGGTAGCCGATCGCGTGCTTGATCACGTCTCCTACGTACGATGGCTGGCCGCGGCCTCCTTTTTTTGGTCATATCTCTTTGGATATACGGGGTATGTCAACGACACACGGGATCAACCCATGAGCGTTCACAAGAAAGTCCGATCTCGTGAGGAATGGAAAGGAACGGTTCCAACCGGCAACTACTCGACGTCGGTCTTGTTGTCGATGAACGAGCTCCTCGGCAAGAAGTGGTACCCGCCGCTGCTGTATGTCCTGGCGAAAAACGAACCTAGCGGGTTCAACGAGCTCAAGCGATCACTCGACGGGATTTCGAACAAGATGCTCTCGAAGAGCCTAGAGGAACTCGAAGAGGATCACGAGCTGGTCGCCCGCGAGGTCGTCAGCGAGAAGCCCTTCCGCGTCGAATACTCCCTGACCGAGCGTGGGCGTTCGCTCAAACCGCTGATCACGGCGATGCAAGACTGGGGGCGTGAACATCTCGTCTAATCGACCGTGCTGTCCAAACATGTCATCAACAAGTTCATCCATGCCACATTCCGACCATACTACGTACGATCTTGGACCGGAGACCGAACAAAGCCAACAGCTCAAAGACGCGATCATGAGAGCGTGGCGAAACCTGGACGGTGAACGCGGTCGATAATAGATCGAGACCGACAGCAGCCACTGAACTAATACCGCCACACGACAATGACCGAGGGTCGTCCCTTTCCGGACTCCTTTACCTGTCTCGAATGTAGCGGTACTGCCGAGGCCTTCGAGACCCTTCATTGGGAGTGTGTATGTCGGTATAAGTGCCAGCAATGTGGGGCGACAGGCTACTACGTCAGGGATCGCCCGGGTACCTTGCCGAATATCGAACTCCAGCCTGTCGGGCTCTACGGCGCGATCACCGACGAGACGAACACCGATTCCACGACGGAACTTCCCGTCGAATGGCAGGAGGCCCAGATGGCCGATCATGTCCCTTGTGTTGATGAAGTCATCGAACAGCGACCGGGATTGGAGGAGGGCACCCTCCGGATCTATAACCGACTGGAAGGCAAGCCCGGCGAGTGGCTCAAAATCGCCACCCCTGTTGAGATCGAACAGTAGGCGACGGTCCACGGACCGTACACACAAACGGTGAGCCATCGGTGGTCCGTGACTGTTCTACAGCGACACAGACTGCGTAGCTATGACCTTGACCTGAGGGAGTCCCCTCGCCGGTTCGCGTGGGAACGGTAATGATCGGCTGCGGGCAGGCGCACCAACCGTGACGATCACTTTGAGTTGACGGTGCCGGTGGTCGCCTTTCGTCCTCTGTGCGGGTACTTTTTTCCCGATACGATCTTTGATTTACAGTTTTGATAATTTTGGGATAACCCCTATATGGTGTTATCGACAACCGACGAGTACCAGTATGGATGGCCGCCCACTCTCCCGATATGAATACGAAAAATGCCCTGAATGCGACGGGTCACTTCGGATCGAGGCGGATTGTTTGACATGCCGAGATTGTCCGTGGGAGATCTGTCCCGTCTGATCGAATCCTCGACCGATTTTCATTTATAATTCTCGACGCCGCTTTCGAGCTTCGCGTATGGCACCTTCCCGACGAAGACTTCGACGGGCTCGCCGTTCTTGAAGAGTATCATCGTTGGAATACTCTCGACGCCGTAGTCTTCGACCGCCGTCTCGTTTTCATCGGCGTCGAGTCTCGCGATCACCAATCCCGGATGCTCGGTCGCTAACTCGTTCAATACGGGCGTCAGTGCGTGACACGGGCCACACCAATCGGCCCAATAATAGAGCAACACCAACCGTTCGTTCTCGATCGTCTGTTCGTAGTCCCCATCGTCGACCGGCACGATATTCTCGGCGTTTGCCATATCAGTCACTCTGTGTCGTGATCTCGCTGGGATCACCCAGGGGATACTCTAGGCCACTGGGATAGGGACTTTCCTCATCGACATCGAGCGTCATGGTGATATTGAATTTATTCCCGAAAATCAAGAGTCCACAGCCGAAGACCAGTTCGACGATCTCCTCATCGGTGTATACCGTACGGAGTTCCTCGAAGAACTCGTCTTGGATATAGTTCGGATCTCCGGCCATCTGCTCTGCCAGTCGAATCGCTAAGTATTCCCGGCGTGTGAATGCGTCCTCGTCGACCTCACCGAAAAGCGCGTCTTCCTTTTCAGTGACTTCGTCCTCGACCGCCTTTGTACGGACCGATGAACAGTACGTACAGCGGTTGATCTCCCCGTCTTTGAGCCGCATCAACTCGTAGATGTGTGTCTCGACGTCTCCTTCGATGAAGAACGATCTAAACGCCGGAATGATCGATTTTAGTAACTGTGGTTGATGTGCCATCACCCCCATCATCGCCGGGTCCTCCCACCATCCCTCGGCGGCCGCTTGGAGGATGTCTTCGATCTCCTCGTCGTCCGCCTCCGCCGGCGTTATCGGATCGATACGGGATGTCATTTTATTGATCGTTGATGTTGTCGTCCCTTAATACTGGACCCTACGTACGGAGGGACACCGGATGACGCTGTCCCGTGGTCTTGGTGGGCGAGAGCGGTTCATTCTCCCTCGTCGGGGAGATCGCTGAACACCGTTTTCGCCTCGACGTGTTCGAGTGTGGCATCGATCTCCGCATGGAGCTCCTCAACCCGGTTAGCTAACCGGTTGTACTCGGGCGTATCGTCGTTGCCTGCGACCTCCAGTGCGGCCTTCTTCGAGGCCAAGCTGAAGAACTCCTGGCTTTGCCGGTCGAACTGATCACGTTTGAGCAACACCTCAACTAACCCCAACAGGTCACTTTGGTCAACCGGCTTGACCTCATAATCGTCGAACGGGAGTTCCACGATGTCCTTCTCGGGCTCGATCGCCGTCAACATCGCCACCCGACAGTCGACACCCCGCTCTCGGAGTTCGATGAGCACCTCATCACCCGACATCTCCGGCATGCGTCGATCAAGCAGCATGACATCTACCGTTTCATCGGCTTTTTCGAGTGCTTCAGCCCCGCTGGTCGCCGTTTTGACGTCGAATTCCGGTTCGAGTAACGTCGAGTAGAGGTCGGCAATATCGTGCTCGTCATCCACGACGAGTACCGTCGCATCGGTTGGATCGCTCACTCGCTATTCGCTCCGTACCTGATCGGTGGATCTACTGGTTGAAATGTGTGAATTATGCCCCTCTCACGAGGTGTCGCCGATGTTATGTGATCCGGGTGGGTCGACAGCGATCCGATCCCGACCTGATCGGCCTGTCACGTCCCCACACTCGGAGCACATACGCGGCAACACCGGCGCAAATCCTGGTGTTTACGGTGTAATGTCGATTTACTAGAGGTGGACGTATGTCGTCGGTGCTGGCGGACTTTACTGCGCGATTCACCGTCGAAGCCGAGGAAGCCGACGGACCAACCCAGGGACGTGTTCTGCTGGGTAACGAGCAACTGGTTCTCGTGGTGAATGAAGACACTCAGGTGACGATCCCCTTATCGGCGGTCGTGGATGTCAATGTGGGGTCTGTCCCGCAAGTTTTCGATCCGCTGCCGGGGATGCCGGTCACCGTCGCCTACAAACAACACGGCTCACACCGCGTGGCACTGATCGCTACCGACGAGGATACCATCGAGAAATTCATTCCCGTGTTGTTTAGAGCCGTTCTGAGCGGCACGCATGTGTCGATCAAACATCCCGCCAAGCTCGGTGGCCGGGTGCTCGATACGGCGTTTCGTGGTGGCGTCCTTTCGATCGCCTCGAACGCGGTGCGGACCGAAACCGAGGAAGGCCCCGTGACGATCGTTCTTGAGCGGGTGGTGGATTTCAGCCGGGATACACGCGCCATTGAGGGCGAACAACGCTCCGTTCTGGTCGTCGATCACATGAACAACGGCGAAGCCATGACGACGGTGATGGCGCTCAGTTCCTCACGGAAGCTGTCGATTCTCGGCCGGTTTCTCCGTCGGGAGTATCAAACACGGATGGCATCGCTGTCCGATATCTCGCTATCGGATGTCGAAACGGAGGTATTAGCGACCATTTATTCAACCGGTGATCACGATATCTCGCTCGCGAACGTCCTCGATATCGAACCTACGCAGGTCAAGCAGATCCTCCACACGCTCCACGAGAAAGGGCTCATCGAATCCCAGGACGACCGTCCCGTTCTTACGCCCAACGGCCAAATCGTCGTCAATCAATACCTCGAGCGTGTCAACGCCTGAACTCTCGATTGGTCCGTTCCCCGATTTGATATCACATCTCTCGTGTGACTGGGTTCGCGGTTCGATCGTCTTTATTCTGTTTTCCCTTACAATCAGCCGTTTTTCTCCTTACGGATCAGTAACCGACTGGCGAATTCGTTAGCTGAATTTTTAGTTACTATACGTAATCAGATAGTAATAGGTGATTCAAATTGCTACATCACGTCCCCACACTATCGGTGGAGTGGTCAATCAGTTAATCCCGGACGTGACGATCAGCGAGCGGGGGAGTGTCGCCGTGTTGGTTGGGGTGACGCTGCTGCAAGCCGTCGGCGTTGCGATGTTTGTCTTTTCCGGCATCTGATCAAGCCCGATCGTCGTCGTTTCAGCATTTGTGTCGCGGTCGGCAAGCGGTTCCGATCGCGGATCTCGGACAACCTACGGGTGTTTCTTGGTTACACGGAGGTAGCCGGAGTTTGATGGGTGATACTAACGGACTCTATACTGATGGCAAGCGAATTCGATGCCCTGGATCGAATCGCCGCGGCGTTGATCGACTCGCGATTCCATGCGATCGAACAGTGGGATACCGAGGCCGGGAAGTTGCGAGCACACGCCGAACCGCCCGGCGTTGCCGTCTGTCTCTGGAAGGACGGCGACTGGGAACGACGACGACAGTACGACCGGGAACTGCTGGACGCCGCCACAACCGATGCGGATATCGTCGCCGCCCGGATGGATCGACAGATCGGTCGAAGTGGGAGTGTCGTCGCCCCGCCGGAAACGGACGTTAGCGAGCGATCCGACGGATGACGTCACCGACAGAGCGAGTGTTAGGTCAAGAGATTGAGGTTGATTACCGTCGCCACGACCCCGAACACGACCATGCCGACCACCGGTAGATAGTATAACAGGACACTGCCCGTCTTGACACCCTCCCAACTCAGGGCGATTCCACCGAGAAAAATACCGATTTTCGCCAGCAGGAACCCACCGATGCCGAACCTCATGATGAGCCACCCGACGACAGGATTCGCCTCACCTAGCGCGGGATGGCCGTACACCACCAGCATCGTGGTGATGATATCGCCCGCTCCGTAGGTGATGGCGGCGAGCAACCAGATCGCATAGAATTCGCTTGATGCACGCCGTTGCCAACGCCGGAGTTGTTCTCGATGCGTCACGGCCGGTCGTCGCGATCCGCTAAGCGATACGGTTGGATAAAGGTCGGTGCACGGGATGTACACAAGGTTGCTACGTTGGTAACCGAACACGAGTCCGTCACACCGTTCTCACTCGGTAAGCAGAGGGTTGCCTGTTGCTGATAGGTATCGACGGTCCATCACCCTGTGATGGGTGAGCAACAACCCGATCCGTTCACATACGATGGTGGTTGCGTCGAACCGGGCGAAACTCGGGAGTTTCGCTACCCTGTCAGCGAGACCTACCTCGGCGATTCGATCCGGATCCCAGTGATGATCATCAACGGCGACAAAGCGGGGCCGACGGCCTTCCTCTCGGCGGCGATCCACGGGGACGAACTCAACGGCATCGAGGTCGTCCGTGAGGTCGCCCAGGAATGGGAACACGACGATATCCACGGGACGCTTGTCTGTCTCCCGGTTTTGAACGTCCATGGATTTCTCGCCCAGGAACGGTATCTCCCGATCTATGACCGGGACCTCAATCGATCGTTCCCGGGCCGGGAGGGGAGTACGAGCTCGAACCGGATCGCCTACCAGATCTATCACAACTTCATCGAGCCCTGTGATTTCGGTCTGGATTTCCACACGTCGACACGGGGCCGAACTAATATGTTCCACGTTCGGGCGGATATGAGCGACGACGGAGCCGCACGCCTCGCCCGCGCGTTTGGTACCAACCTCATTATGGATGGTGAGGGCTCTTCCGGCATGCTCAGACGGGAGGCGACCGATGACGACATCCCGACGATCACTATCGAGATGGGAGAAGCCCACCGGTTCGAGCGACAGATGATCGACCATGCGCTTGATGGCGTCCGGAGCGTCTTTGCGGAGTATAACATCTACCCACAGGAGACGGTTCGCTGGCCGCGCTGGCGGACGATCATCGAAGGGTGGGACGAAAAGACGTGGCTACGGGCCGATACCGGCGGGATCGTCGAAATGCACTACGATCGAGGGGATCTGGTTGAGGAGAGCGCTACGATCTGTACGATAACGAACCCGTTTAAGGGCGAACCGACTCACGTTCACGCGCCGTTTACCGGCGTCCTCGTCGGAGTGCTCGAAAACCCGGTCGTCTATCCCGGTAATCCGCTCTGTCATTTCGTCCGCGTCGACGGGACGATTCAACAGATCATCGAGGAGGTCGAAAACCAGGCCGGTGTCGCGCCGTAACGATCGGTGAGGTCAATGTAACCCGATAACATCATGATTATTGAATAGTTATGGTGCGGGCCCGTGTCATCATGATCGCTGATTCATTTATGTCGAACAGCGATCAAACCGAACGTTCCACCGGCCCGCGAGAGATCAAGCGCGAAGACGAGCTCCATCGGATCATTAATCGCCACCGACGCGTTCTCGTCGAATTTTATGCTGACTGGTGTATGCCGTGTCGGGACATGAAACCGATGGTGCGGGACGTAGCCCAGGAGGCCGCCAACCCCGTTCTTTCGATCGATGTTGAAGCGGCCGCGCCGATCGCCGCCAAACACGACGTGGACGCTGTCCCGACCTTCCTGCTGTTTCAAAACGGGGAGCTGATCGAACGGTTGACCGGTATTCAGCAAAAAACGACGTTAACGACACTGCTCGCCGATTGAGCAGTCAGTCATATACGTGGTCTCTGGTCCGGTGTCGGCTGTCGAATTGAACGCTACCGTTGTTTGCTATCGGTCGCCCCGGTCGCCGTTTGAAGGAATTAGAGCAGAATCCTGCCGTTAGCCGAGGATCCCCAGACCGACCCAGGCACCGAGGACGCCACCGTAGATCAGGTGAAACAGCAGGAA
>JAXINS010000039.1:0-31532 GCA_034190395.1 Chewarchaeum aethiopicum (SeqCode)
CCGTCGAAGAAGCACACAACTGCGGCCGTCCCGTCCACGCCCACTGCTACGGTGCGGCCGGTATCGGAAACGCCCTCGATGCGGGAGTCGATGTCATCGTCCACGGTCAGGAAGTAACCGACACACAGCTCGAAACGATGGACACGCAGGGAACGATGTTGATGCCAACACTCTCGACGTACCGCAAGAAGATGAAACTCGACGATCAAGACCCCTACACGGACGACGATGTGAGTCGCGACCGCCCGGAGAGTACGAGCGGGTTGATCGCCGAATCCAAACCGACCTATCAGCGGGCGCTTGAGTATGACATCCCGATGTCGATGGGCACTGACACGGGGATGCCGCCGGTCTATCAGGGTGACAACGCGGATGATCTGGTGTATATGGTCGATTGGGGGATGGATCCGGCGGATGCGATCGTCGCCGGCACGTACAACGCCGCCAAATCGCTCGCCATCGAGGAGACACTCGGCTCGGTCGAGTCCGGCAAACACGCCGACCTGCTCCTCCTCGAGGACAACCCCCTCGACGACATCACCGTCCTCGCCAGCGATCACGCCATCGACCGCATCATGCTCGACGGCCGCTTCGTCGAGACTGGCGCGTGATCGTTCGAAACCGAATCATCGAAAACGCGGGCGAGTTATCGACGGACGACAGTCCGGTACTCGGTGATGTCCAACCGGACCCGATAGCCGTTGAATCCCGTGACGTAGACGAACCCGGTGATCCGGACGGCCGCGGTATCACTGCCGGCCAACTCGAACGCGGGATCGGCATCGATACCAACCCAGACGACACCGGTATCCTCAGCAGGGATCTGTCGGTTGGGGAAGCCCCGATCGGTCAGTGGTTCGTTGCTGCCGTTGATCCAGTAATGAACGAGATAGGAGTCGATGGTCATCGGCTCCGCGAGGCGGTTTCGGACCACCAGTGAGCTCCGGAGCTGGTTGTTACTCTCAACGACGGTTACCTCGCCGACGTCGACAGCCTCGGTCCCTTGTTCGACCGCCGACCCATAATTGCGGACTAGTGTACCGGTGACGCCAGCGCCGATGAGCACCACCACGAGCGTCACGACGGCCAACTGGAGGGTCAACTGTCCGCGATACGCCCGCCAGGTATCGGGGAGAAGGCCTTCGCGGAACAGAAACGAGGCGATGATGATACCGACAGCCAGGAGGATCGCGGTCAAACCGCTAAACAGGATCGTCTGGGCGATCGAGTTCAACAACAGGAGATTCGATTCGACGACGGTGGTGTTCTCAAGGACATACAGCGGGGTCGAAAACACGGCGACAGCGGTGAGAAAGGCGACGATGGTCACTAAAAAGAGCGTGACCAACACTTCCCAGAGGGAATCGGTCCACCAGTAGAGCAACAGCCCCACGAGCGGACTCACGCCGACGAGATACGGCACGGGGAGCGATCCATACTGATACAGCAAGGTATGTGCGAGTAATCCACCGACGGTTGTCCCAAGTAACACCGCGACGAGCGGGAGGGCAATCCACTGCCGGAGGAGGTTCCACGATCGACTAGCGGGGTTTAGTGCCGACATTGTCACCAACCGGCTACGGTCTCACTGGTTCGCATCTATTTCGACTAGTAGTACTTCCGCTATGAAGGGTATATACGTAGCGTCATTGTGACGTCGGGGATCGCCAGAACCCGACGGTCGACGAATCAATCGATGGTCACGAGGGCGTTGGCAAGCGTCGCCGTCGCATCCCGGATCGCCACCTCTGGCGTCTCCTCACGCGGGTTGTGACTGATCCCATCGACGCTTGGCACGAACAGCATCCCGGTCGGTACATTCGCCAGCTGGAAGTTCATCGCGTCGTGGCCGCCCCCGCTAGGGAGTTGCTGGAACGGCGTCCCGGTCGTGGTGGCGGCGGCATCGAGCGTCTCGATGATCGACGCATCGAGTTCGACCGGCTCGGATCGATCGATGAGCGACAGATCGAGATCGATATCCCGTCGATCGGCGATGGTCGTGAGAGCCTCCAGCAGCTCCTCTTCGACGGTGTCGCGATAGGCCTCGTTGTTGCTCCGGATGTCGATCGGGAACGTGACCTCGCCACAGACCTTGTTGATCGCCCCCTCGACGGCCGTGATATCACCGACCGTCGCGACGAAATCGCCGTCAACGGCGGCGTCATCCGCGATCGATTCGATCCGGGCGATCATCTCGCCGGCGGCCGCCAAGGCGTCCTGTCGGAGCCCCATCGGGGTCGCCCCCGAATGATCGTCCGCCCCGGTGACGGTCGCCCGGTACCGGACCGGTGCCCGGATACTGGTGACGACACCGACGTGGTCGTCAGCCGCATCGAGCACCCGACCCTGTTCGATATGGAGTTCGAGAAACGCACGGACACGGTCGAGATCGATCGTCGGCTCCGAGAGGTTCGAGGGCTGAAAGCCGGCCCGTTGCATCGCCAGCCACAACGGCACGTCGTTCTCGTCGGTCGCCGAGAACGCCTCGACAGTCAACATGCCCAGCGCACCGCGGCTGCCGATGGTGTGTTGACCGAAGCGGGCGGATTCCTCGCCCCGGAACACGGTTAGTGTCGGCGGATAGGTCGGCGTTCGCTCGCTCGCATGAACGGTCTCGATGGCCTCCAGCGCCGCGATAACCCCGAGAGTACCATCGAGTCGACCGCCGTTGTACACCGAATCGAGGTGGCTTCCGAGATAGACCGATCGATCAACGTCGGGCTGTCGGGAGGCAAAGAGGTTGCCGATCGAATCCTCCCGCACGGTGTAGTCCGCCGGCAGTTCCTCCCGAAGGTAGGCGAAGGCCTCGTTTTCGGCATCGGAGTAGGCCAATCGGGTGACACCGTCACCGTCGGTCCGGCCGATGTTCCATAGATCGTCCAACCGCCGTGTGATCCGGTCGAGATCGATCTCGAACGTCCCGGTCGCCATGTGAAGACTCCAATCGATGGGGTGAACGCGTAAAAGGCTTCCTGCGATTTGGCCGGGAATACCGGTGATTGATCGTCCCAACGGTGGGGCGAACGGTTTTGGTCGTCGACGAACAGAATGGAACAATGGGCGACACCGGCTCCGACATCGCGGCGCTCATCGAACGGTGTGGCGCGATCAAACGCGGGCGATTCGAACTGTCCGACGGCTCTCTGATCGACTTCTACATTGACAAATACGCCTTCGAAACCGATCCGGAAGTACTGGCGACGATCAGCGACGCCATCGTCGATCGGCTCCAAGCCGGTGACACCGCCGTGGACGTGTTGGCGGGCCCGGCGCTCGGTGCCGTCCCGCTAGTGACGGCGGTCTCACTCCGACTCGGGATTCCGGCCGCCTACATTCGGCTGGGTGAGAAACGACCAGTGACCCAAGCCCGGATCGAAGGATCGATCACGAAGGGCCAGCGTGTGGCGATCCTCGAAGACGTCACGATGACCGGCGCGACGATCACCGAAACCGCCGAAATCATCGAGGACGCCGGCGGGATCGTCGATCGTTTGATCGTCGTCGTCGACCGCAACGAAGGCGCGGCCGATCGGGTGAAAGAAGCCGGATACGAACTGGAATGGCTCAGTCGTGTCGGCGAGGATATCGAGATCGAAACCGCCGACTCCGTCTGAGGCCGACCGGCCGTTCGACCGGCACAGTCAGATCGTGATGATACCCTTGCCGTCCTCGATTCCGATGTCGGTGTCGTACGGCTCGGATAGCTCGGCGAGTTCCTCAAGAATCCGGGTCGCCGTCTCGCCGGTCGCCAGTCGCGGGCGTCCCCGCTGTGGTCGCGGGGCTTCGAATCCTAATTCCAGGGGATGGAGTTCGATCCGGTCGAGAGCACCATCATCGAACCGACAGACCGGTAACACGCTCTCCCAGAACGCGCTGTCGCCGAGGAAGCCGATCCGGTTACCGTCCTCATCGAAGACTCGCTCGTCGAAGAGATCAGGCGGCAGCGCGTCCGCCGAGAGATCGTAGCGATCGTATATCTCCGCGGGGAGCCGTGAGACGGTCTCGTTTTGCATCAGGAAATCCCCAAGGCTGTAAAACACCGGCGCCCCGTCGTAAATCTCGATCCCACGGAGCACGTGCGGCCCGTGCCCGATAAAGATGTCCGCACCGGCGTCGATACAGGCGTGGGCGAATTCCTCGTAGAAGGTCGGAATCGAGTGGTCGTTGTGGAAGGCGCCCTCTCCCTCGTGTCCATGCAGGCTGGCGACGACCCAATCGGCCTGCCGGTCGGCGGCCCGAATCCGTTCTAGCGTCGCTTCGATATCCTCGTCTTTCGGCGTTCGCGTAAGCGAAAACGCATCACCTTCGGTGAACTGGAGGTTGGCACCATCCGGATTGAGGAAGGTAAATCCCTCCTCGTCTTCCCCGGGAATCGGGAATCCCAACTCACCCCGTGACTCCTTGACGGCCTCAAGCCCGAACGCCTCGCTCCATTGTTGGACCGTTTCGTAGGCGTCGGACGGCATCTCGAAGGTCGTCTCGAGTCGCAACGGGGCTAGTCCAGGTCGACCACCCATGTCCGGCCGGCGATCACCAGCGATCGAGCCTGGTGTGATCGTCGAGCATGTGGCGACCAGTCCCACCCGACCGCCGGGCGTTTCGGCGTACGCCGGCGCCCGCGCCTCGGCGAGCGATCGCCCCAATCCCGCATAGGGAATCTCCCGATCCTCGAGAGCATCCATAGTCACCTCCATGCCGCCGTGGGAGAAATCGCCGATATGGTTGTTCGCGGCCGCGAACATATCGAAGCCGGCCCACGTCAGTTCGTCGGCCGCCCACGGCGGGGCCCGCATGTAGGTCCCACCGCTTTCACTGGACGGGTAGCCGTCGTAGTCATGCAACAACACTTCGAGGTTGATGATCCCGACATCGGCTGCGCGGATCCGATCGACGACCCGCTGGACATCATCGGCCTCACAGGTCGAGAGCCGTCGGGTGATGATGGCGTCGCCGGCCGCCGCGAGTGTGAATCGATCGCCCTCACGTCCGTACATGGAGGCGAGTGTCACGACCGGAGGCTAAAGCCCTTTGTCCGGCGGCAACGTTGCCACGCAACCGCAACTGAGTCGATACTGACGGGAACAGGCGGCGTCAGTCCTCAAAATGCCAGCGATTGCCGGCTTTCAACTCACGTTCGTAGCTGTCGACGATCTCCGCACGGATTTCCTCCGACGTCTTCTTCGGGAACGTATAGCTGTCGTCGGCGAGTTCAAGCAGCGCGCTCGTATACGCCACCGCCAGCGACCGAAGGTCACGTCGGTCGAGTTTGTCGAGGGTGTCGGCGTGGGTGTGGCCCCAGCCACGGCCGCTCCGATCGACCTTCGATCCGACGGTGACGGCCGGAATACCGCGTTCAGTCCACGCCCAACAGTCCCCGTGAGGCCCGATGTCGTTTTCGACCGGGAACGGGACATCGAGTCGGTCGGCGACGGTCTCGAACGGCGCGGCCATCGCCTCGAAGGTATTGTCACGACGAACCATCGGCGTCCGTGAGCCGCCCGCCCCGTCGATGTTCATCACACACTTCACGCGATCACGGTCAGTGGTCTCCGCGAGGTGATAGGCCCCGTACAATCCGATCTCCTCGGATCCGACGGTGACCAACCGAACACGGGTATCGAGGTCGTCTTCGACCTGTGTGAGCAATCGCCCGATCTCAGGGACAAGGGCACTCCCGACGCCGTCGTCGCCGGCGCCCTCGGCGATGTCGTGGCCGTCGACGTGGGCCGTCACGATGACTTCCTGGTCGGTGTCGGGCCCGACGACCGCCTCGACGTTCTGGCTCGTCGCTGGGTCGTTTCGACAATCGATCGACACTTCGACATGCGGATCGCCCTCCTCACAGTACCGCGCTAGCCGTGTGCCGAGTTCCCAGGAGACACCGATCGACGGCAGTGGCGCCGGCCGATTGTGATACCCGACTTCGCCCGTCGGTGGAAGGCAGCCCTCGACGTGATTACGAAAGACATAGCCATCGGCACCGGCCTCGACCGCGAAGGCGACCTTCTCCATGCGGTGATACCAGTGATCGCTGTCGTCGGGCGTATCTGATCGGACCATCGCGATCTTGTCCTCGAGGTCGGCGTCCTCGAAATCCTCAGGCAGACCATAGCCGAGGTCGACCAACTCACCGCTGATCTCGGCGGCCGGGGTGCCCGGTAAGGCGATGACCTGGTGTTGACTGTCGTAGGTTTTCCCGCGGTCGGGCAGTGCCAGCGATGACGTCCCACGCCACCAGCCGGGAATCTCGAATTCCTCGATCGCAACGTCCTGAAAGCCGATGCCTTCGAACGTCGCGGCGACGGCCTCAGCACCGGCGCGTTCGCCGTCCTGGCCGGCCATTCTGTTTTCGATCTCGACAAGCTCTTCAAGCAGCTCCCAGCTGCCGTTGCTCGTATACCCATCGCCGATCACATCAGCAGGTAATCGCGGTTCCGACATGGACCCCACCGAACGGCGGCGGGACAAAGAACCTACGGGAGGCGGCAGGGAGTCACGACTGCGCCCGATCGATCAGTCGTACCGCCAGCGACCGCCCGCCTTCATTTCGGTGACGTAGCTCTCATCGAGCCGATCGCGGATATCCTCGGGCGTTTTGCGTTCGAGTTCGGTGTCGTCGTCGGCAAGTTCGAGGACGGCCTCAGCGAACACGACGGTGATCGCCCGGAGATCCCGTGGGTCGAGCTTATCGAGCGTATCCGCGTGGGTGTGGCCCCAGCCCCGACCGCTTTCTTCGGTGCCCGATCCAACCGTAACGGCCGGGACACCCTGTTCGGCAAAGGGCCAGGAGTCGCCGTGGGGGCTGACGCCACGTTCGATACCGAGGGGAACCCCGAGGCGGTCGGCGGCCCGTTCGAAGGCCGGCTCGACGGAATCGAAACTGTTGGTCCGACGGATCTTCGCCTCCCGGGACGGGCCGGCGCCGTCGATATTGACGACACACTTGACGTTTTCGAGGTCACGCGTGTCGGCGAAGTGATAGGCGCCCCACAGCCCGATCTCCTCGGAACCAAAGGGCATGAGCCGGACCTTGGTGTCGAGCTCGTCCTCGACCTGTTTGAGCAGCCGGCCGATTTCGGGGACGAGGACGCTCCCAACGCCGTTGTCGCTGGCACCTTCGACGATGTCGTGGGCGTCGACGTGGGCGGTTACCAACACCTCCTCATCGGTATCCGGTCCAATGACACCCATGGTATTGGGGGAGGTGGTCGGTTCGTTGCGACAGTCAACGGAGAGTTCGACGTCCGGATTCCCGTCCTCACAGTACCGGGCCAACCGGGCACCCAGTTCCTTGGAGGCGCCGACGGCGGGGATGGGTCCCGGCCGGTTGTGATAGCCCACTTCCCCTGTCGGCGGGAGGTTACCGTCGACGTGATTGCGGAAAATGAAGCCGACGGCGCCGTTGTTCGCGGCCGCGGAATACTTCTCCATGCGGTGGTGCCACCGATCGTAGTCGTCGGGAGTGTCCGATCGGGCCATCGCGACCTTGCCGTCGACTTCCTCGCCGATTTCCTCGGGGATCCCATATCCCACGTCGACGAGTTCGGCGGCGACATCGCCCGCCGACGTGCCGGGGAGCGCAATCAGTTGGTGTTGGGCCGAATAGGACTTCCCACGGTCGGGGAGGGTCAACGAGGAACTCCCCCGCCACCAGCCCGGGATTTCGAACTCCTCAATTTCGACGTCCCGGAAGCCAAGCTCCTCGAAGGTGTCTCGGAGGAGTTCGGCGCCGGCATGTTCGCCCTCCTGGCCGGCCATCCGGTTTTCGATCTCGACAAGCTCCTCAAGCAGGTTCCAGCTGAAATCACTCGTGTACGCATCGCCAACGACTTCGGGTGGGAGCCGTGGTTCGGACATATCGAAAATCATCGACGGGAAGGGCCATGAACCTACGGAAGTCGGCCAAGTTGACGGGTTCGAATCGAGGCGCGTGGACAAGGCGGTCGATCCCGGCTCAGTGTACTCTCACGCGTCGGCATGGGTGATCGGGTAGACGCCATCCGGGACGGCCGTATACTCATACACGGCGAGATCAGCCGGACTGTAGGCCGGGGCGTCGACGATAACGATCTCGGCCGCCAGCTCCTCGTAGACCGCCCGGAAATGAGTTTTCGATTTCGAGACGATGATGTCGAACTCATCAACGGTGTAGCCGTACTGTTCGATCGGATCGGTGTCGATGAGGTTAGCATGCCGGCTCACCAGCTGCAACCAGAGATCGTCGGTCCGAAGAATGGCGGTCGGGCCATGGGTGATCTCCTGGCCCCGTCGCATCGGACCGGTGCCGGTATAGGTCCGGTTGCCGATCCACTCGACGGTTCCCGAGACGGTGGCGGGACCACCGGCTCGTTCGGAACTCCGGCTCCCGACATCGACGGTGACGGTCTCACCCACGCCAGCGTCGTGACAGGCTTCGACGGCGACCGGATCGTAAAAGAGCGGCACCGCCGTCGGTGGCATGGACTGCTCGAGGAGTTCATGGAGCACGAACGTCGTATCGTGCATCCGGTCGGCGTGATCCAACAGCAACACCGGCGCCTCAGCGTCCCGAGCCCGGCGCGTGGCATAAGCGACGCCCTCCTTTACTGAATAGAGATTCTCGCCCGTCGTCAGTCCCACACGGTTGTCCCACGCGAGCGCTGCGAACTCCTGCGTAATATGCTCCGCGAGCGCTGGGTCGTCATCAGTGATCGCGACCGCCGAGACACCGAGCTGTGGCACGTCGGCCCAGGCGAAACCGAAGAAAAACGACACATCAAGGACATTCTCGTGGTCTTGCCACTCGAAGACCCGATCGACGATCGATTTCGCCGGCTGGGTCGTGGTGGCACTGAAGACGCTCGGGACGACGAGTCCGGGTTTGGCCATCGCGGCCGTCGGTGCCACGTCGTCCGTAAGCGTCGCCAATAACAGACGAGCAGTCCGTTCCCCGGTTTCGCCGGCATCGACATGGGGACTCGACCGGTAGCCACAGATCCCGTCGGCGACATCGAGGATCGCGGGATCGAGATTGCCGTGGAGGTCGAGCGCGACCATGATCGGGACTTCCTCGCCGACGGCATCCCGTACCGTTCGAACGATGTCCGTCTCGGGATCGGGACGATCCTCGGTGACCATCGCGCCGTGGAGGGCGAGCAAGACACCATCGAGAGCCGCCTCACCGAAGGTCGATCGCAACTCGGGGACATACCGGTCGTACACCGCCTCGGTAACGGTCCCGGAGACACCACCGCGGCTGTGAACCGCCGGAACGAGTTCGACATCGGCGGCTGCACAAACGTCGATGAACCCGCCAGTCGAGGTGTTGGTCCCACGGAACGTCTCGATCATCGCCTCGCCTCTGACGGCCGCTTCTTCGAAGGGGTCGATCCCGGTCGGTTCCGGGAGAAACGTTTGTGTTTCATGGAGGAGGCCGCCGATCCCAATGTGCATACCGTCGGGCTCGACGCCGGCACGGATAAGATTACACCCACCGAGCGTCCGTCCACTAACACGGTTTCCCCTCGTGTGCCAGGGCGAACCAGGGAGTTTATCCGCCGGGTTCGCCTGCCCTCTCGCATGGCACAAACCTCAGATCGGACACTGACGGAGATCCGCCGCGACCTTCACACCTACCCGGAGGCCGGCTGGAAGGAATTCCGGACAACCGCACTGATCGCCGAAGAGCTCGACGAACGCGGCTTTACGCTCCATCTCGGGAGCGACGCCGTCAACCCCGACGGCCGACTGGGTGTGCCCCCCGAAGACGAGATCAAGGCGGCCGTCGAACGGGCCCGCAACGAGGGCGCCCCCGAACAGTACCTCGATGCGATGGAGGGGATCACCGGCCTGGTCGCCGAGAAAGAATACGGCGACGGTAGCGGTCCGATCGTCGGCGTTCGGATCGACATGGACGCCCTCGAACGGACCGAAGCCCAGGACAACGATCATCGACCGGCACGGGAGGGCTTCGCCTCGACCCATCCCAACGAGATGCACGCCTGTGCCCACGACGGCCATACGACGATCGGGCTGGGGATCGCCCGCGAGCTCGATGCCAACGGCGGGTTCGACGGCACGCTCAAGCTGTTCTTCCAGCCCGCCGAGGAGGGCGGCCGCGGCGGCAAGCCGATGAGCGAGACCGATCACTTAAACGACGTCGAGTATCTGATCGCGCTGCATCTCGGGCTGGACGAGGAAACCGGCACGATCATCGCCGGCTACGAACGCCCGCTCTCGAACGCCAAACTCGACGTGAACTACCGGGGCGAACCGGCCCACGCCGGCGGTGCCCCACACGAGGGACGCAACGCCCTCCAGGCGATGGCGACGGCGATCCAAAACTGCTATGCGATCCCCCGCCACGGCGACGGTGTCACCCGCGTGAACGTCGGGATGGTCCGCTCGGATAACCCCCAGAACATCATCGCCGAGGACGCGAAGATGCGTGTCGAGGTCCGGGGCGGTACGGCCGATCTCAACGATTACATGCTCTCGAAGGCCCGGCGAGTGGTCGAACACGCCGCCGGCATGCACGACGTCGAGTACGAGACCAGCCTGTATGGCAAGACGGTGACCTTCGAGGCCGACGACGAACTCGTCGATCTGTTCATGGACGTCGGCGAGGATCTCGATCTCGTCCAACACGTCAAACGCACCGTTGATTTCGGCGGTAGCGAGGACGCTTCCTATCTGATCCGGAAGGTCCAGGAAACCGGCGGGAAGGCAACCTACATCGGCGTCGGCGCCTCGAACCCCTACGGCCATCACACCTCGCGGTTCGATATCGAGGAGGAATCCTTGGAAATCGGCGTCGCGGCGGTCACCGAAGCGATCCGTTCGCTGTGACGTGAATTCCGGTTGTTGACGCCGGTCTCGGATCGCTATCGCAACCGCTCATTCCCGGAGCGTCGCCTCGCGCTGTGTCGACTCAACCGTCGTCTCCTCGAGATCGGTCGCGACGACGGCGGGTTTGTACGCGTCGCCGTCGATGAGATCGTGCTCGGAAACGCTTGACCGGACCGACCGAGCGAATGCCCGACGATTGGCCGGCAGATACCCATAGCGGATCTCCTCGTCAACGAGATCATAGACCGGGATGCGGGGCGTAAGGAGGGTGTTCTCACCGACGACGGTGTTTTCCCCGACCCGAAAACCCGAAGTAACCCGGCAACCGGCCCCGATCGAGACGCCGTCCTCAATGATAACCGGTGCGTCCTCGATCGGTTCTAACACGCCGCCGATGAGCGTATTCGCGCCGAGTTTGACCTCTTCGCCGATCTGAGCACACGAGCCGACGGTGTCACAGGAGTCGACCAGCGTGTCGTCGCCGACGTAGACGCCGATGTTGAGAAAGGCCGGACTCATCACGATGACATCCGCTCCGAGATACGTCCCCCGCCGGAGGACCGTCCCGTCGGGCGTGTTCCGGGTGCCTCGTGATTGGAGATCGGCCGTCTCTCGTAGCGGCAGGACATCGTTGTAGCCGACATCGCCGTACTCCCATCGCTGGGAGTCCCGCAGGGCAAAGTTGAGCAGAACGCCGTGTTTGACCCATGTGTTGACCTCCCAGGAGGTGACGGCGTCGCCGGTCTTCTCGGCGGCGCGGACCTCCCCGGCTTCGAGGGCACCGAGGAACCGGTCCAACACCGCTCGATCGTCCGCCGTCACGTCCTCGGCACTCAGCCCGGTCTGATAGCGTTCCCAGAGCCGTTCGATGTCGGCTTCGGATCCGGTCGATTGGCTCATCGGACCACCGCCTCGAAATCGTATTCGCCGGCGGGTTGATCGACGAGCCACGCGGCCGCATCGAGTGCCCCGGCCGCGAACACGGCCCGTGAGCCGACCCGGTGGCCGAGTTCGATCACCTCATCGTTTCCAGCGAACAGGACCTCGTGGTCGCCAGTGACGTCGCCGGCACGGCGGGCATGGACGCCGATTTCATCGCCATCCGTGGGATGATCGCCCATCCGACCGTGCGCCAGGGACAGCTCCCGATCGCGTTCGGCCGCAATCGATTCGAGCAGCGATTTGGCGGTACCGCTTGGCGCATCACGCTTGCCGTTGTGGTGGGTTTCGGTGAGTTCGATATCGTACTCCGGCAGCAATCGGGTCACCATTTCGACGGCACGCCGAAGCACGGCGATCCCCGGCGAAAAGTTCGCCGCCCGTAGTAGCGGGATCGTGGTCGCGTGCTCGCTCAGTGCCGCGAGTTGCTCGTCGTCAAAGCCGGTCGTTCCGGTGACGACCGGGACCCCGATCTCGGCACAAGCAGCAACGTACTCAAGGGTAGCCGTGGGAGCCGTGAAATCGATGAGCACGTCGGGGATGGTCTCGGCCAGTCGGGCGGAGAGATCGGCCCCCCGATCGACCGTGATGTCACCGATCGAAGCGGTCGGTGATCGGTTCACCGCGACGGTGACCGCGGTATCGGCCCGATCGATCGCCGTCTCGATGACCGTGCGACCCATCCGGCCGCCAGCGCCGGTCACGGCCAACTGGAGCGTCATACTTCGGCCTCCAGCGGCGTCAGATCCCCAAGCACGGTCGCCAGCCGGTCGCGTGTCCCGTCGGTCGCCCGGCTGAGCGGCGACCGAAGGACCGCCGGGCCATGGCCCTGAATCGCCATCGCTTCCTTGATCGGGATCGGGTTCGTCTCGGCGAACAGCGTCCGAAACAGCGGGCCCAGCGCGTGGTGGAGCTCACGAGCCCGGTCGAAATCGTCATCGAGTGCCGCCTGGACCATCGCCGTCAGCCGCCTGGGAACGACGTTGCCGGCGACGCTGATCGTCCCGGTGCCGCCGACCGCCATGATGGGGAGCGTCAGTGCATCGTCACCTGAGAGGACATCAAACTGCTCGTCTTGGGTTCGTTCAATGAGCTCCGTGATCAACCCGAGATCACCGGAGGCCGCCTTGTAACCCTGAATGTTTTCATGCCCGGCCAGTTCGACAACCGTATCGAGATCGAGCGACCGGCCCGTCCGGGAGGGGACGTTATAGACGATCTGGGGGAGCGATACCGCGTCGGCGATCGCCGTGTAATGTTCGTATTGACCCGCCGGTTCGGGCTTGTTGTAGTACGGCGAGATCAATAGTAAGCCGTCGGCGCCGGCCGCGGCCGCGCGTTCGGCGAGCTGGATCGCCTCGTGGGTGGCGTTCGAGCCGGCACCCGCGATAACGGGACAGTCGACGGCGTTGACGACGGTCTCGATGACATCGATGTGTTCGTCGTGAGTGAGGGTGGCGGACTCGCCGGTGGAGCCGACGGGCACCAGCCCGTCGACACCCGCCGCTTCGAGGCGGTGGGCATTCCTCGCCAACCGGTCGTGGTCAATGTCGGTACTCTGCGTGAACGGGGTGGTCATCGCCGGGTAGACGCCGGCGAACGTATCGTGATGGTGTGTCATATCTGTGGGTCGGAAGTCTCGGTCTGAAGGCAATGCGTGCCGAGGAAAACGCCCGAGACAGGGGTGCCACTCCTGCAACGAGCGAGTTACGCCGGTTTGCGTTTCCGACCCGAAAACACAGCGACGACGCCACGCTCACGAGGGGAGGCCCCAGCGCGGCGTGGCGGCGTCGGCATGTCCGTTGAACAACCATCCGGATATAAATATGTTTCGTCCTCGCGATAGGCTCAAAAAATACGACAGCCACCGAACCGGTCGGGGACTCGAATCAACAGCCGGCCCCGTGATCGATCGTGATCCGGCTGTGATCAGGGTTCGTTGATCCGAAGGGCGACCCGCAACAGCGTATCACCTTCCGTGACGGTCGATTCCCGGGCGAGGTCGTAGAGAATACCCGCCCGGTCGGTTTCGGCCTCCTGGAGGACCTCGAAGGTCGTCGGATCGTACACGGTGCCGATATGCTCGCCGCTGTCGACGGATTCACCGACCGCCCGGTCGGGATCGATCCGGAAGAGCCCGGACGCATCGGCGTTGACGGTGCCGAGGTGGTTGCGCGTTAGTTCCGTTCTCCCGTTCGGTTCGACCTCGCCGGGGAGCATCTCCAGTTCCCGAAGCACGTTGAAAAGTCCCGTTACGCCGGTTTCGACGGCTTCCTCGACGATCTGGGTGTTGTGAGCGAGTTCGGGGGTAATCGAGGGGATCCCTTCGTTTGTCGCCGCCACGCGGAGTTTGCCACCGAAGTTCCGGCTATGCCACTCCTCGTCGGCCTCCTCGTCGGCTGCCTCTGCCAACAGCAAATCCGTGCCGAACGCCTTCGCGAGGCGGTGGGATTCGGCGTCCCCGCGCATGTAGACGACATGGGTGTACATATCCGCGCTACCCGTGTGGAGATCGACGATCGCATCGGCCTCGCCGGCGTACGCCCAGAGCTTGGCGGCCATTCGCTCGTGGAGCGTGCCGTCTTCATCACCCGGCCAACATCGGTTCATGTTCGAGTTGACGCTGTCGATCGGTTCCGGCGTCGTGTAGGTCACCCGATCGAACGTCAACGGATCGGCGACTGGAACCGCAATCAGCGTACCGGCAAACTCCTCGGGGTCGAATCGCTCATGGAACCGACGCAGCACCTCGGCCCCGTTGATCTCCTGGCCGTGCTGGGCGGCCTGAGTGTACAGCGTCGGCCCCGGTTCATCGCCCTCATACGTGTGGACAGTAGTCGTGATCTCGACGCCTGAGGGAAGTCGGGCGAGCGTGAGCCGCTCGGCAGTATGTCCGGACATCCGTAGCCAGTGTCTCGTCGGCCGGCATCAAAACGTTCCGGGAAGCGGCCACCGGAACGGATCGACAGACGAAAGACCGTCGCCGACAAGGTTTGCCTATGGCTGAGGAGACGGAGGCCGACCAGCCGATCGATCCCAGCACGATCGGCGAACACGACGCGCCGCCGATCGAGGAAAAGCCCTACAAGATCATCTTCGAGGCCAACAAATGCATCGGTGCCGGACGCTGTGCCGAAGAGTCGGCCAACTGGGAGCTTGACATCACGACCGGGATCGCCCAGCCACAGTCGTATTTCATCACCGAAGACGAACTCGCCGAGAACGTCGCGGCCGCCGAGGTCTGTCCGGCAAAGAAGGACAAAGGCGTCATCCACGTCGTCGATCGACGAACCAACGAGGAGATCGCCCCCGATCCCCACGGCGACGGGACGCTTTCGGTCGACTGGTAGCAAACGCGGGATCGCGTCGCGTGACGCCGGGCGGAGTCCGGAAACCATACCATAGATGGCGGTCGAACGACGAGATGGCGATGGACGCGTGCGGGGGTGGCCGAGCGGCCGAAGGCGGCGGGCTTAAGACCCGCTTTCCGTAGGGAACTCCTGGGTTCGAATCCCAGCCCCCGCATCCTCTTTTCCCGTGCCCACAACACCACGAGCTGACGGTACAGCCGCTAACGAGGACAAACGGCGACAAAACACCGGAGCCGTCGGCCGGAGCGAGGGAGGGGGCTCGATCAGCGCTGCGAGCCCGGCAGGGGCCGTCCCTCAGGTCTGGTGGTCGGCTACGGGAGCGCCTCGACGATCACTGCCCAGTCGTTTCAGCTGGCCACCACAGTTGGGGCAGGTCGTCTTGAACGCGCTGGCGGTGATCTCCCGTGTACAACTCCGGCAGACGTACTCTGTCATACGATTCATAGAAGTATAGAATGAGCAGTACTAAAAGTGTTATCGTCCCGAATCGACTGCCTTCGGACGATTATGACCGGATATTTTCAATAGTACGGAAGATATTTCGTCATACGTTCAATTCGAATCGAAAAGAACCACAACGGCTTCAAGCGGAGCTCATCGAACGCGAACAAACGCCCGTTGATCCGATAGCCGTCGGGCGGGATCGAATCCGTCCGGATCAGCCACAATTCAACCGGCGCGTTGCCAGCCGGTCCAGAGTTGATAGCCGGCGTACACCGCGACAGCCGCGATGATCAGAATGAGGCCAGCCCGGAACAGAAATGCAATCATGCCTATGAGCTGGCGGAGTAGCAACCAGAGGATGACCGCAAGCAAAAACACACCGACGAGCCCGAGCGGTGACCGGTTCGAGAGGAATTCGCGCATAAAAGCGCTCAGGCGGCCGGAATGATAAACGTCCGGTCAACGTCGACCGTCGAAGTCGATCACTATCGGGTCGGCGGTGTCATTTCGATGACCCAGTCACCGGTCGTTCGGACGCCAATAAAGAACACGCGCGGCATCCGAAATCGCTGGCGGATCGTCTCGAGGGGTCCCTGTCCGATGGCGAAAATGCTCCGATAACCACCGGATGCCGCGACAAACCAGCTTTGGTATTCGACATTGCGATCGATGCCCTGAAAGCGGACCCGCAACTCGATCCCCGGGAACGGCCCAGCGTACGTGACGTTCGGATCCGGAAGGGTGGGCCCAGTGACCGACGTCGGGGGCGCGGTACCGTTGCGTACCGTGATCTCCCATGATCCATCTGCCTGAACGTGCAAGCGATGGTCGCCCGGTTCGACGTTCGTGGCGATCGTGCCACGGTATTGGCCGGTCGTGTTTACCAGCAGCCGTTGGCGGGTGGATCCGTTGAACAACCACACCGCGATCCGACCGGTACCCTCGTGTTCGACGGTAAGAATCGTATACTCGGGGGACAGCGCCACCTCCCGGACGGCCGTCTCCTCGAGCGCGTTTTCCGACCGCCCCGAGAGCACCTGGATACTGCTAGATGTCGTCCCGTTGGTTGACTCAGTCGTCTGCTGGCGACTGAACTCCGCCATCCAGTCCGGCCGCTCGACGGTCGTGTGACCGACGGCCGTATAGTCGATGTGATAGGTGAGGGTACCGCCGCCGTACTGTTCGGCGAGGGGTCGAGTAACGGTGACGTTATAAAGCAGACCGAACGAGCCAACGGTCGCCGATACCTGGGTATCCCCGGGAGCGGAACCGGTGATCCGATACGCCGACCATCCGTCGACACGGTCCTGAGTGACCGATGACAAGCTCAGATTCGCAAACGACGCGTCGATGACGGCGTTGAGTTTGAACGCACTCGTCGTCGTCGGATTCATGTCGACCGGATAGCGATGATACGTGACACCGCTCGCCCGATCGATCGCTAAGTAGGTGCCGTTGGTGTTGCCGTACCCCTGGATCGGCTGTGAAACCGGAACGGTTCGTGAGATACTCGGCGGAACGTGACGGGTTTGGGCGTCCACAACAGCGTCTTCGACGCCGTCGATCGCCGCCCAGGGGAGCCGGCCGTCGAGTCGATGGGTAAACCGGAACTGTTCGCTTTCGGCGTCGACACGAATGACGACGGTCCGGCGGCCACGAACGGTGCCGTTGGGATACCGGACCGTCACGCTCGAGGTCGCCGTATAGGAGCGATCGATCAAGGAATCGGTATGGGCCCGGTAGAGGGCATCCGGATCAGTGACGTTCGTCCCCGAGAACCCGGGGGCGTTGATGGCAACCGAGGACGTGGCGGTCGTCGATGGCGCGGAGCCGGCATCGAGGCCCCCGAACGCGCCCTCACAGCCCGCGAGGACGACCAACAACAGCATGAGGACGGCACCGACACGCGGTCGCTGGCGTCGCAGGGAGCCCCGTCGCATATTCGCTGTGGGACACCGATCGTCATAAATCCGAGCCGCTTTGGCGGATCGGTGTCACATCCGAACAGCCCAGTACACGAACCGTGCCCATCCGACACAACGTGTTTTTATCCATAACTGGCCTACCGGCTGGTAATGACCGACGCCGACGAGTTCGTCTCCGAAGCCGCGCGGGCGGTTCGGGATGACGCCGTCTTCGAAGCTACAGATCCGGAGGAGAGTACCGAGGAACATCCCGTGTTCACCGACGTGACATCGCCGTTCAGGGCCACGGTGGGCCTCGAAGACGCCGGGGACACCGTCGCTTACACGGTGATCATCGAAGTTCCGACGCTGAACGCGGCGGTAGCCGACGAGGAGGTCGCGCCGGTCGTCCAGGAAGGCTGGCTCGAGACGTTCGAACTCCGCCTCGAAGATGTCACCGGGGTGACGAAAACCGATCCCGACGCCCCGACGGTCGTGACCGACACCTCGACCGGCACAGTGACGGTCCGGACGACCTTCGAAACCGCCATTCCGGGCCGAGGTGTCGAGGATACGAAGGCCGTAATCAACTACGTCGAGGGGACCTACATGGAGGGGATCATCCCCGGCTATGAGTACGACGAACCGGTCAAGGGCTTGCTCGACCGCGCCCGGGAACGGTCGGGCAGTACCGCCGAACGCGAATCGGGTGGCCCACCACTGTAATCGAACCGATACCCATCGCTCCGGAAATCACGAACGACAACGGCAGGAAAAGCATTGCCGGGTCGGCAGCGAAAACCAGGACAGCCGGGAGGTCAGTTCATCGCGATATAGGTCTGGGTGTTCTCGACACCGTCGATCGCCCGGATGTTATCGGCCGCGATCGTCTTGACATCGCCCGGGGTCTCGACGTCGACCTTCGCGATGAGATCGACGTCACCGGCGACGATGTGGGCTTCAAGGACGCCGTCGATCGCTTCGATCTCGGTTCGGAGCCGATCCGCCTCGGGCGTGATCGATTTGACCATGATGTAAGCCGTCACCATTGTTCAGGCACCTCCTTCCGCGAGCGGCCGCGTGTGGCCGACGATGATCTGATGGACGTCCTCGAGGACCGAGAAATCCGCCAGGACCGCCAACCGGTCGCCCAACTCAAGCGAGTCGTCGGGCAACGGAATGCCCATCGTCCCGTTGCGCTTGCCGAACGCGAGAATGCGGGCGTCGGCGGGTAATTCGAGTTCACTGATGGTATAGCCCCGCATCGGCGAGTTCTCCGTGATGGTGAGTTCGACGACTTGGAGGTTCTGGGCGACGTCGGCGATTGCCCGAACTGTCCCTCCCAGCAGGGCGTTTTTGGCGGCGATCGCGCCAAGCCGCTCGGGATAGATGATCTCGTCGACCTCGCCGGCGTATTTCCGGTAGATGTCCTCGCGATAGTCCTCGTCGATCCGAAGGACCGTCCGGCAACCGAAGTGGTTGCCGACCAGGCAAGCCGCGAAGTTGACGTTCATATCGCCCGTCAGGGCGCCGAGTGCGTCGGCCTCGTCGACGCCGGCCTCAAGCAACACCTCCTCGGTCGCACCGTCGCCCTCGACGACCGGGAAGTCCTCCTCTCTGGCCCGGTCGATCTTCTCAGTATCGACCTCCACGAGCGTGATCTCATGGCCCTCCTCGCGGAGGATCCGCGCAGTCCGCAGCCCGACCCGGCCAGCTCCAATAATCACAAACCGCATACGGTGGGGTACGCACACCGACATGAATAACTTTTCCACAACGAGCCCGATCCGACGGGAATTCACGACCCGAACGGGAAGCGCGTGCGCCAAGGACTATAGTTCATACCGGGGAAAGGACTACCAGCAACAAATGTACGGACACGTCACCGACATACTGGAGCTGCTCGATGATCCGACGGTCGACGGGGCGGCCGTCCGTGACGCCTTAGAGACGGCGGCCTGTTCGGTCGAAGTCACGACGATCGAACCCGACGAGGGCGACGACGGCGGGAGCACGGATTTCCTCTCGATCGAGATCCCCGGGACCGAGGCGGACACGCCGACGTTCGGGATCGTCGGCCGGCTCGGTGGGATCGGGGCTCGACCGGACGAGATCGGCATGGTCTCGGACGCCGACGGGGCGGTCGTCGCCCTCAGTGCGGCCCGGAAGCTCGCGACGATGGCCGAGCGAGGCGATCGGTTGCCCGGCACGGTACTGATCGGGACACACGTCTGTCCGGACGCGCCGACGATCGATCACGATCCGGTGCCGTTCATGACGAGCCCGGTCGAGACGGCGACGATGAACGCCAACGAGGTCGACGAACGGATGGACGCGCTCGTCTCGATCGACACCACGAAAGGGAACCGCATCCACAACGAGCGGGGGTTCGCGATCACGCCGACGATCAAGGAAGGGTGGCTGCTCAAACCCGCCGACGATCTGCTGGGGATCTACGAACGGGTCGCCGGCGAACCCGCCAGCACCCTAGCGGTCACCATGCAGGACATGACCCCCTACGGCAGCGGCGTCCACCACATCAACAGTATCCTCCAGCCGGCCACCGCGACGACCGCTCCCGTGGTGGGCGTGGCCACGACGGCGGCGACGCCGGTGTCGGGCAGTGCGACCGGTGCCAACTACGTGCCCGACATCGCCGCGGCAAGCCGGTTCGTCGTCGAGACCGCCAAGGACTTTACCCGGGAGCGCGCCCGGTTCTACGATCCCGAGGAGTACGACCGACTGGTCGAGCTCTTCGGCGAGATGGACCACCTACAGACACTCCCCAGCGGTGTCGAGGAACGCTAATCAGCCATGACGACGCTCGGGTTCGTGACCATCGGACAGGCCCCACGCGACGACGTCACCCCGTCGATCGTCGCCCAACTGCCCGACGACATCGACGTGACGGAAGTCGGCGCGCTCGATGAGTTCGACTCCGCCGCGGCGATCGAGTCGACGCTGCCACCCCGGCCGGACGAACCGATCTTCGTGACCCGGCTTCGGGACGGCTCGTCGGTGACGATCGATCGAGCCGGTGCGATCGAGCGAACCCAGGCCCGTATCGCCGACATCGAAGACGAGGTCGAAGCGATCTGTCTGTTGTGTACCGGTTACTTCCCCGAATTCGAGGCCGCAGTGCCGATCCTCGAACCGAGCCCGCTACTCCAGGCGTGGGCACGCGGTATCACTCCGGAGGGACGGATCGGGCTGGTGATCCCCCATCCCGAACAGCGCCAGCAAGTCGAGTCGAAATGGCGGGAGTTCGAGACCGTCACGGCAGCGGGCTCGCCGTACGTCGAGGAAGACGCCGTAACGCCAGCCGCGGAGAAGCTGGCCGGCGCCGATCCCGATCTGGTCGTGATGGACTGTATCGGCTACACGGAGGCGATGCGTCGGACGGTCCGGTCGGTGACCGGTGCCGGAACCCTGCTCGCCCGATCGGTGCTTTGGAAGACCGCAACGGAACTGCGGTGAGGACAGCCAGCGGAGTCTGCATGCCCCACAAAGGTTTTTGAGCGGCCATGGAGTAGCCTCGGCTATGGTTCACGCCTTCATCATGGTGAAGACGGCAGCCGGTTCCTCGGAAGGACTCGTCGAGGCGGTGCGTGACCTCGAGGGCGTGGTCGAGGCCCACGTCGTCGCTGGCGAGTACGATGTCATCACCGAGATCGAGGCCGAGGAGGTCTACGATGTCCTCCATACCGTCTCCTCGGGCATTCAGGAACTCGGTGACGTAACGGATACGAAAACGTATATTACGCTCGATTAACCGATACACCGTCGTCGCCGATCGTCTCGTCAGTGATCGAGCTCTTGGATGTCGTGGTCGGCCGTAAAGGACCGGAGCCATTCTCGCTGTTCACGCAGTCCGGGCGTGAGCGTCTCATAGACGTAATCGAAGATCTCGTCCTGTTCGGCGGGCTCGACTGACTCGGCCCGGTCGGCCTCGGCGTCGACCTCTTCGTCGGCGTCCTCACGGACGGTTTCGACGAAGTCGTCGTCGATGATAGCCTGGTCGCGGAGGTATTCCTCGAACCGCTCGATCGGATCCCGGGTGCGCCATTCGGGAAGCTCACCCTCGATGTCCCGATAGCGGCTCGGATCATCGCTCGTCGTGTGGGCGCCCTGGCGGTAGGTCAGACTCTCGACGAGGACCGGCATGTCGTCTTTGGCGGTCGCAAGCGCTTCCTGCATCGTCTCGTACACCGCAAGCGGGTCGTTGCCATCGACCTGGACCCCATCAAAGCCGTAGGCAGTCGCCTTCTGGGCGATCGTGTCAGCGGCCGTCTGTTTTGCTCGTGGCACCGAGATAGCCCAGTTGTTGTTCTCACAGAGGAAGACGACCGGCGCCTCGAAGACACCGGCGAAGTTCATCCCCTCGTGGAAATCGCCTTCCGAGGTCGCACCGTCGCCGAGATAGCAGACGACGCCGTGGTCGGCGTCGGTCTGGCGGGCGGCCATGCCGATGCCGGCAGCGTGAGGGATCTGGGTGGCGATCGGGACGGCCTGTGGAAACACCGGGATGTCGTGATCGGAGTGAAACTCGGGCCGGCCGCGCCGGAAGAGGAAGATATCGGACATCGGTACCCCGCGAGCGATCTGCATCGCGTTTGACCGGTACGTCGGCACGAGCCAATCGGCTTCGGCCATCGCATGGGCGGCGCCGATCTGGGAGGCTTCCTGTCCCTGAAAGGGTGGATAGCCGCTCATCCACCCTCGTCGCTGCAGGGCAAGCGCACGTTCGTCAAACCGGCGAGCCCGGATCATATCCCGAAACATAGCGCGGGCGCCGTCGGCGTCGACCGACACCGCCTCGAAATCACGCTCGCCGATGACGCGATTGAGATCCATGCCCGAGGCGTCGCCGAGCATGAAAAAAGAGTTTCCGTTTCCGCGATAGCACGCCGTTTCGGCGGCCGTGCCGACCGCTCGCCGGCTTTCGTCACACCAAAGACGACGCTCACCCTACGAACGGTATGGTCTCAGCGCTGGCCGTGGCGGGGTTGGCCGTGTTGGTCGTCATCCAGACGGCACTCGCGGCCGTGTTGACGCGGTTTTTCCGGATCCGGCTGTCGACCCGCTGGGGTTCGTTGGTGTATGCAGTCGTGTTGGTCCCGCTTGCCCTGCTCGTCACGACGATGGTACTCAGCGGGCTGTTGGGGCTGGGACCGGATCTCGGCGGGCCAACCGCGGTCGTGTTCTTGATGATCGGCGTCCCGCTGGCGATCGGTCTGACCATCGATTACCTTTGGATGCCGGCCCCCGAAGAGGTCGAGCTACCGGACACGACGCGATAGCGCAACGGCCGTTGCGGTGGGAACGACCCCCAGTATCGGGATCCGACCGACGAGGGGGATCGCCTCAAGCCCATAGAGGAGACCAAAGGGACCGAACACCAGAGCCGTCACGGCCGTACCAAGGAGAACACGGAGCCAGCCGCCTGCCGATCCGATCGTGAGGATGATGAGCACGTCGATGAGATCGATCGCAATCGCCGCCAACAGCGGACTCCCCGCAGTGCGGACCGACTTGGGGACCGGGACCCGGATCGTGAAATCCTCGGGAAAGAAAGACGGGAACGTGATCGGAGGCAGTTCAAAGGACACACCGCCAAACGGGCCGTCGCGAGTCGATTGTCGCTCCCGATCGGAGTCCGACCCGGATTGCTGTTGGCGGTTACGGTCCGTCATGGCCGTTTACGAGCGGTCCTCGGAGCCGGAATCCTCGGGCCCCGATCCGTCGTCTACGACACGTGCTAAGGTTTCCTCGACCCGTTCGAGCACTACTTCGGGCGGTTGTTCGGCGTCGATTCGGATGAACCGCCCCGGTTGGGCATCGATCAACCGCTCGTACTGTGTTTGGACCTGCTCTAGGAAGGCCGCCTGTTCGAACTTGTTGCCCGCGCCGCTGCGTTCGGCCCCGGTTTCGGGATCGATATCGAAATACAAGGTGACGTCCGGCGGACGGGTCCATGGTTCGTGGATCCCCCGGATGTACTCCAGAGGCCGGGAGAGGGAGTCGACATCCGCGAGTGTGGCGGCCTGATAAGCATACCGTGAGTCGGTATAGCGATCCGAAATCACGAGCGCGTCCCGAGCCAACGCCGGTCGGACCGTCGTCGAAAGGTGGGCGGCATGGTCGGCGATATAGAGGAACAGTTCCGCCAAGGGATCGGCGTCGTCGGTCTCAATTGAGCGGCGAACGGCGTCGCCGTACCAGGAGTCGGTCGGTTCCCTGGTGAAGACCGCGTCAGGATAGACCGTCCGGAGGGCCTCGGCGACGGTCGTCTTGCCGCTGCCGTCGATTCCCTCAAGCGTGACGAGCATACGGCATGCTCGGGAGCGATCGGCTAAGCGTTTGTGTCTCTCGGGTTACACGAGCGGCCGCCACCAACCAGTTCCATCGACATATCGACGGTCAGCGGGGTGAAATACCCGATCTCGGTAGGTTTACATCGGGTCGCTGACCAATTCGATCCATGGACGTACTCGTCACCGGCGGGACCGGATTCGTTGGCCAGTATCTCTGTGGGGAGCTGGCCGACCGTGGGCACGAGGTAACGGCCCTGGCCCGACATCCGGACCGTGCCGATCTCCCGGATGACGTCGCCACCGCCCGGGGTGACGTCACCGATTACGATTCGCTGGTCGCGGCGTTCGACGGCCAGGACGCGGTGGTGAACTTAGTCGCCCTGTCGCCGCTGTACAAACCATCGGGGGGTCAGACCCACGATCGCGTGCATCGTGGTGGGACCGAAAACTGCATCCGGGCCGCCGAGGAGCAAGGCGTCGAGCGATTCATCCAGATGAGCGCCCTCGGGGCCGATCCCGACGGTCCGACGGCCTACATTCGCGCGAAGGGCGCGGCCGAAGAACTCGTCATGGCGTCGGAACTGGAGTGGACGATCTTCCGGCCGTCCGTGGTGTTCGGCGAGGGCGGGGAGTTCGTCGGCTTTACCAAGAAGCTCAAAGGGATCTTCGCGCCGGGAGTTCCGTTGTATCCGCTCCCTGGCGGCGGACAGACCCGGTTCCAACCGATTCACGTCGAGGATCTCGTGCCCATGATCGCCGACGCGATCGAAGACGACGACCACGCGGGTGAAATCTACGAGATCGGCGGCCCGGACACGCTCACCCTCGCGGAGGTCGCCCGGATCGCCTTCCAGGCGGAGGGCACATCGATCTCGATCGTGCCGTTGCCGATGAGCCTCGCGAAGGTCGGGCTCACGCTCGCCGGTCCGATGCCGTTCATTCCGTTCGGCCCCGATCAGGCTCGATCGCTTGAGTTCGACAACACCACCGTCGACAACGATATCGATGCCTTCGGCGTCGAGCGCGATGACCTGTTGACCCTCCGAGCCTATCTCGGCATCCCGGAGTAGCTAGCCTGCACCGGTGCCGTAGTCAATCGGCCGTCGGTATCGGCGCTAGATCGGGGAGATAATAGCCATCCAGCCATCCGTCTGACGTGACCGCAGCCTGAGGGATGGCAGAGACCGGCTGACAGCACGCCGATTGCTCCCTTTAAAACTGCTCGTCTGACAACCGTCCGACAAATAATTGTTCGATCGGTAATCACCGGCCAGTCGTGTGATTTAGCCGCTATCAGAACCGATAAACGGCGCCAGAACTACCAAAAGGCTTATTCGCGTATCAATACTGGTTTCGCTCCAACGGAGCATGGTTGAGCAATAATGAAGCTCGCGATGATCGGATTCGGTCAGGCCGGGGGGAAGATCGTCGATAAATTCCTCTGGTACGACCGGGAAACCAACAGCGAAATCGTCCGATCGGCCCTGGCGGTCAACACCGCCAAGGCGGACTTGATCGGACTCGAACACGTCCCGGAGGAGAACCGAGTCCTCATCGGCCAATCCCGCGTCAAGGGCCACGGCGTCGGCGCCGACAACGAACTCGGTGCCGAAATCGCCGAAGAGGATATCGACGAGATCCAGGGGGCGATCGACAACGTGCCGGTCCACGAGATCGACGCCTTCCTGATCGTTTCGGCTCTCGGCGGCGGGACCGGCAGCGGTGGGGGACCAGTTCTCGCAAAGCATCTCAAACGGATCTACACCGAACCCGTCTACGGCCTTGGTGTGTTACCGGCCAGCGACGAGGGCGGGATCTACACGCTAAACGCCGCTCGGTCGTTCCAGACGTTCGTCCGGGAGACGGACAACTTCCTGGTCTTCGACAACGACGCCTGGCGCCAGACCGGCGAATCGATCGAGGCCGGCTACGACGAGATCAACGAGGAGATCGCCCGGCGGTTCGGCGTTCTCTTTGGCGCCGGCGAGGTCTCCTTAGGTGACGATGTCGGGGAAAGCGTCGTCGACTCCTCGGAGATCATCAACACGCTCTCCGGTGGCGGTATCTCGACGGTCGGCTACGCCGCTGAGGACGTCAACCCCGACGGCGGGAGCTCGGACGGCGGATTGCTCTCGCGGTTCACCGGCGGCGGTGGCTCGGATCTCGAGGAATCGACCCATACGACCAACCGGATCACGAGCCTGGTTCGAAAGGCAGCCCTCGGCCGATTGACCCTTCCCTGTGAGATCGAGGGGGCCGAACGAGCGCTGTTGGTCCTCTCGGGCCCACCGGAACACCTCAACCGGAAAGGCATCGAACGGGGCCGCAAATGGATCGAAGAACAGACCGGCAGTATGGAGGTCCGTGGCGGCGACTACCCGCTCCCAGGCGAGGACAAAGTAGCTGCCGTGATCCTCCTTTCTGGCGTGACAAACGTGCCCCGGATCAAGGAACTCCAGCGGGTCGCGATCGAGGCCCAGGACAACATCGACGAGATCAGAGCCGAAAGCGAAGAGAACTTAGAAGAGCTGGTTGAAGATGACCAAGATGAACTCGAGCCGCTGTTTTAGCCTCGCCGCCTTCCTCGTGGTTTTAGTGTTGGCCTCCGGCGCAGCCGGCGCCGTGACGATCTCGAGTGGTGGTGCTCCCAACGAGGCCCAGGTCGGACAAACGGTAACTTCGACGTTTACGCTCACGGAGCTCTATCAAAACCCCAACTACCAACAGTGGACCCTCCAAGGCCAGACCGATCTGGCAAACGTCACCTGGACGGTGCAGACGCTGAACCAGGCGGGGGAGGTCGTGGACACCCAATCGTATAACGGCGGCAGATTCAATCACCAGATCAGCATCGAAAACGACGTCGCGGAGGTTCGGGTCAAGATCACCGGTGAAGTACCCGAAATCACGAATTACTCCTACTCGCCACAGGAGCAGTTCCTCTTTGCCGGCTTCATTCAGGTGCGCCAAGGCGGGA
Organism: Chewarchaeum aethiopicum (SeqCode); assembly: GCA_034190395.1. GTDB lineage: Archaea > Halobacteriota > Halobacteria > Halobacteriales > Hikarchaeaceae > Chewarchaeum > Chewarchaeum aethiopicum. Next base: position 26,777 of record JAXINS010000039.1, read on the forward strand.
CGAGCAACCAGATCAACGTCTATCAGACCCATCACTTCACCCCCGATAGCAAGAAAGCCCGCCAAGCGATCAGGAGTGCCCAGAGGGCGATCCAACAGGCGGGCGGCAACCAGGAGGCCCAGACGATCGTCGATAACGCGATCTCGGCCTACGAAGCCGGGAACTTCCAGAACGCGATCGATCTCGCCAACCAGGCCCGACAGCGGGCCGAACAGGCCCAACAAAGCCAACAGCGCACCCAGCTGTTGTTGATGGCCGGTGGGGGGATTTTGGTGGTCTTGCTCATCATCGGCGGGATCTTCTGGTATCGCTCCCAACAGACCGGCAGCAAACTCTGATTGCCCCGGCGATCGTTCTCAGCGCTCATGCGCGTGGTCGTGCCGTACGATGCGATCGATCCGAAATCCAGACTCGCCGATACCTTAGGGCCCGAGGAGCGCCATGCGTTCGCCCGGGCGATGCGTCAGGACGTCATCGAGGCACTCCTCGCCATCGGGTACGAACCCGAGATCCTCGCGACAGCGGCGATCGAATCGACGGCCGACGACGCCGTCACGACGACGATCGACGACCGGCCGCTGACGCCAGCAGTCAATGCAGTCTTAGCCGAGGCTGACGAACCAGTGGCGATCATCATGGCCGATCTCGCGTTGGCCACGCAAGCGACGCTCGAACGGCTGTTCGAAACACCGGGTGATCTCGCGATCGTTCCTGGACGGGGTGGCGGTACCAACGCCTTCATCACCCGGGATCCGGCCTTCCGTGTCGATTATCACGGCATGTCGTATCTCGATCACCGTCGGATCGCCCGGGAGCACGACATGACCGTTACCGAAATCGACTCCTATCGCCTCGCGACCGATATCGACGAGCGAGCCGACCTCGTCGAGGTATTGCTCCACGGGAACGGCCACAGCCGCCGGTGGCTCCAGGACGCTGGGTTTACGATCGCGATCGACGACGGCCGGGTCGGAATCAAGCGCGATCGGTAAGGCACACTCCAGTGAAAAACACGCACTCGTCAGCCGTTGAGAACATATCCACAATGCCGGTACGGATCAATGGGATACGGCCGATCGGATCAAGGGAATGGCTTGGGGCCGCGACGGTCGTCGCGGCGGTCGCCACTACCGGTAGTCTGTGGTTCAGTCTCGGCCTTGGTCTCGTCCCCTGTGAACTCTGCTGGTACCAGCGTATCCTGATGTATCCATTAGTCGTCGTTCTCGGGGTCGCAACCGTCGAATCACGATCGGCGGTCTGGCGGACAGTGCTCCCGTTGGCGCTCCCGGGGGCGGCGATCGCCGCGTACCACTCCGCCCTGCAGGTCACGGCGGCCAGCTGTAGGCTCACCGGTCCGTGTGCAGCCGTGCTGTGGCGAACGCCGGTCGTCGGGCTGACGATTCCAAACCTCTCGCTCATCGCGTTCGTGCTGATCACGGGCTTTGTCGTCATCAACGCCAGGGGTGCCGATCAACACTAACCTAGGAGAGGCACCCGATCACCCGATGTCGACCGATCGGATCGAGTCGTGAGGGAAAACGACTTGACCCCGCGCGGGCGAGGCTCAGACGTGACCTCCGTCAAGGACTTCGAGATCGACACCGAACCGACCGCGACGACGCTCGGGCGGGGGACCTTCGTCTTCTCGGATCGCTATTCGGTATTCGATTGGGGGGAAATGCCCGATCACATCCCCGATAAGGGGGCAAGCCTCTGTACGATGGGGGCCCACAGCTTCGAACGGCTTGAGGCGGCGGACGTCCCGACACATTATCGCGGCGTCGAGGTCGATGGCGTAACCCGCGCGTTGGATGACGTCGAGATTCCACCACGCCGAATGACGATCGACCTCACTCGTGTGCCGCCGTTGCCCTACGAGGACGGCGAGTACGATTATGACGCCTACTATCAGGCGGTCGGTGAACATTATCTCATCCCCCTCGAGATCGTCTTTCGGAATACAGTCCCGATCGGATCGAGCCTCCGTCGACGGACTGAGCCGGCCGACCACGGCCTCGGGATGGCCGAGTGGCCCGACGAGCCGGTCGAACTGACCGAACCGATCGTCGAGTTCTCGACCAAATACGAGGCGAGCGATCGGTATCTCGATCGATCGGAAGCCGATCGGATCGCCGGGCCGGCTCCGCTCGGGGAACTCGAAGCCGTTGCTCGCTCGGTCAATCGTGTCGTGACCGACCGCGCCGAAGATGCCGGGTTCGTCCATCAGGACGGGAAAATCGAATGTCTCTACGTCGACGGGGAGATCAGGGTCGGGGATGTGGTGGGTACGTTCGACGAGAACCGCTTTGCCTACGACGGCCAGCAGGTCTCGAAAGAAGTGCTCCGTCAGTACTACAAGCACACCCAACCGGAGTGGGTTGAAGCAGTTGCCGAGGCAAAGCAGGCCGCAAAGGACCAAGACGTCGAGGACTGGAAGACACTCTGTTCGGTCACGCCCGACGGACTTCCGGACGCGGTGTTGACGGCCGCCCGGGACCTATATGCGGCCGGTGCCAACGCCTACATCGGCCGATCACTGTTCGAGGCTCCGCCGATCGATACGGCCGTCGACCGCGTGCGCGAGCTCTGAAATTCGGGGGATCCAGAAGCGTTTTGCCCCGGGACCGCGCCACGTCGCACATGGGCACCTATACGGTGACGGTGACCGTCCGACTCAAACAAGGCGTGCTCGATCCCGAGGCCGAGACCACAAAGCGTGCCTTAGAACGGCTCGGCTTCGAGCTGGAGGCGCTCCGATCGGCCGATTACTTCGAGATCGACGTGGACGCCGAATCGGCCGACGAGGCGGCCGACCGGGCCGAATCGATGGCCGAGCGGCTGTTGGCGAACCCGACGATTCACGATTACACCATCGAGGTCGAGGAGGGCTAACATGACGATTGCAGTCATCCGCTTTGGCGGCAGCAACTGTGACCGGGACGCGATCCGAGCACTGGAACATCTCGGATTCGACGCCGAGATCGTCTGGTGGGCGGATGACCTCCCGGCCGACATCGACGGCGTTGTCCTTCCGGGCGGATTTTCGTATGGCGATTATCTGCGCGCCGGGGCGATGGCCGCCCGCGCACCGATCATGGAGACGATCCGCGAGCGAGTCGCCGAGGGATTGCCGGTGTTGGGCGTCTGTAACGGCGCCCAGATCGGCTGTGAGAGCGGGCTCACCCCCGGTGCCTTCACGACTAATGCCGATGCCCGGTTTCACTGCGAACACGTCCATCTCCGGGTCGAGAACGCGACAACCCCCTGGACCAGCGCGTACGAGGCCGGTGACGTCATCGAACTGCCGATCGCCCACGGCGAGGGTCGGTTCGAGATCGCCGACGACGAGCTGGCGGCGCTTGAGGCCGAAGATCGGATCCTCTTTCGGTACTGTGAACCGGACGGGACGCTCACCGATGGGGCGAACCCGAACGGCTCGAAGGACAACGTCGCCGGGATACTCGGCGATCAGCCACATGTCGCCGTCCTGATGCCCCATCCCGAACGGGCCAGCCTCCCGGATATCGGCGGCACCGACGGCCAAGGTATTCTCAACGGATTTGCGCAGTAGTCTCCCGATAAACGCGACACACGTTCGCTGTCACCGACTGCAGAGCGAGAGGACGAATACCCGCCAGAATCTGCCGACGGACAATTCTGAGGTCAGTGCCGCGATTCACGCGCCGTCGGTCGCGCCGACGAACTCCTCGAGTTCACCGTCATCGGTCCGCAAGTGATTGAGCAGCGACTGATGGAGCGGCCCGTTCGAGCCCAGCAGTTCGGTTCGGTATTCGGCACCGTCGAGCCGGAGTTCATACGGATCGCCGGTCGCGGCCGTGACCTGTGCACCTGCCGCCCGGGCGATCACAAGGCCGGCAGCGACATCCCACGGATACGTGTCGTATTCCCAGACGGCGTCGGCGGTCCCGCTAGCGAGATAACAGAGGTTGAGCGCGGCGGCCCCGACCCGGCGGACGCCACGGGTGGCCTGGTAGAAATGTGAGAGGAACGAGCCGTCGGGATCGTAACCAGAGAGGAGCATGCTCTCATCGAGCTGGTCCCGGTCGGTCGTGACCAGTCGGTTGCCACCCTCGTAGGCGTCACCGCCGGCGATCGCATGGAACATTTCGTCAGTCTCGGGAGCGTACACGACGCCCATCACCGGGGCCCCGTCACGCAACAGCGCGATCGAGATGGCGTAGTTGGGGTTGCCGTGAGCGAAGTTGCCGGTGCCATCGAGCGGATCGAGCAACCAGAGATACGGGCTATCCTCGGCGCCGTCGCGGTGAACCGACTCCTCGGATCGGATCGCGTGGTCGGGGAATTCGTTTTCGATGACCGTCGCGATGATCCGCTCGGATTGATAATCCGCCTCGGTGACGATATCGGCCTTACTGGATTTGAACTCGATCGACTCGACCTGGCCGTGGAGATCCCGCAACGGCTCCCCGGCACCCTGGGCAGCCTCGATGGCGACATCGAGCGCCCGGTCGAGTACCGACTTCTCGGCCGCCTGGATGGCGGTCGGTTCCAAGCTCTCGCGCGGTCCCGAGGCGTCGGTCTCGCGGAGGCCCCAGCCCAGTTTCTCGCTGATCGCGGTGAAGAAGTGATCGTCGTAGCTCGTCCGGACGATGTGGGCCGGTTGATCGGCGCCGGTGACCGTGACGGTATCGTCGGCGCCAAGCGTCATATACGACCGTCCCCCGTCGACCAACAGGTTGGCCGGGCCCTCGGTAACGATCTCAAGTTCGGTATC
>JAXINS010000039.1:31632-42219 GCA_034190395.1 Chewarchaeum aethiopicum (SeqCode)
GCGAGGAACGCAAGCGTCCCGGTGTTCAAACCCAGCAGCGGGACGCTTCGTGGTGCGAACGTCCGGATGCCTTCGAGGAAGGTACCGTCGCCGCCGAGCGTGAGCCCCAGGGTCGCTCGCTCCTCTTGATAGATGTCTTCGATCGAATCCCCGACCTCGACGGTTTCGAAGCCGAGGTCGTGATCGTCCGCCACGGCTGCGAGCCGCTCGTGGGCTTCCTCGCTGTCGGGGCTCTCGATGGCGATCAGTTCCTCGGTCGTCGCCAACCGCCGCCTATGCACGCCTGGTCACCTCCTGTACGGGACGGCATTCACCGTAAGTATGACCGCCCCACAGTTGTTGTCTGAGTGACATGAGTACCAGGTAGGGAGAGTAATTCAATAAAGAAAAGGTTTGTGAGCCAACAGGAGAAACGACTGTACATGTCGATCGAGGCGATTGCCCGGCAGGACGTTATCGCAGTACCGCCAACGACGAGCGTCGATGAACTGGTTCGGACGATGCGTGAAGAACGGATCGGGAGCGTCGTCATCGAAGACGAGGAGGGGCCTGTCGGCATCGTGACCGATCGTGACCTCGTCATGCAGGCACTCGGGTCGAATATCGATATCGAGGGGATGACCGCCCAGGACCTGATGAGCGGGGATCTCGTCACCGTCGAGATGGACAGCGGCGTCTACGAACTCGTCCGGACGATGGCCGACGAGAGCGTCCGTCGAGTGCCGGTCGTCGAGAACGGCGAGTTGGCCGGGATCGTGACGATGGACGACGTGCTGGTGCTGTTGAGCATGGAGCTACAGAACCTCGCGACAGTCATCCGGGCGGAATCACCAGCCTGGGAAACGCCAGCGACCGAGCTCAGCAACAATCCCTAGGGCCCCCTCAGGGCGTCCACTGTTCGCCCCGTGGGTGATACTGCGGGAAGTGCGTCGCGAGATCCGTCGTCGTCACCATGCCGATCAGCCCCTCCTCGCCGACGACGGGCAGTTTCTTGATCTCGTGTTCTTTCATCCGGTGAGCAGCGTCCTCCAACCGGACGTCGGGTTCGATCGTGATCAGCGAGTCCGACATCGCGCTCGCGGCCGAGACGGACGTACAGTCGGCACCGTTGGCAACCAACGCGACGACATCGGATTCAGTGATGATACCGATCGGTTCGCCGTCGTCGGCCACCACGACCGAGCCGATTCCTTCCTCGAACAGCGTTTTGGCGATCTCGGTGACGCTTTCTTCGGGCGGCGTTGTTCGTACCGGCGAGCTCGCGATATCGCCGACTGTCGTGTGTGTTGTGGACATCGGTAACACACAACAATAGTTGGAAATCCAATAACTTTTCGTAAAATACAGGGGCGATGGGAAAACAGCCTCGGAATCCCGTTACTCCCGACGTTCCGACGCCTCGGTCCACTCGTAGTGATCGCTGTTCCGGTAAAGAAAGGTTCCTGAACCGCCACCGATCGTCCCGACAGCACCGATGACGACCAGGAGTCCGCTGTTGCGGATGCCAACGGCGAGCGCGATCGACAGACAGGCCAAGCCGACGACGAGCCCGACGACGATGGTCAACACAAAGTCGATCGCGATGGCCGAGCCAGCGTGGCTATCGAGATAGGCGTCGGCGTCGAACCGGGTGCCCGCGACGTTCAAGACCGGCAATCCCAGTGCAAGCCCGACCACCATCCCACGGTACGGCGAGAGTCCGGCGATATTCAACACCGCCGCTCCACCGGCGGCGATCAGCACCCCAACCAGCGAGAGTCCCCAACGAGTTCGACGGCGCATACCGAAACCGGATACTGCTGAGGACATAACGGCTCGGTTTTCCGATCCACCCACCGACGAAACAACCCTCCGTAGTTGGTATAAGCGACAACGAGCCGGCGTCGGCCGACCAGAGGGAAAATGGTAAAATCAGTGATTAGCGCGTCAGCGGGAGGTTGTACCCGGCTTCCCGCTCCATGACGAGTTCCCAGGTCCGGTGACAGGCACAATCGACCTCCTCGAAGACCGCTGGATCACCACGAAGGCTGAAGTCCTTGATCGCCGCCTCGACCTGGTCGTCACACTCCCCACAGTTATGCGGCCCACGATCGGAGCCGGCGCCGACCGGATCGGACACGACGATCGCATCGACGTCGGCGGTCGTCTCGAGCACCGCACAGACGCTCCAGAGCCACGGCGGGCGGTACCCGTTGTCGAAGTAGAGCTGTTCGACCATCGTGAACGTCTGGACGTTCGTCGGGTTCATCGAAACCGTATGACAGGCCTCGATGTCGGCACATCGGCGGACCGACTCCTTCATGTCCGCGACGGCCTCGGCCTCGGTCAGGAACGGCGGCTTCAACAGGAGATAGGCCTTCACCCCGGCGTCGGCGGCCGCGGCGTGTTTGGCTGCGTCCTCGAAGGCCGCAAAGTCGAAGTACTTGTTCACACAGTCATGCCGAATCCGATCGTCGGCGGTCTCAAGGCCGATGGCGATATCGGTCTCAAGGCCATGGGCGGTGAAGTCCTCGATCTTCGCCCGATCGACGAAGTCAGGGAGGCTTTCGACGACGATACGATCGCGGTCGGCGAACGTTTCGGCGATCGCTTGCCGTGTTTCAGGGGGGACTTCCCGTTCGTCGAGGAACGAGCCCGAGGTGTAGATCTTGATCAGATCACAGGGGGTGTCGGTATGGTCACGTTCGTGGGCCAACGCAGCCTCGACTTGGTTCATCAACGCCTCATGTGGAACGGTGCCGCCCTCGACCGATTCGGCGACGTAGCCACACATCGTACAGCCGCCCGCCCGGGCCCACCGACACCCACCCGTGTTGAGGATGATCGTCAGGCTCTCGTAGGTCCCGCCGGGTGTCCGGTCCTCGTCGATCCAGACCCGCGTCGGCTCGGTGGGATCGTATTGGGCGTCGTTGCGGGCTCGGATCCCCCGCATCACCTCGTTGTGGGCATCCATCCCGCGACCCCGCTCGTACACCTCGGGGGTGGGCTCGCTGCTCATTATCGGCGTAGAGCGGATCGGTGCGTAAAGCGCCTTCGCCCTGGGTCGCTCCGAAGCCGGCCACCCAGCCAGCCTCACCGTGGCGGTCGATCGGTCGTCGTTCCGTCCCCCTCACGGTCATCGATGCCCGTTCGGCCCCGCCAGCGTCGAGGGATGATCCGCCAGCCGATGCCGACGGCGGCAGCGCCGAGGCTATTGGCCAACAGATCGAACAGGTCGAACTGTCGCCGGGGGATCGCGAGCTGGAGGAGTTCGATCCCCAGTCCGTAGGCGACCGTGATCCCGAAGGTCAGAACGGCGATCGTCCGATCCGAACGGGGATTGTCGGCCAAGGCGATCGCCAACACGCCGGCCAGCAGGCTATAGCCGAGTCCATGGAACCATTTGTCGATTCCCACGAGGCCGAACGGACCAAGCTGTGATCCAACATCCGACGGTGGTGGCAGGACCGAGACAACGAGGATGACCGCCGCCACGGTGGCGACCACCAGCCATCGGATCGAGAGAAAAGACCGATCCATTCACATCGGGATCAGCCGGTCGCGCTCTCGACGGCTTCTTCGATCTCGTCGAGGTCGGGGAACGTGAGCGGCTCGTGGACCTCCCAGCGATACGTGACCGTCTGTTCCTCGTCGATCACGAACATCGATCGGTTGGCGATACCCGCAAGCTGCCCCTCGTCGTTCCGAACGCCGTACGCCGCGATCACGTCGGTGTTAAACCCGGAGACCAGCGGGAAGTTCAGATCGTACTCGTCGATGAACGCCAGCTGTGAGAAAGGCGTGTCGGCACTCACCCCGTAGACCTGCGCGTCGAGGTCCCCGAGGGTATCGTGCCAGTCGCGGACGTCACAGAGTTCCTGGGTGCAGGTACGGGAATAGACGCCCGGGAAAAACGCCAAGACCACGGGGCCGTACACCAACCGATCGCTCAGCGTGAACGACCCGACATCCTCACCCGTGTACTCGCCCCGGCGGCCGGCAGCGGCTTCGGGTCTCGCGATCGGCGCAGTGAAATCCGGCGCTCTGTCCCACTCTTTGACCATATCGTCTGATGCGTAAGCCCGACACAAAAAGCCCCCAGGCTGTGATCGGGAGCGACCTCACGCGTCGGCGGACGCGGAACCGCCCATGAACTCCTCGGTATACGTCTCGAGACACGATCCACAGAGGTACTCGATCTTCGATGGTTGGGGCGTCTCGATGAAATCCCGACGGACGATCTCGGTGTGTTCGGAGTGGAGATCAAACAATCGCCCACAACGGTGACATTCGAGCTCAGTCATCACACCACCTCCAGCCTGACTGTGCTCCAGCGACGGTGTCGGATCGTTCGCGCCCGAACGAAGCGAACCACGCACCGATCATGTGTGATATTAGTGGGTCAGTGACCTTAATATTAGCCGGCTACCGCCGGAACAGCGCATACTGAAACCAGGCGGCGCCAGGCGAATACGATCGATCACGCCGACTGATCCTCGACGTGGCGTACGTCGACGGCGACACCCCGGGTACTCCCGATCATCTCCGGGCCGGTCATCGTCGCGCGGCCGACACCGAAAGCCGCCGGACCGTCGACGACGACTTCATCGCCGACCCGGATGGCAGCGCTCGCATCGGTGACGCCCGGCGCGAGCACGCTGCCATGGGGGACAAAGGCCTCGATTTCGACGCGCTTTGTTGGAGCGTCGCTGGCAACCCACTGTCGGCCCCCAGCGAGCGTCAGTGCCAACAGCCCGTAGGTCGGCACTAAGGTGGCGAGTTGGGTGCCGTCGGTCCTCAGCACACGGTGTTTGGGATACCGCGCCTCGGTCTGGATATCTTCGAAGAGCTGATCGCCTGCCGCCTCGCCAAACTGGTAGTCGGCGATCGCCCGGACGGTGTTGTGTTCGCGTTCGCGTTTGCGGTACCGGGGCTCACCGTCGAGGGCCGCCCGGAGGTTCGCGAGGGATTCCTCGTCCGTCGGATGGTCGGCAACCGTATACGCGATCTCGCCGTCGAAATCGGTGGTGGCGCGTTCGACGACCGATCGATACCCCTCATCAGGGACGTGTGCGATGAGCCGTGCGTAGTCGGTCCGGTCGAGATACCGCTCGAGCACGCGGGCGACGAAGTCGATCTCCTCGGCGCTCCAGCGGCCGGTGACCACCGAATCGTAGTGCTGGGCGGGATAGGTGAGTTCGAGCTCCTGGGGAACGACGCCGATCGGCGAGGTCATCGAGACGATGTGGCCCCGCCACTTGATCGCGTCGTGGAACTGGCCGTGGCTCTGGGAGTCGCTGTAGGGCTTGCGGGCCGAACACGGTACCAACACGAGCGGTGCGTCGAACCGATCGACATAGCGGTCGGTGACGCGATCGGCGAACCGTTGGATCTCCACCCGTCTGAGGGTGTCCTCGCTGGCGGCCGTGATATCGGCGCGTCGAGCCACTGGCGTGCGCTGTTCGAGGTAGCGCCACTGCTGGTCGAACTCCCGAAACGTCGCCGTACACCACTGCTCGTGGCGGGCCTGGCCCTCCAGATAATCACGAAGGCGACCCCGGCGGATCCGTTCGCGAACCGTCCGGAGGGCCGCACGCAGCGCGTTGACGTTGTGCTCGATGCAGTCGTCGCGGTCGAAGACGTCGATCGATCCGGCCCCGAGGCAGGCCGAACAGCTACAGGGCAGTTCGGTCAGTTCCTCAAGCCGGTAGTCCCCCTCGGTCGTGAGATAGCGCCCCTGGCTGCCACGGATGACGGCCCGATCGGTATCGACCAAGTCGACACCGGCCGCGACGAGCGTCGCGACGTTCCGTGGTGTGGCAACGCCGGAGAGATACAGCGCCGTATCAGCCGGGATCGTCTCCCGGACCGTGATGATCGCCTCCCGGAACGCCGCGGCGTGGCCGACGATTGCCTGGGCGTTCGAGAGGACGTATGCATCAACGTCGTGGTCGGCGACCGTCGTGGGTGAAACGACGGCCGCGCTTGGGTAGTCCACGGCCGGATACTCGACGGCAAACGAGGTGGCGACCTCGTCGTCGGTACCACCCGGGAATCCCCGATGGGGCAACACCGTCAGTCGGTCCTCGTCGCCCTCAGGCACCGGGCGGTCTGCCGACCAGAGGCTCCCCGCGTCGACGATCAGCTCGTCGGCGATCGCCGGGGTGGTAGTCGGGTCGGCGAGCCGGAGTTCCCCGAGCCGGGCGGCGCCGTCCCGCTCGTGGACCTCGAAATACTCGGTCATCGGTCGTCATCGGGGGCGCCCGCAGAACTATCTTGCCTTGTCGGCCGACCACCGGCGATCGCGAATCCAACCGGCTGGATCGCTACGACCCGTCGGCGGTAAGATCGATCAGATCGAGCGTGTCCGGCAGTCGATCGAGCGCGGTCGCCGGCCAGCCGTCGTGGGCCAGTGTGATCGCCGTCCCGGGATGGGCCCCAGCGAGCGCGGCGATACCGTCGGCGGCGTGTTCGTAGGCGGGCACGCTCAGTCGATCCGGGAGCTCGGCAGTCAGCGGATACGTCTCAGTGAGGTCGCTCGGAAACGGGCCAAAGGGTGGTCGCACCGGCCAGACGGCATCGAAGGCGTCGGTGATATCCGAATCGAGGGCCGTATCGACGGTGACCAACAGCGAGTCGGGCGGGGCAAACCGATCGAGCCGACGCTGGTGTCGCGTCACTTCGGGGCGACGGCTGCTCTCGGCCGAAAGTTGGAAGAACGTCCCCTTCCGGACGGGATCGGTTCGTTCGAGCTGATCGGCATGATCCAACAGCGTTCGATAGCCATCGACCATGGCGGGATGGGAGCGTGCCCGGGCGTCGACGAGTTCAAGCAACGTCCCGGCTCGAAGCGCCTGTTTGATCCGGCGAATCTCGCCATAGGAGACGTGGAGGTTATGACGGGCGAGAAGCCGTTCGGTCTCGGCGTCGGATTGTTCCCGGAGATCGGCCGGCGTGTGTCTCACACAGATCGGACACGAGCAGGGGAAGTAATCGAGCTCCTCGAGATGATGAGTGCCACGGACCGTCAGATACCGACCGTCGCGGGCGTAGATCGCGTACGCGGCCGAATCGAAGAGATCACAGCCCATCGCGACCGCCAGCGCGAACATCATCGGATGGCCGGCGCCAAAGAGATGCACCGGGGCAGCGGTCCCCAGACCACGCTTGGCACCGGCGATCACGTCGACCATGTCGGCAAACCGGTAGGCGTTCATCAGCGGGACGACCGCCCCGATCGGAAAGACATCGAGTCCCGTCTCGATCGCGTGGGCACCGGCTTGCTCGCGTAGATCGGGATAGGTCGATCCCTGGACCGGCCCGGTCACGAGCATCTCGCCGGTATCGAAGCCGGCGGCGAACTCGAGGCGCTCTTTGGTGGTCGCGAGTTCGGTCTCGGCGCGATCACGGTCGACATCGGGCGGGGTCGGGATGTCGACCGGCGTCCCGATGTCCGCCCCGATGTCGTGTTGAAAGCGGAGGATTTCCTCGGTCGTGACATCGATCTCGCCGTATTCGGCGAGTTGAAACGCCCCCGAATCGGTCATGATGGCGCCGTCAAACTCAAGCAGATCGTGTAGACCTTGTTCGAGGGCAGCATCACGGAACTCATCGCTGCCATAGAAGATGTAGGCGTTCGTGATCAGGATCGCCGCCCCGAACTCCGACTGGAGGGTCGCCGGCTCGACCGTCCGGAGATGGGGGTTGATGACCGGCATCAACGCCGGCGTTTCGACGGTCACATCGGCCCGGGGAACCGTCAGTTCGCCGATCCGGCCGGCCGCGTCCTGGTCGGTGATCTCGAAGTGCGGGCCCATGCTGGATACGCCCGATACGAGTGGTGCCGGTGAAAGGATTCCTGTTTCGGCCACCGCGTTCGGATGACGAGGGACCCGGCGTCGAAAATTAGGCCGTCAACGTATAGTAAAGGACGCCAAGCGCGGTCCGGCCGTCCCGGATCGTTCCGTCAAGGACCTGTTCACGGAGCGCCTCGAAGGTGGTCAATTCGACCCGGATACTCTCGTTGTGATCGAGATCCTGCGTACCGTTTTCCATGCAGTCATGCGCGACGAAATAATGGAAGACAGCGTTGGTTACGCCGTTGGCCGGCTCGACCGTCGTGAGATGGTCGACCCGATCGGCAATATACCCCGTCTCCTCGGCGAGTTCCCGGTGGGCGGCTGCCTCGAGATCGTCGTCATCGTCCTCGACGCCGCCGGCAGGGAGTCCGCGATTGAGCCGTCGAACCGATTGGCGCCACTCTTCGATGATGATCAGGTCGTCGTCGGGGGTGAACGGAAGGATGACGACGGATTCGTCGTCGATGAGCGTATGAAAGTCGGTCTCGGTGCCATCGGGCAGCCTGACGTCGTCACGCCTGACGTCGAATCCCGGGCAGGTGTAATCGATCGCGGAGTCGATCGTCTCCCAGGCCAGCTCGTCGGTCATACTGCAATTGGTTAGGGGAGCGAGGAGTATAAGCGACACGCAGCGCAGGATCGACGGGTGAGGGGGCCGATCGAATCGGTCCACCGGTTTCGGAACTGAGCAACCGTTGAGGTTTTTGTCCGATCTCATCGAACCGACACCCATGTCGATCGAGGAGTACGTGGGATGGATCGCCGCCAGAGCACCCGATACGGAACCGATCGCACGGATCGGTCTCGGACTCGTCATCCTCTTTGCCGGGGTGCACAAGCTCCTCGATCCGGCCGCATGGGCCGTGTACGTGGGACCGCTACTTGAGGCGGTGTTGCCGGTGTCGCCGGTGACCTTCATGTTGATCAACGGCGTCCTCGAACCGCCGTTTGCGATTGCGCTCTTGGTCGATCGGTACACGGTGTTCGCGGCCGCGTTCGTGACGCTATCGTTGGCTGTGACAACCCTCTACATCGCGTTGCTCGGGCTAACGACGGGGCGATTCGTCGATGTCCTGATTCGTGATCTCGGGTTGACGGCACTGGCGGCGACGGTGACGATCCGGGCGGCCGTCAAGTGGACATCGGATCCGGCGGGGCCAATGCGATGACGGTAGACCGGATGTGTGCACACGATCGGAAAGCGATTTATCCGTCCACGCGTGGGTTCGGGTCGTGACCCTCGGATCGACGACCGTGTTCGGCGCCCCACTGGCGGTGGTTGCGGTCGTCTTCGTGGCGCTGATCGGGGTCGGCATCGTGAAGGGCACGCTCGGGTTTGGCTCGGGATTGCTCTCGGTGCCGATCGTCATCCAGGCGTTTCCGCCCGAGTTCGCGCTCGCGGCGCTGACGCTGCCCCTCTGGCTCGGGAACGTGCCGGTGTTGCTCGCCGACGGCGTCCCCTGGGAAGCGCTCTGGACGGAACGATGGCTCGTGGTGGCGGCCGCCGTCGGCACGGTCGTTGGCCTGCTCGGGCTTGCCTCCGTGCCGGCCGCGGTCGTCTCCCCACTGGTCGGGGTCTATTTGTTCGTCTTTTTGTTGCTCCGGCGGTACGGCAGTCAAATCCGTGCCCGCCTGCCAAAACGCGGGCTGGGTCCGCTCGCCGGCGGCACCGGCGGCATTATCCACGGGGCAGTGTTGTCGGGCGGACCGGTGTTCATCAGTTATTTCCACGCCACCCAGTCGGACAAGGACCGGTTTGCGACGACGCTCACCGCGTTGTTTTTCCTCGCGATGTCGATCCGGCTGGCGGTGCTCTACCCGCTCGGGCAGCTCGGAACCGAGGCGATCGGGTTGGGCGTCGGCTTTCTCGTGCCCATCGCGCTCGGCGTCTACGGTGGCACCCGTCTCCGGCCGTCGGTGCCCCAAACCCGCTTCCGGACGATCGTGAACCTGCTGTTGGTGGTGATCGCCGGCAAGCTCGTGGCCGATGGAATCGCACTCCTGTGAGGTCGGGCCGGACACCGGCCCGATTCGTTGAGTAGCCAGTGTATGGATTCACGACGAACAGAAGTTTAGAGATGTGGTAGATTGGTTCGCCAACCACGAAGATTTCTTTTCTCAATTAGACAATCTTAACACCCGAAGGCGGCAATGATTCAGTCATGAGCTCCAGTAAGGACTGGTGGCCGAACCAGTTGGATCTCGAAATCCTCGACGATAACGCCCGTGACGTCGGGCCGATGGACGAGGAGTTCGACTACGCCGAGGCATTCGAGTCGCTCGACCTCGAGGCGGTGAAAGCCGATATCGAGGACGTGATCACGACCCCCCAGGAGTGGTGGCCGGCCGACTACGGCCACTACGGCCCGCTGATGATCCGGATGGCCTGGCACAGCGCCGGGACGTATCGTGTCAGCGACGGGCGCGGCGGCGCCGCCGGGGGCCGACAGCGGCTCCCGCCGATCAGTAGCTGGCCGGACAACGCGAACCTCGACAAGGCCCGCCGGCTGCTCTGGCCGGTCAAGCAGAAGTACGGCCGCAAGCTCTCGTGGGCCGATCTGATGATCCTCGCCGGGAACGTCGCCATGGAGTCAATGGGCTTCAAAACGTTCGGCTTCGCGGGCGGACGCGAGGACGACTTCAAGCCCGACGAGGCCGTCGACTGGGGCCCCGAGAGCGAGTGGGAGGCCTCCGAGCGCTTCGACGAGAATGATGAGCTCATGGACGACCTCGCCAACACCGTGATGGG
>JAXINS010000013.1:0-21987 GCA_034190395.1 Chewarchaeum aethiopicum (SeqCode)
ATCAAGATGAGCACCCGCTGTATCTGGTGTGGCGCCTGTATGTCCTCGTGTAACATCGCCGCCGGCGACAACGAGTATCTCGGGCCCGCGGCGATCAACAAGGCCTATCGGTTCGCGATGGACGACCGCGAGGGCGACCAACGCAAGGAAGATCGGCTCGATATCCTCGCTCAGGAACACGGCGTCTGGCGCTGTCAGACCCAGTTTTCCTGTACCGAGGTCTGTCCGAAGGACATCCCCCTTACCGAACATATCCAGGAGCTCAAACGGGAAGCCGTCAAGAGTAACCTGAAGTTCTGGTAGGTGTCGAATAGCAACACCAGTAAAGCTCCAACACGAACACACCTCAAGGACAATTTACCATGTACGAACACGACGTGCTCGTGGTCGGCGGCGGCGGTGCCGGCCTGCGTGCGGCGATCGCGGCCCACGAGGAAGGGGCCGATGTCGCCATCGTATCGAAGCTCCACCCGGTCCGCAGCCACACCGGCGCGGCCGAGGGTGGCATCAACGCAGTGCTCCGGGAGGGCGATTCGATCGAGGATCACGCATACGACACGATGAAGGGGTCGGATTATCTCGCCGACGCCCCCGCGGTCGAGACCCTCTGTAAGGAAAGCCCCAAGGAGACGATGCAGCTCGAACACTGGGGGATGGCGTTCTCCCGGGACGACGACGGCCGGGTCTCCCAGCGGCCGTTCGGCGGGCTTTCGTTCCCCCGGACGACCTACGCGGGCGCCGAGACCGGTCACCAACTGCTGCATACGCTGTACGAACAGCTGGTCAAACGCGGGATCGAAGTCTACGACGAATGGTACGTGACCAACTTAGCGGTCACTGACCACGACGACCCTGAAGAGCGTGAATGTCACGGCATCGCCGCCATCGACATCCAAACCGGCGATATCGAGGGGTTCGTCGCCAACCAGGGCGTCATCCTCGCGACCGGCGGGCTCGGCCAAGTGTACGACCACACGACTAACGCGGTCGCTAACACCGGCGACGGGTACGCGATGGCCTACCGGGCCGGGGTGCCCCTCGAGGACATGGAGTTCGTCCAGTTCCACCCGACGACGCTGCCCTCGACTGGAGTCCTGATCACCGAGGGTGTCCGTGGCGAGGGCGGCATCCTCTATAACAGCGAAGGCGAGCGGTTCATGTACGAGTACGGCTACGCCAACAACGACGGTGAGCTGGCCTCCCGTGACGTCGTCTCCCGGGCCGAGCTAACCGAAGTCAACGAAGGTCGCGGGATCAACGACGACTACGTCCATCTCGACATGCGCCACTTGGGCGAAGAGCGGATCCTCGATCGGCTCGAGAACATCGTCCACCTCGCGGAGGACTTCGAAGGGGTCGATCCTCTCGAGGAACCGATGCCGGTCAAACCCGGCCAACACTACCAGATGGGCGGCATCGAAACCAACGAGTACGGCGAAACCGCGATCGAGGGGCTCTATGCCGCCGGCGAGACCGCGTGTGCCTCGGTCCACGGATCGAACCGGTTGGGCGGCAACGCCCTCCCGGAACTGGTCGTACTCGGGAAGCTGGCGGGCCAACACGCTGCCGGCAAGGACATGGGTGAGGCGAAGATCCCGGTCGGCCGAACCGACGAAACCGAACCCGGGTCGGTTGAAACCCCCGTTTCCCCCGGCGCGCTCGACGCCCCCGACGAGGACGTGGCCGCCGACGGCGCAGCCCTCACCCAGCCCCAGGAGACGGTCGAACAGACCGTCGACGTCGAACGACAGCGCATCGAGTCGATGCTCGAGAAAGACGATGGCGTCCAACACGCCGACATCCGAGCGGATGTCCAACAGAGCATGACCCGAAACGTCAACGTCTTCCGGGAGGAGGCCGGCCTCAAACAGGCCCTCGAGGACATCCGGATCGCCCGGGAACGGTACGAGGACGTCTACGTCGCCGATACGTCTCGGACCTTCAATACGGATCTGATCCACACGATCGAGACGCGCAACCTCATCGACCTCGCCGAGACGATCACACTGAGCGCGTTGGCCCGAACCGAGTTCCGCGGCGCTCATTGGCGGAAAGCCCACCAAGAGCGCAAGGACGACGAGTGGCTGAAACACACCTTCGTTTCCTGGAACGAGGGCACACCGGAGCTGTGGTACAAGCCGGTCGTCCTCGAAGGCGAACTCCAGGACTACGAGCCCAAAGAGCGGTCGTACTGAGCCGATCGGCGTGTTAGCCGTCGGGTATCCTCTTTTCCGGGATTGGATCAACGTCGGTGTGACAGAACAGCCGACAGCGGCCGGTAATCAAGCCTTGTCCGGATCCGCTGTGGGCTGGGGCTCGATGTCGGCCACCAGCAGAACGGTTGCCAGGATCGCGGTCACCAGCAAGCCGATCGGGATCGGGATCCCACCGAAACCACGAGTGTAGAGCAACACCGTACTGAGGACAAAAAGCGCCGTCGCCACCGCGAGCAGCCCGCCCATGAGACGGACGGGATGCCAGGGAATGGGAAGATCATAGATCGCGTCCTCGTCGGCAAACCAGCCGACACTAAGTCCGATCGCCACGAGGACGACGATGGCACCACCCAGCCAGACCGTATACGCCTGAGCGATCGAGGTGCCGGACTGAAACTGCAGCGCCGAGAGCACGGTATCCAGTTTGATACCGCGAGCAAACGGCACGTTCCAGGCATACCGAACCTGCCACAGCGGCCAGCGTAAAAACAGGACGGGCTGGTCCGGCCCGACCTCGACGAACTCGATGTTCCACGGCAATAGCGCGGCAAACCACGCCGAAACGACCGCAAGCGCGGGTGCGGCGTCGGAACGAACCCACATCTCGATGGTCATTCGACCGGTCGATCAAAAAACGATGGGTTCGTCGCCGGGCGTTTAGATCGGGAACACTCAGTCAACGTGAGGTTCCAATTGATCCGATCAGTACTAGCCGTCCCTCGACCAGTACCGGTCATAAAAGAGCCCGAGGATAATCCAGGCGTAGAGCAGGGCACCGATGAGCGACAGGACCGAGCCACCCCGTTCGATGAGCCCGGCGGCCACGACGACGCCGACCACCTGCAGCCCGAGTCCGGCAGCGAGACACCCGATGGCCGCGAGGGCCGAGCGATCCCCGATTCCCGGGAGGCTTCCCACCCCCGGCGGATAGAACTGAAAGGCAACCCCGACGACCGTCAGCCCGAGAAAGCCGAGCAAATTCAGCCGGTAATGAGCGATCGTGAGCGCGGGAGTTTGCCCGGTCACAGCAAAATGAAGTCCGAGGACGACGCCGACGACGCCGCTCACCGCGCCGGCGAGCACCCCATAGAAGCCAACGCGATCCCGATCAGTTCGTAGAAATAACAGCCCGATCATCGCCGCGAAGCCCACGACTGCGATCGCCTCCAAGACGGCCCCGGCGATCAGTAACGGCCCTCCGGTGATCGAGGCCGCCAGCACCAACGGGCCGATGATACCGGCCGGCAGCACAATCCCGGCCAGCCACTCGGGTGGATGGCCAACCAGAAAACGGGGAAGTAATCGGAACCCGATCGAGAGCATCAACAGGGTCGCGACGCCCGCGACGAACAGGTGTGTCGACCGGGGGCGGTACCCATCGAACAGGGTTGGCAAACCGGTATCGACCGCCAGGATCGTATAACTTCCAACGAGCAGATAGCCAAGCGCGATCGGCATCCCGACGTTCGCCATCCGATCGATGCGTCGCCGGTCGGCGTTTGCCTCACTCGTCCCGGTCTCAGCGCCCAGTGGATTGTCCCGGACTGTCCAGGCAATCGCGCCGACGAAGACAACCACGCCACCGCCCCAACTAGCCGCCGCTACCGGATCGATCCAGCTTGGAGTCGTCGGGACGCCGGCACCGATCAACCCGGCGGCCCCAAGGACGGTCAGTGGGAACTGGACGGCGGGAGCCCACGTCGGTTTGAGATCGCGATCGAAGTACGACGGCACCAGAGAGTAGGCCTTCCCGAAGATCATCGGCAACACGAATCCAAAGACGGCGATCGCGATCTCGATTCGCCGGGGAAGGCCACTGAGAACGGCCGCCTGCCAGCCGACCAACGAGACGACACTCGTGGCTACATAGCGACGCGCCCAGCGTGCGACGGTTGCGCCAGTCATCTGCGAGAGGGATCGTGGGCGGAAGTGGTCGGAAGCGCAAGCGAACGACGAGCTCTTCGGAAGTCTACTGGCGGCAGGTTCATCAAAGCGATGACGAATATCATCGCACCGATTGTCAGATTCTGGGAATCGGTAGAATAGCTATTGAGATCAATATCCAACGCCCCCGCATGGACGAGCAAGGGTCGCGGTCGCGTTCTGAAACCGCCGAACAACCCCGGAGCGCGACCGAACAGGAATGGGAAGTATTCCTGCGAGAGACGGGTTCGGATCCGGTCCAGCATGTCGGGAGCGTGACGGCGCCATCGAGCGAGATCGCTCACGAACAAGCCGAGCAGTTGTTCGACCGGTTCGCCCGTGATATCTGGCTCTGTCCCGCCGATGCGGTCCATCGATATTCGGTGACCTCGATGACCGCGTCTCCAGCAGGGACCCCGACCGATACCGAATCGAACGCGGAACCGACACCGTCATCGCCCGATCGATGATCTCGATCAGCAAACTCCTCTGTGATCTCGATGCCGAAAGCGACGGACTCCGTTACGATGCGGCGGCGGAGTCGGACTCACCGCAGATCACCGAGGACAAACAACGCCGGCCGGTCGTCGTCTGGAACGTCACCAAGGGCTGTAACCTCTATTGTGCCCACTGTTATGCTGCGGCCGACACCGATCCGGCGCCCGGCGAGCTATCCACGGCCGAGGGCAAGGCGCTCTTGGACGACCTCGCCTCGTATGGCGTCCCAGTGGTGCTCTTTTCGGGCGGTGAGCCGTTGGTTCGGGATGACCTAACCGAGCTGATCGCCTACGCCGCTGATCGGGGACTGCGCCCGGTACTCTCGACGAACGGAACCTTAATCACTCGCGAACGAGCCGCGGAACTGAACCGGGCCGGCCTGCAGTATGCAGGCATCTCCGTCGATGGGATGCCCGCCCACAATGACAGCTTTCGTGGTCAGGAGGGTGCGTTCGACGCGGCAGTGCGTGGGATCGAAAACGCGCTGGCCGTCGGGCTCAAAACCGGACTCCGGTACACGATCACCGATGCGAACGCCGATGATCTCGAGGATGTCGTCGCGATGTTACACGAAATCGGGCTCGATCGATTCTGCTTCTATCACCTCGATTACGGCGGGCGGGGCGCCGAGATCGTCGAGACCGATCTGAGTCCCGAGGAGAAACGCAACGCGGTTCGGCGGCTCTGTGATCTGACTCGGGAGTATCACGACCGTGGCGATGAGATCGAAACCCTGTTAGTGGGCAACTACGCCGATGCGGCATACCTGGTCGAGTACGCACGGGAACACCTCGGGGAGGGAACCGCCGACCGCATTCGGACGTACCTCGAACGAAACGGCGGTGATCCGACCGGCGAACGGGTCGCCGATATCGATTACCAGGGCAACGTCCATCTCACCCAGTTCTGGCAAGGCTACAGTCTCGGAAACGTTCGGGATCGGCCGTTTAGCGCGATCTGGGAGGACGAATCGAACCCCTTGCTCAGGGCCATCCGCAATCGGGAGTCACGGCTCTCTGGGCGATGTCAGGGGTGTCAGTATCGGTCGATCTGCCGGGGTGCCTCCCGGTTGCGGGCGTTGACCGCGACCGGTGAGCTGTTCGCACCGGATCCACAGTGTTACCTCAAGGAATCGGAGATCGTGCCCGAAACGGAATCGACCAGTCACGCGAACGCGGATTGATCGACCGGAACACACTCAATGCAGTGACTGTTCGGGCATCGGTCCGTCGTACTCGGGCGGCACATACGGACAGAGAGGATCACTGGCGAGTGGGTCGCCGGTGTAGGCGTAGGCCCGTGACCGACTACCCCCACAGACAGCGTTGAACGGACAGGCACCACACTTCCCCGATAGGGCATCCGGATCCCGGAGGTCGGTGAAGAGTTCGGCGTCCCGGTAGATGTCGACGAGATCCCGCGATCGGACGTTGCCGGCGGAGTGTGGCAGAAAGCCCGATGGATACACCTCGCCGGTATGGCTGACGAACGCAAACCCATCACCAGCCGTGATGCCCGGTGCCCGGGTCGCTGGGCGATCATCCGCCGATCCGGGGTCGGTCTCACGGAGGCGTTGCAACTTGACACGACGGTAATGGGGTGCCTCCGTCGTCTTGATCCCGAACGGAGCGTCCTCGGCGACCGTAGCGAGCCATTCCATCACCGCCTCCGATCGCTCGGGATCGATGGGATCGAGGACCCGTCCCCGGCCGATCGGGACTAAAAAGAACACCGACCACAGTACAGCCCCGAGATCGGCCACGACGTCCCGGATCGCTGGCAGGTCGTCAACCGTCTCCGCACAGACGGTGGTATTGATCTGGAGCGGGATCCCAACGTCAGCGGCAGCCTCCGCAGCGGCCATGGTTTGCTCGAAGCTGCCCGGTTCGCCCCGGAACGTATCATGGGATGCAGCGGTCGCCCCGTCGAGGCTCAAAGCGAGCCGTTGCATCCCCGCCGCCCCCAGCCGGCGGATATTCGCGTCGGTCAACGAGGCGGTCCCGCTGGGGGTAAGCGTCATTCGGAGACCCTGATCGGTGCCGTACTCGATCAATGTGGGGAGGTCATCGCGTTTCAGTGGGTCACCACCCGAGAGGACGACCAATTGGCCGTCGCCGAACTCCCGTGCCGAATCGAGGAGCGCCTTGCCCTCCTCGGTACTCAGTTCATCGGGATGGCGTGCCGGCGTTGCGTCGGCCCGACAGTGTTTGCAGGCCAGATCGCAGGCCTGGGTGACTTCCCAAATCAGGACGAGCGGCCGTTGCTCCGTATCGATCTCCGGTGGATGCATGCGTGCCTCACCACCGATCGCTCCGTAACCGTTGGTCGACCCTACGATCGAAAAAACCGATCGGTCGACGGGCCATTATTCATCGGCCTCCACGAACACTCGGGTGACGTGGCCGCCACAGCCACACTGTTGGACGTACTCCCAGTCGATCTCCCCGTCGAACTGTCGGCTCAAAATCGGGTAGAGATACTCCCGTGGATGGCCCTGCTCGCCATGCGTCACCAGGTTAACGTGATTGCCGGGAGCCGTGTGCTCGATCGCATCGAGGGCTTGTTCGATAATCAACGCTTGATCCGTAGCATGTGCGGGCGTCTCTAAGTTGGCCGACCACGAGTTATCGTGGATCCGGTCGGTAATCGGTTCGACAGATCCGTCGTAGTTATGATTCTGCTCGTCGTGATCGGTGGTGGACATCGGTAAATCCTTCTTGAATAGCTAGCTCCGAAAACCATCCTCCGAACGTATTCGGCTCGGCCACACCGGCGTTACAGCGTTTCCAGATAGTCGAACTGGGCCTCGAGTTCATGACGCCGCTGGCGCTTGATCAGGGTCGCATCCAACAGCTCGCCGATGACGGCAGCATCGACCGCGAAATCGGTCGTAGCAGTAACTTCGACGCCGTCGCCAGGGATTTCGTCGACGGTATAGCGGGTCGTCATGGTCTCGAAGATGCCGGCCTCCTGTTCGTAGGCGAGGAGGGCCTCATCGTCCTCGATGAGCCGGAGATCCAACGCGATCTCGAGTCCGAAAAGGCCGACTGTATTCTCGATATGGAGCGATGACCCATCGACGGTTACCGAATCGAAGCCAGCCGCCTCCATGAATGACTGGGTATCCTCAATGGCCGCCACGACAGTATCATAGGGGACATCGATGCGCCGGGAGACGGTGATCGATTGCATTATGCTGAGGTGTGACGCCAGATCACTAAATTACAGCCCCACCACTATCGTTTGGGCAAGATCGCGACGAATTCGTCCTCGCCGCGTCGTTCAAGCTCGTAGTTGTCGGCGTCAAACCGATCGACTTCGGCGTCGAGTTCGTAATACAACGGTTTCGGATCGTGATCGTTGATGAGTTCGAGTGCTTCCCCTGGATCTAACGCGGCGAATGCATCGCGGATCGTCCGGTGACGTTCCGCAGGCGGGAGATCACGGACATCGAGCGTTTCTGCGGGCATCACCTCACAATAACCACGAGCCCCGGTAGCAGTTCCGCCGAAGATATTCGTCTGACCTCAGGCGTGTTCGATGGTCACACACCATTCCTCGGGGGTCCGTTCGATCGCCTCGTAACTGAACCCACGCTGTTCGAGAACGCCATACAGCGGTTCCGGCTCGAAGCTGCTGAGGAGTGCCAATCGTTCGTTCGGGCCCAATTCCTCAAGGGCAGTCATGATGTCCTCGAATGGCTGTCCGTCGATTTCCCGAACATCGAGCGTTCGATCCGGATCGGTCGTTTCCGACATCACCATGGCTTACTGAACAACGAGACCTGCATGTTCCGCCGATCGTGTTCGACAATTTATATGACTGATTTCCCATCGGTGACCGGCTGCGATCGCGGTGATCCGTCTTCACACCTACCCGCTGAGATGACTTAGCTATCGTTGACGTCGATGGTAGATCCGAGAAAACAGGAGCGCGGCGGCGGGGAGTCAGCCAGAACCCACCACCGTCGGCGAGACGAAGCCCAGATGAGTCCCGACACTGAGGCGGCAGGACCGAATTCCGGATTATCGCCGCCTCGGTGACACGTTTGATTGGCAGGGAGGTTGGAATTGTCCCGCGATACTGTGGGTCTTTTTGTGTGGATTGATCGAGCCGTTAAGAACCGAAATGTAGACGAAAGGCCCGCGCCGTACCCATGACCACGACGACCTCGGTTATCGTCACCACCGACTGAACTGGAAAAATGAAAGGGACTTACACGCTGTTGATCACTGTCGAAGAACCCATCGAGATCACGGTTGGCGCGCTCGGCCGCCGCCAGTTTTCGGCGGGGTGGTATGCCTATATCGGCAGCGCTTTCGGCCCCGGAGGGTTCAGCCGAATCGATCGACATCGGTCGGTCGCAATGGGTGATCACGACGTCACCCACTGGCATATCGATTACTTCCTGGGGGCGTCTGCCGTGTCGATCACGGCCGACTACCGGAGTCCTGGGGCGGACATCGAATGTACACTCAGAGAACGGATCGACGGTGAACCGATCGCGGGGTTCGGAGCCTCGGATTGTGCCTGTGACAGCCACCTGCTTTATGCCCCCGATCGGGAACCGCTTGCGACATCTATCGAAATGGCCCACGAGGAGCTCACCACCTAATCGGTGAGGGTCGGGGCGTCGAGGTCGGGAAAGCGAACGACAGATGATCGGGAAGGCGTCACCGATCCGGTGACATCAAGAACCGATCAGTGCCGAGCCAGTAAGAAGTCGGAGCAGAAACGGGTGTTCAGTAGAGCGGACCCTCTTCGTCGGCGCTGGCTTCCTTGTCGGGACTGGGGTCGAAGACCTCGGTTTGTTTGTCACCTTTGACGTCGATCTCAGCCAGCATCCCCTTCCGAACGACCCGGCTCAGGGCGTGATCGACCAGCTTGATCCGTTCAGGGACCGGCGTCTCCATCTCGCCGATCATACAGCTACCCGGTGGCACCTTCATCGTCTGGATGTTCTTTTCCGTCGGACCGAGGATCGCTCCGTCACGGTAGGCGCGTGACCAGACGTTACCGATCGGATGGAAGTTCGATGAGAGGTTCGGTCCCCCATCGACGAGGAACACACGGATCGTCTCGCCGAGGTTTGCCTCAAGCGGGCCGTGTCGAGCGGCCGCGTAACCGAACTTCTCGCCGTTGAGGACGACATAGGTCGGATCCTCGCGTTTCATTGCCTGCATGTCGAAGCCGTGATGGCCTTCCTCACCGGCGGATTTGCCAGTGTAGATCTCGTGTTGACCGAAGTAGAACTCCTTGTCAACCTCCGGGAGACCCTCTTTGGGCTCGACGACGATCATCCCGAACATACCCGAGGAGATGTGGTAGTCCAGGTTCGGAACAGCACAGTGGTAGATGTACGCGCCGGGATACTTCGCCTGGAACTTCATCCCGTTGGCTTCACCCGGAGCAGCAGTCGTCGCGATCGACCCGCCGCCGGTTCCGTACACCGCGTGCAGGTCGACGTTGTGTTGCATGCTGTTCTTGTCGAGGTTCTTGACTGTCAGATTGACCGTATCGCCCTGGCGGACCCGGATCATCGGACCGGGCACCTGCCCGCCGAAGGTCATGAAATCAAAGGTCACGCCGGGTTCGATCTCGGCGGTCACTTCCTCGGCCTCAAGGGTGATATCGTGCGTTTTCGGCGAGCTGTGAGTAACCGGACTGGGAACATCCGTCGGGTCGGCGGCGACTTGATCGACGTCGACCTGCTTTGTCTTGGCACTACTTGCGGTCTGGGTGGCGGTCGGACTTGCCTGGGAGTCGCTCTCCGGGGCGTTCGCACAGCCGGCAACCGTGGCGGTCGCCCCGCTGATGCCAAGCGCCTGAAGGACGCGACGTCGAGTGGTATCGAACATTGGTGATCCCTCCTTCGCAGGTAGACCTTACCCGGCACACCCCATAAACCGGGAAGCGCATTCCCAAACAGTCAGAAAGCGAATGAAGATATTCGGCTACACCTTTAAATATGGTATTTTGAAAATGTGTTCATTTGTTTGAAAATCAGTACAATCCCGAAATCGGTGCGAGGGATTCGATCACTGGGAAAACCCAACAGGAAAGGAATGAATGTGTCATCGTTCTATTCGCGGTTAGAACCGTCAGTCGATAGATCGAACAACCACTCCGCAGCGTCGATGACCGTCGTATCGCCCTCACGGGCGGCGGTTCGTAGCGCGTCGGTCGGATCGGCGAGGAGACTACCGGTCAAAGAGCTGGCAAAATCCTCGAGAACGGTTTCCGGATCGGCTTCGCCTTCTTCGAGTCGACGGAGCGCTCGCTCGAGTTCCCGTTCACGAACGGTCGCAGCCTGTCGGTGGAGTTCGCGAAGCGTATCCTCGGCGCGGTTTTCCAGCTCACGTGTGAGTAGTCGTTGGATCGCATCATCGATCGATTGTTCGACCTCATCGATCGCATCACGGCGCTCGTCAGCGTTTGCCTGCACGTAGGTCGCGATATCCTCGAGATCAGTTACTACGACCGAAGTCCCGCGAACTTCCTCATCGACATCGGCTGGGTTCGCGAGATCGACGATCGGGGTTCCCGGATCACACCCCCTGACATCCGAACGAGTCAGGATGGGATCACTGGCACCGGTGGCCGTCACGACCGCATCGGCTGGCTGTAGGGCTTCCTGAAGCTTGGTGAGTGGCCAGCATGCCCCATCCGACGTCACTAGATCGGGTTTGGGAGTTCGATTAGCGACATCGATTCGGGCGTCCCATCGTTCCTCGATCGCATCGATCGCCGTTGTAGCCATCTCCCCAGCACCGATGATCAGGACGCGATCCGGCGGATCTTCGAGTTCTCGGTGAATGGCCTCACAGATTGCGCTGCCGTAACTGACTGTCCCGTCGTTGATCGCCGTTTGATCCCGAACGGCCCGACCGACACGAATCGCGGCATCGGCAACCCGAGAAAGGACGCCCCCGGCAACGTTCGCCTCGGCCGCCCGATCGAAGGTTTCCCGAACCTGGCCAAGGATCTGATCCTCCCCGAGCACCGCTGATTCGAGTCCACAAGCAACCCGAAATAGATGCTCAACGACAGCGAGGCCGGTGTACACCTGCGAACCGTCGGGCCGATCAAGTGTCTCGGTGATCGCCGACAGTGCCCGGTCACGATCCTCATCGGCAGCGGTTCGGGTACTCGCATAAACCTCGACCCGGTTACAAGTGCTGAGAATAATACATTCTGTCAGTCGATCGGTCGTCTGAAGCTCTCGTGCAACACCGATGGGATCGTCCGGTGCGATCGTCGCCAGGCGATCCCCGGTCACCCGATCGTAGGTGATGCTCAAACAGACCAATCGTTCGAGACTCTCAGGAACGGTCCACGTCTGTGTCATCGAATTTGTGTTAGAGGTCAGCTCCGGGTTCCGACAGTTCGTGGTCACGGTGGATCACCCCTCGCTTGTCGCGAATTCAGGGACTGTTGTGTCCGGGGTCAGTCCCAACTCCTCGTCGGTCAGATAACACCGCGGGTCCTCATCCCAGAGATCGTTGTGAACGATGTGGGCCCGCGCCCGGGAATTGCCACCGCAGACAGTCCTGTACGGACACTCTCCACACCGGCCTTTGAGATGGTCGGTTGGGTTCGTGAGCTTCGACCATAGCTCGCTTGCTGCGAGGATTTCGTCGAGCGACTGTTCTCTGACGTTACCCAGCGTAAACTCGGTCATCCCCATCGACGGGTAGACATCACCGCGATGGTTGACATTGATCAATTCCCGGCCCGTCCGATTGTGCAACAGCAGATCCCGAGCGCGGTCTGCCCGCTGGGGCATATCTTCGGCGATACGGTGGTACAAGTAGACCGCATCAGCCGTATTCCCCCCGGTAAGCACCCGCATATCCGGATCGGATTCGACGATTTCCTTGGTTCGGTCGTAGATGTATTCGACAGCCTCGCGGGTCTGTTCGAGGGAGAGATCCCGATCAACGATGTCAGTCCCTCGACCCACGTGAATGAGGTGGAAAATCGTCAAGCGGTCGACATCCTCTTCCAGTGCGAGATCGATGACATCGGGAAGATCATCGATCGTATCCTCGGTCATGGTAAACCGGATGCCAGCACTCATCTCGGTTTCCATGGCATTACGGAGCCCCGAGAGTGCTCGATCGAACGCACCATCGAACCCCCGGAACCGATCGTGGGTCTCACCGATCCCATCGAGTGATACACCGACGTACCGCATCCCTGCGTCCGCAATTTCCTGGGCCCGCTCGGACGTCAGAAACGTCCCGTTACTTGAACCGATGGCACGGATCCCCCGCTCGGTCGCGTGAGCGACGAGGTCAGCGAGATCATCTCGGACGAACGGTTCGCCACCGCTGAAGACGATCCCCGGCACACCAAGGTCAGCAAGCTCGTCGATGAACGACTTCGCTTCGGCTGTCGAGAACTCCTCGGGCGACCGTTCATCACACGCCGCGAAATAACAGTGTTTACAGGTCAGGTTACACGCCGGCGTCGTATTCCACACGACCAGAGAGACGGGGGCATCCAGATCACGGCTGCCCGCATAGCGGACGTGCTCCGATCGTGATTCGACCTCTTTGATGATCCGGGTGATATCGAGCATCGATTAATCACCCCCCGTTCGAGCGATCGATGGTCGGTCATCGGCAGCGTTCGTGGATTCGATCCGGCGTTCGTCCTCGGTTAGATAACATCGAGGGTCCGGCGCCCACAGGTCGCCGTGAATCGCGTAGGCCCGGGCCCGTGAATTACCGCCACAGACCGCCTTATATGGACACTCCGCACACCGACCTTTGAGGTGATCTGTCGGGTTCGCGAGCTTCGACCACATGTCACTCTCCTCGAGGATAGTCCCGAGGGATTGATCCCTGACGTTGCCGATCGTGAATTGGGGCAGGAACATACTCGGATGGACATTCCCTTGATGATCGACGTTGACAACCTTTGGTCCAGCATCGCCTTTCTTGACGACTCGACCAGGTCCGTCATCGAACAGGAGTTCCCGGGCTCGTTCGGCACGGTCGGGCATCTCCCGTTCGATCTTCCGGTAGAGGTACACTGCATCGGCGTAATTACCGGCAGTGAGTACCTGCAGATCCGGATGGGTATGGGCGAGCGCTCGTGTTCGCTCGTAGAGGTAATCGAGTATCTCCCGGGTCCGCTCGAACGACAGATCTCGATCCGTGATGTCACCACCCCGTCCGGTATAGATGAGGTGGAAGATGTTCACACGATCAACGTCCAACTCAAGGGCCAGGTCGATAATCTCGGGAACGTCATCGACCGTTGATTCGGTCATCGTCATCCGAATACCGGTACCCATTCCGGCATCCCGGGCGTTCTCTAACCCGGCGACTGCTCGATCGAATGATCCCTCAAGCCCGCGGAAGCGATCGTGGGTCTCACCGACACCATCCAGGGAGACGCCGACATATCGCATCCCCGCGTCGGCGACAGCCTGAGCTCGCTCCGGTGTCAGAAACGTCCCGTTACTTGAGGCGATCGTCCGAACGCCCCGGTCACGGGCATAGGCAGTGAGTTCTGTGAGGTCCTCTCGGACGAACGGTTCGCCCCCGCTGAACACTAACACCGGCACGTTTGCATCCGCCAAATCGTCGATGAAGTCCTTCGCCTCCGCAGTCGAGAATTCGTCCGACGAGCGTTCGTCACAGGCGCCGAAATAACAGTGCTTGCACGCGAGGTTGCACGCCGGCGTCGTATTCCAGACGACGAGTGGAATCAGCGCATCATCGTCGAATTCACGTTCGTATCGAGTGGCATCCGGTCGATTATCGAGACCGTGTATCAGTCGTGTTAAATCGATCATGCAATCACCTCCGGAATGAAAATACCGCTTGGTTTCTCACCGAGTCCCTCAATGTGACAGTCCAGCTCAACATCATCAGGACGTCCATCAAGCAACGGCTCGGTATCGAGGACAGCGAGCTCGGATCGGTCCATATTCCCGACATAACACTCCCGACCATCCGGCCCGAAAACGACATGGAGCGGCTCCCCGCCGACCGTGACGGTCCTCTTCACTTCAGGCGTAGTCACATCGATGATCGTCACATAGGGTGCATCGTATGCATCGACGATGACATAGCGGCCATTCGGCGACGTTGCGGCAAAGCCAGTCGTCGTTCCGACCTCGAGGCGTGCCTCGGTCGGATCGTTGTTTTCATCAACTGCTCCCAGATTCGCGATCGTGACACACGTTTCCTCGCGGGCGGGGAAGACAGCCCGACGTGCTGACTGGGTGGAGTCGAAAGCGATACCGTGGGGATTCTCGCCGGTCGAAATTTCATGGACGACATCCGTGTTTGGATCGATGACCGAAGCCGATGCCTCGCCGGCGTTGTTCACGACCAAGCGATTTGTTCCCGGGATCGGGTAGAGATCATGGGGTTTGGTTCCCACCGTGTATCGATCCTCGATTTCGAGTGTTCGGTCGGACGATAGAGCGATGACTTCGCCGGCTTCTTTGAGGGCGACGTAGAGACGACCATCGTGTCCGATCTGCATCCCCGAACACCGGGAGAGGACACGGCTGCCCACACGTTTGGGGATCCCATTGGCCCCGATTTCGAATGCCAGAATGCCTGGTGAGTCCGTCTCCGGGAGCGCCACCCCGGTTCCGATGAAGAGGTATTCGCCATCATCGGTAAGCGCACTCCCTACGCTCATGGTGCCGAGATTCTCGACAGTACCAACCGTGTCAAGGGTCGCGAGATCGACGACCTCCAAGTGAGCACTCGAGATATACAGCAAGTAGGCGTATCGTCCGTTGGGATGGAATACCGCGGTGTGGGGATAGCGACCGTCACCGAGGCGATCGATCACCTCTTTGGCTTCGAGATCGATGACGCTGAAGTACCGACTGGCGGCGTTTTTGACGATGGCGAGGGTGTGTTTCTCAGCGTTGAGTGATGATGTACTGGTTGCGGTCGTCATGAGTGACTCCTCCGTTGAGTGAAGAAACAACCCGATGGCGCCCCACCCGCTGGCGCCGCGATCGTCGTTAGGATTGATGGAGAGTCAGGCAGCGTCGTTGTATTGAGAACCGTAACGGTGTCAGCGCCCATGTTCGGGACATAGCAGGCCGTCCCATCGGGCGTAAATCGCGGATGATGTGGCCGATCATCCGTTTGCACCCGTGTTAAAATCGAGAGACTCTCGGCATCAAAAAACGTAACCCGATCGCCCTCGTTTGCGTCGGCGACCAGATACTCGCCGTCGGGCGTGATATCGGTAAACGATGTGGATGTACCAAGTGAAATCCGTTCGATCGGGAACGAATCCGAGCCCCAATCGACACCGATATCAATCGCGGTAAGGCCATCGTCTTCGGTATCGGCAACGACCCACCAATCGTAGGATGGGATCGGTGTTCCGCCCCGTGGGTTTGGTGCCTCGGCAGTACCCAGAATCGTTCGGCAGTTGGTATCGACGAATACGACCGCATCGTCGTCGGCACACGTGACACCGAGGACACCGAGTGTCGACGAATACGTCACCGTCTCAGGACCGCCTGGCAGTTCAAAGCTATCGGCCACTGTGTATGGTGGCCCAACCACTCGGAGGAGGGAATTCGCGTCCTTCAGGGCGATCCAAAGATCCCGGCCGACCGTCGAAATGCCGGCCGCTTTACCGATCGATAGCTGGGCGGTGATGGTCAACGTCCCGTCAGCAGCCGTCTCAAAGATCGTCACTCCCGGCGTGTCCTCGCCGGGAAGCGGCCCGTAGCTGGTGACTGCGAGGAACCGACCGTCCGACGTAAGCGCTGCCCCGACCGGCGCCACGCCGACCGCCTCCGTTTCCTCAACGACCGAGAAAGTCCCGAGATCGATCGTTTGGACTGTATTCGAGGCCATATACGGGACATATCCCCACCCGCCATCCGTGTCAACCACAAAGGCGTGCGGTTGACGACCCGTCCCGGCGTCACCGATTCGCTCATGGGTCATGCTATCGATGACGAGAAATCCCGTCCCCCGGAGGAGCTTCACGAGAGCGACCCCTCCGGTTCCCCGGGTGGGGCCGGTTGTCTCGGATCCGGCCGACGTGGGTGCCATGGGTACGAGCGTACGATGGGGTTGGTGGTTATCGAACGATACTCACTGGTTTACAACTCCTCGGCCTTGCCGTACTCCGCGGCACGGTATCCGGTGAACTCCCCGGTCGGGGTTTCAAGCCCCTCGATGGTATCGAGGTGTTCACCGGTCTCGCTGTCGAGCACGACGATCTTCCCGGCATCCCAGAGGCTCACGAACACCTTCGAGCCATCACGGGAGAACTCAGGATGGAGTGCGCGACTCTTTGGATGGGTCTCGGTGCCGCTGAAGTCGACGAGTTTGCTCGTATCAACTGTCTTTCGGAGTTCGAGAGTTTCCGGATCGATCTGGTTGACCGTCGCTGCGGCCGTGTGATCGGCCGTGAGGACGTTGTCGGTCCAGACGTACTTACACTCGTCATCGGGCATTTTGAACGAGAACAGCCCTTTGCCCGGGACATCGATGTTCTTCACCCGTTCGAAGGTCTCGGTATCATAGACCGTCACCTTGTTCGCGCCCGCACAGGGGACGAACGCCAGGTTTCGCTTCGCGTCCTGGCAGAACGGCGTGCCGGGATGGGGGACCTTCGCAGTGGGAACCTTGGCCACCAGCTCGCGCTTCTTCGTGTCGATGACCCCCATCAGGTTGTCCTCCTGAGAGGCGATGTGGAAGTACCGTCCCTCACCGGTGAAGAACCCATCGTGAAGGACACCCCCGACGCGGAAAGTGTCGGTCACGGGGAAGCCATCCTTTGTGTAGTCGATCATCCAGACCTGGCCAGCCTCCTTCAGTGCGACAACCCAGACGCCCTCACGGGAGACATCGTGAACGGCACAGACCCGGCTTTTGACGCTCTCCCCATCGGGGTTGACACCCCATGTGGGGATGCGTTTAAGCGGTGTCAGATCCTCGGCGTCGGCGATCAGGAGATGGTTCGGATTATAAAATCCCGCGATGACGTAGTTGTCGTCGCGTGAGGTCGCAGGTTTGCGCGCGTCAGTCCCACCGCGCACGCGGGCGACGCGGTTGAACCCGAACAGGTCGACCTTGTATAGCCATCCCGACCGAGCTAGCGTGTAAACGTAGGCGTCCTCACGCTTCCCGGTGAGCGGACCGCTGGCGAAGTCGTGGACGTGGATCGCCTTACCGACATCGTTGACCCGAGACAGCATCTCGTTGTTGATGGTATCGACCATCGTTACCGACGCGTTCTCGCGCTCGGTTACGACCATCAGGTCTTTGAGATCGACATCGTGTTGGGGGGACTGTGGCAGATCGCCCGGTTGAGTGAGCACTTCCTGTGTTCCCTTGATATCCTTCATGTTCGTGAAGTCAGTGGTCTTGGCCTGCTGTCCGCCACCTTCCTCGGTGACGACCAGCGTCCCCTTCATGTCGGCGTGTTTCGTCCCACAATAGATTGTACACTCATACTGGAATTCGCCAGTCTGATCGGCGACGAAGGAGACCTTCTTGTCCACATCCGGATCAGTATCCTTGTGGAGCTCTATTGGCCCGACATCATAGGGTTCCTCCAGATAGAACGAGTGGACGTTGAAGTCCGAATTCTCCTCAAAGGTCGATTTCGTAAATTTCAGAACGACTTCCGTGTTCTTCTGGACTTTGATCTGTTGGGGTTTGAATCCCCATTGGAAGGCTACGATCTCGAATTCCTTGGTCCGAGCAGCCTGTTTTTGGGCTTCGGTCTGCGTGGCTGTAGTCTGATCACCTGCGGGAGTGTCCGTCTGCGCCGGCTCCGGCGTCGCTGTTTCTTGGGCTCCTGATGGAGCCTCACAACCGGCGAGAGCAGTTCCAATCGTCGCCGCCCCACTGGCCTTGAGCAATCGACGTCGAACCGGATCATCAACGGTGACCTCGTCACGGACGAACTCATTAAACGCCAACTCGTCCTCGAAGTCAAGCTGTTTTGCGACATCCCGGGATCCGCTCAGATAGCGCTTGATACGTCTCTGATCGGGATCGGATTCGGCATCCGATGCTTGCTGTTGAGACATCGGGGTACCACCCCTACGTCATCAAATACTCCAAACGGATGTTTAGGCCATACCCATTTTCTAACGCTGTGAGAATTCATGGAAACATGTTAGGGATAATATTTAAATATGATATAAAGCCGACGATGGTAGATCACCTTCGTTCGTGACTCGTCGCTAGCGTTCAATCCGAGTGGGTAAACCCATCCATGATTCCAGCGATGAGCGTGCGGACGGCGGCTGTATCGAGCTGCAGCGTGACGGTGTCGGATGTCTCGACCTCCTCAATAACACGGTCGGGATCGCCGACCGGGATCCGAACCTCGATCTCTCGATCGAAGGTAAGGCCTTCATCCCCCAGCAGGTCAAGGAGATCTCCAGCGGCCTTGGCGGCATAGTCCTCCTCATTGAGATCGCTTAGTTCGGGATCGATCACGAACCGGCGAACGGAATCATCACCGAATCGAAGAGCACAGATCCCACCGGTTACCTCATCGCGGTCAACGTGTTTCTCGACAGTCTCAGCAAAAAACGAGGGCGTTATCTGAACCGGTCGACCGCCGGGCTCAGGGTCAGATTCCGGCTGTTCTGCAGGATCATTTACCATGGTAGAATGATAACAGTGAAACCCGTTATACGTTCACCGTTCGAATCCTATGAGGATCTATCTGGAATTACCACTGGAAATAAAAGAAGAATCCAGCCAACAAGAGGCTACAGAGCGTGGCTAGGAAGGTAAATCCGGGGAGTGGTCGTTGTGTTTGAGCCGTCGTAGTTACAGTGGGTGTCGGATTGCCTTCCCCAACGATCAATCGAGCATGCATCCCTTTCTCGTCGTGTTGGGGCAACGAACAGTGAACCCGGAGTGTTTGATCGGTTCCGGGCGTAATGAACGCTCCCGTGATGCGGCCCGGTCCTGTCACCTCAAGCGAAAACATCCCACCGGGATAAACCGACCGTGGGAGGCCATGGACCATCCATTGGTGTCGGATATGATCGGTATTGATGAACGTAACCACGACCCGCATACACGGATCGACGCGATACACATCGGATTTGAACGAGAACATTTCGCCGGCAGTAGCATATTGGGTCCCACCCCGGACCGTGATGACGCGTGTCCCCAGGATACCTGAACAACTGGGGGGTGCCGTGTTTCGGTTTTGGTTGACGACGGTCCCGTTGGCCGTCATGTGCATGGTCATGCCGGAAGTGTTGGTCCCTGATCCCGGGGTCGGTGTATTCGCGCCGCCCTCCGGCGTCGGATGGGCCGCTACGATCCCTTTGGAGGTACTGAAGGGGCCGGTTTGGTTACCAAACGGGACGCCCGAGAGGAACACTGTCCCGACGATCACGAAACTGATCAGGAAGTATCGGATACGGGTCATGGTCACGTGTCTCTCCGTTCGATCAGAACCGAGACCACAAGACCGATTAAGAAGACGGCGAGACCGAACAACCCAATCTGCATCAGCCGACCCATGGGTGGCCCGGTCCCATCAGTCGTCCGACTGGTAGACGTCGCGGTGGCATCGCTCGCTGACGCCGGGGCCGGTGGTGTGCCGAGTCGCTTGGGATCGAGGTCGGCCCAGAGCGGGACCTCACCCCGATAAAAGGCCGGATCGAAGTACTGGCTGAGGTTGGTGTTGGTTCGGGGCATCCCGTTATCGGTCAGCAACGCTCGGTAGGTGATCAAGCCGATATCCCCACCGGGACTGATACCGTTGGTCGTGACGGCCTCCTCGCGATGGTTATGCATGAACCAGATGCCCCGTCCGTACGAATGGAGGCCGTCCGTCGTGGTATTGAGGGTAAGATCGACTCGCTGCGCCGCCGAGATCGTGACGACGTCACGGGTGATTTCCTGATCTTCCGTGAGTTCAACGCCGTCGTAGGCCTCAATCGTGAATTTATGACCGTGTGTGTGCAGCGAGACGGTTTCCGAACCGCCATTGAGGATGCGGAGCCGATAGCGTTCGTCCGGCTGGACAATGACCTGTGAGGACCACAGGGTATACGGGAATGATCGGCCGTTAAGGAGGAAGAAGTCCGGATCGGCGTCGGTTCGATCGTATTTTCGGTTGGTCGCGGCCGCGACCGCTCGTGGATCGTTCAGTTTCTGTGGGATTCGATGGAGACGGGCATCGACGTCCTGATACTGGAGGTCATACGCAGCGTCGTATCTGGCGTCGACAGCCGCGGACGGATGACGAACCCGGCCGCCGCCGGGGTTGATCGTCTGGACTCGATTGTCGGATCGATTTTTGGCGACAATAAAGAGGCCGTTCAGCCCCATCATCACATGGACATCTGGAACGACATGGCAATGATAGAAGTTCGTCCCCGGTTTCCGGGGCGTAAACTCGTAGGTTCGCCGTTCGCCCGGCAGGATCGGCTGTTCGCTCGTTTGGGGCACGCCGTCGTTACCTTGCCCGTTCACCATGTAGGGATGGTCGACCCCATGGAAATGGATTGTATGCGGGAGATAATGCGTGTTGGCAAGCGTGACTCTCACGGTGTCGCCCTGTTCAACGCGGAGCGGCGGGCTCGGCATCTGCATCAGCCGTTCGGCCGGCGAATTGCGTTCGACCATTCCCCGTGTCTTCGGAACAAAGACCCAGAACGCCGGATGGATCCCTGGGGCGATGGTGTGGAACGCCCCAGCGGCGTTGTATTCGTTGAGTCCAGCGACCTCTAAGCGGATATGGATCTCATCGGGGTCGCCATCACCGTCACTGTCGTTCCGTTTCACGACCGCGTCGGAGGAGAGTCCGGATTGCCGGAGGACATCCTTTGGAACCCTGTTCGTTCCTGCGGTCACGGCGGCCACGAC
Source organism: Chewarchaeum aethiopicum (SeqCode) (assembly GCA_034190395.1). GTDB lineage: Archaea > Halobacteriota > Halobacteria > Halobacteriales > Hikarchaeaceae > Chewarchaeum > Chewarchaeum aethiopicum. Next base: position 21,497 of record JAXINS010000013.1, read on the forward strand.
GGCAGGATTGTCGGGGTTACAGGATGGATCCGGATCGATCTGAACGCCGGCGACGATATCCGGCGACCGCCAATCCGAGTGATTAAACGGACAGACATTTCCAGTCGGGGCGGATGGACCTGAATCCGTATCGTTCCCTTCGTGAGCGGCGACCGGTGTGATAGCGGTCGATACGATCATACCAGCAACAAGCAGTAAAACCATCCCCCGGAGACAGAGTCGCTGCCAGTGGAAGGTTACCGGAGTGATTCGCTCGATAAGTGAGTTCATCAACAACGTGTATCGACTCACGTGCGCAGTATTTTCGCTATCCAGCAATAAATTAAAAATTCCGAATATATTCGTGTATACTAAGTCAGCTGGTGTTCGTATCCGGTCATTCAATTGACGACATACACAGTCAGGTTCACCTCAGCAAGGGTGCGTTACCATCGGTGTTCTTCGGGAGAACGAATCAAGGTGTAGCTCCATCGCGATCTGAAAAACCACAA
>JAXINS010000013.1:22087-37203 GCA_034190395.1 Chewarchaeum aethiopicum (SeqCode)
AAACCACAAGACAACAAGAGAGATTCATGAGTGGGTGAAAAACGGAGTTACTGATACTGTTCGCTCCGGGCGATCGTCACCCGCGTTCTGTTAGCGATTGCGACGAGTCGTCCATCCTGATTCCGAAACCGAATTCCAGCGACGGTAACCGATTCTCCGTATCGGGGAACCGGTGCCGTGGCTATGATTGAGCCGTTCTCGGAGACGTTTATTTGAAAACCGCCGGGATTCGGGACGATCGAGAAATTCCGGCCATCAAGTACGACGGACGAACGCGCCGGGCCGGAATGAAAGGAACGATAGACCCTTCCATGACGGGGATTCAACCAGATCCGATAGGCGACATTACCACCGGTAACCCGCCACCCTTCGCGCTTGACAAAGACAGTCCGGACCCATGTGATCCCTCCAACACGCACAACCGTGCCACCGGAGAAGGCGAGCGATTGTTGTGAAACGGCTCGCGTCCAAAGTGGAAATTCGGAGTGGGTGACGATGACACCGCTTACCTGGTTGGACAACTCGTTCGAATCGCTATCACTTAGCCAGCTATCCGTTCTGGGATTCGGTACGTCCTCGGCATAGGTGATCGAAAAGCCACGGATCGTGACCGCCCCATCCGGATTCGGTACCTCCCCTGATTGGCCCGACATGTTGACAGGTATCGCAAGGATAGCCATCGAAACAACCGGTAGTAGCAACAACAACACCGCCACCTGTTTTCGGGTCAATCCACCGATCGTTGGCTGTTCTGTTGCACGAACAGCAACGGTAACGAGGGTTGCAAGCAGGAGTATGAGAATAACGCCGAGTGCTCGGAAAAGCACAAATCGTCCGATACCATGGAACCACCAAACAGCCCATAACGATAATGAAACGGCGGCCAACACGCTCCCGATCCAGAGTTTAATGGCGCTCGGGCGATCCGAGTCATTCCGACGGGAATAAACCTGGATGCCGATAAGGACGCCAACGAGGAATCCCAGAAGATGGCCTTGGATTGCGACATTGGCCCACCAAGGATCGACAAAGCGTGGGGCCGGCCCGGTGACAACGGATGGATCTCGTAGTGCACGAATAAGTAGACGAAGCGCATCCCGGGCGGTGAGAGCAACGATAACGCCAAGCGGGTATCGTACGAGTGCGACGCCCACCATGACGAAAATAACGTTCGAAAAACCAATCGTGGGACCCCACGAAAAAAGCGTCATCACGAGACTAAGCCCGAGGATCCCCGCAGGGATCACGACAAACACCCGGAATCGAGGGTCAGTGAGCCAACGATTCCTTCCCGATTCAACACCATCACCTGCTCTGGAGGTAACGCGTAAAGGGTAGTGTCCGATCGTATACTCAGCGAGGGGGCCGATGGTGAGGACACCAATGAGATTTCCGATCAGATGGCTCGGATCAGAGTGGGCAAACGCTGCGATGAACCATCCAATCGGGTACCGATACGACCACGATGTAAACGGGAGCGCCAGTGGTCGATACCAGAACAGGAACCCACGTTGGACAACCAAATAAACGAACAAAAGCACGCCAACGGTGAATATGGTACCCCAAGGAATACCCAAATACAATCGGGATCGAAGCCGGTCGAACCACCGCCACCCGGAGTCCTCAAGATACCATACCAGTACGATGGTAGCAAGGAGGACAACGATGAGACTTTCTCGGATGAGTGGTGGTAACCGATGCATCTACCTGTGCATCACAATCACTCCCCTAATAGTCCATCAGGATTGCCTCTCATGAGATGAACGAAGTGTCGAGATAGTCGTCGCCGATCGAGATTCGGGAATGAATTCAAGTAAATCCGTGATCATGATGTGTTCCACCACGCCGATCGGCGATCGGTATAATTTGCGTGTCTAAATGCCGGTGGGAGGGCTGATTTCTCCGTCACAAGCGCGGTCCCGAGCCAGTACCCGATGTGCCAACCGATGGCGTCTTTGTGAACGTTCGTGACCGTGATTCTGAGCTGTGGAGCGGACGGAGAGTGAGTCGTTGGTGTCCGGAGGATCCCGCACGATCCCCAGATTGGTTCGCCACAGGGAGAGGTTGAGGGAAAGGTGATAATCACATCCGCACGGGATCGGTTATGAATTCGTTCGAAGGAAATGTGTTGGTCAATACTACCTTCCGCGCTCGCCTCGTAGTAGTGCAGCACGCGCCTGAGTTGGTGACGGGCACGATAGTCCCGAAGGGCGTACACATGATCGAAATTGGCATACACGGTGATCGTTGATCGATTCAACACCAGCTGTTGTACGGCCGGTCTGGGCGTGGGTAACCGGAGATAGTCATTAGTGGAATCCATGACCGGTGGTCCGTCACCATGAACCAAATCAAGGAGATGACCGAACTCGTGTTTGAGGAGTCTCACCACCGCCCCATCACTGTACTCAGTCCCAACACAGACGACCATGGGTTTGTCCGTTGTCGCATTAAGGTGGGTAGCATAGCCAGCAGCATTCTGGGCAGGTCCACAGGGCGTGATCCCGTTGAGAAACCGGATCCGAATATCCGGATCAGGTGAATCAGGCTGGAGGATGAACTGAACGTCTTTGTCGAGATACTGGGAACCGTTACTTTCCCAGTACCGTAATGCGTTATTGACGAGAGGCGTGAAATTTTGCCAGTCGGTTGCAGGTCCGTCAATCGAAACGACGAGTGAATTAGCACTCGAGGTTGAAACGTCTTGTTCAGCTGGTGGTTCCGTGGGGGAGGTGAGAAGACTCCGGTCGGATTCTGAGGGGGCCAGGGTGCTACACCCCGCAAGGACAAGTAACATACAACACCCCACCACCAGCACGGACCGGGCCATCGCTAAATGGATGCCTCCCGATTGGCTTAACTTTTACAGGCCAAGTTCCCCGTCAAGCGATGACCGTTTACTCCGATCACTGCCGTGAACGTCACTAACGTACGTTATAGAGACCGTACTAACCCGAGACGAATTATTTCAATAAATTTTCTATTAAAATATATACTGGCGAGTTACACGATAACGCCAACTGTAACAAACCAATGCGAACGTGTTCGGGGAAGAGTTGACTGGTATATTCGCGGAACGCTGAAACATGGCAGAGAATGGTACAACCGACGATTCAGAGGTACCATGGCCCCAACAGCTACTCGACAGTGAGTGGCTGCTCGCGCTAGCGGCGATATTGTTCTTTACGCTGTCATATGTCGTTTTGGGGCTGGTTGATCTGCTCTCGGTACCCTCGGGGTGAAACCATGACCGACTACTCACCACTTGACTCACCGGAAGGTGACTGGTGGAATCGTGAGGTAAACCGCCGCGAGACGATGTGGCTCGGGATCAGTGGTGTGTGGGCGCTGATCCTGTTTGGATGGATGATCGGCTGGACGCAGGTGGGAAATCAGAATCAGATCGGGCCGACCGAGCGAGTGTCCCCGGATGCCTTCCAAAAGAAGGTCGATACCTACAAGAAAAACGCCGAAACGACGACCATCGGTGGCACCGAGGCACTGGTCCCGGCTAGCGAAGACGTCTATATCGGCGCACTCCAGTGGGCCTGGGACGGACTACCGGTCGCCCTTGAGACAAATCAAACCTACAAATTCCATCTCAGCGCATACGATGTCCAGCACGGGTTCTCGGTCCGTGATGAGGACAACCTCAGCCAACAGATGTCTCTCCAGATGCTCCCAGGATATGAGTGGATCATCGAGATGAGTTTCGACGAGCCGGGGACCTACCACGTCGTTTGTAACGAATTCTGTGGCACCGGCCACCGGACGATGCACGGCAAGATCTTCGTCCAGGAGGGGTGATCTATGTTCGGCTTCAGCACCTTCAGTTACGACGACGACGGCTTCCGGACGTGTGGCGTCACCGGACTCGATATCCATGAATCCGCCGAGGACATGGTGAAGCTCTTTGGATTGACCGCTATCATCGCCCTGCTGGTCGGCGGTATCTTCGCTATCTTCGTGGCGCTGACCCGATGGGAACTGATCGGCTTACTCGACGCATCCACCTTCTATAAATATCTCAGCATGCATGCCTGGTATCTTCTGATCTTCTGGATGGTGTTCATGGAAATTGCCATCCTCTACGTAGGCGGCCCGTTTGTGCTTGGTCGGCGCCTGCCGATGAAATGGTTGGCCAAGACAGCCTATGCGGTAATGGTGATCGGGGCGGCATTGATCACCTATGGCATCTGGACCCAGCAGGTCCCTAATCAGGCGCCATTGCTGACCTCGTATGCACCGCTCCCGTCGCCACCGACGTTTTATCTGGGCGTCGTTGTTTTCCTCGTTGGGGCACTGGTCGCGGCGCTACCGTTCTTGGCGACGATCTGGAAAGAAAAGCGTGCCAACCCAAACAAGACACTACCACTGATCACCTTCGGGGCGTTCTGTACATCGATCGTCGCCGCCGAGGCGATCATCGGTGGACTGATTACCTTCGTGCCGACGTTCTTCTGGCGGATCGGCTTCCTCGCCCACATCGATGCCGCCTGGTACCGCCAGATGTACTGGATGATCGGCCACGGCAGCCAGCAGATCAATCTGCTGGCGATGATCACGGTCTGGTACTTCATGACCCACGTCATCGGCGGAGCCGTGGTTGCCTCGGAAAAAGTCTCCCGGTTTGCGTTCGTCCTCTATCTGTTCTTCATCAACATGGGCGCCGCCCACCACCTCATGTCCGATCCTGCGGTCGGGCTCGGGTGGCGGCTCTGGAACACCTCCTATGCGGCCTACGGCGCGGTCATCGCGAGTATGATCCACGCGTTTGCGATCCCCGCCGGGCTCGAAGCCGGTCGCCGCCAAAAGAACCGGGGCGGCGGCCTCTTCGGCTGGCTCTGGTCGGCACCGTGGAAGGATCCCGGCTTCTCCTCGACGATTCTCTCGATCGTACTCTTTGGCTTCCTCGGCGGCATTACCGGCGTCATGATGGGCCAGATGCAACTCAACATGACCTGGCATAATACCCTCGCCGTTCCGGGCCACTTCCACGGTACCGTCGCCACGGGCACAACGCTCGCATTCATGGGGCTTGCCTACTACGTCATCCGCCTCGTCTTCGGTCGCGAGTGGATCGGCGGTGTCATCGCGACGATCCAGCCGTACTTCTACGCTGGCGCGATGTCGATCGTGGTGTTGATGATGATGTATCTGGGGGTCCTCTTCGGTGTCCCGCGGCGACACCCATCGGTGATGGACATTCCGGGTACCGAGTTCAGCTTCGCTCCGGCAAAGCCGTTCTTCGCAATCTTCGGCATCACGGCAATTCTCGCGATTATCGGCGGTGCCCTGTTTTTACTCATCGCCGTTGCTTCGCTGCTGGTTGGCGATGAGTTCGATGGCGACCCCCGCCTCGATAGCTTGCGGGTCGCCGCCGACGGTGGCAGCGAGCCCGATGACCCGCATCATCAGAGTATGCGGGGGACGTTCGTATTCACGCTAGCCTTCCTCGTGACCTTCGTGGTGTTGTGGGCGCTGAACTGGTTCCTGCTCGCCCAGGTCTGGCACATCGGCCCGTAGGGTGAGCAGTCACCGTTCTCGGACCGGGTCGCTCGTTTTGCACCGGCTGCAGACATGTTCGACATCGAAACCGGCATTGGTGTGACCGATCGAGCCTAATATGTTCGGGAGAACCCCCACTGGTGTTGGGGCGATAGTGAGCAGTAGGTGAGCGACGCGTGGAGGCACAACGATGAGTGACGAATCAGTCCAATCACCGGGCGCACTGCTGGGGAAGCTACTGCGTGAAGGTTGGAACACGCTGCTGTCGATTTATTATGCGAACACACTCAGCTGGCGGATATTGAAAAGTGGTGCGTTGTTTTTCTTCGGCTTTTTTCTCTGGGCCGGCTCGAACATTCTGCTCTCCTACCGTCCCGGCTGGATACCGTTGCGATACACGCTCGCGTACGGGTTCGTCCTCATCGCTTACGGACCCTTCCATCACCTCGTCGTTATCCCGGTCTATCAACGGCTCCGCAGACAGGGCCGGAATCTCACGCTCGGATCACATCTGCACCTCCCGAACATCAGTTTGGGCGTGTTCCTCGTTTTGGTGCTGGTCCTCGGAACCTACCCAATGGGGCCAATGGTGATCGACTTCCAGTCGACGCTCGCAGGATCCGGCGTTGATGTCGATCCTCGACTCGCCTGTGTCAAGGGCACAGCGACGGACGGTACGACCGAGATTCACTGTCACCTCAGCGAAACGAGAGGCATCGATCGTGTTGTGGTCAAAAGCGGAGATCGGACCATCGCGACTGATACAGAGCCACCCTTCGAGTTTACGATTCAAGAGGACCAGCTAACGACGGTTGTCAATAAAAAACAGTTCCGGGTGGAGCTGCTCGACGAAAACGGAAATCTCATTCGACGGTACACCCGCTCGATCTCGATGATCGAAAAACGGTGACAGGAAACGACCGACGAACCGAATGTGATCGGTTGGAACGAACATATTCGGGACAACCGTCTGGATGGTAAGGCCAGTACTGTCGGATGAGGACAATCCAATGACGAGCGACAAGACAGCTCGACGGCAGTTCGTGAAGGGTATCGGTGCTGCACTCGTCGGTACCGCTCTCGCTGGTTGTAGCAGTGGTGCCAGTGGTGGCGAATCCGGGGGCGGTTCCGGTGGTTCCGGCGGTTCCGGTGGCAGTGGCGGCGGAACGCCGAGTTTCGACGGATACTTAGAACAGACAGATAACTACAATGGCGTCGTCGATAAGACCGGCAGCGACTCGGTGACCGTGAAAGTAGGCGTCGAAGCCAACGGCGGCAACTACGGATTCGGTCCGGCGGTCGTCAAGGTCTCTACCGGGACGAAAGTCGTGTGGAAGTGGACTGGCAAGGGCCAGCAGCACAACGTGGTTGCTGAGGACGGTTCCTTCGAAAGCAAACTCACCGACGAGGAAGGCTTTACTTACAGTCGAACCTTTGACAGCAGCGGCAACGTGAAATACTACTGTGAACCCCACAAGGCGCTCGGGATGAAGGGCGTCATCATGGTCGAGTAGCGCTGCCCAAAAGGACGGTTAGCTCATTGGTCCCGCTAACCACACTGACGAATTTACTCACCGGCGACAGTGATAACCGGCACCGCGGCCGATCGGACGGTCTTTTCGGTTACACTGCCCAGGAGAATGCGATCGATCCCCCGACGGCCAGTCGTCCCCATTACCACGGCATGGCTATCGGTTGACCCGATCGTATCGAGGATGGTCGCGGCCGGTCGACCGTGCTCGATGTGGCGATGGAGTTCCGAAACGTCCCGTTGCTCCGCTGCCGCGACGACATCATCAACGGCCGTTTCAGCAATCCCCGTCAGTTCCTCCTCGACGACTGTCGAACGGACATCCGGACCGAATGACTGGTCGTCGACGACCGAAATGACGTGGACGGCGGCCTCAAGCGACGCGGCGAGATCCAAGCCGTGGTGGGCAGCCGCCATGGCGGCCGAACTCCCATCGGTCGGGACGAGGATCCGTTCGTAAGGGAAAGTCAGTGGCTCGTCGGCATCCAGCCGGACAGTAAGGACAGGAACCGAGGAGAGCCGGACCACCTTCTCGGTAACACTCCCGAGGAGATACCGCGCCAAACCGGTGCGGCCATGGGTCGGCATCACGATGAGATCGTGGCCATACCGGTCTGCGTACTCGACGATCGTCGGTGCCGGCGTCCCTTGGACGACGTCCGTCGTGTGCTCGACCCCGAGTGTCTGAAGCGTTTCGGCGGCGTTCTCGACGATCGACTCACCCTCCGTGACGAGTGCATCGACGAGATCCGTCTCGACGACGGTGACACTGTCCCGGCTCGTATCCGCAACGTACAGTAGCTCAATCGTTGCCGCCATCCGATGAGCAATCTCGCCGGCGTGATGGAGCGCTTCGGCGGCCCCCGAGCTCCCGTCAACGGGCAGAAGAATCGAATCGTACATACACGGTAGCAAACGTGGATCAGTCCCAAATCAGTTGCTCCAAAAGCCGGCCGATCGAATGGGGAGGGCGACGACACCGGTCGTATATTACTGTGGCTCCGGAGCGACATTCGGCGCGCCGGGCAGGCTCGCAACGAAGTCCTTGATGATCTTTTCTTCGGCGCGATGGAGGGTTTCGCTGACGGTCGATTTAGCCGAATCGAGCTCCTCGGCCAGTTCGGTCAGCGAACAACTACGGGGAGTATCGTAGTAGCCCGCCTCGACGGCCGCAAGCACCAGCTCCCGTTGCCGGTGGGTCAGCAGGTTCGCCGATTCCACCTCGCGGTGAATATACTCGACGTCGAAGCGCATTCCGAATTCCTGGAGTTGCGTACCAAGCGCCGAGAGTCGATCCTGGGGAGCCGTTACTTCGATCGTCGCGGTGCCATCCCGGATTTCGATCGGCGGTTCAAGTGCGATGCCCGACTCGCGAACCGAAAACAGCAAGAGAGGTTCCGTTGTTTCGAACTGGATGACGGCTCGACCGTCAGAGGCTCCCAGTTGGCTGAGGGATTGAATCCCCTCGGCATCTGCGATCCGCTCAAGTACCGTCATCGGCTCCTCGGCGATCACCTCGAGCAGTCCCACCCCCGTTTCATCGGCCGGCAGGGCAGCCAGCACCCGGAAGGTCGTCTCGGGAAACGCCGTCGATATCTCCTCGATCCAGATATCCGACGGCAACCCGATGTGGAGTTTAGCATGTGGCATTGGTCTTGATACTCCGTCCGTACCGGACCCTACAGACCCTTGACCCGAATATATTCGGATATCTGTGACGAACACGTTCGGGGCAACAATCGGGGGCGATCCACTCGAACCGACTCCAAATGACAACCGTCGAAGACGAGCCACTAGAGAATATCGGATGGACAAAGGCCCCGACCGATCGTCCATATACCCCTCTTGATGTCCGCGGTCTTGGTCCACCAGCACCACTCCAGCGAACCCTCGAAACCCTCACCGAGCTGGATACACGAACGATCCTCATACAGTTCAACGACCGCGCCCCACAGCATCTGTACCCCCAACTCGACGATCGTGGCTATAGCTACGAGACCGTTGAGACTGAGGGAATGACGGTCACCGCGATCTGGCGATCCGATTCCTGAAAGAAGTATGCCATCGAACGGAGAGACAGCACGAACGGCGGCGCTTGCGGAACTGCTGGAGTGGACCGATGACATCGCCACCGCCGAGATCGATCAAGCGATCAGTCAGCTCGATGCGAACGGTGACTTGACCGACGAACAGCGAGCAATCGTCGACGAATTCGGCCGCCGGTTGAGCCATCGCATCGTCGCTGCACCCGCACATTCGTTACGGACCGCCGAATTGGCTGATGAAACTACGATCGAAGAGGCACTCCAGTTGTTCGAACTCGATCGATCGGACGAGCCATCCGATCGCTAATCGATCGTCGGAGTCCGATAGTCGATCCCGTTGTTAGGATGACCACTTGGCGTCGGCCAACGTCCGTTGGACGGCCTCCTCACCGATCGCCTCGGCCAGCGTCTCGAAGCCGGCCCGTTCGGTTCGGTCGGTGGCGTCAGCGACCAACCGGGAGACAATGAACTCCGGTGTCGACCGGCCGACGGTTCCGAACTGGGGTTGGTAGTCCACCTCCAATTCCAGATCCGGATTGAGGCCCTGTGCGAAGATCCCATCGATACGAGCGGCGTCGGGCAACGGCGCGAGATCGTCCGCCAGGTGAGTAACGAAGACCCCGAGGGCATCCCGATCGACAGTGAGCTTGACGAGGCCGTGTAACAGATCGGCCGCGCTGCCCGGTTCGGTGATGGCTTCGAACTCATCGACGAGCATCAGACTCCGGCCGCCGGCCGCCAGCGGCGGCACGATCGATCGGAGTGTCGATTCCAACACCCCGGCGTTGAAACTCGCATGCCGGCGGTGGAAGACGATCGCATCCATCGGCGTTACCTCGGCGTGGGAGGCCGGCACCGGAAGGCCCATCTGCGCGAGCAACGCCACCTGACAGAGCGTCTCCAGTAGCGTGGTCTTCCCGCCACTGTTGGCTCCCGTCAGGACCGTCACTTGATCGTCTGAGGGTGGGGCCGTCGGGCCCGTCAGCCCATGGGACCCGATCGCGTAGGTGATCGGTTGGATGTCCTCTTCAGTGGCTTCAAGCAGGAGGTTGCGTGCATCCTCGACGGCGACCGTCTCCCGATCGGTGACGAAGGTGGGGCGGGTGAGATCGAATTCCAAGGCGAACCGGGCCAGCGAGAGCTCAAAGGCGATATCATCGACCGCAGCCACGGCAGCGTCGATATCCGATCGGGCCGCCTCGATGTCCGCCTCGAATGTTTCCCGGACGGTGGCCTCCCGCTCGGCTGCCGTTTCTTCGAGCTCCGTTCGGAGCGACCGGAGCGTCTCGCTGACGAAATCGGTCGCGTCCGTCGCCTCCATCGGCATGACATCCCGGATCGTTTCGATGGGTGCGTCGGTCTCCGTGGTGAGATAATCGAGAAACGCCTCACGAAACTCGTCGGTTCCACGGACCGTATCGGCTTGGATTTCCTCGACGATATCGAGAGCGTTCCCCTGTAATGCTTCGACCTCGCGGGCGGTCGAGCGGAGTCGATCCAGTTCCTCGTCGGCACCGTCCGCGACGCGGTCCCCTTCGAGTGCAGCGAGGGCATCAACGGCGTCAGCGAGCGCATCAGTATCCAGCGTCGCGACTGGCGCGAATGGACCCTCCGTAACGTCCGCCGTTGCGAGGGCAATCGCGGCCTCGACGGCCGACTGTTCGCCACCGTCGACGCTGTCGTACTCCTCGAAGGCCGCCAGAACGGGTTGGCGCTCGGCCGGATCGAGACGGCCCCAGGTCTCCATTGCCTGGCGGATCTCCTCCAGCCGTTCTTCCATCGCGGCGACATCCATCAACGGTGTCAACACCCGGATCCGATCGGCCGCATGGCGGGTGACCGCATACTCCTCGATGAGATCCAGCAGAGCCTTGTAGACCTCCCGTGTATCGCTCGTGGCCAAGACGGCCATCCCCTCGCCGCCCTGGGCTTGCCGGAGGATCCGCGTCGCGCGACCACGGCTCAAGCCCGCCTCCATGAGTGCGCGACTGTTGGCCGACTCGATGGCGTCGATCGCCGCCGCGGTACCGAGTTCGGATTCGAGTAGTTCCTTTGTCTTCGGGCCGACACCCCAGTAGTCCTCCAGTCGCATCGGGCCCTACTCCCGGGCGGCGGCCCTTAGTCGTTTCTCGGTGATGGTGGCCCTACCGGTCTATGGATCGATCAGGAGGGCCAGTCGACGACAGAGCTAACTGGCGGTCGGGTGTGGCTTTCGATGATCCACGATGACGGAGCGATCACTAACGGGACGAAAGGCGATCGTCACCGGCGCGAGTGCGGGCATCGGCCGGGAAACCGTTCGACAGTTAGCCGCCGAAGGCGCCGATGTGGCACTTGCAGCTCGACGAACCGACCGACTCGAACGGTTGGCGACCGAAATCGAGGACGAACACGGGATCGAGGCGCCGGTCGTTCCCACGGATGTTACCGAGCCAAACGAGGTCGAGACGCTCATCGACACGGCGGCCGAGCAGTTCGGTCAGATCGATGTGGTGGTCGCCAATGCCGGAATCGGTCGATCGGATCCGGTCGCGGAGCTGTCGACCGAGGACTATCGAGCCATGATGGCGGTCAACGTCGACGGAGCGTTTTTCACTGCCCGGGCGGCCATCCCCCATCTCGAAGACACCAGCGGCACGCTGATCTTCGTGGGGAGTTTCGCGGGACAGTATCCCCGTCCCGGAAATCCGGTATATGCAGCGACGAAATGGTGGCTCCGGGGATTCGCCCTGAGTCTCGCCGGTCAGATCGGCGAGGATGGCATCGGCGTCTCGGTCGTCAACCCAACGGAGGTCAGAACGGAGTTCGGGGATCCGGATGCCGACCCGATGAAAGAAAGCTATGCGCCGGGATCGGTCACCGAGCCCGAGGAGGTCGCCGAGGCGATCGCCTACGCGGCCGGCGAGGGGCCACCGAACAGCGTCACCGAGCTCAATCTCTACCGGCGCGATAAGTTCGAACATTTCTGAGTCGTACCGCGCCAGCCCCCGGATTTACTTCGATCGGAGAAACACCAACCAGTATGAGCGATCTCATCGTGACGGTCGGGTCACACGAGTTGGGCGCCGAGTGGACCGAGGACAACCCCGAGACACGGGCGGCACTGACCGAGGCCCTGCCCCTCGAAGGGGATGCCAGTCGGTGGGGTGACGAACTGTACTTTCGAACGCCCGTAGACGTCCCCGCGGAGAACGCGGATGCAACGGTCCCCGTTGGCGGGATCGCCTACTGGCCACAGGGGAATGCGGTCTGTTTGTTCTGGGGACCGACGCCGGCCAGTGAGGGCCAAGAACCCCGGGCCGCGTCACCGGTCAACCTCGTGGCGATGCTGACGGACACCGATCCGTTGGCCGCGATCGAGGGCGGCGCGCATGTCCGAATCGAGGAGGCATAGACCGGCTACGCTTTTTCGAATAACAACGAGTAGTGATCGCCGTCATCCCACCGGTCGGTGATCCGCAGTTCAGTCGGATCGGCCCACTCCTCGACGGTGTCGGGGTCGTTACGGTGGTCGACCGGCGGCCCGATGTCGGCCGAACCGTCGGGATGATACTCCTCAATGTACACCCGCGAACCCGATGGAGCGCTCCCATCGATCGATCGCAGGATCGCCGCCGGCGTGTCGACGTGATGGAGCATGAACGTCACCAAGACAGTAATCGGCGTGTGAAACCGCACTCCCAAGGCCGTCCCGTCGGTGAGGATCGGCGCGACGTTGTCGATGCCACGATCGCCCATCTCGCCGGCAAGATAAGAGACAGCGCCGGACGATTGATCGATCCCATAGACCACGCCATCGGGACCGACGAGTTGGGCAGTCAACAGCGTGAGATGGCCGGGGCCACAGCCGATATCGAGGACGTGATCACCGGTGTCGAGCGCGAGCCGGTCGAACCAGCGGGTCGTGAGGTGATCGCGTTCGACTTGGCGGCTGTAGACGGCCGCCCAATCGGTATCATCGCCGTGGTCATGTCCGTCGTCATCGGTCATTATACCGTCACTCGGGCGACCCTACTGTACCGACCGTGGAATAGCTATCGTCCGACGGCCTCATCATCGGCAATCTCAGAATTGAGAACCACGAACCAAGGTTTAAGCGCGGTTTGTGGTGTGGTTGTAGTATGAGGGTATCGAGCGGTGTCCGGGGCTTTGATTCGTTGGTCGACGGTGGGCTGCCCGCTGGCCGGCTCTACATCGTAAGCGGCCCGCCAGGCAGCGGAAAAACCACCTTCACCGCCCATTTTCTGACCCAGGGCGCCCAGCAGGGCGAGCGGTGTTTCTATCTCAGCATGCACGAATCCAAAGAAGAACTGGTCAACGACATGGGCAATTACCAGTTCGACTTTGCGAAGTACATGAACACCGATCGGATCGAGTTTCTGAACGTGTTCGCCAACCAGGGCCGGCGCGTGATGGCCCAGAGTGGAGGCGGCCGCAGCGGCCCGATCGACGTCGAAGACCTGGCGAGTAAGATCATCAATTACGCCGAATCCGAGGGCACTGATCGCATCGTCATCGACTCGATGATGCTGCTCGAACACTTCTTCGAGGAGACCTCCGAGAACGTCATCAAATTCCTCACGTCGCTGAAACAAACTGACGCGACCGTCCTGCTGATCTCGGAGACAACCGATCCGACCTCTTACTCCGACGAACACTATCTCGCCCACGGGGTGATCTTCCTCCACAATTACCTCGATGGGGACGGGATGACCCGTGGCATCCAGATCGTGAAGATGCGTGGGACGCCGATCGATTGTGATATCCGCCAGATCACCTTCAGCGACAGCGGCTTACGCGTCGAGCCAAGCGCAAAGGTCAAGGCCTGAGGATGTACAAAGAAACCTTCGGCACCGAGTGGCACGACCTCGATCGCAACGAGCTCGTCGACCGGGCGTTCGCCCTGGGTGTCGCGGCCTCGCTGGGGGAAAACTACCCGGACGAACTCGACCGACTGCTCGCGGAAACGACGGGCTCCTACGAGGAGAGTCTCATCGAACTCGCCTACGAGGAAGGCCGGACCAAGGCCCGCAAACATCAGCGAACCGAGGATGTCGACGATCCGGAGGCAGTCTGGGAATCCCTCATCGACGCCGAAGAGCGTACCTCCCGCGATACCGACGGACCAACGGTACAAACCGATCTCCCGACTGCGATCAGTCAGGTCGATTTCCTCGATCGGACGAATCCCGGCGAATCGGAACTCGAGAAACTCGATCTCCCCGAATTCCTCAAACGCTGAGTTGCCGGGCCCATCGGTCCTCGGGCCGACACCGGATCGATCGAACACGAACGAGTTGCGGTCGGAATAGCTATGGGTGTGCCCCCGCGGAGGGATAGAGCATGGACGATTCCGGGTTCGATATCATCCCCACCGAGGCAATCGCCGCGGGGGAAGCGACCGCGGAGTACTTTCTCGCGACCGAATCGGTCTTGGAGGCCACGGACCGCAACCCGTCGGTCGTCGTCGAGGTCAGCGTCGATCCCGATGAGTGGCAGTTGGTCGCCGGGGTCAAAGACGTCGCAGCGCTGTTCGAGGGCGTCCCGGTGGATATCGATGCGATCCCGGAGGGAACAGCGATCAAGGACACCCCTGTCATGCGGATCGAGGGTTCCTATCGAGCCTTCGGTCGGTACGAACAGTCGCTGTTGGGGTTTCTCGCGCCGGCGACGGCGATCGCGACTCGGACGATGCACCTCCGGGTTGCCGCCGGCGATGCGATGGTACTGAACTGGGGAACCCGTCGACGCCATCCCGCGACCGGGGCGATGATCGAACGGGCCGGCTGGATCGGGGGTGCTGATGGCGCCGGGAACGTGGCGGCCGGCGAGGTCCTGGGCAACGAGCCCGGTGGAACCATGCCCCACAGCCTGCTCCTGTGTTTCGACGACATCGAGGACGCCTGGCGGGCATACGACGACCGGATGCCCGCCGACCGACCACGGATCCTCCTCTGTGATACCTACGGTGACGAGGTCAGCGAGGTTCGGCGAGCCGTCGAGACACTCGGTGAAGCCCTCGATGGCGTTCG
>JAXINS010000013.1:37303-40853 GCA_034190395.1 Chewarchaeum aethiopicum (SeqCode)
GTGGCGTATTCCTCGTCGGAATAGCCGATGAACCGCACGTCTTCGAGGTGAGCCGGATCGAACGAATCGATCGTTTCGGCGATGATACGAGCACCCTCCGCTAGCTCGAAGCCGGCGACGCCACACCCAAGGGCCGGGATAACCAAAGAGGTACATTCCCGATCATCGGCCGCACTGAGGGCGTTATGGGTTGCCTCCCGGATCGACGTCGCGGTTGCCTGACCGTCCCCGTAGTGGGGCATCGCCGCGGCATGGATCACGTAGGTCGCATCCAACCCGTAGGCATCGGTAACGGCAACCTCGCCCAACTCGATCGGCCCCTTCGCCATGGCTGCCTCGTTGAGTTCCTCGCCGGCAGCCCGTCGTAAGGCGCCCGCCACTCCGCTCCCCATTCGGAGGCTCGTTCCCGCGGCGTTCACCAAGGCGTCGGCGGATTGACTGGCGATATCACCCTGGATCACGGTGAAGTCCATGGTTCAAGACCCGATTTCGCCGGCAAGGCCTATAATTCGTTGGTCGTTCACGGACAGAAAGCCTAATTGATCCCGGTGTCAGTCGATCGGTTTCGCCTGGGGCTCCGTCGGATCGGTTGGCACCTCGATCAACGTCGGCGTCTCACGATCGAGCGCCGCGTTGAGCTCCGCTTCAATACGCGCCGGCGTATCCGCGTGGGCAGCGGTAACGCCTAATTGCTCGGCGATCCCGACGAACCCGATCGGTTCGTCCGACCACCCGAAAGCCCCGGTCGGGAGATCGAAGTCAGCAGCCGCCCGATCGCTGATAGTCGCGTAATCGCTGTTGTTGAACACGATGGTGATCACCGGAATCGACTCGACGGCCACGGTGTGAAGTTCCTGCATACACATGAGGAGCCCACCGTCACCCACTAAGGCGACGACCGGTCGGTCCGGGGCCGCAAGCTTCGCGCCAACGGCCGCCGGCAGGCTGGTCCCCATCGTCGCCCAAGAACCGGTGTCGATGACCGATCGATCGGCCGTGGCTTCGATGACATACAGGGCCCAGATCCGAAAGCCACCGGCATCGAGACTGAACACCGCATCGTCAGGCAACACACGGTCGATCACAGCCTCCGCACTCGCGGAGGTCAGGGGCGGCTCATCGACCGCCACCGCATCCGCGATGAGTTCGGCATCAGCGGTTCGGACCGTCTGGGCCCGGTCGGCACCGTTGGATGCGGTGGCGATGTCGTCCCGATCCTCGATCGCCTCGATAATGGCTGTGAGCGTCGTCCGGGCGTCGGCGACGATGCCGACGGCTGGGTCGTAACCACGGCCGATATCGGCTTCATGGAGCGTTACATGGACGAGTGTCTCGGGGAGCTCGATATCGAATTGCTGGGTCGTCACCGCATCGAGGTCGGTTCCGACGGCAAGTGCCACATCGGCCGCGGCGGTAAACGATCGGAGATTATCGCTCGAGCCGACGGATAACAATCCAGCATAGAGGGCATGCTCCTCCGGGAACACGCCTTTGCCCTTATAGGTCGTCACGACCGGGGCATCGAGGCGTTCGGCCACGTTCTGGAGTGTCGCCTCCGCACCGGCGGCCCGAATGCCACCGCCCGCCACGATCAACGGTCGATCGGCGCCAACGAGGTGATCGACCGCCGCGGCGACCGACGCCGGTGGGGGCTCACCGATACCAGCACGGGTATACGGTCCGGCAGTCGCCTGCGGCGCTGCCTGCATGAGAAACGACCGTGGAATACCGATCCGGACCGGACCTTTCGGTGGCGTCAGGGCCGCCGCGATGGCCCGTTCAAGCGCGGCGGCGATGCCCTCGGCGGTTGACACGGTGATGTTTTCCTTGACGACGGTGTCGTAGGTCTCGGGTGGCGTTTCGTGGATCGCATCGGTGCCACGGAGCGTGGGGTCGGTCTCGACGGCGATATGGATGATCGGCACACAGTCGTTGAGCGCGTTCTTGAGGCCGTTCATCGCGTTCATGTCGCCGGGACCGGGAACGACGACCGTCGCCGCCGGACGGCCACAGATCTCGGCGTAGCCCCAGGCCTGATGAGAGACGGCCGTCTCGTGGCGGGCCATCACATAGCGAATATCGGATCGATCGGCGATCGCCTCGTTCAGTGGCAGCGACTGCGTGCCCGGGATACCAAAGACGGTATCGACCCCGTGTCTCCCAAGCGTCTCGACGACTGCCTCGCTTGCGCGCATGTCCTCGGCCACGCGAGCAGTCCCAAAAAGCCCGGGGCTCGACGCCAGCTACAGTCGGATAACGATCTCGTTCTCGCGGGTTTCGACGGGAAATGACGGCAGCGTCAACCCCCGTCGTGACAGACACTCGCCCGATCGGATATCGTATTCCCAGCCGTGCCACGGGCAGTTGAGGATTTCCCCTTCCCGGGTCCACTCCAGCGATGGGCGGGCAGTCGACGCCTCGGAATCGGCGCCCTCGACGGGCAGGAAGGTGCCCGTCAGTTTGCCCTCACAACAGGGCCCGCCCTGGTGGGCACACCAGTTGAGATACGCACGGTACTCGCCATCGAGCTGAAAGACGGCGATTTCCCGTCCCGCAACGTCGCGGATGATCCGCTCGCCATCGGCCAGTTCGTCCGTCTCGGCAACGACGTACTCGGCCATAGTGATCAGAGGTCCAAGCCGAAGGCTTCGATTGCGCTGCCCGAGAGGATCCGTTCGCGGTCGGCGTCATCGAAGCGGTCGACGTGCCGCTTGAGGGCATCGGGATGGTCGAAATCCCAGTGGGGGAAATCCGTCGAAAGGGTAAGCCGATCCGGGCCGATGACGTCGATGATCTGATCGAGATCGCTGGGATCGTTGGGTTCGCCGACGGGCTGGCTGCCGAAGTAAAACTGGTCGCGAACGTACTCCTCGGGTGTCTTCTCTAACAACGGCGCTTCGTTGCGACGCATCGCGTATTCCTTGTTGAACCGGAACATCATGTAGGGAACCCAGGTGTACCCCGCCTCGAGGAACGTGAAGTTCAGTTCCGGGAACTTCTCGGGCGTCCCGTTGACCAGCAGGCTCGTGAGAGTGAGCATGTGGGCCCACGGATGGGCGACGATGTGGTTGGCCAGAAAGCGGTTGAACTGGTTGTCCTGGATCGGGAAATCCTTCGCGAAGGGGGCGCCGGCCGAGCCGTGGTAGGCGATGTGGAGGTCGTTGTCCCGGGCGGCCTCATAGAGGATATCATAGCGGTTGTGGCCAAGCGGGGGTTGGGCGCCGCTGTTGAGAATATAGACGCCGACGATCTGGTCCTCGTCGCCGATCCGGTCAAGTTCCTCGGCGGCCTTGTCGGGCTTTTGGACGGCCACGCTGGCGAGCCCGCGGAAGTGGTTGTACTCGTCGAGATACCGATCAAGCAGATACTCGTTGTACGCCCGCATCATCGCGACGGCCCGGTCGTCCTCGGGGACGGAATTGAGCACGGCGAATGTGTTGATCAGCGGATAATCGATGCCGAAGACGTTACACATGTGATGGTTGAGGGCGTCGGCATCACGGACCTCGGCTTTCTGGCTCTCGATTTTGCCGCCCATATACCGGTCCCA
>JAXINS010000009.1:0-40057 GCA_034190395.1 Chewarchaeum aethiopicum (SeqCode)
CGTACTGTTCACCCTACTCCTCATTCTCAGTCAGGCTGGAACTGTTACTGCCGGTGGTGGCGGAGCTATTCCTGGACCGTAATTCGTTTGCTAAGGAGGTAGACCAAAGTAATTCGTTTTCGAAAAAGACGGGGAGCTGTTCTAATTGCAGGAAATCGATTAATTCCTGTTTATTGATTTCAAAAGTATCCAGCGAACCAGGATTAAGGAATTGATTAGTTACACCATCAATATAGGGTATAAATAACATTCCCATACCTTGTTCGACAGACGGATATGTGATTATTTCTA
This sequence comes from Chewarchaeum aethiopicum (SeqCode), assembly GCA_034190395.1. GTDB lineage: Archaea > Halobacteriota > Halobacteria > Halobacteriales > Hikarchaeaceae > Chewarchaeum > Chewarchaeum aethiopicum. Next base: position 292 of record JAXINS010000009.1, read on the forward strand.
ACTGATAGGATTCATCATCAGTTCGTTGTATATGTTGAATATAGGGGACCATACTTTCATTCTGGACGACATCTGTTCCACCGTCACCCACTACGATATACTGATCGCCAACAATACGCTGTTCCCGCGCGATTTCTAAAGCTGATCGAAGCGAGAAACCAGAATTAAGCAATTTGGCAATCACTTTACCAATCTCAACTGCTCCATCATTACCGACGTTGTTCAAGGTCACAATACCACCGACACTACCAATATTAACCATTCGAATACCCTGTGTATATGATTGACAACCATTAAGCAAAAATGCGTTCACGCCTGTTTCATCTATATCACTGATGTCGAGACTTCCATCAGCGCAAACGAATTCACCACGCTCCACATGGCCGATGTAGTGAAGGAAATCGTTGTCCTTTTTAATCACATTACGGAGAGATTCGGTAGAGAGATTCTTAAGAACAGTAACATCAAACAATAACTCATCGCGATCACCATAGAGATCATCGTCGTATTCAGCGATCATTTCGGGGTCATTACAGACAACGGTGATATCTATCTCGCTTTCATCAAACTGCTGTTCAAATTTGTTATAGAAACCCTGTTTCACTAGCTTGTTCGCACCAATTGGGCGACCTTCACCGACCCAAGCATGTTCAAGTGCATCAGACTCTGGCAATCGAACAAGCGGTTGATCCTCTATGGAGCTATCTGAAGGAGGCATACCTGAATTACTGGAGGTACGAAGTAGTCTTGATCCTCCATCAGTACGGTGTTTATTTCTATTATCACGCACAAATGACTCGATCGAAGTCCGTTCTGATATGGATGGCTCTCGTGCTTGAGTAGCTCTAGAAGTACGAACGAAGGATAATTCGTTCAATACAAAAGGTAAATATTCGATATTTGAAGGTGTGGGCTTAGTATCCGTTACCAATCGCCAGGCTGGGAATTGATCTTCCAGTTGGTCAAGTGGGAGACTAAGATATGTCTCAAGTTGGATCGATAATGGTTGTTGATAGAGCCACTCAAAATCGATATCCAGTCGTGAGTCAATCACCTCACGCTCATGGAGATCGACCTGATAATACCCTTCTGTTCGCGTAAGACAATCCAAGAAAAAAATTAACCGTAATAACCGTTGGATCGCTATCTCAAAGTCGTGCTGTGATCTTGGAAGTGTTCGGAGAACGGAGTTGTCAGTCGTTAACAGGGGCTCAGAACTAGGAACGATATTTGTACCAAGATAATACGCTAACGGACTAGCAGCATAGAGCTTCCTAAGATCCGGTGGAAGTTCAAGACGAATATCGGTTTCAGGGATATCGATTCCATCAGGAATAGATAATTGCGATCCAAGTTCAATTTCCGGTGGATGACCGCGAAGTGTGGGGAATGATCTTTCACAGCTTGTTGTTTTAAGTGAAGAACTCAGCGCTGAGATCGCTGTCATCATATCGTGCGACGATTCGGTTGTTGTGATTGTTGTCGCGGGGACATCATGATATGATCGAGCGCCAATTTTAATCTCAGTTTGATCCCCAAACCCGAGTCGCATACGATCGGTTGTAGAGGCGATTGCGAGTTCGCTTGAGACTCGAAGATATAGTTTGATTGGAGTATTGAGTTCGATGATATAATCATCATCAGGTAGTGACTCAGCGCTGTAGTGTTGTGCATCAGCTATCATTTCGCCAGCTGAATTTCGAACGATAACGGCGACCACATATGGTAATGTAAGTGATGATGTATCAATAGAAACAGCACTATCGACAGGAAAGTAGAACCGATCAGTTTCAACCGGCATCGGATCGACCGGTTCAGACGTTTCGATCGGATAGCGCCGTTGCTGAATCGGATCGTGGACAACGAGTTCTGTGGAATCAGTGTCGGCGGTAAACCGCGGTTCCATCGATGAGTACCCTCGCGTACTGGATCCATCTACTTAGGCGTAGTCCCCAGTACAGTGAGATATAGCCATCCGGAGCCGTTGGGATGGCTGTCAATCGGAAAGTCCCGCTGTATGGTAAGATTATACGAGGAACGTACAGCTATGGGAGCGGCCAGAAGACCAAACGCGTTTTAAACGCTGATACCCAACTCACGGCCAACGATTACCCATGCAGATGCCGCGACGGTTCAATACGTATTGCCCGAACTGTGACGAACACACCCAACACGAAGTCGAGAAGGTCCGCCGTGGTCGCGAAACCGGGATGAAGTGGATCGACCGCCAGCGACAGCGCAACTCCGGGATCGGCAACGACGGGAAGTTCTCGAAGGTCCCTGGCGGTGACAAACCGACGAAGAAGACGAACCTCAAGTATCGCTGTGGCGAGTGTGGCAAAGCCCACATGCGCGAGGGCTGGCGCGCCGGCCGGCTCGAATTCCAGGAATAAACCCATGCCAGGCAATTTCATTACGGTTCGTTGTCCCGACTGTGAGAACGAACAGACGGTGTTCGAAAAGGCTGCCTCGCCGGTTGCGTGTGCGGTCTGTGGGAGTACCCTCGCCCGGCCGACCGGCGGCAAGGCCGCCGTTGAAGGCGACATCGTGGAGGTGGTCGAACAGCGATGAGGTACCGAGGCTGGCCCGAAAAGGGAGAACTGGTCGTCGGCGAGGTCGACGAGATCGAGGACTTCGGCGTTTTCATCGACCTCGAGGAATACGAGGACAAACGCGGGCTCATCCACATCAGCGAGGTCGCCAGCGGGTGGATCAAAAACGTCCGCGATCACGTCCGGGAAGGCCAAACGGTCGTGTGTAAGGTCCTCGATGTCGATGAATCCTCCCAGCAGATCGACCTCTCGCTGAAGGACGTCAACAACCATCAGCGAAAGGAGACGATCCAGCAGTGGAAAAACGAACAGAAAGCCGACAACTGGATGGAACTGGCCTTCGGTGAAGGGATCGACGAGGACACCTACAGTCGGGTCGCCAACGAATTTCTGAGTGCGTTTGGATCACTGTACGACGGCTTCGAACAGGCCGCCATCCATGGGGACGAAGCGTTGGATGAGCTCGATCTGACCGATGAGGAACGCGACGCGATCGTCGAGACGGCCCGCGAGAACGTCTCGGTGCCATACGTGACCGTGACGGGATACGTCGATCTGCGGTGTGCCGACGCCGAAGGTGTCGACGCGATCAAAGCGGCACTCAGGGCCGCCGAGGGCAACGGCGACGTACCCGAGGAAATCGAACTGGAAGTGACCTACGTCGGTGCGCCGGAATACCGTATTCAGGTCAAAGCCCCCGATTACAAACTCGCCGAGGATCACCTCGAGGCCGGCGTCGAACGCGCCCGGCAGTCGATCGAGGATCGCGGCGGAACGGCCGAGTTCCACCGCGAACGGCGAAGCGACGAAGAAGCCTGAGTGCGTCGGAATCCAGGACAGCTTACTGTATCATGAAATCGGATATCCGCGTGTGTGCGCGCTGGGAAAGCGAACACGACCGGCCGGTCTATACGCTGGGCGAGCAGTGTCCGGCCTGTGGCGGGCAAGCCGTCAACAGTGCTCCGGCACCGTTCTCGCCGGCCGATCCGTATGGCGAGTACCGACGCGCTCTTAAACGCCGGGATCACGAGTAGGGCTATGGAGCCACTCGAGGTCGAGTCGATCGCGGAGCCGGAGTTGGAGGCCCCGGTTCTCATCGAGGGATTGCCCGGTGTCGGGCACGTCGGGAAGCTCGCGGCCGAACACCTGATCGAGGAAAACGACAGCCAGCTGGTTCGGCGGGTCTACTCGGAGTACTTCCCCCCACAGGTCAGCGTCGATGACGCCGGTGTCGCCGACCTCGCCTGTGTGGAGTTTCATGCCGTCGAAACGACGGATCGTGATCTGCTGGTTCTCGTCGGCGACCATCAGGCCCAGGAGACGGCCGGCCACTACCGGCTGACGGATACGTTCCTCGATATCGCCGAGTCCTTCGGTGTCGAGGAGATCTACGCGCTCGGTGGCGTCCCCACCGGCGAACTCATCGAGGACTACACCGTGTTGGGAGCGGTCACCGACGCCGAGGAGATCGATCGGTTCGAGGAGATCGGTGTGGAGTTTCGCTCGAACGAACCGGCCGGCGGGATCGTCGGCACCAGTGGACTGTTGTTGGGGCTTGGCGATCGCCGCGGGCTGACGGCGATCTGTCTGATGGGCGAAACCAGCGGCTATATCGTCGATCCAAAAAGCGCCCAGGCTGTGCTTGAAGTGCTGCAGGGCGTCCTCGAATTCGAGATCGATCTCGGCTCGCTCAAAGAACGGGCCGACGAGATGGAAGAGGTCGTCCGGCAGATCCAAGAGATGCAACAAGGTCAGCAGGGTCAGGGTGGCCAAGGGGCTGGTGCCCCAACCGACGAAGATCTACGGTACATCGGTTGAGACAAACGGACCGGTAGGAGTGTTATGGGGGAGTCGGTGGTTGGTGACGCCCCACTGCGGCTGACGGTAGAAGCGAGCGAACGGACCGGAGTGAACTACCTCGGGGTCAAGCCCCGAAGCTTCCCCCAGGTTTGGGATGAACACTTCCTGCGCCCCTCGGTCTGGTCGCCTCGAACGGGCAACGAGGAATCCGGTCGGCCTGTCCACGAGGTCCGACACCACCCGTCGCATCACCGACATGGTGTCGGCGGATTTTGAGAGGCGGCGCATTCCCTTCGGACGACCGTTTCACGGTAAGATCGTTAACGCCTATCACGGTCGTTCGCCGCTGATATGTCACGTCCCAAATTAAACGTTCGTGTCGGCTTCACCCTCGGGGACAAGCCCCCAGGCACTTGCCTTGCTCATCTGTGGAGGAGTGTGAAATCCCGGCCCACGAATCACCGCTTGCGGGGGATTCTTCAGCCCGTATCGCGAAGCTAATACCGTGCTTCCCGAATGGGTTGGCTTCCTCCCGGAGTGGCTCCGGCTTGGGCTCCTCCTCGGTGGGCTACTGACGGTCGTCGTGACCGTGGTATTCGCGGTCGGGGCCAAGGTGTTTCCGTCACCGTCGATGGCGACCACCGCCACCCAAGACGCCGGTGAAACCAGGCGACGTGGTGAGATCCGACAGTATCTCCGGGCGATCGAGGAACCCTACATCGAGGACTGGGAACATGACGATCGGTCGGTGGCCTTCTATTTGCCTGATCGCGAAATCGCGATCACGTTTAACGCCCAGGAATATTTCCTTCTGGAAGGGAGCGGCATCCAGACGATCCTCGTCGAACACGAGATGCCCGGTGCCCATCTCGGAAGCCGCCTGCCGTTCGACACACCCGATCTCACGAACCCGAACGGAACACAGCATCGGATCCAGACGGCGTTTGCAGTTCTTGGCGTCCCGCCGTCAGCGAGTCAGGCGGAGATCCGGGACGCCTATCGCGCCAAAATCAAGGAGGTCCATCCCGACCAGGGCGGCGATCCCGAGGCGTTCCAGCGGGTGAAAGACGCCTATGCGATCGCGAAAGAACGAACGGAGTGATCGCCACCGGCTCCGAGCGGACAACAAGACCCGATAGCCAATACCCAATGCACGGACCGGAGTAACGGCCGAACTTTGACACTCCCGGGGGGCGTGGCCAGCTCATGGATCCGGTGTATGCCGGCGATCTCATGGCGTCACCCTATGACGGCAGCATCGCCAATTTACTCACCCGTCCGATCGAAGAATTCCCGGATCGACTCGCATTAAAACACAACGACGAGGAACGGACGTACCGTGCGTTCGGCGATCGGGTGCGGCGGCTCGCCGGTGGGCTGCACGCAGCCGGCTTCGATGCCGGCGATCGACTCGGGGTGTATCTGCCGAACGGAATCGCCTTCTGTGAGGTTATCTGGGCGTGTATCCACGCGGGCATCATCGCGTCGCCGCTGAACCCCGCCTATCGTCGCCGGGAGATCGACTATCAGCTCGAGCACGCGGATGCCGAGGCGGTCATCACGACTCCACAAAAGCTCGAACATGCCGGGCCCGTGGCCGATGAGCAGGGAATCGAGGTCCTGGTAACCGACCCAATGGGGGACCACCGGACGCTCGATGATCTGATCGCCAGGGGCGAACCAACGACGGTCGAACGGGCGGACGAGGATGTGCTTCTTCAGCCATACACCTCCGGGACGACGGGGCGCCCGAAGGGTGTGTTATTGACCCATCGGAACTTCCGGGTGCAGATCGTCCGCGGAGTCGAGAGCTACACCACCGGCGAGATCCGCGGCGATGGGTTGATCGTCCTCCCGATGTACCACATCACGGGTATGTTGCGGATGCTGTCCTCGACCGCCACTGGCCGGACGATTCACCTCCTGCGGCCCGACGAGTGGGATCCAACGCGGGTGCTTGAGACGATCGAGGAGTATGACATTCCCAGTTTCAGCGGCGTTACGACGATGTATGTCGATCTCCTCGAGACGTATGAGGAAAACCCTGCGGCCTACGACCTCAGCAGCCTCGAAAGCGCCAGTCAGGGCGGGGCAAAGCTGCCCGAGCCGATGCACGAGACGCTCGAAGAGCAGTTCGACGTCGAAATGCGGGAGGGGTATGGCCACACCGAAACCACGGCCGGAACCCACACGATCTCAGCGTCGACGTTCGGCGATAAGGTCGGTAGCGTCGGCCAACCCATCCCGCATACGGCATCGAAGATCGTCGATGAGGACGGCGAGGAAGTCCCGATCGGCGAGGAGGGCGAAATCTGGTTGCAGGGCCCACAGGTGATGAAAGGCTACTACAAAGACGAGGCCGCAACGGAGGCCGCGTTCTCCGAGCGGGGATATTTCAAAACCGGCGACGTCGCCTACCGCGATGAGGACAACTACTACTACGTGATCGGGCGGGAAACGGACATGATCCTCACCGGTGGCTATAACGTCTACCCGAGCGAGGTCGAGCGGGTGCTGTACGATCATCCCGCGATCGCCGAGGCAGCGGTCTTTGGCGTGCCCGACGATCGGCGGGGCGAAACCGTCGCAGCCGCCATCAGCCCGGTCGAGGGCCACGAGCTCGACGCCGAAAACGTCAAAGAATACGTCATAGAGGAGATCGCCCCCTACAAACATCCCCGAATCGTCGAGATCCGCGAGGAACTCCCAAAAACCGGGAGCGGCAAGATTCGGAAAGTCGAGCTTCGCGAACAGTTCCTCGAGGACGGGGCGTGACACCAGCCAATCGCCGGTGATCCCGCCGCTGCCGTCAGGTCTATATTCGAGAACGGCACACATACGTCTGTGATCGAGCCCCTGCCGACGGCGGTGACCGATATCGTTGCCTGGATCGTCATCGGGCTGTTTCTGACCGGCTGGGCCCTCCAGGGTAAGGGACGATACGCCCGGAGTGTCACCGCCGTCGCCTGGGGCATCTTCGGCGGGTTTTGGTTGCTGTTGATCCCTCGATTTGCGTTGGTGATGAAAAGCCCGATCGAGACGGTGTTGAGTATCCTCGCCGTCCCGGTGTGTGTCTACGTGGGTTACCTCGTCTGGTCGGGCCGGGAGTCGCTGTTCGTCCTCTCGCGGGCGGTGGCGATCATGGGCGTGGTCTATCTGCCCTTCGAGACAATCCCGTTGCTTCGCCGGACGTTCATCGAAACCGTTGCCCGCCAGACCCTCGTCGTGATCGGGTTGTTGGGATCGGAGGCAACGCTTACAACGGGCCCCGAGTACGGTTACCAGAGCGCGCTCGTGTTTACGACGGACGGCCATCGCTACGTAACCCACATCGTGCTGGCGTGCACCGGCGTTGGGAGTATGAGCATCTTTGCGGGATTGATCGCCGCACTCGATGCCCCCCTGACACGGAAACTCCGAGCCGCAAGCGTCGCGATCGCCGTGATCTACGTCCTCAACCTGCTTCGGAACGCCTTCATCGCCGTGGCCTTCGGCGAGCAGTGGTTCCAGATCCTGATCGGCCCGGTGATGGCGATCACCGGCTATCAGGACCCCGGATTGGTGTCCTTTTTCATCGCCGATCGGGTCATCAGCCAGAGCGCGTCGGTACTCGCGCTGGTGGGCATTACCTGGTTGGTGGTACGGTATCTGCCGGAACTGCTGACCGTGATCGAGGATCTATTGTTCATCGTGACCCGCGAGGAGTACGACCTTCGCGACCGAATGGGCAAGGCAAGCTGAATGACCATGGCGGCCACGCCGGAGGAGCTGGCGTTCGTTCCCTACAAACGAGCGGCGTATCTGTCGCCAGCCGATACCGTTGTGCTGGCTGATATTCATGTGGGCCGGGATCGGACCTCGGATATCGAGCTGGGGCTGGGCGAGCGGACGATGCTGATCGAGGCCGTAACGGCAGTAGTCGAGCGGTTCGAACCAAACGAGGTCGTGTTCGCGGGGGATACGCTCCATTCGTTCTCCCGGGTACCCGTCGAGGTCGAGCGCACCTTCGAGGCGATAGTGGAGGCGGCGACGGCCACGGGAGCGACGTTGACGATCCTCCGGGGCAATCACGACACCCAGTTGTCAGCTGTCATCGACGACGAACGATCCCTACAGGAGGGATATCGGTTGGCGGATGGTGACACCGTCGTGCATCACGGTCACGTGGCGCCCGAACGGACCGCCGACCGGTACGTGATCGGTCACGACCATCCCGCGATCGAGATCGAAGGACAACGCAGGCCGTGTTATTTACTCGCCGAGGACGTGTACGACGACGCCGATGTGCTCGCGTTGCCGGCATTTAATCCATTGATTCAAGGGGTCGCCGTCAACGGCACCGCGCGTGGTGACCTCCAATCGCCGTTGCTCGAACGGATCGGGCGCTTCAAGCCGATCGTGCACGATGCCGGAGAAGACGGTGCCGGAACGCTGACGTTCCCACGGTTATCGTCGTTTCGGGAGTTCCTCTGAGACGGCCTCACTGGAGATCGCGATAGACCGCCCGAGCGGCGTTTTGTCCGCTCGCTAACGCTCCCTGGATGGATGACCATTCGGTAAAATCGCCGGCGAGATAACACCGTCCGGGCGGCGTCTCCACGCCGGGGAGGTCACGTCTGAATCCCGGCGGCTGGGCGAACTGAGCGTGATCGATCCGGTATGTCTCGAGCACTTCGATGTTTTCGGTATCGAACCGCTGTTCGGGAAACCACGACGAGAGGGCCGACCGGGTCTTCGTCGCAAGCTCGTCGTCGGTTTCCGATCGTTCCCCGAGGTACGTCGCGCTCACGAGCCGACGGCGTTCCGGCGCGTACTCCGGAGCGACCGCCGAGTGGGGTACCACCTGATTGGGGGCCGCATCCGCCGCGTTGAGGACGATACGGCGCCCCACGCCCAACGATTTCCCGGCCGGCAGCGCATAGTATTGTGTCACACAGGCGACGGTGTCGGTCGGGATCGCTGCAACGTCGGTGAGATCCCGGGCGGCTCGCGGGCCGGTAGCGACGATCGCCGCGTCAGCCTCGATCGCCCGAGCGTCGAGTGTCACCATGACGCCGTTGGTATTGGTGTCGATGGCTTCGACCATGGTGTCGGTAGTGATCGTTGCGCCGGCAGCCCGGGCCTGATTCGCGAGATATCGGGGAATAGCTTCCATTCCATCGGCAGGGACAACTGTCGCTCCGGAGGCAAGCATCGCGAAGGTATATTCGAAGATCGCCCGGGAGGTATTCAACGATCGATCAAGCGTGATACCGCCGTAGAAAGGCGCCACGAAGTTAGCGATGTACTGACTCGAAAAGCCCTGTTGGCGGAGCCATCGGCTGATCGTCGTATCGTCATCGCTATCCGCCGACGCCAAGAGTTCGGCAGGATCACGGCCGCGGAGACGACGACGAAGTCGGAGGGTTCGGAGTTTATCGCCCAACGTGAGCTCGTCGTTGAACAGTGACTCGACCGCCGACAACGGTTCACGAAGCGGATCGCTCAACACCGACCGTTTGCCCGGCCGAGCTATGACGGCGCCGGGACTAAACCGACGGAGATCGAGCGCATCGTAATCGAGTTCGCGTTTGGCGGCCGGATAGGCGGTAAAGAGAACCTGAAAACCACGATCGAGCGTAAATCCATCGACGTGATCGGTCCGAACGCGGCCGCCAACGCGGTCGGCACGGTCGTAGACCTCCACATCGAGACCGGCTTTGGCCAACCGACGGGCGGCGACGAGGCCGGCCAGCCCGGCACCGGCGATGACGACGGTCCCTGCGGACATACCGGAGTCCTCGGGGGGCGTATACTAAATCACTGTGAGACTGGCTGGCATAGCCCGCCGGGACGGGAAGTGCTTAGTAGTCGCCCCCGTCAGAACCGGTATGTCATTGCCAACGACCGATGCGTTTCTCGGATTGGAATGTATCGACTGCGGTGAGTTGTTCGATGCCGAGTCGACCAGCCACCGCTGTCCGGAGTGTGGGGGGATCCTCGATCCGACCTATGAGTATGCCGACATCGAACTCACCCGTGAGGAACTCGCCAGGCGACCGTTCGATACGATGTGGCGCTATCACGAACTGCTCCCGTTCGAACCGGACGCGGCGGTGACGCTCGATGAAGGGGGAACAGCCCTCACCGACTGTCCATCGCTGGCCGAGGAGATGGGTGTCGGTCGCGTCGTGTTCAAAGACGAGGGCCGGAATCCAACGGGCACGTTCAAGGATCGTGGCCACACCGTTGCGGTAACCGCGGCGGCGCTACACGACGCCGAGGAAATCGCACTGGCGTCGGCGGGCAACGCCGGGCAGGCGGCCTCGGCCTACGCCGCCCGTGCCGGGCTTGAATCCCATGTCTTTCTTCCCTCGCGAGCGGGCTTCACCCAGAAGGCGATGGTCAACGTCCACGGCGGCGATCTGACCGTCGTCGAGGGCCGGATCGGCGACGCCGGCGCGGCGCTCGATGACGCCCTTGAGGACCACGAGGAGTGGTATCCGACCCAGACGTTCGTCACCCCGTATCGACATGAAGGAAAGAAGACCATGCTCTATGAAGTCGTCGAACAACTGGACTGGGAGGTCCCCGATGCGATCGTCTATCCGACCGGCGGTGGCGTCGGCTTGGTCGGCATGCACAAAGCCGCCAAGGAGTTCCGTGAGCTGGGGTTGATCGACGAACTCCCCGGGATGTACGCCGCCCAATCGACGGGCTGTGCGCCGATCGTCTCGGCCTGGGACGAGGGACTCGAACAGCACCAAGCGTGGGACCAGCCAGACACCATCTGTGGCGGGATCGAGATCCCCGACCCGGGCGCCAGTCCCTGGATCATCGACTGTCTCGAGGAATCCGATGGCGGCGCCGTCGCGACCAGCGATGAGGAGATTCTCGAAAGCGCGATCGCGGTCGCCCAAAAAGAGGGCCTCGAAATGGAGCCGACCTGTGCGGCCGCCGCAAGCGGGGCCTGGGAACTGGCCCAACGCGGCGAGTTCGGTCCGGACGATACAGTCGTCCTGTTGAACACCGGCGCTGGGAACAAGGACGCGGACGTGCTCAGAAGCCACCTGATGGGCCAGGGCGTCTGATCTAGGATCGAAGGGGACAGTAGGCTACGATTGACCGTCGAATTAGAGTCGGTCGAATGCTTTAGTCAAAACACATAAATGGATTAGTTGTATCTAAATTCATGTAAGGCGTCGCATGGTTGTAGGAATGTTCTTGCAGGTGAGGATTGTATGACAGGTTGGCTTGAGCTACTGACAGTCGCGTTCGTCGCACAGCTCGCCGTGCTGCCCGGCGAGAAAGTCCAGTTCATCATCGCGGGACTCTCGACGCGATATCATCCCCTGCTGGTCGTCGCAGCCGCCGGGAGTGCCTTCGCGGGCTGGACGGTCATCGAGATCCTCTTCGGGGCCGCCCTCAAGGGGGCGCTGCCGGGGATCGTCCTCGATGCAGTGACCGCCGGACTCTTTTTGCTGTTTGCGATCTTGCTCGTCCGGTCGGCGCCCGACGACGGTGAAATACCGACTGAAACCGACGGTGGAATCGCCGAAGGGACGGAAAACCTCGAGTTCGAACTCCCAGTACTCGATCGGGAAGTGCCCCACGTTCTGGGCGGGTTCGTGCCGATCTTCCTGATGATGACCGCCGGCGAGTTCGGCGACAAAACACAGCTGGTGACGATCGGGCTTGCAGTACAGTATGGCGCTCATCCGGCGATCTGGATCGGCGAGATGCTCGCGATCATCCCCGTCAGTTTAGCCAACGCGTATTTCTTCCATACGTTTTCCCACCGGTTCGATGTCCGGAAAGCCCACTATCTGGGGGCGGCCATCTTCACGTTCTTCGGGCTGGATACGGTGTTGAAGATTACGATGGGTATCTCGATCTGGGAGCGAATCGTCGGCACGATCACCGAAGTCATCCTGACCCTCGGGGCTGTGCTCTGAGAGCGGTCGTAGCCTCGGGGGCAAACGCCACACTTATCGAGGAATCGCCAATAGCGGGACGTGATGGCCAATCCGGTGGCATCCGCGGTGTTCGGTGCGGTGTTCGGCTTGGCGCTTGCGGCCCCACCCGGGCCGATGAACGCCGTGATCGCCGAAGAGAGCGTCATTCGCGGCTGGATCGCGGGATTCAAGGCTGGATTGGGCGCGATGACGGCCGATCTATCGTTTTTCGTGCTCGCCTTGTTCGGTGCGGTTGCGTTCGTTGATTCGATGCCACTCGTCCGTGGGGTGATGGTCGCCGTCGGAGGGATGTTGATGCTCTATTTCGCCTACGGCGCCATCTCGGATGTCAGTGCGTTCGTCGATCGTGAGGAGACGACGGACGCCAAAGGCTTCTGGAAGGCGCTAGTGCTCGCGCTGACGAACCCCTACCAGATCGTCTTCTGGTTGACCGTCGGAGTCGGCCTCCTCCAGCCGGGGACGATCGACATTCTCGCACAAACACCGTACGTCGGGGACGCCATCACGGGCGTGCTGGTCGTCCAAACCGGGAGTCCAGCGCTCGTCATCGGCTTTTTTGGTGGCATCCTTTGCTGGATCACCGGTTTTCCCGCGTCGCTCGTGATTGCAGGCCGACGGATCGATCGGTTCGCAACCGCCGTGGCCTATCTCAGCGCGATGGTGCTCGGATTTTTTGGCGTGTTCTTCCTGTATGATGGGGCCGGGACGTTGCTACGGGCCGTCGGCTAAGCCACCGGAAGCGACATCACCCGGGAAGGGATTAGGAATCAGGCCGGGGATCGATCGGCTCGTCGACCGACATCTCGGCGACCTCGATTTCGAGCCACTCGCGGAACCACTTTACGCGTTTGAGCCGCCGGGTCGCGAGGTCACGGGCGGTCTGGCTCTCGATCCGATCGAGCGCGTCCTCTCCACGGTCTAGCACCCGCTGGACCATCTCGGCGGCGTCCATGTGGGTTCGGGCCTCATAGCCCATCCGGAGCAACATTAGGGCCATCCCGTTGGCGCCGATCTTGTCGAGGATATCCGCCTCGATGAGACATTGGGTCTCTAAGGGCAGGTCAGTCACGCTGTCCTGATAGGAGTGTTCCTCGATTGATTTACAGACACGATCGATAAACGACGCAGGGAAATCGCCATGCGTTTCGAGATATTCGCGGGCAACACGGGCACCGGCCTCGGCGTGGACGTCCTGTTCGGCTTCGAGTTTCGCGATATCGTGAAACAGCGCCGCGACTTTGACGATGTCACGATCGGCGCCCTCCCGGTCGGCGATCTTGATTCCGAGATCGACGACGTTTAAGATGTGGTTATACCGGTAATCCGCGGAGTGCCAGGGATACCAACGCATCCGCTCACCACCGTCCTCGCTTTGGACACTCGCGGCGAGATACTCGTAGACGAACTCCTTCATCCGCTCGAATTCCTCGTCGGTGACGGGCGACTCCTTTATTTCAACACCCACAGCGACACCTCCGTTCGTGGACGTACGTGTTCATGTTACTCATAAAAAAGCGCGTTCCGGTCTTTAGCGTTACGACGGTCGGATCAGACCGGAAGGTGACGCCGGCAACGACAGCTAACCGAACAGGTCTCGTTCACGAAGGAAACGACCGTATCGTATCCGTAAAGGACCGTGGGGTAGCCGAAAACTGCTTGAGGGGTGTTTTAGGTCGTTTGGAGTTCGAATTCGATACGGACGGTGTCTTTGCCTTTCGACTCGCGGTTAGTGATATCGATACGACCGATATCACCGATCTGATCGACATGGGTGCCACCACAGGGACACATATCATACCCATCGATCTCAACGACCCGAAGCGGATCGACGTGATCGGGGATGAGATCGAGAAGCGCCCGTCCCTCGTCGACCTCGGCTTCAACGCGGTCCCGAGGGCGCTCTTCTTTGATCACGCCGAGATTACGGTCGATGACCTCGTTTGATTGGTCCTCGATGAACGCGATATCCTCGTCGTCGAAATCGGCGGGCTCGAAATCGATGCGTGATCGGTCCGCGTGGATCTGATTGCCGGCCGTTGTCGCCCCGTACTCGTCGAGGACCACGCGGGAGACGATGTGCTGGGCGGTGTGCATCCGCCGATGTTTTTGCCGCCGTTCCTCGTCGACATGTCCCTCGGCGGTCGTGCCCGCCGTGGGAAGCTCACCGGAGAGCGATCCGATATGATGGCGGACGTCACCGTGATTTTTCTTCGCGCCGACGATCTCGGCGTGGCCGCCATCCCACTCGATCCGACCGTGATCCGCCGGTTGGCCGCCGCCTTCCGGATAGAAATACGTGCCGTCCAGGACGATGTAATCGTCGGTCGCCTCCTCGACCGTCGCCGAGAAGGAATACACATCATCGGCATCCGGTAGGTATCGTAGTTCCGTCATAGGTATCCACAAAAACGGCATTCACAGTCAAATAGGAAGCGGTCTCAACTGTTCCAAACGCCGCCATCGCCCCTCGGATCGATTATTTTGGGACCGGTGACGGGTCAATCACGACTCAGGAGAGGGTTACCGGGTGACCCTCCTCAGCACTCGTCTTGAGCGCATCGATCACGGCAAGCGTCCGGATCGCTTCAGTCGCGTCGGTTCGCGGTGTTCGATCCTGTTCGACACAGTCGGCGAAGTGATTGACCTCAAGACGGTATTGATCGGTCGGCTCGAACGACTCGACGACCTCGCGCCCGTCGACGGAATACCGGAGCGTGGTCCCGTCGTCGTCCCGTGGAACGAAGGCATCCTCGGCTTCGAGCCAGCCGTTGGTCGCCTCGATCCGATACCGCTGGGTATCGGGCGTGTCCAGGCTCGAAGAGACCCGAGCGACGACACCGTCGTCGTATTCGAGGAGACCGCTATGCTGGGTTTCGACGCCACAGTTACGGGCATCGGTCAGCGAAGCGTAGACACGGATGGGTTCGCCGAGAAAGAGCCGAGCCGCGTTGATCGCATAACAGCCGACGTCCATGAGGCTCCCACCGGCGAGATCAGGGTCGAGTCGGATGTTCTCCGGATCGCTAACCGGGAACTGAAACGTCGCTTCGACCGCACGGATGTCATCCAACTCCTCTCTCGCGATCGTGTGTGCCCGTTCGGTCCGAGGATGATAGCGATACATGAACGCCTCCATGAGGGTGACATCACGGTCCGCACAGTAGGTCGCCATCGAGCGAGCCTCGTCGGCGTCGACCGCCAAGGGTTTCTCACAGAGGATGGCAAGTCCGGCATCGGCCGCGCGTTTGGTCCACTCGGCATGGAGGCTGTTGGGCAACGGGTTGTAGACGGCATCGAGGCGCTCGTCGTCGAGCAACGCCTCATAGCTGCCGTAAGCGGTCGGAATGTCGAATTCGGCAGCCACGGCTTCGGCCCGGTCGATATCACGGGACGCGATCGCCGCGACCTCGTGATCGGAGTCGTTGATCGCGGGGATCACCGCCGCTCGTCCGATCCCGGCCGTCGAAAGAATACCAAAGCGCATGGCCGAATGGAGATCGGCGGCCGGCAAGAAAGTTAAGCCGGCGGACCGGTAACCGGACGATCCCTACCAGTCCGGGTACGCGTCGTCGGCCATCGTATCGAGCGGGAAACGTGGACGGTCAAGGCGATCCCACTCGAAGCGTGACAGATCGACGGCGAAGGTACCGGGGCTGTCGACGAGGATGATCTCGCTGGCGAAGGACTCGTAGTCGGCCCGGAAGTGATTGACCGTCTTCAGGACCAACACGGACTCGCGTTCCGGGATAATACCGGCCTGGCGCCAGACTTCGGCATCGTTCGGGGAGTAGCGGTGTTCAGTCAACAGAACGCTGATGTCCCCCGATGGCCCGCATTCGAGTCGAACGGTTCGTCCTAGCTGCTGTTCGACGCCGGTCGCCTGGGGGCCGTGGTTCGTGAACCAGCCGTCAGTGATTGCCTTGACGGTGCCCTCGAGTTCGATCGGTTCACAGGGAAAGTAGTCGTCGGGATGGTGACAGCCGACCTCGACGGTGACGCGCTCGCCGACACCGGCGTCGATGCACTCGGCGACGGCGTCCGGATCCCACTGGACGGCGACGCCGGCGTCCTCGATGCCGCCAGCTTGGAGTGCCCGAAGCATGTCGGCACGGTCCTCGACGCCACCGCCACCGGGGTTATCGCCGATATCGATGAGGAGCACCGGCCCGTCCTCGGGATCGTTGTTCCGAACGGCGGTCTTGGCCTGTTCGACGGCCGCAGCCGGCTCGGGATAGTCGGCCACCAGGTCCTCGCGGCGGTCCCAGATGTAGCGAGCCAGTTCACGGGCGGCGTCCGTAGCGGCCGTCGAATTCCCGTCAGCGACGACCGGGATCGCCATGCCGGTCCACGGCGTGTCAGCGTGGTTGAACCCGAACAGCAGGTTCACCTTGAGGATGTCCGCCCGGTCTTCGAGCGCACGGGCGCGCTCGACGATATCGGTCATCGGCCCGTCCCGAGTATTCATCTTGGGAAAGTCAGGCAGTACCGGCGGTCGTTCGATCCGAATCGTCGGATCAACGTCCCCGTCGATCGCCGAGGCGAGGAGCCGGGCGGCCTGCCGGCCGCGGGCGAGATGATCGACGTGGGGGTAGGTCTCGTAGGCGAGCAACACGTCCGCCAGTTCGGTCGTTTGATCGGCGATGTTCGTATGCGGATCGAGCGTGACAACGATCGGGACATCCATGCCGAGAATGTCCCGCAGTTCCGCCAGCAACGGCCCCTCACCGTCGTCCATCCCCTCGGGGACCATCGCGCCATGGAGCGACAGGAAGACACCGTCGATGGCGTCGGCGTGTTCGGCGGCCGCCGAGCAGATCTCCGCCGTGTAGAACTCGTAGGCGTCTTCCGTCACGTAGCCACCGGGTGTCGCGCTGGCGGCGACGGTCGGTAACAACTCCATCCCATCGCGTTCGGGCGCCTCAAGGAAGCCACCGATCGTGCTGCCGGTGTTCCGAAAGGCGTCGAAGACTTCCTCGCCGAAGTGTTCATACCGGGCCTGAAAGGCCGCCCGGTCGGTCGCGGTCGGGGCAAAGGTGTTCGTTTCGTGTTTGAATTCGCCGACAAGGACGGTGTGTGGCATCGGCCAGAGACATCGATGGGGCCGCGTATAAGTGTGCCGCGGTGTCGATTCCGCGGGACCCATACACCGAAATACGCCGGCCGTGATCGACCGGTATGTCGAATGCATCCGATGACGTCCAGCGTGGCGCCGACGCCGTCTGTGCGGCCCTGATTGAAGCCGGTGTTGACACCGTGATCGGCCTCCCGGGAACCCAGACGTTACCGATCGATCGGGCGATCGCCCAACGGCCGGCGCTGTCGTACGTCCAAGCCCACCACGAAACGGCGATCCCACACATCGCCTGGGGCCACTATGAGGCCGGCGGCCAGATGGCGGCGACACTGACCGTTCCCGGACCCGGGGACACCAACGCGATGCACGGGCTCAAGAACGCGTTGAACGACGGGGTCCCGATCGTCCATATCGCGGCCGACGTCGATCCGGCCGACCGCGGAAAGGGGCCGATCCACGAGATCGAGGCCGAGACGTTCGATAACGCCGTGAAGGCGAATCTCGTGGTCGAACGCCCCACGGCCTTGACCGCGGCCGTCGCGGAAGGGCTCGCGATCGCCCAATCGCCGCCGACCGGCCCGGTACGGCTCGGACTGCCGAGTGGGTTTCTCGATGCCTCGCTGTCGGCCCCGGGGACGACGGTCGAAACTGGATCCACAACGGTCGACAACGACGCGGCGTTCGACCGAGCGATCGAAGCCGTGACCGATGCGAACCGCCCTCTGCTCTGGGTCGGTGGCGGCGCGCGTCGATCGACGGGCGGGGCCGCCGCCGTCGCAGAACTCGCCGACCGGCTGTCGGCCCCCGTCGTTGCCACACTGAAGGGCAAGGGCGTGTTCCCGGAGGATCGCCAGGAGTTCCTCGGCGTCACCGGCTCGCATCTGCCGGCCGGAGCCCGTCGGGTGCTGGAGCGTGCCGATACCATCATCGCGATCGGCACCGACTTCGACGGTCTCTCGACGGCGAACTGGTCACTACCGGCCGGGGAGACGCTACTGCAGATCGACATCGATCCCGCAGTGATCGGCCGATCATACGAGCCCGATATCGCACTCGTCGCCGACGCGGCGACTGCCTGCGAACGGCTCGTCGAGGGGATCGGCGAACCATCTACGGCAGCAACCTGGGACGGACCGGCGCTCGCAACCGCGATCCGCGAGGAATTCTTCGACCACCTCCGAAAGGAGAGTCTATTCGCAGCCGACCCGCCACTGCCGACACCGGTGGTGCTTCAAAAACTCCGTAAAGCCCTGCCCCGGGAAACGATCGTGACGACCGATGTCGGCGGCTTTCGGCTGTGGGCCAAACAGACCTTCGAGGCCTACGCGCCCGAACAGTACATTACCGCCGGGTCGTGGGCAGGCATGGGCATCGGTGTCCCGGGCGCCGTCGGGGCAAAGTTGGCCCGGCCGGACCGGCCCGTCGTGGCGATCACTGGCGACGGAGGGCTGTTGATGTGTCTCCAAACGCTGCACACGGCCGTCGACGCGGAGTGTCCGCTCACCGTCGCCGTCATCAACGACGGCGATTACGGCGGGATCAGCAAGTCGCCGAAACTCGTTACGCTCGACGGCGGGCGTCGGTTCGCGTGGGACTCGCCCGATTTCGCCGCGATCGCCGAAGGATTTGGCTGTCACGGCGAACGGGTCGAAACCGTCGATGACCTCATGGGCGCCGTCGAGGACGCCCTCGATCGATCGGAAGTACCGACGCTACTGGACATCGTCGTCGATCCGGCGACCCCGACGATCCAGGAAGCCGCCGATTACGAATCGACCTTCGCGATCGAGGACTACACTACCGACTGAGACTTAAGGGACCGTCGGTCGAACGACCGCCATGGACACCACCCCCGTTCGGGCGACCGTCGAGACGCCGGACGGGACGGTTATCTGTGGCACCCATGCGACCTCGGCTCGAAGCTCCCGGGCCGGCGCGACGTCCTCGGCGGTCGCCATCATCGTCGACAACGGGGAGGCCTTGCTCATCGATTCCGGCCTACGGGCCGGCCCGGAGCAATTGCCGGATAGCCGGGACACCATCGATCGGTTGCTCGAACGACACGACGCCGAGCTCCGGACGATCATCCAGACCCACTGGCATTTCGATCACGTCGGACATACACAAGCACTGGCGACAGACCACGACGCCGCGGTCGTCTGTCATCCGCTCGAACAGCGAGCACTCGAAGAACCGGTGGTGCTCACACGGCCGGCGTATATCGAATCCTTCGGCGGTGACCCCGATCGGATCGCCGCCGAGCTGACCCATAACGATCCGACACGGTTGCCGGTCGAGACCGCGACTGTCGAACGCCATCATCCATCGATCGAGATCGACCGAACGGTCGAGCACGGCGATACCGTTGATGTCGGTGAGATAACCCTCAAGGTCATCCACACCCCCGGCCACACACCGGGCCATCTCTCAGTATACAATCCGACAAGCGGGGTGTTGTACACCACCGATGTGATGTACTGGCCGACGCCACTCCTGCCCCATCCGGTCGGCGATGTGACCGATCAGTGTCGAGCGATCCACCGCTGTCTCGACTACGAGGCGACGACGTTGATCCCGGGCCATGGGTTGCCCCGATCGGGACGAACCGACGTGACGGAGTATCTGCTCGATTGTTTGCTGCGACACCGACAGCTCGACACCCGGATTCGAACGGTATTGGCCCGGCATGGACCGCTCACCATCCCTGACATCCACGCGGAAGCGATGCCGCTCACGCACCGCAACGAATACGCGACCGACGGGTGGTACGGAAACGCTATCAATTGTATTCAGGCCCATTGTCGGCGGTTGCTCCGTCAGGCACGAGTCACGCGTCGTGATGATCCCACCGTCCGGTGGGCTCTCACCGACGAGGAGCACCGACGGATCGAATCGACGGCCGTCGACGGCAGCTACGAGCGGGATACAATCACCGTCGATACGCTTCGCGAGAACCGCTGGCCGCCGGAGCTCGACCAGGCTGACAGCGACGAAAAGGAGTGAGTGACCGAAACGGGTGCCGTTAAGTGATCACAGGCGCACCCGACTGGCATGAGTCAGACCACCGAGCGCGATCGGCTCGTAGCGCTCCGACGGGACCTCCATCAACGCCCGGAGCTTGGATGGCGCGAATTCTACACCACCGCACGCATCGTCGAGGAACTCGAAGCGATCGGCGTCGACGAGCTGTACGTCGGGCCGGACGCCATCGCCGACGAACGGCGGGACGTGCCGGACGAGGGAGAGATCGAGGCCGCAATGGCTCGGGCCCGCGAGGCCGGGATCGACGAGACCACCCTTGCTCATCTCGAAGGTGGCTACACTGGCGCGATGGCCGTTCTGAGACGCGGCGACGGCCCGACGATCGGTGTTCGGGTTGACATCGATGGACTGCCGCGATCGGAGGCCGATGACGACGACCACGCGCCGGCCGCCGAGGGATTTCGTTCGAAACACGAGGATCGCATGCATGCCTGTGGCCACGACGCCCATGCGACGATCGGCGTCGGCGTCGTCGAGGCCATCGCCAACAGCGACTTTGCGGGCACGCTCAAGGTCTTCTTCCAACCAGGTGAGGAGATGGGCGTCGGCGGGGAGGTGATGGCCAAGAGCGGCCACATGGACGACATCGATTATTTCATCGCCGTCCACATCGGCCTCGATAAGGACACCGGCGTGGTCGTCCCCGGCTTGGATACGTTCCTCGCGGTCAACGCCCTCCGTGCGGAGTTCGAAGGCGAACCGGCCCACGCCGGCGGCCATCCGGACTGGGGGAAAAACGCCATTCAGGCGATGACGACCGCCGTCCAGAACCTGTATGCGATCCCCCGAAACGGGGACGGTGCCACCCGGATCAACGCCGGAAAGGTCGGCGGCGGGACGGCGACGAACATCATTCCCGAGGAGGCATTTCTCGAGTGTGAGGTCCGCGGGGAAACCACCGAGTTGATGGAATACATGCAGGACAAAGCCGAGACTGTCATCGAGAACGCGGCCGCGATGCACGAATGTACGGTCGACATCGACGCCAACCCAGGCACACCCAGCGCCGACTGTGACGAGCCATTGGTCGATGTCGTCTGGGCGGCCGCCGAGCGGACCGACGGTGTTACCGACGTGATCGACATCGAGGAATCGTTGGGCAGCGAGGACGCGACACACATGATGAAGCGGGTGCAAGACCACGGCGGCTACTCGACGTACATGGGGATCGGCGGCGGTAACGAACACGGGCACCACACGGCCCGGTTCGACATCGATGAGGAAGCGATCGGGATCGGCGTCGACGTCCTGACGAACGCGATCCTCGATCTCAGCGAACAGGCCGCCTAGTCGAGCCTCCCGATCCGGACCGAACGAAACCTTATCGCGGTGGGTGGCGACCGCTCTGCATGGCCACATCAGAGTACGATCTATTGATTACCGATGGGTATCACAGCGGTCGGGATACGGTCGTCGATATTGCGATCACCAATGGGACCATTACCGCGATCGAACCGACGATCGACGGAATCGCCGAAGAAACACTCGATGCCGCGGGTCGGCTGGTCTCCCCAGGGCTCATCGACGCCCACGTCCACTACGATCAGGCCTTTTCCGCCGGGACCGGCGATGGTCGACGGCCGCGGTATCACGACCAGCCCTTCGAGAAGAGCCAGAGCATGCAGTGGAGCGCCGACAATATCGCCGAAACGCCACGCGAAGACCTGACCGATCGAGCCGTCAGAGCCGCTCGCTTGGCCGCATCGAATGGTGTCCTCCATGCCCGAGCGCACTGCTATATCGACGGAAGATCAGGGGCGAAGGCCGTCGAGGCGTTGCTCGACGCCCGCGATCGGGTCACCGACCTCATCGACCTCGAGTTAGTCGCCTTTCCTCAGCAGGGATTTCTCGCCGATCCGGGATCACAGGAGGCTGCCCATACAGCGCTGGAAGCCGGCGCGGATCTGGTGGGCGGGCTCGATCCTGCATCGGTCAACGACGCCATCGGGGAGACGATCGATGTTTGGTTCGACATCGCCGAAACCCACGACGTCGATATCGACGCCCACCTCCACGATGCCGGTTCGGTCGGGCTGCATACCCTCGATCGGTTGGCCCGAGCAACTATCGAGCGAGGATTCGAAGGGCGGGTGACGGCGAGTCATAGTTACGCGCTCGCGGATATCGATCGCGCCGAGCAGGATCCACTCACGCGGGCCGGTGGTCTTGAGGCGGCGATCGAGCGGTTTCAGGCCGCGGATCTCCGATTCGTGACGTGTTATCAGAGCACGCCGCCGACGATGCCCATCGAGCGGCTCCTCAAGGCGGACCTGGTAGTCGGTCATGGAACCGATCAGGTACGGGATATGTGGGGGTTTCACGGCAACGCTGACGTGCTACAGGGCGCCTTGGTCGAGTCACTCAAGCTCGCATCGTCGACCTATGGCACCAACGACGGGTTAGGCCTGCTGTGGCAGCTGCTCACTCACGGCAGCGCCGGGATTATCGGTCTCGACGGGTACGGGCTTGAGGTCGGTACCCCGGCCGATCTCATCGTGCTCGACGCCCGCTCCCCGGAGTGGGCCATCACCACCCAGCCACCGGTGCGGTATGGAATCAAAGACGGCCGTGTCATTGTCGAGGACGGCCAGCTGATCGACTGATCGTCGATTCCGGCCAGTATTGGTTCCGACGTGAATGTTTTTGCCCCCGTCCATCGTTGCGCGTCCATGGACGCCGATTTGGTACTGCTTGGCGGATCAATCATCACGCTGGCCGATGGACACCCGGACGCCGACGGGATCGCGATCGCGAACGATCGGATCGTCGCGGTCGGTTCTCGGGACGAAATCGAAGGGTCGATCGGCCGGGAAACCGACGTCATCGATCTCGAAGGTCGGGCTGCACTCCCCGGGTTCATCGACACCCATCTGCATATTCCGATGGGTGGCGCCCGGATGACCCATGTCAACGCTCGAGCGCCGCCGAACGAATCGATCGCGGACGTCAAAGAACGCCTCGCCGAACGAGCCGCCGAAACGCCCGACGATGAATGGATCCTCGTGAGCGGGTACAACCTCGGGCTGGTCTGGGAGGACGAAGAACGCCACATCAACCGGTGGGACCTCGACGAGGCGGCCCCCAACAACCCGGTCCAGGTCAACAGCGTCGGCGGCCACACGGGAAGTATCTACAACTCAGCCGCCCTGGAAATCGCGGGGATCGACAAGGATACCCCGGATCCGGAGCCACCCGCGGTCATCGAACGGGACGAGGACGGCCGCCCCTCGGGGCTGGTCAGCGAGGAGGCCGAAATCCCACTCCACGAGGCGATCCCCGAGGAAACCCGCGAGGAACGCAAGGCCAACATCGAACGAGCGATGGAACAGCTCTTAGAGTGGGGAATCACGACGGCCCACGAGGCGTTAACGAAGCCCGACGATCTGAAGCTCTATCAGGAACTCAACCGTGAGGGACGGCTGCCGGTCCGGGTCGGGATGATGCTCCAGGCCGATGCAGGGCCGGATCTCGGCGGGGAAGGCCTCGACGTGCAGTCGCGACTCGCCGAGGTGGGCATCGAGACGGGCTTTGGCGACGATCAGTTGTTTGTCGTCGGCGTCAAATACTTCATGGACGGGGCGTTCACCGGTCGTACTGCCGCGATGTACGAGCCGTATGCGGGCGAGTCCGTCCCCGAGGATTCCCCCCAGTACAAGGGACTGCTCCACATCGATCCGGAGTATTTCGCCGACCGGGTCGAAGAGGCGGCCGATGCCAACTTGCGGGTCTGTGTCCATGGCCAGGGCGATCGGGGGATCGATCACATCCTCGACGCCTACGAGGCAGCCCTCGATCCCGACGACGATCATCGGTTCCGGATCGAACACGGCGGGCTGCTCAAACCCCCGCAACTCAACCGGATCGAGGACCTCGGCGTGAACGTCTCCTCGACGATCGGCTTTCTCGGTGGCGATGTTTCGCGAAACTGGGTGTACTGGGGCGAAGAACGGATGCCCTGGACCTATCCAGTCAAGGCACTCCAGGAGCGGGGGGTCCCGACCGGCGCGAACGGCGATTGGCCGGTGACGACCGGCGATCCGCGAGTCATGCTGAAGGCCGCCATCACCCGCCATACGGTCACCGACGACGTGGTCGGTCCCGACCAGTGTGTCTCGACCGAGGATGCCCTCAAACTGTACGGCCCCGACGCAGCCCATTTAGGATTTAACGAAGACGAGAAAGGGACCCTAGAACCCGGCAAACTCGGCGATATTACGGTGCTGTCGGCGGATCCACGGTCGATCGATCCGTACGAGATCCCCGATCTCGATGTCGAATATACGATCGTGGGTGGCGACGTCAAATACGACAGCGACACCGGCGTTCAGTGGTGAAACGTCGAGTTGAACGTCCTGCCGGAATCGGAAACATGTTAACGGTTGGCTCGCCCGGTTCGGATAGGGCTGAATATGAGCACCGAGTATTATGTAACCGTCGACGGCGATCGGGTCGAAGGCCCGTTCGACCGGAAGGACGAGGCACGGCGGCGGGCGGCGGAGCTCTCCACTAACGAGATCTATCTGACCTATATGGTCGAGGCCGCCACCGCTGGTGGCTCGACGGCTCAGGACTGAACTGACCCATTCCCATAGCGAGACGGAAGAATCGAAGTCAGCCACGTTTCTCGAAGTTGTTGAAGTTTCGGAACCGGTTGGGTGTCTTCGGTGTCGTCCGAATCTTTAGGAGCAGTGGGCCTGATGGATCGGGACATGCGCTCGTTCGATAAGGCGATCATCGCGTGTGCGGTAACCGGTGCGATCCACGTGCCAACGATGTCGCCACACCTGCCGATAACGCCGGATGAAATCGCCCAGGAGGCGATCGACGCCGCCGAGGCCGGCGCGAGTATCGTCCATATTCACGTCCGAGATCCCGAGACCGGCGAGCCGAGCTCCGATCTCGATCTCTTTCGCGAGGTCGCCGAACGGATCGACGCGGCGTGTGATGCGATCGTCCAGCCGACGACCGGCGGTGCGCCGACGATGTCCGTCGAGGAACGGATCGCCGTCGTCCCGGAACTCGAACCCGAGATGGCCTCCTGTAATATGGGCTCGATCAACTTCGGGCTCTATCCGATCCTCGATGCCTTCGATGAGTTCGAGTACGACTGGGAGGAAGCCTATCTCGAACAGACCCGCGATCACATCTTTCCCAACACGTTTGCATCACTCGAGACCCTGCTACCCGTGTTCGACGAACACGGGACCAAGCCCGAACTGGAGTGTTACGACGTCGGGCATCTCTACAACGCCAAACACTTCGTCGATCGCGGCTTGCTTGAGCCGCCGTTACATCTTCAATTCGTGATGGGGATCCACGGTGGTATCGGCGCCGACGAGGAGAACCTCCAGCACATGGTCAACACCGCCGAGAAACTCTTCGGGGATGACTTTTCGTTCTCGGTGATCGGCGCGGGTCGCATGGAGTTTCCGCTCGGCGCACAGGGCGTCTCGATGGGCGGTCACGCCCGGGTCGGCCTCGAGGACAACCTCTATCTCCGCAAGGGCGAACTCGCCGAGAGCAACGCCGACCTCGTCGAGAAGATGGTCGATCTGACCTGGGAGATCGCGGGCCGTGAACCGGCGACGCCGGCCGAGACACGCGAGTTCCTCGGCCTGAAAGGACGATCGAACGTCGGATTTTAACGGTGGTCCACCGGGAGATCCGGCCGATATAGCCACCGACATCGGGGTTTATCTCCCTCACGGACGAAGGCGTAGGCAACCAACCATGTCCCAAGAACGCGAACGAACCTCGACGGACGAACGGGTGGCGGACGAACGAAGCGGGGAACGACCGGCGATCGAACGGTACTACGAGCGAACCGAACGTTCCCGGGAGTACTACGAGGAGGCGTGTGAGTACATGCCCGGCGGGAGCACGCGGGGTGTGCTGTACTACGATCCATACCCGGCGTACGTCGAGAGCGGCTCAGGACCGCGGCTGACCGACGTGGACGGCAACGAGTATCTCGATTTCCTCAACAACTACACCTCGTTGATCCACGGCCACGCCCCCGAGGAGATCACCGAAGCCGGTATCGAGGCAGCCCGTCGCGGCAGCGCCCCCGGCGGCCCGACACGCGAGGAGATCGATTGGGCGAAACACCTCGTCGAACGGGCGCCAGCCGTCGATCAACTCCGCTTTACCAACTCGGGGACCGAGGCGATGATGAACGCGATCAGGGCGGCCCGGGCCTACACCGGCCAGGACGCCGTCGCGAAGTTCGAGGGCGTCTATCACGGCACCCACGATGACGTCCAGGTCAGCGTTCACCCGCCGACCCACCTCGCCGGCCCGAGGGAGGATCCAAAGGCCATGCCGGACTCGGCGGGCGTCCCCGAAAGTACGGTCGACGACGTCGTCGTGTTGCCGTTCAACGACGCCGATGCCGCAGTAGAGAAGCTACAGGACAACCGGGATCGGCTCGGCGGGATCATGCTGGCCCCGATGATGGGGACATCAGTCGTCCCGGCGACCGATTCGTTCCTCGAGGCGATCCAGACCTACGCTCACGATCACGACATCCCGCTGATCCTCGATGAGGTCGTCTCGTTCAGACTCGCCCACGGCGGGGCCCACGATGCGTTCGACCTCGAACCCGACCTCGTCGCCTACGGGAAGGTGATCGGCGGCGGCTTCCCGGTCGGCGCCTTTGGCGGCCGTCGCGATATCATGGCCGATTATGACCCCCGCGGTGGCGGTGCGGACATCGTCCACTCGGGAACCTTTAACGCCAACCCCGTGACGGCCGCGGCAGGGTTAGCCGCCCTCGAACGGTTCTCCACCGACGAGGTGGCCCGGCTCAACCGGCTGACCGAAGCCCTTGCTGACCGCGCCCGCGACGTCATCGATGACCACGGACTGGACATCCAGGTCAATCAGGTCGGATCGCTGTTCAAGATCTATCTCACCTCCGAGCCGGTTACCGATTATCGCAGCGCCCACGCGTCACCGACCGATCTCGAACGGGCGATCTTCATGGAACTCCTCACGGAAGGAATCCGCCTGGCTCCCAAACTCATGGGCTGTCTTTCGACCCCAATGGGTGAAGACGAAGTCGACGAATTCATCGCGGCGTTCGACACAGCCCTCGGTCGAGTTCGCTCGGACATCGAGATGAGCACACCGCAGCTGTTGGCCGATTAACCCAGCGAAAAACGCGATCAACACCCCGACGAACCGTTCAACTCCAATCTATGGCCTATCACGTCATCGATCCCGACGACATCGAACCGATGAACGACCGACCGGTCGAAGCCCGCTCGATCAGTGACGCCCTTGCACTCGAGAACATGGGGCTACGGGTCTACCGAGCCGAACCGGGTCAACAGTTGCCGCTTGCGTACCACTATCACGAGCATCAGGAGGAAGCGTTCTACGTCATTGACGGCACACTGTATGTCGAAACCCCTGAGGGCGAGTATCAGGTCGAAGCCGGCGAGGTCTTCGTCGCCGAACCAACCAATCCCCACCGCGCACACAACCCAGAGGATGCGGATGGAACGGTGGTGGTGCTCGCGGCCGGGGCACCGGCGGTGAGCGACGCCGAAGCCTACTCCGAGGAGTAGCGGGACTGTTATCGGGGGCGCCGTCGATTGGCGATCATGGGTCAACCGCGGGTATTACTGGCGGAGTTCAACCACGAAACGAACACGTTCTCGACGGTGCCGACGGAACGCGCCGATTTCCAGAACCGCCGAGAATACACTGGAGAGGCAGTGGTCGAACGGCTTCGCGGGTCAAACACCGCGATCGGCGGGGCGATCGACATCGCGACGGCTGAGGACGTCGAAGTAGAACCGGTGATCGCGGCCGCCGCCTCGCCATCGGGGCCAGTGACGACGGAGGCCTACGAGTTCTACACCACGACGATCACTGATGCTGTGCGGGCCAACCAGGACAAACTCGACGGGATCCTGCTAGCCCTCCATGGCGCGATGGTCCCCGAGGGGATGGACGACGGTGAGGGGCCACTCGTCACGGCAGTCCGGGAGATCGTCGGCGACACAGTGCCGATCGTCGTCACGCTCGATCTGCACGGCAACATCTCCGACGAGCTGGTCGAGACGGCCGATGCCCTCGTCGCCTACGAGACCTATCCCCACGTCGACATGGGCGACACCGGTCGGGAGGGCATGACGCTCCTCTTGGAGATCATCAACGGCGAGACTGAACCGGTGATGTGGATCGAACGGCCGCCGGTGTTGCCACACGAACCATTCGAGGATACTGGATCGCCTCCGATGCAGGCGGTCGTCGAGACGGCCCGAGAGATGGAGGATCGACCGGGAGTGCGCAAAACCAATCTCTTCTTTGGATTCCATCAAGTCGACAACCCGACGATGGGGTTTTCGATCCCGGTCGTCGGCGACGGCGATCCGGGGGCCGCGAAAAGCGCCGCCCGCGAACTCGCCGAGTTGGTCTGGGAGCAACGCGAGGCTTTCGTCGGCGAATATCCCGATCCCCACGACGGTGTTGCCCGGGCAAAGCGACTCGCGGCCGACCGCGGGCCGGATGCCGGGCCGATCGTGGCGGCCGACCTCGGACCGAACGCCGCCGCGGGTGGCAGTGCCGACGGCACACCTGTCCTCCGGGAACTCCTTGCACAGGAGGTCACGAACGCCGGGTACGCCGTCATGCGGGATCCGGACGCGGTTGAGCAGTGTATCAATGCCGGCGTCGGCGAGCGCGTGACGCTCACGCTCGGCGGAAAGACCGACGACCAACACGGCGAGCCGATTGAGGACGTCGACGGCTATGTCGCCGCGATCACCGATGGGGTCTTCGAAAACACCGGACCGATGGATCGCGGGACGATCAGCCGTCTCGGTCGAACGGTTCTCCTCGAGTGTGGCGCCGACGACGGCGTCGCCGTCATCCTGACCGAGCAGCTCCACTCCCCGCGGGACGCGGAACTCTGGCGGCATGTCGGCCGACCGCCCGAGCGGTTCGATGTCCTGATCGTCCAGGGGACCAACCACTTCCGGGCCGACTACGCCCCGCTGGCAAGCGAGGTGTTCGTCATCGACAGCCCCGGCGTCGGCTCACCGATCCCGACGCGGTACGACTATACCCGGATCCGGCGGCCCCAGTTTCCGATCGATGCGATGGCCGACGATGCCTATCCACCGTGGTGACCGGCCACCCGACGCTCAACCTGGTCGGTCGACTGTAGACGGGAACCTTCGTCGACCCGATGAACCGTTTAGAGGTCAGCGAGGATTTCTTTGGCGTGTCCGTCGGGCGAAACGTCCTCGTAGACGCGTTCGATCGTGCCGTCCGGCGCGATGACGTAGGTGTTACGCAGGGCGATCTCGTTGGTCTCACCGTCGATCTCGACGGTACCGTATGTCTCGTAGGCCGAGGCGACGGCCCCATCCTCGTCGCTGAGCAGTTCGAACGGGAGGTCGTATTTCTCCGCGAAGGCCGCGAGATCCTCGACGGGATCGTTGCTGATTCCCAGGACCGTCACGTCGGCGTCGACGAATGCATCCCAGTGGTCACGGAAGTCCTTGGCCTCGATGGTACAGCCACGGGTATCGGCACGCGGATAGAAATACAACACGACCCGTTCGCCGGAGTAATCACTCAGGGCAACCGGATCGCCGTCCTGGTTCGGGAGTTCGAAATCCGGTGCGAGCTCGCCTCGTGAGAGCATATCCCGATGCACACACCCCAGGGTCAAACGGTTTCGGGCTGGCGGGCGTGGGGGCAACACCGGAACGCCACACTGGATCGCTCGGTACTTTGATACCGAGTGGCGTTCAGTCGGGACCATGACGCTGGCAGAGAAAACGGCGGCTATCACGGGCGCGGGGTCCGGCATGGGCCGGGAGACCGCCCGGTTGTTCGCCGAACGGGGTGCGGCCGTCGTCGTGGTGGACGTCGACGCAACAGCCGCCCAAGAGACAGCGGACTTGATCGAAGACACTGGCGGGATCGCAACCCACACGGTGGCCGATGTCTCCGATAGCGAGGCCGTCAAGCGGTTCGTCGAGACGACGGTCGAACGCTACGGATCGATCGATGTGTTGCACAACAACGCCGGCATTCCCCAGCAATCGACGCCCGTCGAATCAGTCGAGGAATCGACCTGGGACCGGATCCAGTCGGTGAATCTCAAAAGCGCCTTTCTGGGCGCAAAATACGCCGTCCCTCACATGAAAGACCAGGGAAGTGGGGTGATCCTGAACACCGCCTCGACGGCAGGGATCCGGCCGCGGACGGGATTGTCGGCCTACGCGGCTTCAAAGGGTGGGATGATCACCCTGACCAAACAGCTGGCGTTCGAACTCGCCGAGGACGACATTCGCGTCAACGCGATCTGTCCGGTCGCGACCGACACCGAGATGCTCCCCGAGTTCGCCGCCGGCGATCTCAGTATCGACTCGATGCGGGACACCATCCCCCTCGGTCGGCTCGCCGAACCGAAGGACATCGCCCACGCGGCGGCCTTTCTCGCAAGCGAGGAGGCCGCGATGATCACCGGCTCGGCGTTGGAGGTCGACGGCGGCCGGGACATCTAACATGGCGACCCCAACGGCGATTTATGACGCGGTCGACGCCCGTGAGGCGGCGATCATCGAGTTCCTAACGGAATTCATCGAAATCGCCTCCGAGAACCCACCGGGCAGGCAATACCACGAGGGGGCGACGTTTCTCGAAACGGCCTTAGACGAGCGGGGATACGACGTCGAAACAGTCGACGTGCCGTCGTCGGTCGTTGCCGAGCACTATCCGGAACGAACCGAGCACCCACGACGGAACGTGCTCGGCCACAAAGCCGGAGACGTGGATGGACCAGCCATTCACTTTACCGGCCACTTCGACGTCGTGCCGGCCGGCAAGGATTGGACACGCGAACCCTATGACCCAGTCGTCGAGGACGGCCGGCTCTACGGCCGCGGGGCATCGGATATGAAATCCGGAATCGCCGCGAGCCTGTTCGCGATCGAGGCCCTCGACGCCGCCGGAGTCCCGATTCAGGGCTCGATCACCCAAAGCATGACCGTCGACGAGGAAACCGGCGGGTTCACCGGGCTCGGCTATCTCGTCGAGGAAGACTACATCACCGCCGAGAATACGGATTACTGTATCTACACGGAGTGTTTCGATTCCTCACGCGTCTGTCTGGGACACCGGGGCGTCCTCAAGTTTCGGGCGATCACCCACGGCGACCAGGCCCACGGATGTATGGCCCACGATGGCGCGAACGCGGTCATGGCGATGCACGACTTCCTCGACCGGATCGAGACCTACCGGGCCGACCTGCACGATCGGACCACCGATCTACCGGTGACCCCGCCCGAATCACGACATGCGGATATCAACACGACGATGATCGACGCCGGTTACTCCGAGAACGTCATTCCGGATCGATGTACGGCGACGTTCTACCGCGTGCTCGTACCCGGGGAAACGATCGAAAGTGCCCGCACCGAACTCCGGGAATTACTCGCGGCGACAGAAGCGGCGACCGGACAACCGACCGACTACGAGGAGATCATGTTCGCCGAGCCGACGATCGTTCCCGAGGACTGTACGGTGAGCCAGACGTATCTCGACCACATCGAACCGTTCCACGCCGAGCCGTCAGTCGTGGTATCGCCCGGCTCCGACGATCAGCGATTTGTGGTCAACGACGCCGGGATCGAGGAGTGTATCGTCTACGGCCCGGGGCTGCTCGAACAAGCTCACGTCGCCGATGAGTACGTCCCGATCGAGGAAATCCTGACGGCGACGAAGGTCATGGCGACGGCGACAGCCGATCTCATGGGAGTCCTCGAGTGACCGCGCCATCCACTGCCGACGCGGATGATCTCCCACCCCCATCGAACGTGCGATCGGCGGCGATCGAACGGGGCATCCAGACACCGACCGACGACCGGTTAGCCGATCCGGCAGTCCTCAACGTGGTCGTCGCGGGCACCACGGCAACGACCGAAGGGGCGCCAGCCGATATCGACCGCGTAGACGGCGCTTACCACGGCAGTGACGCCGGTGTCGTCGGCCGGCTGGCCGCCACGATCGCTGGCTTGAACGGTGACGGGCCGGGATGTCTCCATTATCCGGAACCGATCGAGACGGCTGCCGGCCCATGGCTCGTGATCGAACCCCTCGAGGGTCGGATCGCCACCGTGAGTGCCGGCCGCGGACGTGTGTGGGTGACCGTCGAGCGATCCAACAGTGCCGCGGGTGGCCAACTCGCCAGCACCGACGAGGCGATCACGGCTGTGCTCGAGGCCGCGCGTCCGACCCACGAGCACTACCCAGTCACAACCGATTCGGCCGGTGTGTTCACAACCGGCATGACCACGTTCGAACTAGAAGGGATCACGGTCGAAGACGAACTCACGATCCTGTTTGGAGTCACGACGACGCCGGCGACGACGGCGACGGAGGTTGAAGCCCGTTTCACCGCGGTGCCGGCCGTCGAGCGTTGCGTCTACGAGTCGATCATCGATGTCGACCGGGCCGAACCACCCGAAGGATTGCGAACCGCTGTCGAAACGGCACATCGGACGGTAACGGAGGACGCCGTGTACGAATGGCTCCCACGGCCGACCCAGTTGTCGAGGCTCCCGACGACGCGCAAGATGGCTCTCGGCACGGGTCGATCCGACGACGCGGTATTCGATGCGACGGCATATGATCGCTGTCGCCGATTGATCGCGGAGACGCTCGCGGAATGGCGGGGACGACGATGAGAACGCTCACGAGGCCGGTCAAGGGGACGGAGGTCAGGGTCGAACCCGCCACATCACCCGGGATCAGGATCAACGGAATCCCGGCAACCCTTGATGCCGTCTCCAAGGCCGATCGCCGTGTCGATCTCGCCGACGACGAGGCTCGCTCGTTCATCGTCGAACACGCCCTCGCACCGCTGGGCCTTCTGGGCATTACGGCGGCCGAGATCGTCGGTCGACGGGACGCATGGTCCTTCGAGCGGCCGGAACACCGGTTTTGTTACTCGACGGATCTCACGCCCGAGCACGTGGTTGGCCATCCGGCGGGCTTGCCCAACCCTGCGATCGTCGACGCGATCGACGAAACGACCATTACCGGGACGGTCGACGAGCGACGTACCATCAGCGAGGCCGTTGAATATACGACTGAGACGGGTCACATTCGACTCGCCCCAGCGAGTTACGGGGCTGGCCTCCAGTTCGACATCTCCCTCGACACCGCATCATTCGACTGTACGATCGATCCAACGGCCAGCACCGCTCCGGCGTTGGTCGAGACGATCTCGACCGCGACGACGCCGTATCTCGATCCAACGCCAAAGGAGGCGATCCGACACACGATCGCCGATCTAGTCGCCGATATCGGGATCGTCGGCGGCTTCGATGACCTCAACGTGACGGCGACGTTGGGGGGCGCCTACCACGCGCTGACGATCGGCGTGGCACGACGAGCACGACGGCTGGATCGCGGGGTGATCCAAACGGAGTGAGGGCAACCGGGAGCAACGAGCCCGGCGTGTGACATATATATCGCAAAAGATTTTTAGCCAGCGCTCTAAGTACGAGATTGCCCGGTCTGGAGGCGTCGATAATATCCAGTGCGGGAAAGGTACATCCCCATCCCCCACCGACCTTTCCCGATTTTGTGAAATGGAAGGGCGTCGAGAGGGCTGCCTGCCGTCCCGGATCCCGTGTCGACAGGCATTGAGAAGCTGGCGTTCTTTTCTTACAAAGTTTTCGGATTGAAATAATATCGAGATTATCTATACTGATAATCAAATAAAGAACTCAATACCAGGCGTACAGGAATGAATCGTCGACAGGCCCGCCAGCCAGCACCTCGAACGGCCGATTTCACCGATCGTCCGGCAGGATGTCTTCCTGGGAAAACTCGTGGTCACACTCCGTACACCGATACAGATCGAGCCCGACTTTCCGGACGGTGTCGGTCCGACCACATTCCGGACAGCTGATATCGACGAGAAGTGACATACTCGACTCACTGCGAAGTAGTGTCACCAGCGGCTTCAGTTCATCGACATACACCGACCGGACGAAGAGCGTCACCGGTGTCAGTCGCTGAACTCGGCCCGGCGCAACACGTCGAGTTCGCCGATCGTCGTCGGCGGCTCCTGACGAGCGGCGAAGGCAATCGTCGCCGCGACGTCCTCCTTGGAGGGCCACTCCCGATCGGTGAACCGCTCGTTGTTGGGCGTGCGGTACTCCGAGCCGAACTCGGTGGGGATTCCCGTCGGGTTCACGACGGTGACGGCGATACCGTCATCACCGACCTGGCCGGCGAGACTCATCGCAAACCCGCGCGTCCACCACTTCGAGGCCGCATAGACGGGATAGACCGCCCGGGGATACTGACCGGCGACGCTGCCGACGAACACGAGATGGCCGTTCGTCTCCCGGAGATGGGGGATCGTCGCCCGGGCGGTATAGAAAGCACCGTCGACGTTGACGTCCATGACCGCTCGGTACTCCTGATCCGACATCTCCTCGATCGGCGTCTCGCGTCCAACGCCGGCATTGGGGACGACGATATCGAGCCGGCCCAACCGTTCGACGGTCGTTTCGACGAGCGTCTCGACCTGTGTGGCCTCAGTCACATCGGTGGGCACGACCAACGCATGGGCATCCGTGTCGGTTTCAGTCTCGATAGCCGCGGCGACATCGTTGAGCCGGTCCTCACGACGGGCCGCGAGCACCACGTCCGCACCATCGGCCGCAAGCGCCATCGCCGTTGCCTCGCCGATCCCCGAACTCGCGCCGGTGATAATCGCCGTCCGTCCATCCAGGGGTGTCGCAGTCGACATCGTAGATCGTCGGGATCGATGGCCGGCGCGGTGTTGAACCTATCGACGCCGGCAGGACACGACCGTCCACTCCGTCGCTGGCAGGACGGGAACCACACCGAAACCGGTTGGTGACGGTCAGTTCGCGTCGGTGGGCTCGGCGGCGGGGTCGCTCTCGTCGGCCGCGTCGGCGAGGTTCAGTGCCGATAGCAGCCGGCTCCGAATGACCTGTTCGACGATGGGGATAAACAGCGAATCGTCGGCCGTGTAATCGGCGAAGATGCCAAGCGGGATCTCCCCGCCGGCCATGTCGCGATGGCCACCGGCATCCCCGACCTCCTCGAAGGCATCCGTCAGGATGTCCCCGATATGGATCCGCGTATCGGTCGTGCGGGCGCTGAGCTGGATCGACTCCCCGAGGATGCCAAAGACGATCGCCGTCTCGACCCCTTCTAAGGTCGCGAGATAATCGGCCGCCTGGACGAGAGCGTCGCGCTCGGTCGTTCGGCCGACATGTGAGATCAACACCGACCCCCGGACGATCCGGTTTTCGATCGCATCGGCGATGCTGTCGATCGTCGCCCCGCTGACCGACGGGTTCGACAGCGTCCGCAGCAGGTCACGATCGGCGTGATCGTGGAGCTGGCTCGCGGCGATATACTCCTCGCGGGTCGTCCCCCGCAGAAAACCAAGCGTCTCCCGACGGATCGCGAACAACAGCGCCGTCGCGAGGGTCGCATCGAGTTCGAGTTCCAGCGCCTGGACGTACTCAGTCAGGATCGTCGCCGTCGCCCCGATCCCCTCACGATGGTCGACGAATCCGGCCTCGATCCCATCGGCCGGATGGTGGTCGATGACGATATCCACCGGAACGTCCGTCGGGACTTCGTTGTTGTTTCCGGGGATCGCATGATCGACGAACGCGAGCAACGACCCCTCGGGACGGTCGCGGACGGCGGCCGCGTCGAACGGGTCGAGCTCGATCCCGACCAGGTTGACGAACGCTCGGTTTTGCTGATGGGAAATCCGCCCACTGTAGAGAATGGATCGTTCGTCGATCCCCGCCGCTGCGGCGATCCGACCAAGCGCCAGCGCGCTCGCGAGACAATCGGGGTCGGGGTTGTTATGACAGACGATCGTGAGTTCGTCCCCACCCGCGAGGACCTCCCACAATGCGTTGGCCTTACTCATTCAATACGCGAGGATACGTGCCGGTGCCATATGCGTCTGTTCCCCTGACGTCCTGTCCGGTCGACAACTATCAATATCGATACATAACTGCGCTTCAGCCAGCACTTTTGTAGTCCAGTCAGCTGGATCGTATCGATGCCGGCTCGTTCATCGATCGCGCTCGCCATCGTCACTGGCGAGGACGCTCCCGAGCTGACAGCGAACGGACAGGCGGTGCGCACAGCACTCGAGGACCGTGGCTTCTCGGCGAGGCCGGCCGTCTGGAGCGATCCGACGGTCGACTGGTCGGCGTTCGACGCTCTCTTGCTCCGGTCGTGTTGGGATTATCACGCCAGCCCCGAGGCGTTTCGGTCGTGGCTACAGCGATGTGAGACCCAAGGGCTCGCGATCCTCAACCCGCCGGCGGTAGTCCGCTGGAACATCCACAAGTTCTACCTCCGTGATCTGGCGACGGCCGGGGTTGCGATTCCGGAGACGGCGTGGATCGAACAGGGGAGCGATGTCAGCCTTGCCGACGTGCTCGACGATCACGGCTGGACCGAGGCCGTCGTGAAACCGGCCATCGGGGCCAAATCGGCCAATGCCTTCCGTACCTCGATCGAAGCCGCCGGAAACGAACAGGATCGGTTCGAGGCCTTGCTTGCCAAGCAGGACGTGCTCGTCCAGACGTTCGTGCCGGAGGTCACCGATGGCGAGCGATCGCTCGTGTTTTTCGGCGGCGACTACAGCCACGCCAGCATCAGTCGGCCGGCGGATGACGACTTCCGGACCCACCCGAATTACGGCGGAACGACAGAACCGTTCACGCCCGACTCGGAACTCATCGATCAAGCACAGACGGTGCTCGCAACCGCCGCCGATATACTCGGGATCGACACGGCTACGCTCCCGTACGCCCGCATCGACGGGATCGATCGCAGTGGCACCTTCCATCTCATGGAACTGGAGCTCATCGAACCATATCTCGGGCTCGATCGTGCCGACGGCGCACTCGAACGGTTCGTCGAGGAGGTCGAAACGGCGCTCCAAGCACACCCGCGTCTCACTGACTCACCTGTTTGATATGCTACTAATACGTGAATAATAATGAGACGTATTGATGAGAAAAAATGTCAGAAATTTTATGTAGTCCCGAGCGGATTCGAACCGCTGTCCTGAGCTCCAAAGGCTCAGATGATTGGCCACTACACCACGGGACTCTATCGCCTGGTTATATTTGAGACTATTTGACGGCTATGGTTTCTCAAGCGGTTTCGGAGACAGCTAATCCGGATCAACAACGAGTTACTTTAGCTTTTATCGAACGACTGAAATTCGATTCGTCGGTGGCAGGATCGACAGAGACAGATAACGTTATCAAGCGTATGTGCCTCTGTTGGATCCTCAAATTCGCGGACAGGAACGATATGATGAACATCGGGTTCCTGATTCAATTCTCCGGCCGTTATACCGCAGGACTGACATCGGTGTTGATCCCGATCCAACGCTTGCCGTTTGATCGACCACCACGGTTTACAGTAGCCCGATGGGCCCGGTCTGTCTTCGATCCGCATCCACTCATTATGGCACTCACGGCTACAGAACCGGCCGTGGCCACGATGCCATTCCGACTCTAAGACGGTCATCGAGACGCCACACTGGTTACACGTGGTCTCGCGACGGGCCACGTCGATCGTCTCGGCGTAGGGAGTGCCCAGAAACTCGTCGCTCTCGGCGACACAGTCCGGACAGTAGATCCCGTCTTTATCCGATGGATAATACTCGAATGACGCTCCACAGCGGCGACAGGTCGTTGTTTCCCGGGCATCCTGCCAGTTCCCGTTGTGTTCACCGGCGTTTGGGTTACAGTCGTCGCAGTATTTGCGACGCGCCTTCGGATCGTAAAATTCCGTCGCACACCCCGAACAAACCCGGTTTGGAAGCGGCTCGTCGTGTACCGTTGTGTGGTGGATACGAACGCCCTGTTCGGTGTCCAAGCGGGTTCCACAGGTCGGACACTCCATGTCGATCGCTCTGAGGTGGCGATCTATTCGGTGAAAAACGCTCGGAATAGACCGGCCGATACCGTGGCGATCGAAATTAATCGTCAGCGGCGGCCGGTGGCTCAAGGAACTGACAGACGTCGTGTTCGGGATCGAAACAGTCGGGACACTCGGGGTTGCGGTCGATGATCGTATCCAGTCGATCGGCGACGGTATCGTCGATGACGGCTTCCAGATCGTGGGCTTCGGCGTGGAACTCCTCGACTTCGAGGACATCGACGAGGAACCGCTGGATGATACAGTAGGTTTGGAGCGCCTGGCGGGCCCGGATGATCCCTTCGTCGGTGAGTTCGACGCCTTTGTATTTCTCGTGTTCGGCGAGCCCCCGATCCTGGAGTTTCCCGATCATCTCGTTGGCGCTGGCGGGACTGACATCAAGCCGATCGGCGATCGTCCCCGTCGCGGCCGGGCCGTTCTCGATGCGCTGGACGAGATAGATCGCTTTGAGATACTGATCGGCGGTGTTCACGGCAGCCACCTCCCGACAGCCACGATCGCGGACAGTCGCGGGGCCGACAGCCGTGACGGTCGGTCGTGCACGATATATGCCGATAATTGGAGCAACATATTAAGAATGTTTCATAATCTCGGTGATCGTTTCGACGCCCTCGGCTTCCGCCTCACGGAGGGCGGCGAGTTCCGAGAGGAGGCGGTCGCGGTCGAGGCTGAACTGGGCATCGGATTCCTCGATGGCGTTGATCAGGTCGTCGTAGAACTTGTAGGCGGTCTCCTCGGAGGCCAACTGATCGTAGAGCACGTCGTCGAAATCCTCGGGACGGGTCCGGCCGTACTGGTCCTCGACGAGGGCTTCGATCTCATCGAAGGGCACGCTCTCGGCGTCGAGTTCGTCGATTAGTGCCTCGAGACGCTCACGGTGGGTCGCCGACTCGTCGCGGGCATCCTCGAGTAGTGCCTCGATCTCGGCGTCGAGTTCGGCTTCGCCGGTTCCCCCGAGCGACCGGTAGTGGTGGTACGCCCGGGCCTCGACGACCTCCTCGAGGACGACCCCGATCTGCAACAGCCGGGCGAGCTGGTGGTCCGATGTGACCGGTTGGCCTACGCTCATGGCTGTGGGTCCTCCGGTGGGAGTCGATCACGCGAACCCCCCGTCCCCGTGTTCTGGACGGTCACACCCCGGTGGGCCGGTGTCGGAGTCGGACACGACGGGGCGCCAGTCGTCGGTCGATACGTCCGGAAACGAACGGCCATAGGCTACTCTCGGAGGCGCTGACGGATACGTTCTTCGAGGTCGGCGCGCAGTTCCTCGACTTCGACTTCCTCGAGAACCGGCACGAAAAAGCCCTCGACGAGCATGTCCTTGGCGTCCTGTTCGTTGACGC
>JAXINS010000090.1:0-38607 GCA_034190395.1 Chewarchaeum aethiopicum (SeqCode)
CCATCAACCGGACGATCAATATCAACCTCGGTATCCGTTGGCTTCCACCCTTCAGTTTCGATTTTCAATTCGTTCTTTTTCGAATCACGGATTCTGAGTTCCCCCTCAGAATGTCCCCACCGGACCATATTATTCCATAACAACAAGCGGTAATAAAATCTTGTCGAATGTGTCAATCTTCGTGCTCTTAACCGTCCGAAAGAAACGCTTATGATTCGGGGGCCGTCGGCTTCGTACATGCCCTACGAACACGTCCAGGAGGTTGATCCAGCCGCGGCTGAGGCGATGGCTGGTGAGTTAGAACGCCAGCGCAATACGCTTGCGATGATCGCCAGTGAAAACCATGCCAGCCCGGCTGTTCTCGAAGCTCAGGGGTCGACGTTGACGAACAAATACGCCGAGGGATATCCTGGCTCTCGCTACTATGCCGGCTGTGAGGAGGTCGATAAGATCGAAAATCTCGCCATCGAACGGGCCAAGGAACTGTGGGGTGCCGACCACGTCAATGTCCAACCCCACAGCGGTACCCAGGCGAACATGGCCGTCTATCTGGCGATGCTCGACCCGGGTGATAAGATCCTGTCTCTCGACCTCACTCATGGTGGGCATCTGAGCCACGGCCATAGCGTGAACTTCACGGGCCAACTCTACGACGTCGAGCAGTATCACGTCGATCCCGAGACGGGCTATGTCGATTACGAGGAATTAGACCAGATCGCCCACGAGTTCGAACCGGATATTATCGTCTCGGGGTACTCGGCGTATCCACGCGAGGTCGAGTGGGAACGGATCCAGACGGTCGCCGATGGCGTTGATGCGTATCACCTTTCGGATATCGCTCACATCACCGGCCTGGTTGCCGCAGGCGAACACGCCTCGCCGGTCGGGATAGCCGACTTCGTGACTGGATCGACACACAAGACGATCCGGGCTGGCCGGGGCGGGATCATCATGACCGACGAGGAACATGCCGACGACATCGATTCGGCAGTGATGCCCGGTTCACAGGGTGGGCCACTGATGCACAACATTGCCGGGAAGGCGGTCGGGTTCAAGGAGGCGTTGTCGCCCGAATTCGAGGAGTATGCTGCACAAGTCGTCGCGAACGCGACGGCTCTTGGCAACCGCTTGGAGGAACACGGCTTCTCGCTGGTTTCGGGGGGCACCGATACGCACTTAGTGCTCGTCGATCTCCGGGAATCCCACCCCGAAACGACCGGCAAGGAGGCCGAGGCCGCCCTCGAGGATGTCGGGATCGTGCTGAACGCGAATACGGTTCCCGGCGAGACACGCTCGCCCTTTGTGACCAGCGGGATTCGGGCCGGAACACCGGCCTTGACCACACGAGGGTTCGACACGGATGACATGGCGACCGTGGCCGACTGTATCGCCCGGATCGTTGACGCCCCCGATGACGAGGCTGTCAAAACGGATGTCCAGGGAACCGTCGAGTCACTCTGTGCGGCCAATCCACTATACGAGTCGATCTGATCGGTTCGATCGTCCCGATGTAGCTGTCTGCCGATCCGGTTGGGGCCAAGCGTTACAACGGTGAGTGATGGGGATCCTCGACAGCCATGCTGCCGGGAGCATTTAGGCTAACGACTCCAATCGGTCTTGAGCGCGAGCCAGGGCTGTTTCGTCGCTTTCGGAGATCGCCGTGGCGAGTTCGCGGGTCGCCGTGACCAACCGTTCGGCGTTCGCTGGATCGATGTCGCCATCGAGAGCGTCGATTCGTTTGATGTGATCGTGCAATTGATCGAGCGTCGGCCGTACCGGCAATGTCGTATCGTGCGTCGCGAGCCAATCGACTAGCTCTCGACGGTAGCGAGCCACCGCTTCGGCGACGGCGAGACCACGGGCCGGCGCCAGCGAATCGGGGATCGGTGTCTCGGGACGCTCGCCTGCATCGGCTGCCTGTAACAACGAGAGGAAATACGTCTCTTCGGCCTCATCGATCGTGAGTGCTCGGTGGATCGTCGCAGCGACGTGTTCGAGCTCACAGGCTGTCAGGAACGCCTCGTCAAGGGCACACAACTCGCCGGCGTCGATGAATCCGCGTCGATTGACGTAGCGTCGGGCGGCGGTTTCGGCGTCCCGGGCGATTTCCTCGATCGGTCGGGTCTCGATGTCGGTCCGGGCATCGGTGAGATCGAGGGTGGTCGAGGTGGCCGTATGTTGTTTGGGGTTGTCCTCGACGCTGACGCTTCGCATCTCGCCACAGGCCGGACAGGCGAGCTCGCCGGTCTCATAGTACGACCAGCGATTGCCACAGGCGACACATTCCCGGTGTCCCCGGATCTCCATAGGCGGCTTTGCTTCCGGGAGCGGTCAAAAAAAGACCGTCGGTCACCGACCGCGGCCTCGGAGGCGGTACTCACGCCTGTTGTTCCTGCTTGCTGACCGGTGCCCGGCCGAGGTTTCCACGTCCAATCGCCACCCGTTTTGATTGGTACCGTTGGACACCTCCTGTCGTCGGCGGAATCGAGCGGTGTGGAGTCGCGGCGTTCTTGACGATGGCGGACGGACATGCAGGCATGCGCGACGAGGCCGAAATCCGGGAACAATACGAATTCCTCAAGGAGCACCTCGATGACGAGGACATGAACCACGAGGGAGTCAGGCAGATGTTTACGTATTACAAACGGGCACTCGGCTGGGTCTTAGAGGAGGAGTACATCTAACGGCCGTTTTCGCCGACACCTGCAATCTCCACCCCCGTCGGTAGGTTTAAGTCTATTCCCGAAATATCACCGTGTGACGCTTCGCTTGGAGGGCCGAAGCGTCAGCGGGGACCAATTCAGGGCGGCAGCGGACCGCGGTTTTCCTGCGGTCCGCTTCCTTTTCCGCGATGTCTACCGGTGGAGCGATAGCTCAGATGCCACATCTCCAATTTGATACGACTGTCGAGTGTACACCGGCTAGCCGGAATTCGTTCATCGAAACGGTCGCCTCGCTGTTTGCCGATCACATGGATACCGGCACTGATCACATCGCCGTGACGTTTCGTACCCACGGCGACGGCGCGATGTGGATCGGCCGCGGGGTCGACGGACCGGTACTGGTGCTCGATGCCGATATCCGTCGCGGTCGGTCCTTCGAGCAGCGTCGGTCCTTCGGAGTAGCAGTCATGGATCGGGCGATCGAGACGTTCGGTATCCCCGAACCGAATCTGAAGGTAACGTTCACTGAACACGATGGCAACCAGATGATGGGGTACGACCGGATCGGTTCACCGTGGACCGCCGAGGAACCGACCGAGCAGTAGTACATCTCAATACGCCGTCATTTTTGTGACCGAACCGGAAGGCAAACTGATCGCTTCTCAAGACAGCTCTCCGGTATTATCCCCCCGATCCCCGTCCCGTGGATCGCATGTTATCGAACTGGTATGATAGATCAGGTTTCGCACTATTGTGGACCATCAGCCGACAAACATGTTATCTCGGTTTCGGGGGAGAATCGGGGGGAACATTCGTCGGTAAGCTTTTCAGATTCGGTCAAAATAATAACGTGTAAGTCGTTCAATATGCACGATCTGACAGGATTCCAGCGCGACATGTTGTACGTGATCGCCGGCACAGAGGAGCCCCATGGTCTCGCCATCAAACAGGATCTCGAGGAGTACTATCAAAAGGAAATCCACCACGGCCGTCTATATCCGAATCTCGATACGTTAGTCGAAAAAGGTCTCGTCGAGAAAGGCCAGCGGGATCGCCGCACCAACATCTACCGGCTTACCCGTCGTGGTGAGCGTGAGATCGAGGCCCGGCGGGAGTGGGAAGCCGATTACATCGATCTCGGTCCTAATCCCGATCCCGAGTCCGATCTCGAATCCGAATCGAATCCCGGATAGATCGACCGTTTCGTCCCGATACCTGTTTATTCCGGGTGTTGGTCGGACGGTAGTGTCGGTGACGGGCCCTCACTGTCGTCGGACACCTCTGTCAGATCGTCGCCATTCATCGAAGCTTCGTCCGTGGGTTCCGGGGTCGATTCCTCGGGGGGATGGATCATCGAACTCGGATCGATCGCGACGGGACTGATCGTTCGGCTGCTCAGTAGCTCCGGGAGCACCAACTTCGTGAACTGGACGATCAACACCAGTATCATCGGACCGAGAAAGATGCCGTACCAGCCGAACAACAACGGCCCGAAGATATACGCGATCATCACCATCCCGATGTGGAGTGACCGCCCGGAGACGTAGGGCCGTAACACCAGATCGGGAATCATATCGACGATAAAAAACGAGACGGCAGCGAAGGTCACCGGAAACCAGAACAACCGGGGATTACCCACCATCAGGGCTTGG
Source organism: Chewarchaeum aethiopicum (SeqCode) (assembly GCA_034190395.1). Classification (GTDB taxonomy): domain Archaea; phylum Halobacteriota; class Halobacteria; order Halobacteriales; family Hikarchaeaceae; genus Chewarchaeum; species Chewarchaeum aethiopicum. Next base: position 4,316 of record JAXINS010000090.1, read on the forward strand.
GCACCGAGATAGATTGCCGCCGGGAAGTAGACCAGCTTCATCCCGACGATCGGAACGAGGCTTGCCACGCCGGCGAGCAGACCAAGCAGGGACGGGTACGGAATCCCGGTGCTTGCTGGGGCAGCGAGATCGAGAACGTTGTAAGCGATCGCGCCGATGGATGCCGTCATCACTGCGTTCAGAATGTTTCCAAAGAAGATATTGTGATAATCCCGATCGACGGCATCGAGATAGCTCGCGACGACACCGGCCTCATCAGTGAAGCGACGCCGGAACCAGCGTGACAGACGGTGGCCGTCCCGCAGCAGATAGAACGCGATCGCGATCATCACGAACAGGTGTAACGCTGCGGTCCCGAGAAATCCGAGATAGGTACTTGCTTGTCTGAGGGCGTCCCCGAAGATCGCCACGCCGCTTGGATCGGCGAACAGTTCGTCCGGCGTTAGGGGGATCGTCGAGACGTTGAGATAGGGCTGGATCGTCCCCTCAAGCCGTCCGAGATCGGTCTGGCGCATCAAACGCGTGCTCTCTTGGAGGCCGATCGCGACGGTATACGCCAACAGCAAGATCACCGGCAAGGCCAAAAGCAACAGGGCGGTGGCGGCCGCCAGACTGGCCGGTCGGATCCGGCTGCGAAGCCGTTTGTAGAGGGGCCGTGTCGCATAGTAGATGAAAATCCCGAAGACGATGGTCCCGATAAAGGAGTAGACCACGAACCCAAGCGCCGCAAAGAGAACGCCGCCGAGCATCCACCAGCCGATGGTGGTTCGGTCATACTCCCACGGGGGCGCCATAGAGAGTCGGCGGCGGGACGCCGGAAAAAGGTTGCGTGGAGCCGTTGGCGGTAATCACACTGCATGCCGGCATTCTGGTCCTGGGTAGCGAATTGTTTACAATCCCCCACGCCGACGCTCCGCGCATGGACCGAGAGACTGCCGAACCATCGGTCACGACGTTTCCGGCTGAACGAGCGAACGCGTGGTCGGAGTACCACCACGAGTTCACCGCGACGTCGACGTACGTTTATGATTTTGTCTGGGATATTACCGAGGACGCCGACGGGCCGTTTTGTACCGATGTCGACGGCAACGTGTTGCTCGATTTCACGAGCCACGTTGCCGCCGCCCCCCTTGGGTACAACAATCCGAAGATCATGGATCGCTTCGAGGAGTTCGATCTCGTCGATCCCCTCAAGATCGCCGGGCAGGATTTTTATATGGGCGCAGGAGCCGACCCGGCCGATCCCACCTTTCCCGGATCGAGCCACTTGATGGAGCGACTCACCGACGCAACGGCCGAGTATGGTCTCGATACCGTCTTCTTGTCGAACTCCGGGGCTGAAGCCGTCGAGAATGCGATCAAGATCTGCTATGACGACCGGGGCGGTGCGAAATACGCCGTCACCTTCGACGGTGCGTTCCACGGTCGCACCCTGGGAGCGCTATCGCTCAATCGTTCGAAAGCCGTCCATCGGAAGGAGTATCCGGAACTGGCGGGCGTTCATGATATCCCGTTCTGTCGGGATGCGGGCTGTACGGCGGCGACCTGTAGCTGTGGGTTCTTCGCCGATTCCAGCGGTGTCTCCCGGCTCCGGTCGAAACTCGATCCCGAGAAAGGCCACATCGATCCCGACGATGTCGCCTACATTATCGTCGAACCGATTCAAGGCGAGGGTGGCTATCAGTTCCCCAGTGATGCGTTCATGGAGGAACTCGCGACGATCACGACCGAGTACGACATCCCGCTGATCGCCGACGAGATCCAGGCCGGCCTCGGCCGGACCGGCGAGATGTGGGGTTCGGATCACTACGCGATCGAGCCCGATGTGATCACGTGTGCGAAAGGGTTACGCGTCGGCGCGACCGTCGGAAGCCGGGAGATTTTCCCCGAGGAACGAGGACGGATCTCCTCGACGTGGGGCGCCGGCGACATCATCTCCTCGATGCTGGGCGTTTTTACCCTCGATGCGATCGAGGAGTACGATCTCATTGACAACGCCGCCACTCGTGGTGCCCAGATGATGGAGCGACTCCGGGACGAAACGCCGGAGTTCGCCATCGATGTCCGTGGGAAGGGCCTGATGGTCGCCGTCGAATTCGATACGAAGGACCGACGGGAAGCCGTCCTCCAAGCCGCCCTCAAACGAGGGTTGCTAACCCTGGGGTGTGGGTACAAGACGCTTCGATTGTTGCCCCCGCTTGACGTGACCGAACGTGAGATCGATCTCGGCGTTGACCTCCTCCTGGAGGCCCTTGCCGATCCGACGGTTCGCAAGCCCGCGATGTCGGCAACGGCGGGCGACGAGGTCTCCTGATCGGTCGCTGACCCGAGTTATCGAGGAAAACAGGCACAAAACCTCGCCTTTCAGGGCGGGAAGGACGTCACTTCTCCGGTGTCCGTTCGGATTGATTCGACGAGTCGGTTGAGAGGTAGGGGACTGGGTGATGCGGTCGGTGGGTGTCGTTATTGCGCCACAGGTGAAAGGCTTAGGCCGTTCCAGACCGTTACTCTAGTAGAACACGGACGCGGTCGATCCGACCGTCGTCTGTCGTTCATGTTCGCCCATGACGCACCTTCGAACCCCACCCGCGTCACCGATGAAACACGCCCTAGCCCCGGACCTCTCCTCGCTTGATGACCGTTCGGTTCGTGCCTGGACCGAACGGATGGCCGTTCTCCAACTTGAGGACGGACGATACGTGGTCGAAAGCCAGAGCGACACCACCTATATCGTCGATCTGACTGCCGGTCGGTGTACCTGTCCCGACCATAGCATCCGGGATGAACGTTGTAAGCACCTCCGCCGCGTGGCGATCGAAATCAACGAAGGCCGACTCCCACCGCCGGAAAAACGGGCCCGACGATGTGCGGTCTGTGCTGGAACGGCGTTCGTCAAGCCGGCGGCGTCCCCACCGCTGTGTCGAACCTGCCGGATCGATGCCGGGGAACTCGTCTGGGACCGAGAAACGGGCGATTTGCTCCGGGTCGCAACTGTGACCGATCAGCCAGCCGAGGATGTCCTCATCTCCGACACCGGCCAGACCGTCGCGGAGTACCCGACGAATGCAGCCTACGCCCCCACAGATCCAGTCGTTGAAGCGTTCTATCCGGGGGCGGGATCGACCAAACCGGCCTGTATCTACCGCTATCCGATTTCGCGGCTCGTTCCGATCCGATCGGACGATAGGCCCGACGAAAGCGCCGGTCGAGACGCCTCCGGTCCGGGAGCGAGAGACAGCGTTTAGTCGATGGCAGTGATCGGGATATCCATGCCCGATCTGTCACGACTTGACTCGTATCTCGCCGACGCGGACGTCGATGGCTACCTCATCGACGCCGCCGGGGATGTCGCCGATCAACGATACCTCTCCGGATTCAACGCTCCCGACCCGTACTTTACGCTTTATACCCCCGATACGCTCTGGCTGTTGGTTTCCGGCTTGGAGTACAATCGTGCTCGGGAGACGAGCGACGCCGATACGGTCAAGCGATATGCGGACTACGATTACATGGAACTGCGCGAGGAACTCGGGGCGGGCGAGGCCCGCCGGGAACTAGTCGCCTCGTTCCTCGGTGAGGCCGGTATCGGCTCCATCAGCGTTCCAAAACGGTTCCCGATCGACACCGCCGACGGGCTTCGTGAACGCGAGATCACGGTCGAGCCGGAAACCGACGAGGTGCTCTCGGAGATCCGGGCGACAAAGACCGACACGGAGATCGAACGCATCGATGAAACCCAGACGGCCAACGAGGCGGCCATGGCCGCCGCCGAGGAGCTCATCGCCGCGGCGTCGGTCGACGGCGATACCCTCCGTTTGAATGGGGAGCCGCTTACCGCCGAACGGATTAAAGAGGAAATCGAGGTGACGTTGCTGCGCCATGGTTGTGGGCTCGACGAAACGATCGTCGCCGGCGGGCAACAAGGTGCGGATCCACACGAGCGGGGCCACGGTCCGTTACCCGCCCACGAACCGATCGTGATCGATATCTTCCCCAAGGACAAGGCGTCGAAATATCACGCCGACATGACCCGGACCTTCCTCCGTGGCGAGGCAAGCGAGGCGATTGTCGAACGGTTCGACCTCACCAACGAGGCGTTACAAGCCGCCCTGGAGACGATCGAACCCGGTGTCACTGGCGAGGCCGTTCACGACGCGGCCTGTGCGGTCTACGAGGAGGCGGGGTATCCGACGCTTCGTTCCGATCCGGATACTGAAACGGGGTTTATTCACAGCACCGGCCATGGGGTCGGACTTGAGGTACACGAACTCCCCCGGCTCGCGCCGGGTGGGGATGAACTCGAACCGGGACACGTCGTGACAGTCGAACCCGGCCTCTATCATCCCGATCACGGTGGCATCAGAACCGAAGATCTGGTGGTCGTGACCGATTCAGGCTACCGCAATCTGACCGAGTACCACAAGGACTTGATCATCGATTGAGCCTCTCCACACGGCTGATGCCGTGAGGTCCACATGTTCACCGCTTCGGGTTGGCAGACCAGTCACATCTTGGGTCTGTTGGCGGGGCCAAACCGCCGTTGACCCTATCCCTGGCATGGGATTCGGTGTGACCGTGCTGTCGGCATCGATCACTGGCGGTTCGAAAGAGATGTCTTCAGAGAGAGGGTGGATCGACTCCCGATATTGTCCGTTTCGTTTGGCGGTGGTGGTGTACTACTCTGGAGTGAATGGCTCATAGAGGATCGGTTTCAGCCAATCCGTCACCGAGTGGGATTTCGTTTCGTACCTGCTGTAATCATCGCGCTATCCCCGATTTTCAGAGATTGGGAACGGATTTGACCATATATACCCCTGGAACGACCAGCTTCACCTGTAGGGAGGGATCCCTAATGAGCACACAAACGCTCGAGACGAACGTCATTGGGACGGACGTCTCCCTCGAGTTCGACGCCCCGTGGGCGACCTACTGGATCGTATTCCTCCGGATCGTCACCGGGTACTGGATGATGCACGCTGGTTTGACGAAGCTCCTCGAAGGCGGGTTCTCCGCCGGTTGGTGGTTGACCGGGGCCACGCAAGGCACGATCGTCGGGCCGGTGACGGTTTGGTTCGGCCAGAACGCGCCGTGGTTCGTCAATGCCGCGATCCCGATTGGCGAGTTCCTGATCGGGCTCGGCGTTCTCGTCGGCGGCTTCACCCGACTCGCGGCGTTCTTCGGGGCGTTCCTGATGTTCTTCTTCTACTTCGGGAACGCCGAGTGGACCCACGGCTTCGTGAACGGCGATCTGATGGGACTGTTGTTGTTCCTGACGATGATCGTCTTCGGCGCCGGTCGGGTCTGGGGACTTGATCGGTATCTCGAGGACACCGAGATCGTGAAGAAACACAACCGACTCCGCTACCTACTCGGCTAAGGAGGTGTTCACAATGACAACAGCCGATCGGACCACCACGGTCGATAGCATCGCGATGGCGCTCGGCGGCGGCCTGATCTTCCTCGGGCTCGTCGTCTTGGGCGTCCTCGAGGCGATCATCGGGAACCCACATGCGGTCCCGCAAACCAACGACGCCGGGAAAGTCGTCGCGACGACGACGTTCGATCCGACCCTCCGGGCGGCAATCATCGCCCTTGGCATGCTGATCTGGCTGCTGTACGGCCTGTATAAGGTCGTCGGTGGACGGGTCGAACGGGCGACCGACAAGCGGACCGTCGTGACTGACTGATCCGGCTGTCGGGTTCTTTTCTGGCTCCGGTCGGTACTCGGGCAGTCGTACTGATCGGTTATCCCCCTCATTGATCACAAATTCGTGGCGTGGGGGCTCGATTGCACCGAACGAACGGCTTTTGAGACCGCCCCGGTTACGCTAACAGCATATGGAGACGGTGATCGTCGGTGCGGGGGCGATCGGGCGGTGGTTTGCCGAAACCGTCGACATCCGACCGACGTTCGTCGACGTTGATGAGGCGACTGCCAGTGAGGCAGCCACGGCGGTGGGTGGTGAGACGGTCGAACCGGGAACCGAGCAGTCGTTCGAGTTGGTGGTTATCGCCGTTCCGATGTCGGCGGTCGCATCGACCATCGAGAGCTACGCTCCGAACGCGACCGAAGCGATCATCGATCTCTCGGGCGTGATGGCCGATCCGGTGGCGGCGATGGCTGAGGCCGCCCCGGAGCAAGAACGGGCCAGCCTCCACCCGCTCTTTGCTCCGGCGAACGCGCCGGGCCGGATCGCCGTCGTGGCCGACAACGCTGGGCCGATCGTCGAGACGGTTTCCGAGGAGCTGGAAGCCGCGGGCAATACCCTCTTCGAGACGACCCCGGCCGTACACGACCAGGCCATGGAGACGATCCAAGCCCGGGCACACGCGGCGATTCTGGCGTTCGCCCTCGCGGCCGAGGAGGTCCCGGACCCATTCGGCACGCCGATCTATGATACACTCCGGGAACTGGTCACGGATGTGACCGGCGGGACGCCGCGGGTCTACGCTGATATCCAGTCGACGTTTTCCGGTGCCGAGGACGTCGCGGCGGCCGCCGAACGGATCGCACAGGCCGACCAAGAGACGTTCGAACAGCTGTATCGTGAGGCTGGCCGCGGCGGCAACGAGTAAGCCATGACCTCCTCACAGCGGGAGTCGATCCGGGAGAACGCCCAATACCTGCGACACGTACGGCCGATCGATCCCGAGGAAATCACCGAGTATGTCGAGGGCCGTCCCCATCCGGGGGTTGTAAGGGAGACGCTTCGTGACCTGGCGGTGGAGCTGGCGTTGCGTGAACGTCCGGATGGGACGTTCGTTCCTGTCCCTGAGGACCCCCTCGACCCGGACTTCGATGGTGTCGACCGGTTCCCGGATATCTACGCCGATCGGTTCGTCGACCAACTCATCGACCGATACGGAGTGGAATGGCAGCAAGGCGAAAGCGGGGATCGGCTCCGAGATACTATCCGCCGACTCAAAGAGGCGTATTTTCGCCAGCGATGCGTCGAGTACGATCTCGATGCCGTGTACGGCTATGGCATCTATCACCTGCCGGACTATTACGCGGTAATCCAATACGTGCTTGCGGAGTTGGCTGAGCGTTCGCTGTTGCCCCGTACGGCCCGGGTGCTCGATGTCGGCGCCGGCGTCGGTGGACCGGCCCTTGGGCTCGCGGATTTTTATGCTGGCGAGACGAGCGTGGAATACCACGCCGTAGAACCCAGTCCGGCGGTTGAGCTGTTGACCGATCTGTTGGCCGCCACCGGCCGCAACTTCCGACCGTCGATTCACGACACGACCGCCGAGGCATTCGACCCAGCGACGACGGGGCCCTATGATCTGATCCTCTTTGCCAATGTCTTGAGCGAACTCGCCGACCCGACCGCGGTCGTCGAACGCTATGCACAGACGTTGACCGACGATGGCTCTCTCATTGCGATCGCCCCGGCCGACCGGAATACCAGCATCCAGCTTCGGGAGGTCGAACGATCGGTCATCGACGAGGGGTTGACGGTGTTCGCGCCGACGGTCCGGTTCTGGCCCGATCACTCGCCGACCGCCACCTGTTGGTCGTTCGACGTCAAACCCGAACTCGAAGTCCCGACCTTTCAACGGGAGCTTGATGCGGCCGGCGGCAATTCCGGGGAGTTTTGTAACGTCGATGTGCAGTTTTCTTATTCGATCCTCCGGTCGGACGGCCGGCGGCAACACGACTTCACGCTCGATCCCGACCGATTCGCCAAGTTCGCCGAGATGGATCGCCACGTTACCGAACGGATCGACTGTGTCGCCTGCAAACTCAGTCACGATCTCGGCAGCGATCATCCCGTCTACCGGATCAGCGACGGCTCGGAATCGACGGCCCATTTCGCGGTCCTGACCCGGGAGACGAGTTTGAATAGGTCGCTGCGAACGGCGGACTATGGGGCCGTACTCCGATTTGAATCAGTCCTCGTCCTCTGGAACGACGACGAGGCGGCGTACAACCTAGTGGTCGACGACGAGACGATCGTCGATCTCATCGCCGAGTGAACCAGGCACGCTTGATCCAGGCTGGCTGCTCGCTGGATTCCGATTGATTGGGATGTGTTTTTGAGGCCACGGGGAATGACTGGGATATGGATATTCTGCTGACCAACGACGACGGCATCGAAAGCACCGGTATCGCGGTGTTATACGAGGCCTTGGAGGAAATCGGTGATGTCACCGTCGTTGCGCCGGCAACCGACCAGAGCGCGATCGGGCGAGCCATCTCGAGTGAGGTAGCCGTCGAGGAACACGAACTCGGTTATACGATCGATGGTACGCCGGCGGATTGTGTTGTCGCGGGACTCGAAGCTATCGGTCCGTACCCGGACTTAGTCGTCGCGGGCTGCAACCAGGGGGCGAATCTCGGGGCCTATGTTCTCGGCCGATCAGGAACGGTCAGCGCCGCTGTTGAGGCGGCGTTTTTCGGCATCCCAGCGATCGCCGTCTCCCTCTACATTCCGATCGGCGAATACGAGTACGACGAGGTCGCGCGGGATCCCTCGTTTTACGATAACGCGGTCCGGGCGACCCGCTATCTCGCCGATCACGCCATGGGAGCAGGCGTCTTCGAACAGGCTGAGTACCTCAACGTGAACGCCCCGATCCCCGGGGATACACCCGCCCCGATGCGGATCACTCGCCCCTCTCACAGCTATGAGATGGCGGCTACCCACGAAGCCGACGGTACGATCACGCTGACCGATCAGATCTGGGAACTCATGCGAACGGACGAGATCGACGAACCCGCCGGGACCGACCGCCGGGCGATCTTAGACGGCGAAGTCAGCGTCTCGCCGTTGACCGCCCCCCACACGACCGAACATCACGAGGCGCTCGACGCACTCGCCGAGACGTACCTCGCTTGATATCGAACCCAATCGAAGTGCCGGCGGTCGACTACCGTTTGTTTCGCTGTTCGACTTTGTTCAGTTCGATGAGCAACCGGAAAATCGCCTTGACGAGATTCGCGTCGACATCGAACTGGCTGGCGTTCTCGCCGGCCCGATCCATGACCTGCTGTTCCTGTTGCTCGTCGGTGGTTGGCAGCCCCTGTTCGGCTTTTACCTCCGCGATCGCCTCGGCGACGTAGGTCCGCTGGGCGATCAGCTCGACGATCTCCTGATCGATCGTTTGGATCTCCTCACGGAGCTCCGCGAGGGTCATCTCGTCCGTGCGCCGTCGGTCTGTGTCGTCGTCATCCATGTTGTTCCCTCCCGGCGTTGCCAGGTTGATTCGATCGTATCGAGGGCTGTCGGTGGGCCGATCGCGGTCACGCTCGGGCCGGTTCCGGATAGCGAGACGCCGTCGGCCTGTGGTAGCGCCTCGATAAGGGGCTCCGTCGAGAACCCCAATGCGGCACAGAAGGCAAATCCGTTGATCGTCATCGCATGGGCATATTGGCCCTCAAGCGCGGTCTCGGCGATGAACTCCGCAAGCGGCCCCAGTCGTTCACAGCGATCGACGTCCGCCTCGGCGCTATAGGCCCGTTCCGGCGGCGTCCAGACGAGGACATCTCGGTCGAGGTGCTCGTGCGCGAGCAGGGTATCGTCGGTGTTGTCGGTCACGGTGACTCCACCCAGCATGCTCGCGCTGGCGTCGTCGAACGCGCCGGTGACCGTCACCCCGACGTCGCGGGCGGCTTGGACGCCGATCCGGGCGGCATCGGCTCGATCGATCGGCCCCTCGGGACCAACCGGTATTTCGAGTGCGTCGAGGGTCGCCAGCACAACGGCGTTCGCGGCGGCGCTTGAGCTTTTGAGCCCGGCTGCCATCGGGATCTCGCTGTCAGTCCGGACCGTCGCGCCGTACTGTTCGTCGGTGAATTGGTCGACGATCAGTGCTACACACCGTTCGATTAACCGTGTATCGGCATCGGGGGCCTCGGCGATCTCGCCGACGATTTCGGTCCCGTCGGTTAGCGTAACCGTGGCGGTCGTATAGGCGTCGATAGCGAAGGCAGCGCCTTTCCCGCAGGCGAGGGCGTTCAAAACAGTGCCCGCAGCCGGGGCCCGTGCGCGGCCCTCCATGTGAGTGAGGACTATCCGAGGACGTATATACGCCTACCGGTCGCTATCGATGACGGTGTGACGGCGGGGATGTCCAGCGGAAACAGTGGGGTGTCTTTGATGCTGGATCGGTGTCTGACGTGCGTCATTCGTATGTCAGACGTTTCGCTGTCATCGAGTTATTTCGGTTACTCATTTGATAACTGGAAAGAAGCCTCTATTTCAGCTGGAATTGAACCCTGGTGCTATACATCGAGCAACACGATCTCACATCCGATTCTGTGTCGGTCGTGGCTGGGGGTATCGGATACGAACTTTTCTATAGATGTGTTCCTTGGTACCGTTGTGCGCTACGGGATGTGCCTTCCCGCACGGACCTATCGGCCACAGCGTCGGAGTCATGCATGACCCATCGCCGACCGATCGAACGCGACCGGTTCGTTTCACTCCTCGAGACGCTCTCCGACGATGAGGTGATCGAGTTCGTCGAGGCCCTCTGGAGCCTGAGCGGGTGGTCGGTCGTGCGATCCGGACCAGTGCTTGAGGCAACCCGTTCGACGCCGGTGTCGGAGACCCGCCGTATCCTGGTCACGACCCCCTCAACGGCAGCCCTCGATGACACCGATCTCACCACTATCGATACTATCGTCACGGTCGACCAATCGGTCGATCCGGCCGACCACGAGGAACTGGAGGTTCTCGACCCCTCGGATCTCTACACCGAGGCTCTGTATGCGATCGACGCCGAATCGGCCGATGAACTCTTTCAATCGTATTTCGATCGGCCGGCCCGACGCGAGCGGAACGACGATGTCCAGACGTTGCCGGCCCCCAGTGCGACCGAGCCGACGGATGATTCGCCGACACAGGAGGAATCCGAACCTGCGAACCAATCGACAACCGACGATCAATCCACAGCCTCGGCGTCACCGGGATCAAATACCAACGGTCGGCCGTGGCGATACGCCCTGCTTGGCGGATTACTCGTAATGGGGGTGTTGGGGCTCGGTATTGGCGCCGGATTGATTCCCGGGGTTGGTCCTATCGGTCCGACTGATGGGCCGATGCAGTCGGTCGCGGTGCCGGGCGGTGACCGCGAGGTCGGCGATGAGGGTCCATTCGAAGTGCCGGAAGGAAACGTTGATCTGGGCCGGCAATCCCCGACCGCCTCATCGCATTCGACGACGGTGTCGCCGACGCCGGACGAACAACCGGCAACGGTCACACCGACGACGACTCCACGAAGCGTTCAATCGTCGCGGTATACTGGCTTGCAACCGACCTGTGAGCGTCCACCGCGGTTGGTGGTTGCCATCCAAGTGGGCGCTCTTCGGAACAACAACGCCACGACCAACGACGGCATCGCGACGACCTGGCGGTTCGCCTCGCCCCGGAACCGAGAAGTCACCGGACCGTTGGCTAACTTTATTGAGATCGTCAAGAGCCCGACGTACGCCCCGTTGTTGAATCATACCCGGGTAACCTACGGTCCGATGACGATTTCGGACTCGGTCGCTACCCAGCCGCTCGCCGTCACGGATCAAAACGGAACCCAGCACGGGTACGAATGGATCCTCGTTCGGCAGGATAGCGGCCAGTTCGACGGGTGTTGGATGACCGACGGGGTTAGTCCGATCAACGCGAGCCAGGTTCTCTCCCAGAACGGGACGTGACCTATCTTGATTCAGCGAGAGAATCCCGCCGTTCACGGCGGGGAGGAGGTCACTGTTTGTGAACGGTCACGTCTACTGTTTCGCCGGACACCGTGGCGGTCATCATCGTCGTCTCCGTTGCCGGTGGGGCGCCGGTAACGCTTCCGGGGTTGAGGATTCTGATCCCATCGACGACGGTATCGAGGAGTGTATGCGTGTGTCCAGCAACGCCGATCGCGGTCTTGCTCGCTTCCTGGCGGACGGTTCGGACGACCCGGTCTTCATAGCCAGCCGGATCGCCGGTCCCGTGGGTGACGACAAAGGTAACGTCCTCGATCGACAGCGTTGCCACGCCAGGGAGATCGAGCCCATGGGGATCCATGTTTCCGTAGACCGCGGTCAACTGTCCATCGGTGAGGTCGCGAATGTCCTCAAGCGTCTCCGGTGCGGTAAAATCACCCGCATGGATGGTGTGATCGGCAGCGGCGATTCGGTTACGGAAGTCATCCGGAATCCCGTCGGCTCGCGTTGGCACGTGAGTATCGCTGATGATGGCGAGCTGGTGCATCCAGTAATCGTATTCAATGAGGTGGCCAATAAGTCGGCCGGGTCGGGTGAGGATCGGTCTCGCTGAAACGCATCTTTCAGTCTGAGGGAGTTACTTTTCGCCGACGGTTGATCGATCGCATAGCATGCGATACTCACCACACACCCTCGCTGTCATCGGCCTCGGTTTCCTGGTGGTTCTCGCAGGGTGTTCGGCGATCGATGGGACCGGTAGCCAGGCACCGATGACGGAATCGACGCCACAGACAGGCCAACGCCTGATCGAAGTCGGTGCCTCGGGGAGTCTCCAGGCCAGTCCGGATCGGGCGGTCCTCCGGGTCGGTGTCCGGGCATCGGGACAGAACGCGGCGACCGCTCGCCAACGACTCGCGGCAAACGTCTCACGAATGCGGTCAGCGCTTAAGCGGATGGGAATCGGTCGCGATCAAATCACGACCGTCTATTTCGATATCGATCGCGATTATCGGCGGTTCCGGGAGGCGGACGACCGGCAACCGATATTTACCGCTCGTCATACCTTTCTGATTACGCTCACCGACCTCAATCGTACCGGATCGGTCATTGTAACGGCCGTCGAGAACGGTGCGACCAGTGTCGATGACGTCCGATTTGTGGTCTCGAAGCGTACGCGTAAGGAGCTCCGCGATAAAGCCATCGCCCGGGCGATGGCCGATGCACGGCGGCAGGCCAACGTGATTGCCGCTCGATCGAATCTCAGCGTGACCGGTGTCTCTCAGGTCCGGACCGGGCATGTCGGATTCGATTCGGGTCGAGAACGGCAGGTCGCGGCCACGGCGACACCGGTTGCCGCCAGTGCTCCGACTGACATCGATACCGGGACGGTGACTGTCTCCGCACGGGTGACCGTCGTCTACAACGCGACGACTCGTCGATCATAAATCCCATACTGCAGTCCTGATTCGCCACCCCTTGGGTAAACCCCTCCTGTGAGCCGTCCGGTTCGGGCAGCCTCATGCGACAGCAATCGTGGAGGGGACCACACCGCTATAAGACGACGGGTGTTTTCATTTTCTTTTGAGTGACTCATCGACGGCTACAGAACGAAATTGAGAACAAGGGGTCCATCCTATAGCTGGTAGTGAGTGACGGATGACGGACGACGACCCCTACGCTTTGATGGAAAAGAGTATGCGTGACGCCGTACAGCTCATCGAGGATCATAACTCGTGGGCCGGCGAAGCGGTCGGACCATCGGCGAAAATCAATCATCGACATGTCCCCCAGATCGCCCTTCAGCTCTTTCAGGCGCGGATGTGGGAACAAACCCCCGACTTCACGGCTGAGGATCGCCGGTACTTCAGCGACTGATACGCCAGGTCAACGACCGCGCCGCGCCGAGAGGTCTGACCCGGATCGATCCGGTACGATCGGTCGATGGATCGCCGACAATCGGGCTGAATTAACTGCTCCTCTCAATTCGGTGGGGTCGCGACGATCATCCGTTCGCCCGCTGGTGTTTCACTCACGGCGGCAGATCTCTGCGACCGGAATCGCGACCATCGTGGTCGCTTTGAGTTACTTGATGTCGATCTCCCCTTCCTGGATTGAGACGTTCCGATCGTCGATCGTCGCGTCATGCATATACAACGAGTAGGTAATTACCGCAAACCCTGTGGCCGTGAGCGAGCTTTGGACGATGACGACTTCCTCAACGGCCAGAGCGATGAACTGATGGAGAAACCCGCCGAGAATAGCTCCGAAGGTGACGGTCCCAAAGCCAATGGCGAGTGCCCGAAGTGCATCCGACCCGAGACGTCGATGGGCGGTCCAAGACCGAAACGTGATGACGGAACCTAACAGGACAGTCGTTGTTTTGATGACGATCAGGAGTGTCGGCGCGGGCTGCATGCTTCTTGTGAACCTTCGACATGACACCGCAAATAACCGGATCTACGTTCTCAGTGGATGGGAACCACGCGAACGGGTTCGCTTCTTTTAGAACAATACCGTTGTAGAAGCTCGATTGATCTCCAAGGCGACCGGCGTACTGATAGATGTCGATGCTCAGATACCGAACGCATTACTGGAGGATCGGTTGTCTGTCTTGCATTCCGTTGCTGTCGACGAACACCGGACGCTAGATGGCGTCCGCCGAATCGAGTCGGTCGATATCTGCGTCGGTGTAGCCGTACTCCTCGAGGATCGATTCAGTCTGCTCGCCGAGTAAGGGTGGATGTCGCTCGAGTACCGTCGGGGTTCGCGAGAAATGCATCGGGCTTCCCGGCATGTCGACCTCACCGGCTGTCGGATGGTCGATCGTCTGTTGCATTCCCCGGGCCTGTACCTGGGGATTCTCGAAGACGGCTTTGAGGTCTTTGACCTCCCCTGCCGGCACATCGTACTCGTCGAATCGTGCAAGCAGGTCCTCGGTTTGGCGGGTTTCGAACGTTTCGGTGAGGATCGCATCCAGTGGCTCTCGGTGTTCGATGCGGTCGGCGTTGGTTGCAAACCGAGCATCGTCGATCAGTTCCGGATGGTCGATCGCTCGACAGAACCGTGGCCAGATATTCTCCGACGCCACGGCCACGATGACATGACCGTCAGCGGTCTCGAACGCCCGATAGGGCACGACTGTCGGGTGTTTGCTGCCCATCCGTTTCGGTGGCTCCCCGGTCGCAAAGTAGTTAGTTGCCATATACGACATCCAGGCGACCTGACCATCGAGGAGGCTGATATCGATTTTCTGGCCCTGCCCGTCCCCGAGTTCGCGTTCTAAGAGCGCCGCAAGGATAGCTTGGGTCGCGTACATCCCGGCACCGATATCGGCGATCGCGACGCCGACACGGACCGGTGCGCCGTCCTCCTCGCCGGTGATGCTCATCATCCCACCTTCCGCCTGCATGAGGATGTCATAGGCTGGCCTGTCGCGATCCGGCCCCCACTCACCGTACCCCGAGAGTTTGCAATACACGAGTTCCGGATTCAGCTCTTGGAGCGAATCGTAGCCCAGTCCCCATCGTTCCATCGTCCCAACCCGGAAGTTCTCGACGAGCACGTCCGCCTCAGCGGCCAAATCCTCCAACACGGCACGGCCCTCCTCGGTTCCGAGGTTCAGCGTGATCGATCGTTTGTTCCGGTTAATGCTGAGATAGTAGGCACTTTCCTCGGAGTCGCCGTAGGTCGGTGGATGCCAGGCGCGGGTCTGATCGCCCGTTCCGGGCCGTTCGACTTTGATCACGTCGGCCCCTAGATCACCGAGCTGCATGGTACAAAACGGGCCAACGAGGACGCGGGAAGCATCCAGGACCGTGAGGCCGTCAAGCGGCCCCGTTTCCTCGGAGGGCGTTCGCGCTTCACCTGTCATCGACGGTCCAATCGATGCGGTCCCTGATATGTCCCCCGGAGGGCTCTGAGTGACTAATGGCCCACTCTTTGCCGGAAGCGATCAGAAATATATTTTATATTATGTTTTTGGCTGATCCAGTAGTCACTACAGAAATTGTTTACGTCATATATTTTTTATGTACGGATCTCGTTTAGGCCGGCCAAAAATAATAGAAAAGTGACAATTTTAGTGTGCTGAGCTATGAAGGGAGAGTATGGGGCTCCTTGAGAACTTGGCCCTCGTTTTCGTCGCGGGGTTTATGACGGCAGTCGCGACCGGTATCGGGGCCCTGCCGTTTTTCTTTCTAACCGACGTCAATGACCGCTGGAACGTGATCCTCTGGGGACTGGCGTCCGGGATCATGGTGGCGGCTTCCGTCTTCGGGCTGATCAAAGAGGGACTCGTCGAGGGAACGATCGTCGAGATCGTCCCCGGCTTACTGGTCGGCGTGGCGCTCGTGATCGGAAGCCATCGTGTCCTCACCGAGACCGAAATCGATCCCAAACAGTACGAGGAGGCCGATTTCAAGAAACTGGTGTTGATTTTGGGGATTCTGACCGTCCACAGCTTTCCGGAAGGGGTTGCCATCGGCGTTTCCTTCGCCGATCTCAACCTCGAAGGCGGGCTGTTTGTCTTTGGATTCACCGTCCCCTTGCTCGCCGTGTTCATGACGATCGCAATCTCGATCCATAACATCCCCGAGGGGACGGCGATCTCGATCCCGCTCCAATCGATGGGTGTTAGTCGGTGGCGGATGGTCGGGTGGTCGATTTTCTCGAGTCTCCCACAACCGATTGGCGCCGTCCTTGCGTTTGTTTTCGTCCGGATCGCACGCGAATTCCTGCCCTTCGGGTTCGGCTTTGCCGCCGGCGCGATGATCTATCTCGTGCTCACCGAGTTCATCCCCGAGGCCCTTGAGATCGGGAGGACCCTCCCGAGCGGGGGCAAGCCAGAGCTGGCCACCGGGATCGTTGTTGGCACCCTCGTTATGATCCCGCTGGCGGTAATCTGACCGTCCGGGATCAGCACAACCGGACGCCGGTCGTATCGATCGCCGTTCGATGATCTAAGACATCCGTGACGTCGACGGCAAACACCGTCTGGCCGAACATCGCCATCGTTCCAGCGCCTCCGGCGGCTTCGATGGTAGCGACTTCCGATTCGATCCACTCGGTCACCAATCCGGTTCGCTGGGCGAAGGTCCATCCTCGTTCGATGACCTCCCGGACCGGGGGGTCGGACGAGAGCTGGCTGATCTGTTCACGGCCGACCTCTGTGATCCGATCGATCGTCGCTTCATCGTTGAGAATCTCGTTAGTGGCCATGCCCCCTATCGATCGGTATTCGATTGGGTCATCGCGTTCGAATCGAGTAACGCCATCGCCGACGTTCATCACCAGTCCACCTTCGGCTTGGATGAACACATCACCCATCCCGGTTCCAGCCGCGACTTCCGCCTTATAGGCAGCATCGAGGAGGGTATCGAACTCGTGTCCGAGATCGAACCGCTCGTTGGCAGCCACCGCCGTCGCCAGCGTGGCAGCGCCGCTCGCGCCGAATCCGGCCCCGATTGGCACGTCAGCGGTGACGTCGACACGAGCCGTCGTATTGAGTCGCTCAAGCACGCCGGTAACCGGTTCGAATTCGACGGGATCGTCCTCGACGTATACGCGGGTGTCCGGCGCCGATTCGAGGCCGACACCGACCCCGTCATCGATCGCGATGCTGGCACCATAGGAGGGTTGCTCCGATCCCTTGGGCGGCGGCGAGAAGAGGGCCGTAACGCTGCCCGGAGCGTAGGCGTCGACGGTCATGAGTCCGGTATCTTGGGGATCATATTTATGTCTCTGCGATCCCGCTCTTGGGTCCGCTCCAGTCCACAGTGTTGATTACTCCTCAAAGGCCGCGTTGCCGAACCGCTCACGAAACGCGATGTCGCTCAGCGGCCGCCGTCGTTTCACGCCCTTGATCTCACCCGGCGGATACCCAAACCCGATGACGGCCGTGACATCGTACGCTTCGGGGGCCTCGAGAAACGTTCGCATCTCCGTCTCGTCGTAGCCCGTGTAAATGCATGACCCAACGCCGTCGGTCCAGGCCTGAAATTGCATATGAGTAATCGCCCGTCCTGCGTCGATCCCGTTGTACGGATAGGTCGGATCCGTGAGGACTACGACGGCAAACGCGGCGTCTTCGACCCATTGACCGGACGTACTGATATCCGCCAGTCGTTGGATCCGATCCGGTGTATCGATCAGAATGAACCGCCAGTGTTGGTGGTTTTTGCCGCTTGGGGCCAGCCGCCCCGCGTTCAGGACTGCCCGTTTGATCGATGTATCGACCGGTTCGTCGGCATACTCACGCACCTCGATGCGATGTTCGATCACATCGGTGACGTCCATACCCCGTGTTCACTGGTCGGGACAATAGGCTTGCTGCCGGCAGCGGTGGAAACTCTCGCCGGCGAACTCAGTCGTTTGGCTGTAACTGGCCGTCGACTTCCCGGAGAATATCGTGATCGATGAGCGCCTCGATGACGCGTCGGCTTTCGTTGCGATCGAGCTCGTAAGCGTTGCGCGCAACCTCCTCGATTTCCGCGCGGTTGACTGGAAACTCCCGGTTTCGCAACAACCGAAGTACCTGTCGTGTCCCATCCGGTAATTCCTCGGCGCGTGGTTTCGTCGACTCCGTGGCGTCCTCATTTTCGTCCCCTGATTTGGCCGCTGGTTCGTCGGGTTCGGGAGTAGGTTCCTCCTTGTCAGTCTCTTGGGCGTTGCCATCCCGGTCGAGCTCCGGACTCGCCGTTGTCGACTGATGGGTATCGTCCCGATCGGCCCGCCGTTGGGAGGGTTTTGCCTCGGGCCAGGTCATCGACGCATCCTCGGGGTCGGGATTCGATGCAGTGTCTGGGGTGGTGTCCGCTGTCGATTGCCCCGATGTGTCGGTCGATTCCTGGTCAAATACGGGCTCTAGGATCGTATCGAGCTTTTCGCGACAGCTCTGACAGAGGAGGATGGTTCGATCGAGTTCGGGCGGGGCGTCGGGAGCGTCGGCGATCGGTCGTTCCGAGACCGAGCCGGCGATCGTCCCACAGAAATAACAGGACGCCAGATCGGGCATGATAGAAACGTCGGTACCACCCGTCAAATATCATCTGGCTCCAGACGGACGATCTCCGTCTCCCTTGATATACCCCGGCTGGCGTGGTGTGAGCACCCGCCAGCGTCTATTCGGCGTGTTTTTGCGTCCGGCACTCATAGTCAGGCCCAATGAGTCAACGGAGTGATATCGCTCCGAGCACCTTGAGTGTCGAGCTCGATCCCGACGGGGTGTTCGTCGAATATCTCGACGGTCGGGAGATCTTCTACCGGGGTGTTCCGGAAAAGCGGACGGACTCGGTCCAGTGTCAGCCGGGAAAGGAAGTCCACGTTCTGGTAACCGATCCGGCGGGTACCGAAGGCGTCATGATGTATATCAACGATCGGAATACCCACGACGACATTCTCGAGTCAACCGGCGTTGGTCGTCTGATGGTCGAACCGGGTGAAACCGTTCAGGTGTTCCCAGGGGTTACTGCTCACGCCGACGGCTATGCCATCGTGATCGAAGCCGACACCGACGTCGCCGACGGACGGGTCTTCGTCTTTGAGGAGGATGAACTCGGGGAGCGATCGTTCGAGCTGGTCAACGAATGAGATACGAACCTATCCACACCACGTGTGGTCGGTCAGTCGACGCCACACGGGACGTCGAGAATGGTCGTTGGTCGATTACTGGATGTAGGATGGCTCCTCGGCGTCGCAGTTTTCCTCGTGTTGGCGGGCGTCCTCGCGATCATCGAACATCAACCCACATTCCTCACATCGATACCACGTCATGTCATCCCGCTCTGTTTCAACGACCATACCCGATGATCGGACAGCCACAGCTAAATGCGTTACCCCGGTCGCATTCCAACAGTTCGCATGAGTGACACTGATCAGAACACGGCGACGGTCGAAGCGACTGTCCGGGCGGCACCGGCCGGCGATGCGGGACGGGGCATCGCCCGGCTCTCGGATGGCATCCGTCGTCGATTGGGGGTGCTCAGCGGGGACACGATCGTCATCGAGGGTGATCGGGCTATCGTCGTGACCGCCTGGCCCGGCGGCGATGGGGAGGATGGGACGGTTACACTCGCCCGGGAACTCCGTGACAACGCCGGTGTGGGCGTCGGCGAACAGGTCCGTATCCGCTCGGAACCGATTGCGGACGCCCGGACCGTCACGGTCCGACTTTCGACGCAACCGCCGGCGAACGATCCGACGAGCGAACGGATCCGCCAGGCTCTGCGCGATCGACCGATCACGACTGGCACCCAGTTCGAGGTCCGATCGCTTGAAGGAACGGCCCGTATCGTCGATACACGCCCCGACGGGACCGTCCGTATCACCGACACGACGACCATCCACGTCGGCGTCGCTGATCCCTCATCGACCGATGCGGTCACGAGCGGCTCCGAGGAATCGACCGATCGGCTCACCTACGCGGATATCGGCGGACTTGAGGACGAGCTCAAACTGGTCCGGGAGATGATCGAGTTGCCGCTTTCGGAACCGGCACTGTTCGAACGGCTGGGCATCGATCCGCCCAAAGGGGTGCTCCTCTATGGCCCGCCGGGCACCGGTAAGACGCTCATTGCCGAGGCCGTCGCTGGGGCCGTCGATGCGACGTTTTTCCACATTTCCGGGCCGGAGATCCTCTCGAAATACAAGGGTGAAAGCGAGGAACGGCTCCGGGAGATCTTCGATCAGGCCCGTGAGGACGCTCCGGCGATCGTCTTTTTCGATGAGATCGACGCGCTTGCCGGCCGCCGAGAAGACGGTGGCGACATGGAGAGTCGGGTTGTCGCCCAGCTGTTGTCGTTGCTCGACGGGTTGGACGCCCGCGGCGACGTGATCGCGATCGGGGCGACCAACCGCGTGGATGCGATCGATCCCGCATTGCGCCGCCCCGGCCGGTTCGACCGCGAGATCGAGATCGGCGTTCCCGACGAGGCCGGCCGCCGTGAGATCCTCTCGATTCATACCCGCGGCGTGCCACTGGGTGATGGGGTCGAACTCGATCGGCTAGCCGAACGCACCCCGGGATTCGTGGGTGCCGATCTCCGGGCGCTTGTGACCGAGGCGGCGATGACGGCGCTCCGACGGGCGCGAAAGAACGATCGCGACACCGGCGATCTGATCGTGACACGCCAGGACGTCGAATCGGCACTGGCGGCCGTCGAACCGTCCGCCATGCGTGAGTTCGTCGCCGAGACACCGGAGACTGGCTTCGATGATATCGGCGGACTCTCCGAGGTCAAAACGACCCTTCAGGAGACGGTCGATTGGCCGCTCTCGTATCCGAATCTCTTCGAGGCGACAGCGACGGATCCGCCGACAGGGATCCTTCTCTATGGGCCGCCGGGGACGGGCAAGACGATGCTCGCCCGGGCAGTAGCACACGAAAGCGATGTCAACGTGATCCACGTCGCCGGGCCGGAGCTGTTGGACAAATACGTCGGTGAGTCCGAGAAGGCGGTCCGGGAGGTGTTCGAACGGGCCAGACAGGCCGCGCCCGCGATCATCTTCTTCGACGAGCTCGATGCGATCGCAACCCGGCGGGGCGGCGGCGACAACGACGTGACCGAACGGGTCGTCTCCCAGCTGCTCACGGAACTCGATGGGGCCGCGGACAACCCGAACCTGATCGTGCTGGCGGCGACCAACCGCCGGGACGATATTGATCCGGCTTTACTCCGGCCGGGGCGGTTCGAGACCCACCTGGAGGTTCCTGATCCCGACCGGGCGGCCCGCCGGGCGATCCTTGACGTACACACCCGGGAGAAACCGCTTGCAGACGATGTCGATCTCGATTCTCTGGCGGACTCCTTAGAAGGCGCCAGCGGGGCCGATATCGCGGCGATCGTTCGGGAGGCCTCGATGCGAGCGATCCGGGAGGCTGTGGCCGACCGGGGTGTGGCGACCGCCCATGCCGAAGCCGACACGATCGAGATCGATGCCGAACACTTCGAGACCGCTCACGAGCAGTTCGACCGATCCCGTCGGTAACGCCGTCGGGTGGCCTACGACACCCCGATCAAGAGATAAGCGACCAAATACCCGATCACAGCGAGGCTCGCTCCTGCCAGTGCTGTGACGAGCGGTGTCAGCCATCGTGCCGGCCATGAGCCGGCAGTGGCGTCTTTATTCGAACGGAAGCGATGGGGGAGGGCCCCTAAGACTACTCCGGTTGCGATCGTCCCCAGTGCGAAGTGATACGCCACCTCCAGTGTCGGTGGCCGGATGACGGTCACCGTCGCGGCGAACCCCAGTCCAAGGATCGCTCGGGGTCGTAGGTGGGCACCGAGTCGATACTCGCCAACGGAAAGCACGACGAGCAGGGCAGCCCAGGCAATCAGCAGTTCGAGCCCGAAAAGACCAATGAGGTTCACCGTCGGATCGGCCGCGACCGCGATCTTCCCGAACGGTGCTTTCGATTGGATCGGATAGAGAAACGTCGGCGGTCGGCCGGTAAATACGTCGCCGAACGGATGTGTCCAAAGCCCGATGGCGGCCACCGCCATGAGCTGTCGCGGAGCGATACCACGCCCGATCCCCCAGGCCGTCGTGGCCAGTATGACGGCTACATAGAGACCGAGCGTGAGCAGCCCCAGGAGTTCGTCCGAAAGGATGACGATCCACCCCAATGTCCCAACGGCCCCGACGGTCGACAGCAACCCCATCACGGTGTAGCGATCCCGGCTTCCGGCTCGATATCGGCTGAACGTAGTTCCGAAAAGCCCGACCGCCAGCACTGCGACAGTGCCCGTCACGATCGAATGTGTCAACGATCGGTGAACGATCCAGGATTTCGTCCAGACGTGTTCGGTCGTCGGGAACACGTTGGTCGGCCCGGCTTTGAGCACTGCCCAGATCGTATACGCCAGGTCGAGATCGGGCGCAAACGCATACACGCCACCGAATCCACCGAGCAGGAGCGCTCGTTGACGACCGACCCCGGCAGCGCGGGCCAGCCCGGTCGCCAGCGCGATCGCGAGCAGCTCGTGCCCGATGTACATATGGGCTCGCTACGCCGTCCGAGGAGTAAACCTCATCGCTCGGACCGACGGGCTCACCGCCAGCGGGCATATCTGTTCCAGAAGACGTTATCGGTCCGATGGCGACGGTTGTAGGCTTCGAGCCCTTCGCCGAGTATCCCGCGCATGGCGAGATCATCATACAGCGTTGCGTGGGTGTAATCGACGAACGTCATCGGGAACACCAATTCGCCGTCCCGACGGACCGCGCTGGCGACGCCGGTGTACACGTGTTTGTGGCGGCTGTCGGTTACAACGGCCCCAGCAACGGGTAGCCGTTGGCGGATCGGGGCGACGGCATGCAACGCTTCGATCGAACGGTAGGCGAACTCATAGCAGAACAACCCCGTGTTCTCGCCGGCGATGATCGATTCGAAGTCGGTCGGCGACTGGAACGGTGCCCGGAGATCGATCGCATCAAAGAGAACGTTGTCCTGGATCGATCCCGCCGCGTACCGGGGCATATCATAGCCGGAGTACTCCCGAAATCCCGTCTTGAGGCCGGCGATGACGGCTGCTGGATCGGCCGGATCGGCGTCGGTAAACCGTTCGATGAGGTCCGGCGTCGGTCGTCTAAAGCGATTGCCGCGGATCGCCCCGACGGTGTAGGGGCGGGCGGTCCCATCCGCGGCCGTTTCGAAAAACGAATCCGTTTTGCCGAATTCGAAGCGGTAGTTACCGGCCGCGATCGCCGACAGGTCCCGGCTCAACTCCTCGAGCGGCCCCGACGTAAGCCCCAATCGATCGTCCCACTCGGCCGCCTGTGTGGGTGTGGTATCGGTGATCGGGAGACGCGTCACTAGTCGGTTGTCCGCATCCATCACCGTAAGTCGGCCGTCCCGATATCGAAGCCGGTACTGATCGGTCCGCCAGCCCGTGGTCGTCGGGCCAAACCGCTCGTCGACCAGCGTTCCGAGATCCTGCTCGATGAGGTTCGTGCCGACGAGGACGCCATAGCCCAACACGACGTTGTCGAGTGCTTTGCCGGCGCCACCGAGGAGGCCAATGCCGCCAACGGCGCCTAGCGCCTGTCGGCGCGTGACTGTCGGCTCCTCGTCGGTGTCCACCGACTCACGCTCGGGGTGTCCATCGAACGCCGACCGCTCGGACCGATCCATCTGTCCGACCCTATCGGTGACGCCGGCAAGAATCTTCTGTGTACTCGGGCCTCGGTCCGGGACCGATCAGTCCCAAAACGCCTTCGTCCGGGCGTACTGTCGCTCCTGGGCGAGGATATCCCGATAGAAGTCGGCTTCGTTCTCCCGGAGTTTCGCGATCACCCGGGCGGCCGTCTGTGGCCCGACGCCGCGTGCCGCAAGCGCCGTCACGGCTTGGCGGCCGTGGCTTTGGACGAGATTGGCGTTCCGGTAGGCCCGCTCGGTCAATTGTTCCTGTTCGTCGTCTTTCTCCTGGGCTCTGACCGCCTGGATCATGTCATCGGCCCAGGGGCTGAGTGCCGCGATCCGGGTCGACCCACACTCCGGACATTCGGGTTGATCGGGGACTCGCTTGACCTTCGTCCGGCGGTCCCAGTCGGTGCAATGCAGACAGAGGAGGATGACCCGGTCTTCTTGGAGGCGTTCTTTGACAGTCTCGATCACGCTGGCGTCAGCGTTTTCGGGGGTCAACAG
The DNA here is from genome assembly GCA_034190395.1 of Chewarchaeum aethiopicum (SeqCode). GTDB lineage: Archaea > Halobacteriota > Halobacteria > Halobacteriales > Hikarchaeaceae > Chewarchaeum > Chewarchaeum aethiopicum. The sequence continues at coordinate 28,615 of JAXINS010000090.1, forward strand.
CTCCTTGCCGCCGGTTCGGCCGGCGATGCCGATCGGTGTTCGGTCATACACTGTCGTCACGCCGATGTCGCCGGTTTGGATGGCTTCGAGCCGGTCACTCGTGGTTGTAACGGCGAGGTCATCGTGGAAGACGGCCCGGACCGCTTCATCATAGACGGGCGTATCCTCGAGGGCCGCAAGCAACCGGCGGGGCGCGATCCCGTCGCCGTCGCGGTAGCGTTTGACGGCACCGAACGTCTCGGCCACCTGAGCCAGCGTGAATTTCAGCGTGTCCGACCGCTTCAGACTGAGTTCGATGATCGCCTCGACGTGCTCCGGATCGGTGTCCTCGAGGACCTCAACGACGTCCTGTGCGTGGACGCCGGTGGGCACATCGAGATCGATTCGGTAGGGATCGATTTCCATCCCGACCGATGAGCCGGCCGCTTGGCCGACCAGCGCCGACAGCAATCGGCCCAATGTCTCGTTGGCTTGGTGACCGAAGGCAGCGTTGACGACGATCGAGCGGCCTTCCTCCTCGATGACGATGTGTCGATCAGTCGGGATCGGTTGGTCGTTGGCCACCTGTCGGACGATCGGATCGATGGCGGTCCGGAGGGTCCGGTCATCCGCCGGATAGCGGGCGCTGATGTCCCGCACGACCGCCTTTGGATCCGCTCCGTCCTGTAACTGGTCGGCGACGACGCTGCGTAGCTCACCGACCTCCTGTGCGACGCCATAGGGGACGGGGATTTCCTCGCCCGTCCAGGAGGGGACTTCACCGGCGGGATCCTCGATCGGGCTGACGTTGATCCGGGCGTCCTCGTCTTCGATCTCGACGACCCGCCACATCTCGCCCCGCTGGATGAACGTCGCGCCGGGCTCGGCGAAATTGACGACAAAGCGTTCGTCGAGCGTCCCGACTTGGGTCCCACCGGCCATATCATAGACCTCGTAGGTCTCCTCGTCGGGGATCATCGAGAGGTTGGCGTAGTAATACTGCCACGTCCCGCCGGTTTTCTCGAGCCGATCGGCCTCCTCATCGAGCCAGATGAGGCGGTTATCGGCGATCTCCCGAACGACCTGTTTGAACGTCTCGATGTCGAGATCACGATAGGGGTAGGCCCGCGTAACGATTTCGTAGGCCTCCCGGGCGTCGATCTCATCTTTTCCCATCACCAGGCCGACCAACTGATTGGCGAGCGTATCGAGGCTGCCGTCGTGGATCTCGGTCGGTTCGACATCGTCGGCGATGGCTCGGCGGGCGATCACGACGGCCTCGAGGGTATCGTCGGGTCCCTGGGAGACGATCGTGCCCGCCGAAACCTCATCGGCCCGGTGGCCGGCCCGCCCGACCCGCTGGAGCAGTCGGGTCACCTCCCGGGGGCTGCCATACTGGACGACGTGATCGACCCGCCCGACGTCGATGCCCAGTTCCATCGAGGAGGTACAGAGCAGGGCGTCGATCTCGCCGGCCTTGAACTGATCTTCGATATCGATCCGTGCTTCCCGCGACAGTGAGCCGTGATGGACGCCGATATTGGCATCGAGTTCCTTGAATCGGGAGCCGAGTGCTTCGGCCGTCTGGCGGGTGTTGACGAACACGAGCGTCGAATCGTGTGCTGTCACGATGTCCCGGATCGTTCGGACGTGGCTTGCGATCTCCGCTTCTGTGAGGAGTTTGCCCGCGAGCCGTTCGTCCTCGTCGGTGATCTCCGGATCGACCACCTGGAGATCGAGGTTACTTCCCGCATCGATTTCGATGATCGCCGGGACCTCCCCGGCGGTCAGGAACCGACCGATCTCCTCGGGGTCGCCAACCGTCGCCGACAACCCGATCCGCTGGTAGTCGCCGGCGAGTTCGGCCAACCGTTCGAGCCCGATGGTCAGTTGAGCGCCGCGTTTCGAGCTCGCGAGCTCGTGGACCTCATCGACGATCAGGTGTTCGACATCCGCGAGTGCCCGCCGAAGTTTCGAGCCGGTGAGCATCGCCTGGAGGGTTTCGGGTGTCGTGATCAACACGTCGGGGGGATCCTCGGCTTGTTGTTGGCGCTCGTAGTCGGTGGTATCGCCGTGCCGGACGCCGACCTCGAGATCGAGTTGGTCGGCCCACCACGAGAGACGGCTCCGCATATCGCGGTTGAGGGCCCGCAGGGGCGTCACGTACAGCGCTGAGATGCCAAACTGGGCCCCCCGACGAACGATAGCATCGAAGACGGGCAACATCGCCGTCTCGGTCTTGCCGGTCCCGGTCGGGGCGATCACGAGCGCGTCCCGGCCGGCAGCGATCGGGGGAATGGCCCGGCGCTGGGGCTCGGTCGGCGTCGAAAACCCGCGGTCGCCGAGTGCCGACCGAACCGCGTCGCCGAGCTTGGTGAAGGCATCGGCGCCGGTTTCGGCCGTGACCTCCCCGTTAGTCATCACTCCGCATTGACACGGAAGCCGATTAAACACGTTGCTTCGTTCGATCAGATCCGGCGATAGGCCCCCAGTCGCGTTCCGTCGAGTAAGTACGCCTGACCGTCGGTGAGCCCATCAGGCAAGAACGGCGAAAGGAACGCCTGGCCATCGACGTTGATCCATGTTCCCCCCGTGAGGTCGTTATACGCCGGAAACACGACGAGATCGCCGGTAAAGGCGGCGACGTCGTCGTACCGATCCGTGGTGAGAAAGCCATCGGGATTCAACCGGCCGCGCAACCAGGCTCGTTCGATCTGTCGACCGCCGACATCGTCCTCGAGGCGGACCACGGGATGTTCATGGGCGACACAGACCACCTTCGCCCGCAGGACCTCCGGTGCCGGCCAGGTATGCCCGTGGGCGAACCCGATATCGCCGAGCCGGACCCCTTCCGTCGGCGTGACTGGAACATCGATGTGGTCCTCGATTTCGGCGTCGTGATTGCCCTTGACTAGGATGATATCAACGGCCGGCCGGAGAGCATCGAGGAGCGCTTCGATCTCCGCCTGTTCCTCGCGTTCGGCGTGCCCGATCGCCGTTACCATATCCCCGAGAAAGACGACCTGATCGGCCCCGGTTCGAGTCACCAACTCCAGGAGATGTTCGCGCCGATCGGTCGCGTGACTGTCGATTTCGACGCCTTCCCAACGGAGCGACACTTCGATTCCGGCGTGATAATCCGCAACGATAAGTGTTCGTTCGCCGTCGATGGTCGCGGTAGCAACCGGTTCATCGGGAACCGGCTCGACCTGTGGCCGTGCCATTCGCCGGTCAGATCGCCTTGAGCCGCCCTTCGTCGGGTTCGTAACACTGTCCGCTCATGAGCGCGTCTTGGATCGCGTCCTCGACGGCGTTGGCGTCGACGCCGTGGCGATCGGTCATCGTCTCGATGAGCATTTCGCGGTCGGCACCGTCGCCGTCATCGAGTTCGTCCATCACTTCGATGACTGCCTCGTCCAGATCGACCGCTGTCGCTTGTTCGGCTTCTTCGTCGGTTTCGGTCGATGGCTCTTGACCTGTCTCGGATTCCGCCTCGCTTTCGTCCGCCGCTTCGTCTTCGTCTTCTGGTTCGAGATCAGGCTCAGCCGGTTGGGATTCCGTTGATTGGGTATCAGTCGTCTCGGTCGTTTCGTCGGTGTCGTCGCCAGCGTCCGTCGTTGCTTCCTCAGCTTCTATCGTTTCGGGGCTGGCTTCGGCGACCGTTTCAGTGGCCACCTTCGGTTCCGATTCGTCAGCCGCCGGTTCCGGTGTCTCGATGTCCGCTGCACCCGGTTCATCGACCTCCGTTCCCGTCGAGAACTCGGTGCCGTACTCCGCCTCGATTTCTTCGCGTTCTTCCTCATCGAACTCGTACATCTCATCGCTGGCAACATCGAGGTCGGCTTCCGCGTCAGTCTCGGCGGTTGATCCCGCCGCCGTATCGGGCTCGACGTCGCTCCCGGTGTCGGAGTCGTTGAAATCATCGAAGTCACCGAGATCGTCGCTACCGGTGGAATCCATCGTCTCGGTTGGTTCAGTGGTTCCACCACCCGATACATCAGCGGTTGGCTCCGCCGGGGCTGTCGACTCCGTCGCGGTGGTCGATGGCTCCGGTTCCGGTTCCGATTCCGGTTCGGAGTCCCCGTCCGCTTCACCCGGTGTCGACGATTGCGTGGCGCTGTCCGCCGTCGTTGGCCCGCTAGTACTGGCTGGTTCTGAGTCCGACGCGGTCCCCGTGTCGGTTGCTGAGGTCGGTTCGGTTGAGACGCGGTCACCCGTATCGACAGTCCCCGTCTCGATCTCGACGGATCCGGCGCCTCCTTCGTCCGGCGCGAGTTCGAGCGGTGGGACCTCTTCCCGTTCGTTGGCGACGACCCGCACCGCATCGACGGCGATCTCCCGTAGCGCCGCGAGATAGGCGTCGGTCGTTCCATAGTGGTCCATGGCGAGTGGAATACCGGCCGCCAATCCCGCATCGACGCCGTCGGCGATGAGCGCCCGTTCGAGCTCCGGGCCGGCTTCCGGCCGGTCCCGGCTTGCGAGGAATGTTTCGATTCGTTCGATGGTCTGTTCGGCCGCCTGGACCGTCCACCGATCCCGGGTGTCGCTGTCGACCTCGTTGATCGATTCCGGCCGGATCGAGGTGAAGATCCGATCGGAGTCCTCCGGCTGGTAGGTCCGGGCCTTCCCGGTGACGGCCACAAACGCCGGGGGGTCGGCCCGTTCGAGAAAGGTCATCGGGTCGGGTTGGTACTGGCCGGCGTAGATAACGAAGGCGCCGGTGGGATCGACGACCCGCGCCCGAAGGACGTCGTCCGATACTGATTCGACCTCGGTGAGCACCCCCACGACGAACAGGCGATTGACACGTGCTCCTGTGGGGGTGATGACGTAGTTCGGGGCCCGTTCCTCGTCACTATCGGAATGTGAGACCGTCGAGTCGTCAAATTCCGTGGCAAAGAGCCGATAGGCGACTTCCCGTCGACCGGCCCCGCCTTGGTTGGGACCGTCGCTGTCAGTGCTCATTCGCCCACCCCCGCGTCGGTGTCGATCGCATTCAGAAACGCCGATGCTCGATCCTGTGGATCGGTTTGTACTTCGGTAAAGGCCGAGGCCTCGATGTTCGCGCCGTAATCGTCGACGCTGAGGTTCCCTCGGACCTCGTATTCCTTCCCGACGAGGGTCTCACGGAGTTCATCGGTGACGACCTCCTGATCCATCGCCTCGCGGGCGGCTTCCTGGGCCGCCTCGATCCCGCCGCCATAGATCTCGGCGGTGAGCTCATCATCGAGGACGGCGGTGACCGTCCCGGTGCCGTCGTCAATGATCGCCTTCACTCGGAGATCATCGACACCCTCGACGTCGCCATGGCTCCGACACTGACCCTTCTGGATCACCCGGCCACACTCGGGACAGCGCTGGATCAACCCCGAGCCGTCCCGGATCCCAACCACATGCCCAGTGACCTCCACGTCGAATGCACCGCCCGTCGCGACTGCGTCCTGAATCGACATGCGGGTTGCATCGGGCGCGTCGATCGTTCGGTCGATCACCGACAGCGTCGAGAATTCCGAGATATTGACCGACGGCACACCGCGAAACTCCCGGATGTACACGTCCTCGATCCGGAGGGTCGCTCCGGTCTCGATGACGTCGTGGGGTTCCCAGTCGGTAAAGGGGAGTCGTGCGGTCTCGTCGGCGAGAACGCCACTGAGAATCTCGGTTTCGCCGTCACGGCCATCGATCGTCCTGGTTTCGACCTCCTCGACCCGGACCTCGACGGTAATTCCGCGGTCGCCGGGGCTCAAATCGAGCAGATCGCGATCGCCGCCGATCGGATAATCGACCTCGATCGGCTGCTCGGTTGTGGTGACGGTCGTGTTCTCGCCGATATTGAGTTCGGGTTGGTCGTTCCATTCCCGGACGCCGGCGTTGGCGATCGATACCGTATCGCCGGGCTCGAAATCGACATCCGCCCAAGCGGTGTAGTCGATCTTGCCGGTAGCGTCGGCGAGTTCCCCTTCCTGGATGACTTGCTCTTCACCCTGGTAGCGAATCGACCGCCGGCCCTTCGTCAGTACCACCGCCGTGAGCGTGATGTTCGCGCTTTCGGTGGTGATCTCGGCGACGTCGACCGACTCCGGCTCGGCGCTGTCGGACCCGCCGCCGTATTTCCGCCGGAGGCTTTCGACGGCTTCGTCCATGGGGACGCTGTACTCCAAGAGGTTTTCGAGACTGCGTTGGACCTCCTCTTTGTCGACGCCGAGGTCGGAGGCGAGCTCCTCGGCTTTGTCTTCGACTGACATCACTCAGCCGTTCGGTCGCCCCAGGCTAAAAGTGTTCCCTGGCGGCCCGTACTGGGTTGCTACCGCCGACCGGTCAGTGAAATTCTCGCCGTTGGCATGGAGTATTTCCCCGTCGGAGCCGTAGTGTGGGTAGCTATGAATATGCTCGTCGATGGTCAGTGGACCGAGGACGCTAGCGAAAGCACGAACGAAGAGGGGGAGTTCGATCGATCGGAGACCGATTTCCGCGATTGGATCGGGCCCGACGCCGCATTCAGTGCCGAACCGGGTCGGTATCACCTCTATATCGCCCGGGCCTGCCCGTGGGCCCACGGCGCGGCGCTGGTTCGCCAGCTCACCGGGCTGGACGAGGCGATCACAATGGATATCGTCGATCCGATCCGCATCGATGACGGCTGGGAGTTCAGCCCCGAGAAGCCCGGGTGTACGACGGATTCGATCAACGGATTCGGCTATCTCCGGGATGTCTACACCGCGGCCGATGGCAACTACACCGGGAAGGTGACCGTGCCGGTGCTGTGGGACAAACAGACCGAGACGATCGTCAACAACGAGTCGATCGAGATCATGCGAATGCTCGATACTGCCTTCGACGATATCAAAAACCGTGATGTGGATCTCTATCCGGAAGGATACCGCGAGGAGATCGATCGAATCATCGATGACATCTATGGGTCGATCAACAACGGCGTCTACAAGGCCGGCTTCGCGAAAACCCAGGACGCCCACGAAGCGGCCGTCGAGGAGCTGTTCGACACTCTCGATCGGTATGAGGAACTGCTCGACGAGCGCCGGTATCTCGCCGGCGATGTCCTGACCCTCGCCGACCTCAGGCTGTTCCCGACGCTCGTCCGGTTCGATCCGGTGTACAACGTCCACTTCAAGTGTAACGTTCGCCGGCTCACGGAGTATCACAACCTCTGGAACTACACCAAGGAACTCTACCAGCTCCCGGGGGTGGCCGGGACGGTCAACATGGACCACATCAAGACCCACTACTACAAGAGCCACACCGACCTGAATCCCCGCCAGCTCGTCCCCATCGGTCCAGCGATCGATTTCAGCGAACCCCACGATCGGGACCGGCTTTCCGGCGGCCCGCCGGCGGCGCTCCAGTAGCCAAGCGGCGATCGTCAGCCGGACCGAAAACCGTTATGCGGCGGCGGTTGTAGAGCCGATATGCGCGTCGTCGTCAACGCTGCAATGAGTGTCGACGGCAAACTCTCCTCGCGGCGGCGCGACCAGATCGAGATCAGCGGGGTCGAGGACTTCGACCGCGTTGATCGGCTCCGTGCCGAGAGCGATGGGATCCTCGTCGGGGTTGGCACCGTTCTCGCCGACGATCCACACCTCACGCTCGATGCCAGCGGCCAGGTCGCCGCCCGCGAGGCCCAAGACGAAGCCGGCAATCCCGCCCGGATCGTGGCCGATTCGACTGCCCGCACGCCGCCGGACGCCCGCATCCTCGATGACACGGCGGAGACGTATATCCTCGTCAGTAGTGCCGCCCCTTCCGATCGAGTCGACGCGCTCGAAGACGCCGGCGCAACGGTGCTGACGGCCGGTGACGAACGCGTCGATCTCACTGCCGGCCTCGCGGCGCTCGAGGAGCGCGGAATCGAGGCGTTGATGGTCGAAGGCGGCGGGGAAGTGATCTTCTCGCTCTTTGAGGCCGGGCTGGTCGATGAGCTGTCGGTGTATATCGCCCCGATGATCATCGGCGGTGCCGAGGCGCCGACGCTCGTCGATGGCGCCGGCTTCACCGAGGGGTTCCCACAGCTGACGCTCCAGACGATCGATCGGTTCGATACCGGTGTGTTGCTCCGGTTCGCCGTCGAGGAGGAATCAAACCGCAGCGGCCGCCTCGATTAATGATCGTGGCCGGTCATTTCGGCATAGGAGACGCCAAACCGCTGTTCGAACTGGTCCATGGTTTGATCTTCGATCGCTTCGAGCTCCTCGGAGGGTCCACCCTGACTGTGATGGACAGCCGCGTGGATCTGTTGGGCGGCGGAAAGCATCGCTAGATCACCGAGGGCCTCCTCGGCGGTTTCGTCGTCCTCCATGAAAAGTTCGATAAGCCCGTCGGGGAGATGTAACGCGTCCGTCTCGCCGGTCGGTCCTTCGATGGTGTACGTCACGGTGTCGTCGCTTTGTTCGCTCATACTCCCCCCAAGTGGGCTGGCCTCTTTGGCTTTGTGTGGTTGTGTTCACCTACCACATTCGTCGACAGTTCCGGATCGAGAATGAGTAGACGCTACCCACGATGACGTGAGAAAACGATCAGTCGTCGTTGGCCGTCGCAACGTCCGTCGTCGCCTGTTCGGTTTCCCGTTCGAGGTCGCTCAGATAGGCGTCAGCATCGAGGGCGGCTTCGACACCCATGCCGGCAGCGGTCGCCGCCTGCTGGTAATGGAAATCGACGACGTCACCCGCCCCGAAAATCCCCGGCACGTCGGTCTTGGTCTGGCCGCCACCACGGCCGCCTTCGGTGATGATGTAACCTTCGTCGTCGAGCTCGACATCGGTGTCGGTCAGATACTCCGTGTTCGGGGTGTGACCGATCGCGAGAAAGACCGCCCCGACGTCGAATTCGTATTCCTCGGTGTCGGGGTCGTCGAGTTTCTCGGTCGGATGGCCGTCGGGATGTTCCACGAGCGTCACGTGATCGACGCCGTCCTCCGGCGACCCCTCGATTTCGGTTACCTCGGTGTTCCAGAGGATCTCGATTTCGCCGGCGTCCTGTTTGTCCATCACCCGATCGATCCAGTAATCCTCGGCACGCAGTTCGTCGCGTCGGTGCGCGATGTAGACCTTCTCGGCGAATTTCGTGAGGAAGTGGGCCTCCTCCATGGCGGCGTCCCCGCCGCCGACGACGAGCATCTCCTCGCCACGGAAAAAGGCGCCGTCGCAGGTCGCACACGTCGAGACCCCATATCCCATGAGTTCGTCCTCGCCGGGGATCCCCAGCGTCCGGGCGGAGGCACCCGAAGCGGCGATCAGGGCGTCTGCGGTATAGACGTCGCCGTTGGTGAGCATGATCCGGAGCGGTCGATCGTCGGCGTCGACTGATTCGACGATCCCGTTTTTGATATCGGCGCCAAAGCGCTTGGCTTGCTCTTTCATCCGGTTGATGAGCTCGGGACCGTTGATGCCCTCGGGGAAGCCGGGGTAGTTTTCGACGTCGGTCGTCAGCGTCAGCTGCCCACCCGGTTCATCGCCTTCCAGCACCAGGGGCTCGTTGTTCGCCCGTCCGGCGTAGATCGCCGCCGAGACGCCGGCGATACCGCTGCCCGCAATAAACACCGGCCGGTGCTCGACGACGTCCTCTTCAGGGTCGGTTGTCATGATTTGGGGTACTCCAGGTAGCCGTATTTACCTTGCGCCTTTGGGCACCGTCGGTGTCAAACCGTATCGCCCACTGGGAAGGGCAAAGCCCTTACCCAGCCGCCCGTCGAGCCTTTCGGCATGGCCGCCGATCTCGCGGAGAAGACCGATCGCTACGAACAGCTCCTGGCGTCGGCCCTCGAGGCAGCCGATATCGCGGTCCCAGCCGAGACGCCCCTCGCAGCAGCGGCTGCCGATTACGAGGAGATGGCACGGTCCTACCTCGAGGATGGCCGCCACTTCCGGGCCGAAGACGATCCAGTAAACGCATTGGCCGCCTTCTCGTATGGCCATGCCTGGCTCGATGCCGGCGCCCGGATCGGCCTGTTTACCGTGCCAACCGAGGGTGAGTTGTTTACGATGTGAACTACCCCACCCTGCT
>JAXINS010000065.1:0-12452 GCA_034190395.1 Chewarchaeum aethiopicum (SeqCode)
CTGTCGTCGACGACTTGAAGAACTCCGACGTTGAGTCGACTGGTGCTTTTTCGAATATCCATATCGGACAAATAATTGAGTAATTAATTTTGTATCAATGCCTTTGAATTGCTGGTTCTACTGTTTCGGTGAATAGAGGCAGGTTCCGGGTTGATCGCGAAACCAGTGGGATGGCGTAGGGGAGAAGATGTCATCGATAGCCGCCGATACTGGGTTCTAAGACCGGTTCACCGATGAGTAACGGGCAACAAAACCATTAGATCTCATTGTGTACTTAGTCATCCCATCGCTTACTGGTAATCTGTCTGAATTCACGTTTTGGACCGAAAAGAGGAGATCGTAATTCGTAGCGATTTCTTTCAGAACCTGAGAATTCGTTCGACGAGCGTTTACTTCTTCTCGAATTACGTAATGGGATCCAATATAATCACATATTAAGGCAAATGAACAATGTGAACGTTCTGTTTGCTTAATACATCATGTAGTTTGTTGACAAGTGGCGGCCCTGGGAGAGGAGCATGAACACAGGTAGTAGTGTCGTAAGGGTCGCCGGGGAGAAGTGTATCATGCCATCCAACGAAACAGATCACGACCGTGGCACGAGGATCAATCGTCAAGCAGTCCTCCGAAAAGGAGCGAGCATGGCTGGCGGCCTCACCTCCGGTGCCGTCGGCACGGCGACGCCTGATGATGGCGATCATAGGTCAAATGATGAGAAAGCCAAGCAGGTTAACCGACGGACGGTACTCGGGATCTTCGGCGTGGGGATCGGGATTACGGGGCTCGCTGGCACAGCTGACCGGGTGGTCGCTGGGAAGTGCTCGCCGGATCCGAAGATCGACGTCACGGCCGTCGATAAGACGAATTACCCCGAAATAGCGGTACAGGTCCAAATCAAGACACAGGCCGCCGAAAACGGACTCACCAAGAGTGCGTTCACTGTCCGGGAGGACGGGAAAAAGCGCTCCCCACTCACTTGCTTTCAGAAGCTCAGCGAGGCAGGTGGCGGGAAGGTCGATATTGCGTTCGTCATCGACGATAGCTATTCGATGGGCGATAACTTGAGCGCGATCGAAAACAACATCAAGAATTTTGCCGACGATGTCGAGAGTGCGGGTCTCGACGCTCGCTACGGGTTGGTCACCTTCTGCTCCCAGAAGGATCCTGACGAACCTAACGAGATCGATCAGTCGTTCACCAGCGACGTTAACGTGTTTAAATCTACGGTCAGCGGCGTATCGGCGAACTGTGGCACGCGGGAGGACAACCTCGACGCGATCAATCGTGCCGCCACGGATATGAGCTGGCGAGCCGGCGCACAGCAGGTGATCATCCACGCCTGCGACGAAAGCCAAAAAGGTTCCAACAACGTTATCACCAACCCAAGTACGCTCACGACGAAACTGCAAAACAAAGATATAACGCTGTACTCCGTTGCTAATCCCGACGACGGCGGGATTCAATCGAACAGTATTCCCCCGAAGACCGGCGGAAAATTACTGGACATCAGGAGTAACCCAGACTTCTCGACTTTCCTTGACGATATCCAGAAGGCAATCACGCGGGGACAGTACAAGCTCTGCTACGAGACGCCATTGCTTTGTACCGGCAACACCCGGTCGGTTTCCGTCTGCGTTGACGATCCTGATGCCGGATCGATCGAGGCCACGGGCACATACGACGCCCCAACCTCTGGAGAAGGCTGCAACCGGCCGCCGGAGGCCGTCTGTGACTTTTCGTTCCCGGGCGAGGTGCCAGCCACAGGCGAGCCGATAACCTTCGACGGATCAGGATCGAGCGACCCGAACGGGGACGCGCTGACCTACGAGTGGGACTTCGATGGGGATGGATCTACCGACGCGACCGGTGCGATTGTCGACTACACGTTCACGACCGGCGGTGAAAAGACAGTGACACTCACCGTCACGGATGAACACGGTGCGTCGGATACCTGTAAACTGACGGTCACCGTGTGGATTGGAGTTGAGATCAACATCAAACCTGGCAGTGATCCGAATGCCATCAACTGCAAGAAGAAGGGCGGTACTCCCGTCGCTGTCCTTACAACGGACGATTTCGACGCCACGAGGGTGGATCCATCGTCACTCCGGTTTGGCGCACCAAGCGTAGTCATCGGGGGCGGCGGGGCAGGACTCATTCACAAGGGCGGTCACTTCGAAGACGCGATGCCCGATCACGGATCGAAAGACGGTGATACCGACTTTGTCGGTCACTTCCGGACACCGGATACCGGATTCGACGGATCTCAGGACACCGGCCGGTTAGAAGGTACGACCAAGGACGGAATTCCACTGGTCGGCACGGACAGCGTCAAACTCGTCGGCTGCGATGACGGTGGTAAAGACAACGGAGGTAAAAAAGGAAAGGGCGGTAAGTGAACGACCTCTGTCTCCTCACTCACAACTCCCGCCGCTCGTTCCTTGGGACAGGAGATCTGTGTTTTCACGACGAGCCTTACAGACACCGGAATTGAGATCCAATTGTTCTCATTCCGACCCCGTTGTGAAATTGAGTGATTCTTCTGTCTGCTGTCGATTCTGAAAATACTCCGGTGAACAATTGTTCAATCGGATCGAATAGATGGGTGAGTGTGATTAGCGGTGTTTACCCGAGGTATTGGAAGGAACGACGGTGACAAGAGCGTGACCCACTCCTGTCCACGATGCGTCGTCGAATGCGAATGAACCTCAAGACGGGCAACTTTCATACAAGTCGCGGCCGCACTCGGCAGCCATGACGGTTACCAATGCCCTTGACAGGCTCCGCCAACCACAGTACACGGGTGAGAATCGGTGTATCCCATGCACTGCCGTGAATCTATTCCTCGCAATAGTCCTGGCTATCGGGATCGGGACGATCACGCTGCCGTTAGGGTCTGTCTCCGCGGTGGTTCTTACTGGAGTCGTCCTCTTGGTCTCTGGCGGACTGATCTATTTTCGCGGCTACCTCATTCCCAAGACACCATGGCTCACGAGAACGTATTTTCCGAAGTGGGTGCTTCGAAAGTTCGATAAGGACGCGACAGCCCGAGAGGAAACGATAGTTGGAGATATCGACGTTGAGGCGTTCCTGATACGTACCGGTGTTGTAACCGAATGCGTTCACGAGGATGATCTCTGTCTGACTGACGCGTTCCGTGCCCAGTGGCGCGACCGTCTCGTCAGTCTTCGCGAAGACGACACGGCCCGAGAAGACCTCGCGGCGATTTTCGAGCTTGATCCGGATCGGCTATCGTTCGAGGAGTTCGACGACGCCTTTCTCGCCCGACATAACGGGCGACGGGTGGGCCAATGGGAATCCCACGCCGCTTTTCTCGCAGATCTCGCCGCAGCGACCGTACTCCAACAGCGGTGCAACGAGTGGACGACTCTGGACGTACAGTCGCAAGGCAGTGTACTCAACGGACTGCGGATCTTCCTTGAACGGTGTCCAGCGTGTGATAGCCTGGTAACACTCGACGAGGAGGTCGTCGAGTCGTGTTGTCGATCGATTGATGTCGTCGCCGTCTCCTGTCAGGAATGTGGTGTTCGACTGTTCGAGGCCGAGCGGCCCTAAACCTCAAAGGGCGTCCGCTCGGTGAGGATCAGGTTGGTCTCCCGCCGTAACTATGAGGGCTACTTGCGTTTAGCAGTCGTAGCGTCGTCGGCTGTGACTGAATACCGACAGCCAGTCGAATCGGGCGCGCTATGTCTTATAGAACACCCCATCGACTGCCGGTGTCGTGTCGGTGTCGTCCGGCCGACCGCCATTCGTCAACGCCAACCGAGTTTGAAGCCGGGCGATATACGAACAGGTGGGCCAATCCGCGAATGCATCATAGTTCCCGGATCCGGTATAGGTGGCACCGAGATCGATCCGTCCGGTCTGTGATCGGTTCGCGCCGATCGTGGCGCCGGCTCGGTTCACGGTGCCCGATGCGAGGTCCTGCGGCCAGACTGATCCACCGCCGGCTGCCGGACTGTTCAGATTGACGTCGTAGGAAAGCAGGAACTCGTGGTCCGCTGTGTACCGTACGATCGCCGTGTTGGTCGTATCACACCCGATCGGATTGTTGTTCTGATCAACGACGTCGAGCGCTCTGACCTCGGCCCAGTTGTTGACGTACAGCGGGACAGTTTCCTTCTGGCGCGTGATATCACTGGACGCCGTACTGGGGTTGCCGGAGCCATCATCGACGGTCGTCTCGAAGATGACGGTGATCTCCTCACCAGTCGGCTGATTCGTCGGCGTGTTTCCGGGGGTGGCTGATGGCGGCTGCCCGCCCGGTACGGCGGCGGTTGTGTCGAATTGCATGAGCGGTCCGTGGCCGATACCGTTGCCGTGGACGCCCGGGACCTCGACCCAGCCGTTCTCGACGGGATTGCTGGAGCCGGATCGGGGCACCAGGATCTTCGGCGGGAGCATCAACGACGGATTGGCCGAGAACTGCTGGCCGGCGACATAGACTTCCCGGAAACCGAACGTTCCGGGACCCGGACCGCTGCCTACCCGCTGAATGCCGACGCGTAATCGATCGACGAGATCGCCGATGAGTGGGTGTTCGTTGTTGTTCGAATCCTCATAGAGGAACCGATACCACATCTGTTTCCCCGAGGTCGGATGGGTTTCGGGGACGAATCCTACCAAGTTGATGTGACGGAAGAACCCCCAGCCGTCACCGCCCAGGCCGCCGCGTGCTTTGTTGAGTGTCCCGTCCTGATCGATATCCTGGAAAATGTTGAACCGACCGACGTGGGTAAACAGCGGCCGATCACCGTCCCCTTCGAAATCGACACAGAGGTTTTCACAGTGACACCGGCCGACGTTTTCCCGGCCCGGATCACGCCCCCGTGAGCGATCCTCATCGAGCAACGGAGTCCCGCTGGACGATTCGATCCGGAAGAAGAGATCCGGTCCGCCGATCAGTTCGATCGGCGAAAACGGCGACGGAACACGTTCGAGATCGGCCTCAGTGTAGTAAATCAGGTATTCCCCATCGGCGTTCGTTGTGTCGCTACCGAGTTCGTCATCCTGGACGATATCCGTGTCACGAACCGTTACTGTCAGCCCCTGGAGTGGCTCTTCGGACTCACAGTCGGTGATGCGTCCGGCCACCAGCCAGCATCCAGCTGCCTCCAGTATCGCACACCACTGCTGTTGTGTCAGACACTCATCCCATCTCGCAAGCTCATCGCCTTTTTCGGTCCCCCAGGCCGATTGGATGGTCGTTATCGTCGCCTGGGTCGGGGTAACTTCGTGGCCGTCCAACGATGTGATGCGGACATCGATTTGGATTGGACCGCCGTCGTAGTTGACGTCATCGGCAAGCGTGGCCTCGAACTCACCGTCTTCATCCGTTCGGACTTCGTTATTCGGATCGGTTAGTTCGCGATCGGCTTTCGCCTCGACTTCGTCTTCGCTGAGAATCCGGAACGTATCCCGGTTACGAGCCGCGACTCGACGGCTGACGTCAGCGTCCGGATCCGGTCGATAGAGCCGAATCAACGCGTTCTCGATCGATACCTCTAGCTCAGGACACGGACGGGCACACAGTCGTCCGCTCAATACGTGTGACATGATAGCACCTACCAGCAGCTGTCGCTGGTAGCAACCGATTCGAATATCATCATTATACATCCATCTGAAGTATACTGAAATAAATCAAAAAAATCAATTTCTCAATCTTCTGAATTATTTAATAGCACTACTAAATAAAATTATGATCGCCTGACATCGGCGTTGGTTTGACAGATCAGTCGTCAGTTCGTGATCGCCGAATAGCTACTGTTGACTCGGACTAAGGATGAGTCACTATATCAGGCAGACACCGACTGTGTTCGAATCGTTATGGGTCATCCCGGTCCATTCCGTTCGATTCGGTGTTTCCGCCCTGTGGCAGTATTGGCTCTATCAGCGTGGTGAGTCGATCCCGGAGATGCGTGAGCTGTTCTTTGCACCATTCGAGAATGCCCAGGTGCTCGCCGATCGTGAGTGCGGCCGCCATTTCCCCGAGGTTCGCGATGAGTCGTCGCCATACCGCCGTGAGGAGCCGCCAGAGATCTCGAAGCAACGCCGCCATTCGTGTCACACTACCCGTGGCGCTCGTCGTCACCGTCCCGGAACCGACCTTGAGACCGCCGACCACAAGTACCCCGACACCGGCACCGACGAGTAGCTCGGTCGCGCCGACGGCGATGAGGAGACCAAACGGCAGGACCAAGACCGATTTGATCCGAATCCGTCCCGTTTTGATGGCTTGCGATGTCGCTGTCACTGGTTCATCCGCAGCCAGAATGTGGTCAATGGCTGGCTTACGTGCGTGGATCTGTAGCGTCGGTCGTTCCCATGGTTGTCGCGATATCTCCTCGATATTGAGCTGACGATCGGTACGAAGTCCATAGGTTACTTTGGTCCCATCGCCAGCAGTGACGTGGAGGTTGATCCGAGCGTTGCGAAATAGCGATCGTTCGATCAATCCGATCTCGGTGTCGGTGATGTCCGCGTTGTACGCCGTCACCTGCTCAGTCATTTCCGTATACAGTTCGTCGGCCCACGCCGGATCTTCCGTCTGAGCGATTCCGACCCCGGCGACGGCAATCACTCCTACAACCAGGACCAATCCGATCCAGTATCCCCCAGTATGATTGGCCATCCCCGATCACTCGTTGCTTTTCTGTTGTCTCCCCTGCTTCGTTTTAGTTCGTATTGTTCAAATTCAAATTCGAAAGATCGACTGTCGTGTTATCCCGTGTGAGATCGATGCTGGTGCCGCCACCTGTCAGATTGATGCCGGTACCAGTATCGGTGGTGCTATCGCTTCCGTCGGAAATGTCGACTTCCGGCACGAACGACCGCTCTGGTGGCGTCGTTATTGTCGTTTGTGCCACTCCCGATCTGATTTCGTCATTCGAGACGGCGACGACGGTGATCACGTATTCCGTGTTCGCTTGAATGTTGCGCCTGATCTGGTATACCGGCTCATCGATCCGGGCCTCCCCAGGAGTTGATCCGTTCTCGGCGGATTCCCAGCGGAGATAATACAATTCCGGAGGTTGTCCCTCGGATTCGACCGGTGGATTCCAGGTCACGTTGATCGTCGTCGGCATGGAAGTCGAGCCACCACCGGAGACCGTTGCTTTCAGATTGGCCGGTGTTGTCGGTGCCAGCACCGTCGTTGTACTGGATTGGGTCCCGCCGGCTTCGACGGCGATCCCGAGTTCGTAGACCGTTCCCGGGGCTAACCCGGTGAAGACCATACTCGAAGACCCGACACCACCGGTCTTCTGGCCGTTTTTATAGCTCACGTATCGATCCACATCGAGTCCCTCCGATGAGGACGGGCCCTGCCAGCGGATCGGGATCGCCGATGTGGAGGATTCCTGAACGGTGATTTCTTTGAGTGCTGTCGGTGCTGTCGTGGTCGCCTGTGCGGACTCGTTGCCCTTGCCATCGACAGCAGAGACGCCGATCTTATACCCCGTTCCCGGCTGGAGACTATTGATAGTGATTTGGGTCGTTCCGGACGCAACCGTCGTTGGAGTGGATCGATCGGTCACGTAGACGTTGTAGTGATCGAGACCGCTGCCGCCAGTATCGGTGACGCTATCCCAGCCGACGGTAATCGAGGTCGCGGTTGTCGCCGACACCGACAGATTCGTCGGCGTTGGGGGTGCTTCGTCGTCGACATCCGGTTTTGTCGTTGCGGTTACGGCATTGCTCCGTTGGGATTCGTTGTTGGCCGCGTCGACGGCACTCACGGTGAATTCATACTGCGTATCCGGCTGTAATCCGGTCACCGTCGCCGTGGTTTTGCTCTGGGGGACCGCGAGTTCTTCCGATCCGTCCATATAAATTCGGTACTGTTGGATACCGCTGTCGCCGACGTCGGTTGTCCCCTGCCATCGCAGATCGACTTCGGTGGTCGTCGTCGACTTGACTTCGAGGTTTGTCGGCGTATTCGGTGCTTCGCGATCGATGGCCTCCAATTTCTGTAACCGATCCTTGATGTCGTCCAAGCCGAGTTCTTTTCCATCGACGGTGAGGTTGACCGAGTGGGCCGAACTGTCCGGTGGGACTTCGATTGTGATGGTGTTGTCCGACGATTCGAGCCGGAGATCGCCGCTATCGTCCGGGTCGACCCCCTCGACCGTCGCGACGACGTTGTGGGGGTTCTCGAAATCGGTGGCGTGGCGGGCGATCGCCGCGTACAGCATGTCGTTGCTGTAGATATGCGGGCGTGGCCGATCGTCCTGTTGTTGTCGGCTCCAGGCGTTGTTGGTCTTCGTCCAATGGCCGAGAAACAGCAAGCCCTCACCGCTGGGACCACAGGTGGGTTCGTGTTTTGCTCGGTTTTGTTTGTAGGTCCGGGCGATCTTCTGCAGTCGTGGATCGTCCCGGGCTGCCCCCTGGGCCGCTGGATCGTAGGTGTCTAGCTCGTCCTCGCTTGGGAACGAAAGATCATATACCGGCTTGTACGCGGCTGGTTGTCCCCGACGGACGAGGATCTCGTAGTCGCTGACGATCCGGTTGAATGTACAGTCCTCGCCACAGGCGTCCTCGGCGCCGTTGATCGGGACCTTCTCGGTTTGGCAGTCCCGATACCGGATATACACCGACAGCCCCTCGACCGCGTTGGGATCCGCATCCTCGTCGGCCACCTCGGCGTCCATCCACTCCTGTTCGGCGAAACTCTTGTCGTCTTTGGTCTCGACAACGATCGGCCGGCCGGCGGCGTCTTGGGCGTAGCCCCCCTCGACGGTCACGTCGAGCGTCCCCTCGGTATCTTCGGTAACGGTTGCGCCCAATCCACAGACGATTCCCCGGCCGGCGACCGTCCGGGTAAACGTCTCGAATCGACTCGAGTGGTAATCTTGTTCGATGACCATATCCCGCGCCGTCATCAACTTCCCGTGGAAAAACCGGTTGCGCTGGAACTGTTTGAGGCTCTCGCTGCCCGTACTGTGCGTCTCGTCGTAGGTGTGTGATGTGTCGTTTGCCATTGTTTAGGACATCCGTGTATCGGTGCCGAGTCGTGACCGCAGCCCGAGTCGACCGTCAGCTTCGTGTTCGCGAAGCACCGCATCCCGGCCGAGCGTGGCGTCCTGTAACACGAATTCCCGTTCGACCAACGCGCTGTTGACACCGAGGTAGGTGTGGTTGGCTTGATCGTGCTCATCGCCGGCCAGCTGAATCCAGGGTTGCAGTTGAATGGTCCGTCCCGTTGTGTGGGCCGGCTGCTGGGAGCGAACGATTCGTTCGACGGTCCTGATCGGTTGATCGTCCAAATACGGTGGGAGCAACACCGCGAAACACTGTGGACACGGAATGAGCCGTTCGTAGATCGACCGGACGGCCTCGCTGTCGAGACAGGACAGCTGGGCGTGTTCGCTGATGAACACGGACCGATCGCGCCGTGTGAGTGCGGCCTCGGCCGTTTCCTCCGTGATTGCCCCGGCGGCACGCTGGCGGTTGATCGCCGCCCGCTCCTGATCCAAGGCCCATTCCCAGTGGGCGGGTGGCGTCAGCTGTCCCGCGAGGAACAGCTGAATCATCGCCCGCAACCCCGGTGGTGTCCCGCGATATTTGAACAACGTCGGTGCGTGCTCGAGGAGCCGCCGACGTTTTTCGGTCGGCCAGGTCTCATCGAGATCGAGAGCCAACCACTGCTCGAGCCATGGGACGTATTCGGCGGGAATGCCCTGTGGATCGAGATACTGGGCGATCGCCCCGATGTCCTCTTCGATGTCGACGAAGATACTCTCGAAGATCGAGAGAAACCGTTCGAGAAACTCGGCGCTCGCTTGCTTTTCCTGATAGATCGCCGGCATGTAACGGAGATACGACTGGCGAGGGAAGTACGCCCGAAACGATTCGAGTTCGGGCGAACCGAATCGCTCGCCAGTGAGTTCTAGCTTAACCCAGAGATATCGCCCGATCGCCTCCT
Source organism: Chewarchaeum aethiopicum (SeqCode) (assembly GCA_034190395.1). Classification (GTDB taxonomy): domain Archaea; phylum Halobacteriota; class Halobacteria; order Halobacteriales; family Hikarchaeaceae; genus Chewarchaeum; species Chewarchaeum aethiopicum. Next base: position 9,944 of record JAXINS010000065.1, read on the forward strand.
CGAAGAGTGCGTCCGTCGGATCGGCGACATCGAGCGTCCGCCACTCGACCTCACCGCTTGTTTCCCGACGCTGTCTGGCCTCGCCGATCCAATCGGCCGTCCGCACCTGCGAGACGGTGTATTCCTCTGAGCTTGCATACTCCGCCACCGTCGATGGATCGAGCAAAATCAGCTCCGAGAGCGTCTCGATCCCCGCTGATCGTAACCGAGATCCAAATACCGGCCCGATCCCGTCGACCGCTTCGACGTCGATCGGTTCGTCGAATCGCTTGATCGGCTCATCGCTGGCGAGATAGCGCACGGTAACCCGTGTGCCGCCCCGCGATTCGTCGTGTTCGAGCAGGAGTCGATCCCAGTGACAGCCCCGGGTTCCGGAATCGAATCGCGTGAGAAGATGGCCGCTGTAGCTGTTGGTCTCCGGGTTGATGCTCCGGGCAGTTTTGGCGGTGAGATGGGTAACTGCTCGTCCGTCCTCCCCGAGGGCATGCAGTCGCCGCGGATCACCGGTGGTTCGGTCCCGTTCAAGGAGCAACCCCCGGATCCGACCGTTGAACCCGGCGATCCGTTCGACGGTACCGTCGGTCGGCTGGCGTCGAAACAGGGATCGTTTGGCGTCGGCGTCCGGGCCGACGCCGATGAGGACCTCCCCGTCGTGATCGGCTTCGATGGCATGGGGCGTAAACGACTCGGCCGTTCCCGAGACCCGAAAGTCGCCCGGTGCTATCAACACTGACCCGGCCACGCCGGCGGGGTCCCCGGGTGAGACACCGGCGTCGATCCGTGTGAGTCGATGCTTAGAGTCGCCCTCAACGGTCGGCTGTTCGAGGACGTATCGGTTGCCCTTCCGATCGATCGCGAGATCGCGTGGCGCGACCAACTCGGTTGCGACAGTCGACAGCGTTGCCTCCCGGGTCAACGTACAGAGCTGGCCGCTCGTTTCATCGTCGGTAGAGCCAGCGTCGAGCAGGTAGACGGTCCCGTCGTCGCTGTCGAGCGCGACGGGCGCGTCGATAGCTGTCTCGCGGGTCCAGCGGTGATGGAGCAGCCGTTTGGCCACCGCCTGGACGCGACCGTCGGTGGCGGTCGTCGAACTGGCGGCTTGGGCCACATAGATCGTATCGGCGGTGACGGCGATCCCGATCGGCTGTTCTAACCCCTCGTCCCATGTGCAGGCCAACCGGGTGAGCCGATCGAGCTCTGGATCGACCCGAAAGACCGAGCCCGATTTCGAGAGCACGTACAGATCGTTGCAGTTGTCCAGCGCGAAATCGATGAGTTCGGTTCCCGACGGAAGCGACGGAAGGCTGGATTGTGGTGAGACGTATGCGGGCAGTCGATCGACAGCCAGCGAGACCCCTTCCTCAGTTACCCGAACGTTCGATGTGTCCCACTCCCGCCAATCCTCGGCCGTATGTGTCCCGAGGAACGACTGGGTCATGGCGACCACCGCTCACAGCTGCCGTCGGCCGCCCGGATCGCTACCGTATGACCGAGGGGATAGACGAGCGCCTGGGCGGGGATATCGATCGCCCCGTCGACGACGGTAAAGTCACCCTGGCCGGTTATCCGGACATCGTGCACACAATCGATCCCCTCGACGGCGCCGATCGTTTCGTACAGTTCCGAGGGGAACACCGATCGCCCGAACGGCCAGCCCTCGCCATCGAAGCCGGACAACGGATCGAGGAACTCGTCGATCGTCGATCGGACAGCCGATACCCGCTGAGGTTGGGCGTAGCCGCTTTCGATCTCGACTTCCGTCTCGACGCTGACACCGATATACTCCGGTGGCTCGACCTCGATCTCGTCGGTGAGTAGCCGGTGGCGTTGGAGATGGTTGCGGACCGCCGCGAGAAAGCCCCGGCTCGGCTCCGGGCGAGCGGTCGTCGCGCCGGCTGCGGGCACGACGACCACTTGGAGTGTGTCATGCGCGCCACAGTCGTTCGATTGGGCGTCCATTTTTTCTTCATCCTCGTTGAGTCTGACCGCGGTCCGGCCAAACCGAAGGCCGGGGGTTTGCTGGGCGACCTGCTGGATATCCTCGCTGGTCACGGCCCGATAGGCGCGCTTGAGGTCTTGTTTGAGCCGTGCGAGGGCAGCATCCAGTGGTTCGGCCTTCTTCCCGCCCGTGGCCGGCCCCAACGGCGTTATCGTCACATCTCCGGGGCTGTCGTCGATCAGTCGCCACTCCGTCTCGACGGGCACGTTGCCTTCGGGGCCCCCACCGTACTCATAGCTTGTGGCCACGACGGCGTGTCCCGGGGGCGGCACCGCGCCGTTGATGTTGTCGCCAAAACGAACCACTCCCTGTTCCCGATCGAGAACGTAGTGGTGAGCATCGGGCCCCGAGGCGGCGAAATCCGGGACCTCCTGCCACCGGTCGCCGTCGATTTCGATCGTTGCGTGTCTGACTGGCGCCCGTTCGAAGACGAATTCCTGATGGTCGTGTTGAACATCTTCCCGTACAACACCGGCCACCTGATGGTGGTTCCGAAACGCCACCTCAACT
>JAXINS010000065.1:12462-36433 GCA_034190395.1 Chewarchaeum aethiopicum (SeqCode)
TCCAGCGACTGTTCAGCCACGTGCTCATCGCCGGTGTCGCCGTCGGGGGTCTGTAACCGGTGGTCGTCGCGGTGGCTTGATCCGTGTCGTGCCGTGACCACGTTGGTTCTGACGGCGTTGAGCTGTGGGGGGATTTCATGCCCGGGCGTGCTGACGACACAGCGGATCCAGCTCAGCGGCCGTTCGAGATCGAAAATGCGGTGTCGATCCCCCGTCCAGTCTTCCGGTTCGTCGAGCGTGACCGCCCCGCCGTGATAGAGCGCATCCGTCCGGTCGGTGACGTCCACGTCTTCGAAGTCCTCCCACCGATCGTCGTTGTACCATTCGGTGAGGTCCGTACAGTACTGCCAGGTGATCTCGGCGCTCGGGAAGACCGTGCTTTCCATCGCGCTTTGTTCGCCCGTTATCGAATCCATGATCGGTGCAAGCGGGTCGGTCCCGTCGTCGGCGGCTGCGGCCGTTTGTCGGTGATCGTCGACGGCTGTGGGGTGCTCGAACTCGCCGCTCGGCGGCCCGTGGGTAGCGGGTTCAGGGAGGTTTGCCTCGTGGAAGTCGATCCGGAAATCCAGCCGATCGCTGTTTGCGAACGGATCGGTTCTGAACCCGAGATACATCGCACTTCCCTGTCTGGCCCCCTCGCCGAACGCCAGGAAATACAGCCCATCACTGTCGTTTCGGTGGGTGTTGTCGCTCCATCCCTCGGCGTGTTCCGTGATGACCGCGGCGACGTCAACGTCGGTCAGCATGACCTCGCTTGCCGTCTCAAACGCCACAACCGATCCGGTCCCGTACTCGCCCGACAGCCGTGCTCCCGGCTTGAGCTTCGTTCCGACCGCACTCGAGTCGGGCGTGACCGCGAGGTCGACGGTTGCCGGCTGTGGTGGATACGGGCGGACTCCCAAAAGCTGGAGATACTTTCGGATGTGGGCTTCCGTGATCCGGTCGAGTTGGTAGATGTCGGATTCGGCCACCCAGGCGAGGGTTTCGAGGATCGTGATCCCCGGATCCGTCTCGTTGTGGTCGGTCCACTCATCGCTGTGGGTTGGAATCTGTCGACGCACATCCTCGAACAATTCCTCGAAGGTCCGATTGTCGAGGTCCGGCGGTTCGAGGCCCATCTACTCACCCCCCGCCGGCCGGTTGGCCGCGTCGAGTCGACCGACGATCCGATGGTCACCGCTGTATACGAGTGCATCCGGGGCGACGCTTGGCATCGGATCGCCCTCCCGGATCTCATACACACTTTCATGGCCGTCGAGTCGGACGACGAGATCCGAGACGTGATCAACACCGTCGATGCCTTCCAACACGGTATAGAAATCCGACGGACAGGGCACAGTGCCGAACGCCCAGCCGGTGTCGTTCGTGTTCCCGGTCAGAGGGTGTAAGAAGGCATTGAGTGCTTGGCGGGCGGTGTCTTCGATCGCTGCGACGCTTTCAGTGCCGCCGGCGACCAGCGTCGTCTCGACTGCAACCGGGACGTATCCCGGTCCACGGACCACGAGTTGGTCCGTCGCATCGAGCATGTATGGTGCTCGCTCTAACACGGCCGCTTCGACCTGTTTTTTTAGCGTTACTGATGGCGTTGGTCGTTTCGTCGGGCCGCCGGGGACGATCAACAGCGTTACCCACCCTGGTGTCTCTTCGCCCGCCTGATCCATCCCCGGAAGACATCTGACACGTTCGAGTTTTCGTGAGGCCGAGCTGGCGATTCGCTCGACATCCGCGGCCGTTACCGCTCGGTGCCGATCGCGGAGGGTTTTTGGCGCACGCTCGGCGACGGCGGCGTTCGTCTCGGCATCGGCACCGCCATCACCGGCGATCGGATTGGTGACACTCTCAACGAATTGGATTGATCGTCGAAAGCCACCGATGGCGTGCCGCTCGACGTTGCCCTCAACTCCTCCACCGGTGGTGTAACTCGCCCGGATGTTCTCCGTGCCGGGTGGGGGGATCCGCCCCCGTGTTCCGTCCCCGAATCGGATTTGGCCGGCGACGGCGTCGACGGCGTAATGACGGTCGTCGCCCGCCGAATCGAGGAGATCGCTTTGTTCGCTCCACCGGATCCAGATCGCGTCGGGATCCTCGTTGGGCCCTTCGATCTCGATGCGATCGGGCGTGGTTTCGGCGATGGCGGCCCGCCGATCAGCCGTGAGCGTGCCCTGTTCGTCGACCCAGACGGTGACATCGGCGATCGGTGGCGTCGAGACGCCGAAGGTCTGGTCCGTACTCGCGTCACTTGAACCGAGTACCTCGTCTTGGATCGTCTGTTCGTTGTTGGCCCACCCGACATTGACGACCAGCTCTTCGATCGTCGGCATGTGACGGCGGGGTGGCCCCGACGGCGGGACCGTCTCGACGGTGTCCTCACATGGTGGTGGGAACGATCCCGTCGACGTTGCCTCATCCTGCTCTGTGGTGTCTTTCGATTCGTGCTCGAACCGGTCGCGAGTCACGCGTGCCCGTACCCAGTGGAGCTCCTGGCCGAACCGTCGGGAGCGCTCCGTCGGTTGTGGAAAGCCAAGCCCGACGATGCCCCGTTCGGTTAACCCCTCGGTTCCATCGGTCGTGTCCAATTGCGCCCACTGATCGGAGTCGGGAGCCACACAGCGCTCCCAACGGATCCGGGGATGAAACGTATCGCGATACTCCAGATCCTCCGGGACGAACAGCACGTTGATCGGGCCATTATCAAGTGGCGTATCAAAGCCCAAATAGAGCGTCTGGCCGTCGTCGCGGAGGCGCTGAAATGGTTGGAACGTCGCTTGCCCGGTGGCGACCAGGTCCGGACCGTATTCCAAAGCGTTCTCGGTCAGGAGATGAGCCGGATCGGCCTGATCGGTGTACGAAATCGTAATGCGATCGTATGCTGGCGGATCAAACTCTCGTCGAGTCGTCCACTGTTCGGAATCGCCCACCGATTGTTTTTCCGCCACCAGCTGGCCATACCCACCACCGACCAGCCGGGCCCGGATCCAGTGGCCATCGTGGCCCGCGACTGTCGTCGGTTGGAGGTCATTCGGCACAGTAAACCGAATCTCGCCATCCGATCGGAGCCGATCGGTCCCGTCGGCGGTGATCGGAAGCCGTGTCCAGCCGGCACCATTGAAATACTCCCAGGAGAGTTGTGGTCGGTCGGTCTCCTCGCCTTGGTCGGTTCCGTTTTTGTCGTCTTTTTCGTTGTCGCCATTTGTCTCGGTTGTTTCCTGTTCGGTAGGGCCGTCCTCGTCCGACGGTGCCCTCTCGAACTGGAGTTTCGCCGTCGTTTCGGCTTTCGTGAACGTGTCTTTCGCGGATATGTAGAACGTGTCCTGCAATCGAGGCCATTCGCCGAACGGGTAGATCTGCTCTTTTCCATCCGATTCCGAACTCGCCGAGGCCGACATCGCATCGTCTTTGTTCGTCGTCGATTGCTGGTCGCTGCTTTCGGTGTCGTCGTTGTTCGTTTGGTTGCCAGTGACGTCGGTCGGCAGGGGAACGTCGTTCGCCAACAACGTTTGTGGCGCCGACTGCTTGGCCTCCGAGCCGATTCGAACCGGTCCGGTCGCCGATCGGGTCGTAGTATCGGTGGGTCGATCCGATCCGATCTGAATCCCGAAGATGGCTGGGCCGATCGCTCCGTCGGGTACCCGCACTCGCACCCATCGGCTCTTGATCCCGGCTCTGGTTGTCTCCGTCAGTTCCCCATCGGTCGTGACCGTGACAACGAGCCTGGACGCTTCCTCGCCGTCGGGGAGTTCGCTGATCGGGCCCCCACCGGCGGGAATCTCCAATCGTTCACCGCTGAGTTCCTCGATGACCCGGCCGAAAAACGCCTTCAGGGCTGCATCGCTGGTCCGACGGTCCGAACGGAATTCCTTTTGTGCGTCGATTGTGGTGCGCCCCCGTTTGGCGAACTCATCGACCGCCGGCGCGTCGATCCGCTCGTCATAATTGACTGCATCGATGTGGCTGATTTCGAGGGCGCGAAACTCCGCTTCGGTCCGTGGGCCCATCCCGACCGTGGTGAGTAGCTCGTTTGCCAGCGCGACTTGTCGGTTGCTGTCTCCCGATCGAATGACGTCCCGCAGTTCGTCCCCACGGTCGGTGACGAACCGATCGATCCCGTGGAGTATTGCCCCGTGACGGCCCCCACTCGGATCAAGCCGTTCGACGGCCGGGTCGGTGAACTGATGCCACGCAGCGTTGTCGTCATCGGGTTTCTTGCCGAAGTACTCCCAGGTAAGCGTCTGTTCGATCGTGTCGCTCTCGGCATCGGTTTCGAGTTCGATTCTAAGCGTGCTGTCCGGTCCGAGGTTGAGCCGCTTGGTATCGCCGATGTACAGGGCGTGGCGTTGGTGGTTCTCCTGGTCGTTCGGCAGCGTCGAAAACGGCGTGGCGGCGGTTCCCCCGGTGAGTTGGTCGGTATGATCGACGATCAGATCCGTTTTCGGATCGACGCTGTAGACGGCCTCGAGGTTGGCCGGCGTCGCCTCGAAGGTCGATTGCAGCTCGAAGACCTGCTCGGGCCGCGCGTCGGTCGCTGGGGCGGTCGCCTGCGTGCCGGCCGGAATGCGGACGTTTTGGCCGATGTCGTCGGCGATCCTGACGGCGATCGGGAGTGTCGCAGCCTGTGGGGGCTTGCGATCGAAGCCGACCGTATCGAAAAACGCGATTTGGTGTTTGGCGGGCACCTGATCCAGCCGTTCGGCGACGTCCTCGGCCATGTCGGCGAACAGCTCGACCATCGTCGCACCCACGCCGTCGGCCGTTGGATCCCACTCGTCGGTGTAGCCGGGGGCGATCGATCGGGCGTACTCGGCGAATGTCTCCCGGCGTCGCCCGTCGATATCCGGATCCTCAACCACGCGACTCGCCCCCAACGTAGAACGGATACACGAGGTTGTATTCGTTGTTCGAACTCCGCACTCGGTAGTCGACGCTGATGGTGAGCTCGCCGTTCGCGAGCCGATCGGTCGACACGTCGACGTTCTCGACGGCGATCCGTGGTTCCCACTCGATGAGGGCCTCTTCGACGGTCGTTTCGATGAGCGAACGGGTCGAGGCGTTGATCGTATCGAAGACGTAATCGTGGATCCCACACCCAAACGCCGGGCGCATCACCCGTTCACCCTTGGCCGTCCCGATGATGATCCGGATGGCTTCTTCGATGTCCTGTTCTCGGCTTGCGGTTTCGATCGCGCCGCTTCCGTCGGCACCCACCGGAAACGCCCATCCCTCACCGAGGAAGTCTTCGTCCATAGTCTCCCTCACCTTAGCCGATCATCACCGTTGGACAGCCGCTGGCGATCGTATTGGGCGGGCCGTTCTCGGCGATCGTATCGCCCTGCCGGGCGGCGGGTGCTCCGTTGATCAGGACGGTCGTACTCCCGTTCGTGACGACGCCACCGACGTGGGGGTTCGGGCCCGTCGTCAGCGGACAGGTGTGAAAGTCGATGCCGACCCGCCACGCCGGGAGCCCGCCGATTAAGACGTTCGGGCTACCCGGTCCCGGCAGCGGGGTACCGTGTGCGGTCATATCAGTCGCTCGTGCAGCTGGGGGCATACGTTCGCGTTCAGTTGAGTTGAATGACGGCTCCCTTAAGTGTTAGCATGCCACTAGCCTCGATCTTGACGTTGCCGTCGCCGGCGATTTCGATCGAGGGCGCCTCGATCGTGAGCGATGCGCCGCTTTCGATCGACAACGATCCGGAGACGGCATCGAACTCGATCTTGTTGGCGCCGTTGTCCTCGATGGTGACCTTCTCACCGCCGCTGGTATCGTCGAGTGTGATGGTGTGGCCGGCGGCGGTCTCGATCTCGACGACGCCCTCGGTACTGTTGTCGTCGAAGCTGAGTTCATGGCCACTGCGTGATTTGATCGTTCGAACGTCGTTGTTCCCGTCGTTGTCGGCTGGGGGCGACTGGTTTTTGTTCCATAGCGATCCGACGACGTAGGGGTAGTGGATATCGCCGCGTTCGAAGGCCACCAACACTTGGTCGTCCTCCTCGGGAAGGAAGTACGTCCCCATGTCGTCGCCGGCCATCGGGGTCGCGATCGGCGCCCATCGGCTCTCGTCATCGACGTCCCGCCACGGAAACGAGAGCTTGACGCGACCCAGTCCCTCCGGATCGTCGTTGTCGGTTACTTTCCCGACCACGACGCCGCTGATCGGGCCCGTTTCGTTGTTGCTCTGTGGGTTTGGTGTCGTCATTGTTGCTGTGGGATCTTTCGTGTGGTGAATCTGGTCGTGTATCCGCTGTTGGTGATATTGTGGGTCGTCTCCTCGATGTAGTACGCACCGTCGAATCGTTCGGTGAGCCCGGTGAGCTTGATCGGTTTGCCGATCCGAATATCCGGGAGACCGAGCACTTCGGCGCTGGTCGTCGGACCACGGGTGAGGTCGTTCAGGAGTGCCTGTGCGCGGATCTTTGCCTCTTCCTCGGATTCGACTGTCCGGGTTTTCGTCACCTCCCGGCTGCCCTCCTGGCGCGCCGCGACGCCTTTGATCGGTTTGCGTCGTATATTATCGACATCCTTGACGATGACTTTCTTGATGTCGCGGTCGTTACCGGGTTGTCCCGGGGTGAACGACCGGAGCGACCGACCGTATTGCAGCCGGATCGTCGCCGCGTCCGCGTTGCGGTTCGGCCGTCGGAAATGGAACGTCTCGTCCCGGAAAAACATCTCATACCCGTAGGCATTCGCCAGCAACGAAAGGAACTCCCGGTCGTTTTCGCTTGCCTTGATGAATTTTTCCAGTTGGAGGTCGTTTGGCGCCTTCAGCGTGGGTCCTCCGCCGCTGGAGCCGCCGATCGCCTTGTCGGGAAAGCCGTGTTCGGTGACGATCTTTTCGACGACCGATCCCACCGATGACTCGTCCCAGGAATCGTCTCTGGCCGAGGACTTCAGCTGTGTCCGACCGTCCTCGGCGGCAACACTGATCGATGCCCCGCTGTCGGCGTCGAACTGCGGTTCGACGGACTCGAGTTTGCCGTAAAACAACAGTTTCGTGGCGTCACCGTACCCGATCTTGACGCGCAACTCGTTGCCGACTTTGAAGTTTTCCTTCTTCAATTGGGTGAACTCCCGGGTTTCCAAATCGAAAATGTCCGAGACGGTAAACGACGCCCGGTTGGCTTTCCACAGCGAGGTATCCACGGTCAGTCCCGAAATCAGCCCGTCCGATTCCGTGATCGTCGTGCCGTTGACGATCACCTCGAACCGGGGCACATAGAAGTCGTTATACTCCGCCTGGAAGGCTTCGAAGTCCTGCATGGCTACAGCGAGGGGATCACGAGCACCGTCCCGGGGGTCAGCTCACGTGGGTTTTCGATATCGTTTCGGTTCGCGATCGGCCGCCATTTCCCCGGATCGCCGTATTCCTCGGCGGCGATCAGCGGGAGCGTATCCGATTCGGTGACTTCCCAGGTCGTCGTTCGATCCGCTGACTGTCGGTTCTCCCGTTTGGTCTGCCCGGTCGGCGTCGTATACTCCCGGAAGGTAACGTCGATCCGTGCCCGGGTCGGGATCCCGCCGGTCCGAAACAGCGTGAACTGTTTATCGAGACTCTCGACGACCGCGGTAAACACGAGCGTCCCCCACACGAACCGACACTTCGGCGGAGCATGCCGGTCGCTGTCGATCTCGACGAGCCGATCGAGCTGTTTGGTGAACACCCGCACGTCCATCTGTTGTTCGTGCATGTCGACGAACAGCTGCATCGAGAGCGTCTCGGCCTGGCCGCTGACGAACTGGGTGACCGGGCTTGTCATCCCGGCGATCTGTTGATCGCCATAGGAGATGCTCTTGGACATGCTGTACTCCGTCGGATTGAACCGAACAGGGATCACCGTTTTCGGGGCCCCACTCCGATCTAAGATCTGGATGAGGGCTTTCACCAACTCCGAGGTCGTTGCGCTGGCGGCCATCACTCCGGCCCCCGTTTGCGCTCGATGGCTCGTTTCCGCTCTAAGGCACGATAGAGTTTGTCGACGAACTGTTGTCGTCGTTCACCGCTGGTCTCCAGTATCGAGAGTGGATCGGTGACGCTTGAACCACTGGTTGACTGCCCGCTGGACCTGGCCCGTCCAGTACTGCCCGGTGCCGTCTCTGGACCGGCTTCACTTTTTGTCCGTCTCGTTCCGGCTTTTTGCCCGTTGTCGCCGTTCGATCTGGCCTGGGTGATCGGTGCCCGCTGACCGTCGCTGTCATGTTCTGCCATCGATGATCGATCGGACTCCGTTGAGTCACGCTTTCGGACGGTTAGCCGGGGGGTCGATCCACTCGTCGGTTCAGTCGTTGTATTGGTCACGTGCATCGAATCCGCTGGTTGCTCCTTCTCCACCATCCCATCGGATTGATCCGGCGTGATCGGGGTTGGTGATGGCTGTGTCGTCCGGGTGGTGACGAGGTCCGGCCGTCCGCTTTGGATCGTTCGCGGTTCCGTCTCTCCCCCGCTTTGACGGCGATCCGATGCCTCGAACGGATGTGTGTCGTCGGATAACTGCTGGCCATCGCGATTGGTTTTCCTAACCTGGCGTTGCGATCCGGGCGACGAGGCTGCATCTCCTTCGCTCGGTTCGATAGGCGAGGTGTGTGTTGGCGCTGTCGTCAGTTGTGATACCCCAGCTGATGCACCCTCGGTCTTTGCCGAGTCCTGATCATCCACGACAGCGGTCGATTCTCGTTCCCCGGAACTCGGGGCCGGCAGATCGAGTCGAGCGATCGAACGTGTCTCTGACGGCGGATCGCCGATCGTTCGTCGGATGGTTCTCGATCCCACCGTCTTTCGCGTCGGCTCATCTGGACTGTCCACAGATTGAGTTTCATACTCCATCGTCTCACTCTTCCGTGTACTCTCCGCGTGGTGCTCTGTAATCGTGTGTTCCCTGGCCACGTTTTCGATATCGCGTGTCCGGTCAGCGGTGGATCGACCCGACTCAGGCGTGGACGGCTCATCGTCATTGCTCCCCCGTAACACCTCGTAGACCCGCTGTTCTTCTGTGTCCGTCCCGGGATGTGTGTCTCCTTGGGTGGTTGCTTGCGAGGGTATCGATTCATCAGCTGGCGACAGGGTGATGCGATCGGTAGAACGTCCACCGGCAGTCGACGGCATCGCCAACGGTCCTAATGTTAAATACGATAGATCGAGCTGTGGATGTCTGATTGTTGGGGGCCCGGTAGCGAGTACTCCGCCGAAAGGAGGGAGGAGTCCACCAGGACCACCGATGGTAGCCGTTCCGTCGTTATACTCATCGATTCGAACGTGACTGATCGAACGACAGAATCGAGGCAGTTCGCCGAAATCGCGCTCGTCTTCCATGATCTGTTCCGTGGAATCGCTTTACGGGTGACCGCGGCTCAGGAATCCCGCTGATTCCCAGCGTGTCAGCCGATGAGCGTGTCATTCTCTGGCACGGGTAATAGTCGTTTTGCCCGATTTGCGATCGAAACGCTCCACCCGTTGTTTCATGACGACACATTACCCGTGGTGTGAATCCTTCTTTGCTGTGTGTTACTGCTCGAAACCCGGTCGTCCTTACTGGATCGCGTAGAGAACCACCTCGATTGGCCGCTATTCGCCGACTGTGAGGGTTGATAACACACCCAAAGCGTTATTCAGATAGTGTTCGACATACGTATTTAGTGGAGGAGACGCGTGGTCTTGAGACCATTCAGCCACCCGACACCACATGAAGCGCAAGCCACCCGAACTCCAAAGTGAGCATACGATTGCATCGTCACAGTCACACGAACGTCAATCAGAAGATTTCGAACAACCTACTCAGTCCAGCTCTCTCGCCGCATTTCATCGGACGATGGGCAACCAGGCCATCCAGCGGCATAACGAGACCGACAAGGCACGGGCCAAGCTGACGATCAGCAACCCGAACGATAAGAGCGAGCGTGAGGCCGAACGTGTCGCCGAAGAGATGATAGACATGTCTACCGCTGCAACCTTGACTGATAGATTGACTGCGAACATCCATCGTAATCGATCGTCGGATGGCGATCCCGTCGGTGCGACGACCAAAAAACAGATTGAGGCGGCAACCGAAAGCGGCAAACCGTTATCAAAATCCACCAGATCGTTTTTCGAACCTCGATTTGGCCGTGATTTCAGTGATGTCCGTATACATACCGGACACAAGGCCGATCAAGCCACACGATCAATCAACGCCGTAGCGTTCACCCATGGCACGGATGTGGTCTTCCGGCGCGATAAGTTTGATCCAAACAGCGATAAGGGGAAACAGCTTATTGCTCACGAACTTGCTCACGTTGTCCAATCAAACGGACGGAGACGCCGTTCGATCCAACGACAGGAGCCTGAGGAGGACCAACAACAAGCCCAGGCTCAACAGCCAGGACAGCAACAACAACCAGGACAGCAACAACAGCAACAACCGCAAAATCCGGCGCGTCAGGAGTGGCAAGCCCATCCGAATATCCATCCCCATTTCCATAACGGGTTCCAGTCCTATCAACGACTTCGACCAGCTTATCAAGCCGAAGGAATACAAAATCCAGCCCAGTATTTAGATAACAACATTGTCCAGGTACAATTCTTCGGTAACGGGACACCCGCTCATCAGGATCTGCGTCAGCCGTTGAACAACGCCGAGGCGGCGTTACAAGGTAATCCACCGAATATTACCTACTTCTGGGGATTCGTTCCACGGCTGACTTCCCGGGGTAACTTGAGCAATCATGCGCTGGGTCGTGCGGTCGATATTAACGCGGAGACGAATCCACATATTATGAACAACAACGATATTCGGGTGATCGAAGCGGTCACGGGTGTCGATCTCGGACAACAGCAGGGGGCTCAAGCTATGCGTACCGCCAGTCAAGAGTTCCAAAACCAATTCGGGGAACAATGGATCCAACAAAGGCAATCTGAGCTTGAGCAACTAAACAACTTCATGGGTCCGCTCACGCAAGCACAGCAACAAGAACGAACGGAGCTGCAGGAACTCCTTGACGCAATCGAAGCAAGACGACAACAACTCGACGAATACGCACAGGAGGGGTTCCTGAACTTAGAACAATCACTAATCGACGCCCTCACGAACGCTGGATTCGAATGGGGTGGCGAGTGGCATACTGAAAAGGACTTCATGCACTTCGAGATCGACTGACTGGTATCGCACGCTGGTGATGAGATCGGTGGTTGCTTACGGATTGATGTCCTCAAGACTGATTTCAGCAACCGTGTCTGGCATATGCTCCGGGTGGTTGTTGAAATAAGTCTGAATCTCGCTGTCCTGAAAGATGAACGATGGATTGTTCGGAGTTTGACCTCTGACGACCACCACGTAAGTCTCCAGCTCAGCAGGGTTGACGTCGACATCCGCCAACCCCTCCTGTAATCGGTAATACTGACGGGCCCGTCGCCAGTATCGACTCTCATTGTTAAGATCATCAAGATTGCCTTGCCCGGTGAAGTTCTCCCGTTGCTCTTGGGTTGGGGCTTGGAACATATCCCGGACCTGGGTCTCTAGATATTCGGCTCGATCGTCGTATCGGCCACCGATCGCATCGACGAACGCCGCCATCGTGTCATAATTCTCGCGTGCGTCGCCCCACGCTGGGGGTTGGTGATCGCTGTAGGTGTCGTCACCGAGAACTGTCATCCAGAATTTGTACCCGCCGCTTTCGTTGCTGTATGCTGCCGATCGGTCACCGAGTCCGCGTTCGAACCCGAGTTCGACGACATTGTGGTAGTAGACCCACTTGATTTCGTCTTCTTGTCGCGTCACATTCGCACGTTCGTCCTGATCCATTTCGGGGCCAGGGCTCGATTCGGCCAGCACCGTCGCCGTGAATTTCGTTATCTGATCGTCGGTCAAATCTGGCGGATTTTCATTGCCCTGATCTTGTTGTTGGTTCTGCTGGTTCCCTTGTTGGTCACCGGCCCACGGCGCTCGCTGAGGACCGTCTTGTTGGTGATCTCGCTGGGGCTGGTCGCCGGCATCCGGTTCTCGACTCTGTTCAGCGTCCTGTCGTCGAACGATTGCATGCCGTTGTTCAATGGAGGGGACGTCGACGCTGTCGGGACTGATGGCATTACTCATCACCGCGGCAGCGACTTGCTCGGCCTCACGCTCGGCCAATCCCTCTGGATCGCCGATGGTCAGTGATCGATGATTGGTTTCGGCATACCGACTAACTGCCTGGTTGCCGAGCGCTTGCTGGTAGCGTGCTGCCGTCGCGGCACGCCCATATCTATCATCGGTATCGTGATCACGCTTAGTCTGTTTTCGTGGTCTTGCTTGCTCGCCGTTTTCCCTCGATCGGTTCTGTTCGGTATCCTTCATGATTCGTGTCCTTCGATCAGTCCCTGATACTCGCCGAAGTCCTCCTCGGAGAACAGCCGGCCGGATTTCTGGAGTTCGCGATACAGTGCCCGGACTGCATGGCGCATTTCGACGGTCCCGGAATCGTCGGCCGCCAGAAACGCCGCGGTCAGGGCGGCGTTGTTGATATCGCCGCCGGCGAGGTCGAAGGAAGCCAGAAAGTCCCAATCGAGGTCACCGACCGGCGTCGCCGCCGGGAACACTGACCGCCAGATCCGTTCGCGAGCATCCGCCTTGGGCATCGGGAACTCGATGCTGACGTTGAGCCGGCGCTGGAAGGCGTCGTCGAGGTTCTCGGCTAAGTTCGTCGCCAGAATCACGACGCCGTCGTGGTCTTCCATCCGCTGGAGTAGGTAGTTCACCTCGACGTTGGCGTACCGATCATGGGAATCTTGGACCTCCGTGCGTTCGCCGAACAACGCGTCTGCCTCATCGAAGAACAACACGGCGTTGCTGGCGGCGGCCTCGTCGAAGATCCGTCGGAGGTTTCCCTCGGTTTCGCCGATGTACTTGCTGACGACGGTGGCGAGGTCGATCCGGTAGAGATCGAGCCCGGTTTCGTTGGCCACGATCTCGGCGGCCATCGTCTTGCCCGTCCCGGATGGCCCCGCAAACAGGACGTTTACGCCGCCGCCGTGACTGTGGGCGGCTTCGAATCCCCAGTCGGAGAACACGCGACCGCGCTGTTCGACCTGCGTAATCACTTCCGTGAGATGTTCGTATTCCTCGGCCGGCAGGACGATATCATCTAACCCGTAGGTTGGGGTGATCCGTTGGGCCAGCTCGCCGAGCCGTTCGCGGGACTGGCGGCGGCAGGCCTCCCGGATATCGGCCGGCGTCGGGTCGCCGTCGATCGCGATCGCCCGGGCGGCGCTTACGGCGTCCTCGATTTGGCCGAGCGTGAGTTGAAACGTGGCGGCGAGGGCGTCGGGATCGACGCCATCCGGCAGGGGGAGCTTCGACCAGTGATCCCGTCGACGATCGAAGCCGGGGCGGTCGAACGTGTAGGTCACTACGTCGTGGGACTCGATGTCGATGAGGTGTCGGGCCGATACCCCGGAACGGCCGGACAAGTACACGGTCCCGTTATAGGCCGTGATCCCATCGATGATCGTCTCCCGATCGACCGTCTCCGTATCGTCATCCGGTGTCTCGACGGTCGGGACATTGTAGAGATGGAGGGCCGCATCGGTCAGCGTGGCCTCCCGAACGAATCGCTGCAGCGTCTCGGCGGCCGTTTCCGGCTGGAGGCGGCTCGCGTCAGCGGTGATCAGGGGGCGTTCATGGCTCACACAGAGGGCGTGGATCGCTCGACGGTGCCCGGCACCGTAGGGGCCGTCGAACACCACCAATGACGGGCGATCTTGCTCGATCCGATCGTCCAGCGTCTCGAGGGCCGATCGGGTCTTGCCGTCTACCGGGAGCTGATCGAACGGTGCTGCCACCGACTGACTGCCGCCGTTGGTCGTCAGGGCGGCCGTCCCGGTGTTTCCGGTCCCCTCCGAGCCGTCCTGGTCCTGATCCTGATCGGCCGTTCGATCCGCCTGCATGGCAAGTCGATCCATCGATTCATCGGGATCGATCTGGGTCGCCAGGTCGGCGAGGTCGGGATCGATGTCATCGCCACCCACCAGATAGTCGACGATCCGGGCGTCGGCCTCGACGAACCGTGACAGTAGGGAGTTCTCGGGCCCGGCGAGTCGCACCAACCGATCGGCGATCAGGGATGACCGGTCGTGAAAGAGCGAGCGATGCTCGAACGCCCCGCCGGCCGTTCCGGCCAACACGCGAAGGATCAACCCCACTGTCGGGCGCTTGCGGGTGAGATCGTCCTGGAGGTACGCGTAGACCTTCTCGTATTTGAGATCGAATTCCGGCGCGAACGCGACCAACAGGGCATCGAGTCCCTGTCGGTCGAGACCGAACCGGTCGGCGAGGGTGGGGAGGCGAAGCGTCGTTTCCGCCTTCCGGGACGATTGGATGCGGGCCTCGATCGTCTCGGTCTGTCGGTTCAGTTCGTTGGTGTACGCATTGATGAGTTGGGTGTCCGTCACCGTGCCGTCTGATTCGGTCGGTCCGGTGGCCTCTTCCGACGCTGCCATACCGACGGTGCCATTGCGATCCGTGCTATCCGCTACTTCGGTAGCCAGCAATCGATCGACCTGGTCGTCAGAGACGTACAGTCCGCTATGATCGCCGCCACCACGTTCGGCCCGCCAGACGGCGATGTGGCGCCGGAGTAAGAGATCGAGTCGATCGAGCTCGGCCCGGAGATGTGCCCGATTATCCGTATACGGCGTCGTCATCAGCGGGGCAGTCCGTCGATCCGTGAGATGCCGTTGTGGGCCAGTTCGAGCGTCTCGATGGCGACCGTCCCGCCGGTTCCCTGGAGATCCGGACCCTCCCAGGCGACCGGGAACGCGCCGCGAAACTCCCAGCCCCAGACCTCCTCGCCGCCAGCATCCTGGACGATGACCCGCACACCACGGCGGGTGATCGATCCGTGGACGGCTGCCTGGGTCCATTCCCACAGCTCCGTCGCATCCGTCAGGCCACGCCGGAGCGTGACGTTTGGATGGGAAAATCGGGTGGGCAGCGTGTGGGTGTAGTGGTTGACGCCGCCTTCCTGATACTCCTCGGTCTGGAGCTCCCGTCTGATACCCGACACCTCCGAGAACCCGCCGACGATCAGGGCGTCGATCTCGACCTGAAAGCGATAGTCGAGATACGGATCGGCCCGGCTGGCGCCCATTAGGGTTCGCCCTCGTTCATGCGTTCGTTGATCCGGCTGATCTCCTCACACCACCGCCGCCGTTCCCAGTGGGGCATCTCGAGGACGGTTTCGTGATCCCAGCCGAAGTGATAGGCGACGAAGGCGACCTCCTCGAACAACTGATCCGGTGACTCATCGATCATTCTTCGATTGGCGTTGACATTCCCTCGGGATTTCCCGCCGGTACCTCGGTGGCAGTGACTTCGTGTTCGACCTCGAACTGCTCGCCACATTCCGGACAGACGGCGTCGATGACGTCCGCGCCCCGTTCGTTGATCCGCTCGTAGAGATCCTGGAGATAGGCTAGATCCGAGACATAGAGGTTCTCGATCACGTGTGGCGAGACGTTCTCTACGTCCCCGAGCTCGGTCACCACCCGTGAGAGGATAATGACCGTCATGTACGAGCCGTTCGACTGGACGCGGGGGTCCTTGCGGGGTTTGATCTCGTCGGCGGCCGTCGCCAACCGCATCATCCCCTCACGGTGGCGGTTGCCCTCCTCGTCGGTATACCCCTTCGGGAGGGTAAACTCGAACTCCGTCTGGAGGGGCGTCCCGCTCATGGTGCCTTGCGCTCCATGCCCTCGTGGACGATTTCGAGGGTCTCGATCGTGACGTCGTTCCCGCTGGCATCCAGATCCGGGGCGTCGTACCGGCGGGGCCATGCCCGGATGAACTCCCAGCGCGCGCCGGCGTTGCCCTCGGTGTCGAGGACGATCACGGCGATCGACCGTCGTGCCTGATCGACCTTGCCCTGTTCGACCATCTTTCGCCACTCGAAGAGTTCGATCGAGGAGTCAGTCGTCCCCGTCTCGAGCGTCAGCGTGCTGTAGTCGTTCAGACTGGAGAGCTTCCGTGCCGTTGGGGGATCGGTCCCCTCACGGTATTCGATGGCCTCCGTGGAGTTTTCGGGGATACTGGCGGAACTGAACCCCGCCATGGCGATACCGTCGATTTCGAGCCGGAATCGTGAGTTGCGGTATGGGCCGTGTTTGTCTGGCATCTGTCGTCACCTCGACTACCCGTTGCCTCCGCCGGTCCACTGGGCGATGCGGAACACGACGAACTCGGCTGGTTTGACCGGCGCGACGCCGATCTCACAGATCAGCCGGCCGTTGTCGATGTCGTTTTGGGTCATCGTCGAACGATCACACTTCACATAAAAGGCCTCCTCGGGAGTCGATCCCATGAGGGCCCCGTCCTCCCAGGCGGTACGCAGGAAGTTGCTGACGGTCTGGCGGACCCGTGCCCACAGGTCCTCGTCGTTCGGTTCGAAGACCACCCACTGGGTACCCTCCTCGATCGACTCCTCGAGGTAGAGAAACAGCCGGCGGACGTTGATGTACTTCCAGTTGGGGTCCGGGGATGTCGTCCGGGCGCCCCAGACACGGATCCCGCGGCCACGGAAACTGCGGATGCAGTTAATGCCACGGGGATTGAGTACCCCCTGTTCGCCGCTCGTGATCGGATATTCGAGCCCCTGGGCCCCACGGACGACTTCGTTGGCGGGCGCCTTGTGGACGCCACGATCGGCGTCGCTCCGGGCGTAGATGCCGACGATATGGCCACCCGGCGGGATCTGCTTCAGTCGGTCAGTCACCGGATCCTGGATCTCGATCCAGGGAGCGTAGTAGGCGGTGTATGAGGAATTGATCGGGGGTTGGGCGCTCCCGAGTTCTAAGTTCTGTTCGGCCTGGAGGACGGCGACCCGGTCCTTCAGCTCGTCATCCATACAGTGGGAATTGAGCGTGCCGGCGAGACTTAGACTGTCTTTGGCCTGATCGGGTGCACAGACGATCGAGATCCCGTCGATCTCCTTGAACGCTTCAAGCCCGGTCTTTTCGCCTTTCTCGTTGTTGCCCTCGTAATCACCGGCGCTCACCGCGGCGAGTTCGCCCGGATCCTCGAACGCGGTCGCCGCGGGGAGTTTATCCGTCCCCATCGGCGGGCGGTCGGGTCCCTGCCGCTCGACAGTGACGAGATCGGAGACGCCGTTGATCCGCTTTTCGTAGAAGTCACTCGAACTGCGGTTCGTCGAGAGGTTATCGTAGCTTTCGACGATCGGTGGATCCACATCGCGCAGGGCGATGAGATCGTTGTTCGTCGGCGGATCGCTCGGCCGTGGCATACTGTCGTCGTCGGGCCAATACTTGATCGTTAACGAGAAGAGGTCGTCACCGCTGCGGGTCGCCTCGTCGGTCAACAACACCATGTTGTGTCCCCACGTCCCCGGCCCGGTTGCGGTCGCGGTGAGGATGTCGTTGTCGCTGCTGTCGGTGATCGTCGTGCTCGCCACTTTTGAGTCATCCCCGACGGCGTCGGTGGGAATCACGCGACTAATATATGCTCGCTTCCCACCGTTGCGGAAGAACCCATCGACGGCGTAGGCGAGATAGGTCCCGTTGAGCCGTCCATCGGTCGTGTACTGTGCGTAGCCCCCGTAGGTCCGTTCGAAATCGGCGAAGCTCGTGACGAGCGTCGGTTCCGTCGGTCCCCGTTCGGTCTCACCGAGGAATCCGGCCGTACTCGTACTGACGCCTTCGATCGGCTTCGGTCCGCGTTCGACTTCCTCGACGTGTACGCCCGGCGTCTGATAGCTAGACATCGTCCACCCTCACGGCTGTCGAAACGCTGCTAATCATGCTGGTATTGGTCGCTCTGCGAACGTTTGGCTGGCATTGCCATTGACTAACACTTAACGCAGTGTGATTAAACTTACCCCCGTTTATATTTCATCGGGACCGCCGGTTTCAGGCCGTCTGTCGGCCGGATAGTGCCTTCCTCGGAGCTCTCTATGGGGTGGTGATGAGGAATCGACCCGGCTGTCCGGACGGCTGGCCTCGCGTGCGGACGCCCGCCCCACTATGCAAAGGTAAACGTCAACGACGTCGTTGCGGCGACTTCGACGGTCGGTGTCGCGGATTGTGTCCGACCGTCCGGATGGGTTGCCGTGACCGTCGGATCCAAGCCATCGAGTTCGAGCACGGTTTGGCCTCCGCTCGTGGTCGTATTGGCGGTCACATCTGTGAAGTAGTACACAAACTCACCGGTCTCGTTGGTCGTGGTCGTTCGGCTTAGGGTATCGACCGAAAGGGTGACGTTCTTGATCGGATCGTCGTCGCCATCGACGACCCGCCCGCGAAGCAACGTCGCCCAGCTCGGAAACGTATAATGCAACGTCGGAATGAGGTCGAATGTTACCGCCTCGCTCACGGTATGGGTCGAGAGATCGCGGGTTTTCGTGGCCGCCTCGTATCGCTCATCGGGCGTCACTTCGATCGTGACGGTGGCGTCGTCCGGCAATCCGAAGTAGAGATGGTAGCCGCTTACGTTCCGGACGTCCGACGTTTGCCCATCGACCCTCACCTCCGGCGACCCGACCGGCCGTGCCCCCGTGAGATCATCCCGAAGTGAGACGGCCAACGAGAGCTGCTGGACGCTTTCGCCGATCAATGTCCACGTTGCGTTCTCAGGCATCCCCGTCACCCTCATCGCCACCCAGCGGCGTGTACTGTTGGTACTCCTGTTCGACGACCCGCTGGATCGGTTGCTCACGGCTCGATTCGATGATGACCGGGGTCACGAGATACGCTACCGACGGCCGATACGGTTGGTTCTCGAACGTGTTCCAGACGTTTACCGCTACATTGGTCGATTCCGGGAGAATCGAGATGTGAATCGCTTCATCGTCGTCAAAGGAACCTTCCATTTCGGGACCGGGAATGATCGTATCTTCCCGCAGTATCTGCATCGCCCGACCGAGTACCTCGTGTTGATCCTCCGTATTGGCCGTCTCGTCTTTCACGTCGGAGGGATAGGCGGTTAGGAGATATCGCAGATCGAGCCGTAGGGGTTGGGTTGTTTCGACGGTTGCTCCGGTCGCCGGTGGCTCTACGTTGCGCATGTGTTCGTTCTCGTCGACCTCATAGAGGTGCAGCGTCAGGCGGACGGTGCTGTTTTTATCGAGATCGGCCGGTGACATCAACTCGACATCGGCATCCGCGACCGAACTCGGTAAGCCGGCACGCAACCGTTCGATCAGCGTCAGTCCGATGTTGGCAATAGCGTTGGCGGTTGCCATCTCTTATCACTCCGTTCGGATCGCGGATCGTTCGTCGTTGTCGCTGCCCGTTCGACTCTCTGCCGTCCCGTTCTCGGGGGTCCGACGGGACGCTGTCGCGGTACGCATCGATCGTCACACGTTACCGCAGGCCATGCGAAAAGTCTTTCTCCGATACGCTGGCCAGGACCGTTCGCCCGCCGTTTCGGTCCGGTTCGAATTGTCAGTGTACGGTTCACGGGGTGATCGTCGTCTCCGTATACTCGAGATCTGTCCTATCAAGCGCATCGCTCAACCGTGCCATCCCGTTTTCGACCGACAGCCCCTCGCCGTCGATGTGAGCGTTTCCGTTTTCGGTCGGTTCGAGTTCGTAGTGACCGCTGAGTTCGACGGTACCGGCGTCGCCTTCCCATCCCCTGACATGTGTCTGCCACCACCGATACGTGGTCCCGTTGACGGTCTGGCGGTCGTAGACGACGCGGGCCAGATTGAGATCCTCGCCCCGTTCGTAGTAGGAAAACTCCCAGTTCGGTGCGTAGCTTTGCGTACCGAGTGCCGATTCGATGTCCGTGACGCCGGCGTCGACGACGTAGTAGGGCCCTGACGGTCGGGGGGCAGTAAACAGCGCTTTGCGGAACTGCCGGTACCCGTATCGAATGGCGTCGAACGGCACCCGGATGACGTTCCAGAGGCTCATTGATTCCGCGGACGACCTAGGATCCGGTCGGCGATACTCCCGAGGGACTTGAGCGCGACGTTCACGTAAAGGCCGACCAGAAACGCGATGCCGGCGATGGTCCGAGCGCTTGCCGAACTACCGGCGGTGGTAAACTCGGACAACAACAGATAGATCCCCGCCGACAGCACCCACGCGGCCGGAATCCGGAGACCCATCTCGGCGAGTTTCTCGATTTCGCCCCATTCGTCATAATTCTCCAACCTGTTCATCAGCCGCGTGAACACGTATCCCAGAGCTCCCAGCGTCGCGTAGAGATACACGTACAGCGGTATCTGAATACTCGTCGTCGTGTCGGGATCTGGGATCTGGATGACGTTCAGTCCCAACATGCCCGTCGAAATGGCGATGCCAAGGATCGTCAGCAGGCTAAACAGCATGATTACCATCCAGTTTTGGGCCGACCATCGCCTGCTGGTGATCACCGACGTTGACTCCTCCGTCGATACTGATCCCTCCGTGGATCCAGTCTCATCCATGGCTGTGACAGACACTAGCTCACATTATATGGGTTTCGACCGTTCCATCGCCCGCCATCGACGGTGTCGTCGCTTTCGCCGGCTGCCCGCGTTCCCCACTGTTAGGTCACCCGGCGCCGAAGCGTGAACGCATACCGGGACTGTTCGACCCACTCGTCGACGCTTTGTTCGCGGATGGCGCCCGAGGAGTACACCCGCTCGTCGTCGAAGGCGATGACATGCGTCGGCCACGGGCGGGTTTTCTCCCAGCAGAAGGCGATCCCGGCGCCCGACCGATCCTGTGCGATCGCCCACGAGAGCGCAACGAGGGCGTAATCCTCACAATCGCCGATGCCGTCCTCGACGGTCCGTTCGGGTTCCTTTGCGAAGTCCCGAAACCCATTCCAGGGATCCTGGGTCCAATCGTACGTCTCCCGTGACCACTCCTCGAGATCGAATTGCTCCCAAAATGTGCCCGACGCGACATACCGACCTGGGACCAGAAATGTCAGCGGCGTCCATCGACGGAGTCGCATACGCTCCCTGGAGTGGGGGACCGTATATTCCTATTGGTGGTTGTAGCGACTGTGACACACCTCTGTGACTCGAACTAAGCCCGAGTCAGCTTCGACGAGATCGCTCACGGGGTTACAGCAGTAGCGAAGGCGAAAGCCAATCCAGCCGTGCGGAGGATGTCAAGGCGTTATCTCCGATCCCATATCGTCGGAGACGACCGACCACTCGGCCGGATCGATCACATGACCGTCGAACGATCCCTGTTCCGGATAAGCCGTCGTCACGAGATATCGCGTGCGGTCGCTGAGATACGTCACGATCGCTCTGAGGTTATCGCTAGCCAGCCCGCCAACGCTGTCGAGTAGGATCACCGGGACGCGGTCGGTAACATCGAACGCCTCATAGCCGGCGATGGCGGCCACGATCCCTAGGAGTTCGACCTCGCCTTCACTGAGGGCATCGAGGCTGGCTTCGCGACCGTCACGGGCCACCACGAGATCGAAATTCGGGGTCAGGCGGGCTGTCTCGAATCCCGGCGTCAGCTGGTCGATGACGGTCGCCATCGCGTCATCGAAGGCCTCCCTTGTCTCCGTTTTGAGCCGTTCCTTTCGGGTTCGTAATGTCTCGATTTCATCCCGCAGGGAATCAAGTTCGGCCTCAAGGGTCTCGCGTCGATCGGCAGTCGCCTCGAGGGAGGCCAGTTCGTCGCGGGCATCCTCGAGTTCGGCCCGGGTATATTTGATTTCGCTCTCGAGATCGGTCAGCCGGTCGTTGGTTTCATCAACGGTCTCGGTGAGCGCCTCGATCCGTTCGTCGACATCCGCCAGCTGCTCGCGGACCGTCGTGAGGCTTTCCTCGCGATCCGCGAGGGTCATCTCCAGATCGTTGACCTGTTCCTGTAGGTCTCGCTGGCGTCGCTGTTTCTCACGGACCGTTTCCCGGCGACTTTCCAGTTCCTCGATCTGTTCTCGGTATTGCGTTGCCTGTTTCTGTTCGCTGGTGATCCGATCGCCAAGTGCCGCCAACCGTTCCCGGATCGTCTCCCGGTCGACATCGCTGCCACAGACCCAACACGCGACCGAATCCTCCATCAAACCGCGCTCGATCTCCGTGAGGAGGTCAATCCGATCCTCATCGAGTACCCGCTTGTTGGCCGTATAGACCGATTGCAGCAACTCGACATCGCGTTCGATCTCGGTTACCGTTTCCCGGACCTCGGCGAGTTCGGATTCGATGTCCGTCTCCTCGGGAATATCGAGCTGATCGAGTTCCGCCTTGCGATCCTCAAGTCGCTCACGGGTGTTGGCGATCGTCGTTTCGAGTTGTTCCTCCCGATCGGCGAGCCGGTCGCGTTCGGCACGGGCTTCACTGAGTTCCTCGGAGGCTGGGGTTGTTCGGTTGTCGGCCGATTCGTCGGCGAGTTCGGATCGTTCCGTTTCGAGTTGCTCGAGTTCTGCCTCTAAACTGGTGACCCGCTCTTGAACGGCCGGGAGTTCCTTGGCCGCCGTTCGTGCCGATTCGAGCTCCGCTTCGACCTGCCTGCGTTCGTGTTGGAGATCGGCGATCCGTTCGTCGATCCGTTCGAAATCGAGCGGTCGTGTGAGAATCGATTCGAGGTTATCGCCGTTGCGGACCGCCCGCCGGATCGCGTTGTCCCCATCGAGGAACGCGAACAACTCGGCACAGACGCGGTCTTGTTCGTCCGCCAGGAACTGGCCCTCGCGCACGATGGTTTCCCCGTCATCCCGTCGCAGTTCGGTGACGGTCTCACCCGCGGCCGTCTGGAGTTCGACCCGTCCACGGGTTGCTCCCTCGGTGAGCGGTTCCGCGGTCCCCATACTGGTCTCGATGGCCTTGATCAGGCTCGATTTTCCCTGCCAGTTGCTTGCCTGAACCGTGTTGACGCCCGGTTCGATCGTCGCCGTCCCCGAACGGATTCCGGCGATGTTCTCGATGTCGAAATGCCATGTCATGGATTCGTGTCCTGCTGTGATCCGGTCGATCGATGATCGGTGATCGTGTTAGGCTGCGAACTCCTCGACGGCTTCGATGAACTTATCGTCCGTGTCGGTTGCTCGGTTCGGTGGTACGCCCGGCCCGTCAGCCGCGATGGTCGCCTCTTCTGGCGGGGCGAAGTGCTCCTCACAGACGTATCCCTGCTGTCGGCCGACGTCGAACGGGACGCGGGTCGCACACTCCGGACAGGCGAGGTAGATCTGGATCTCGATCGTGGCGTCGTCGGCGCCGTTGAACTCGCCTTTCGAATCGAGTGCGCTCGCCGCTTTGGCGACCTTCTCCTCGAGTTGTTCTCGGGCCCGATCAATGCTCTCGCGTTCCCAGTCCGTCTGTGCCGTTTGAGGCTGTTTTTCGGCGTCGAGACACTGTTTGAGGTGACGATGCATCGTCCGTGGTGACACCATCGCATCGGTGACAGCGTCGGCATCGATCCCATCGGCTTTCAGATCGCCGATGACTTCCTCTCGGATCAGTTCGTCGTCTCCCTGTATCGCCTCGTAATCACTTTCGATCCGGTTGCCGGTCGTCGCTCGGCCGTGTCGGTCATAGACCCGTCGCAGTAGCTGTTTGTTAAACCACGTGGCAAGCGTCCGATAGCCAACCGCCTGGTAACCTTCGGTCCCGGTCCATCGGGCAACGAGCTGTTCGTTGAGTGTCTCCCCCTCGACGCCAACGCGGTGGAGATCATATGTATCGATGGTATCGTCGACCTTACATCGATCTCGGCTCATTCGCCATGTGCGGACCTAACGGTTCAACCGCTAAATATTGTCGCACCACATTCGTCGGCTGTTGGCCAGTTGGCGGTGGCTGGTTACGTGCCATCGTGGTGGACGTATCGGCTGGGCTGGCAACCCGTCTACGGAGCGGTCAGCGTTGCTGCTTCCAAATAATATTTTACTCGATTATTTTATTTTCCCTTCTACACGAGTTGTTTGATCATACTAGTTACTGATGGTGATTATTCGACAATAAGGATACGCATCGATTTTTCCCTCATGTTTGTATTAGTTCATAAATCGAATGACTGCGTACGATCTTTTTGCGAATCTGCTGTAATCGAGGATTATC
>JAXINS010000035.1:0-35428 GCA_034190395.1 Chewarchaeum aethiopicum (SeqCode)
GGTAAGTATCCGGAGGCTACGGTGCCAGTGGCCTCAGCGTTCCGCTTCCGATCGACCGCGTTCTGCTGGCCGTAGACCGTATCGAAACCCTTACCGCCGGCCCGCGGTTCTGTACGCTACGATTATGGCTGATCCGGTGGATGCCGAGGAAGTCCGCCACATCGCGTCGCTGGCCCGGATCGATCTCGACGAGGAAGAGCTCGACGAGTTCGCCCGGCAGTTCGCGGACATTCTCGACTACTTCGACTCCCTCGATGAGGTGCCCGAAACCGACGCCGAGGCGGAGTTGGTCAACGTGATGCGTGAGGACACCCGACGGGACGGGCTCGATCAGGACGAGGCGCTCCAAAACGCCCCGGAACGCGAGGACGGCTACTTCAAAGGCCCGCCGGTGGGGTGATCCCGATGGCCACGACCGACCTCAACGCGTTCATTACCAGGAAAACCATCGCCGGTGACGATACCGGCAGACTTGCCGACACCACCGTCGCCGTCAAGGACAACATCAGCACCGATGGCGTCCGCACGACCTGTGGCTCGGCGATGCTCGAGGAGTACGTGCCGCCGTACGATGCCACCGTCGTTGAACGCCTGAAAGCTGCGGGAGCGACGATCGACGGCAAGACCAACATGGACGAGTTCGGGATGGGCACCACGACCGAGACCTCGGCTTTCGGCCCGACCCACAATCCGGTCGATCCCGAGCACGTTCCCGGGGGCTCTTCGGGCGGCAGCGCCGCGGCCGTGGCCGCCGGTGAGGTCGATCTCGCCCTTGGGACCGACACCGGCGGCTCGATCCGCTGTCCGGCTGCGTTCTGTGGCGTCGTTGGCATCAAACCGACCTACGGAGTCGTCTCGCGGTACGGGTTGGTCGCTTACGCCAACAGCCTCGAACAGATCGGCCCGATCGCCCCGACGGTCGCGGAGGCGGCCGAACTGCTCTCGGTGATCGCCGGGCCGGACGACCGCGATGCGACGACACACGATATCGACGATGAACCGGCCTACGAACGGGCGGCCGACGGCGACGTCGACGGCATGACGATCGGCATCCCTGCCGAACTGATCGAGGGCGTCGATGATGGCGTCGCAACCCAGTTCGACCAGGCCCTGGCCGACCTCGAAGCCCAAGGCGCCGAGACGGTCGAGGTCAGCCTTCCGTCGCTCGAACACGCCTTGGCGGCCTACTACGTCATCGCGATGTCCGAAGCCTCCTCGAACCTGGCACGCTACGACGGCGTCCGCTATGGGGTCTCCGGCGGTTTTGAGGGCAACTGGAACGACGCTTTCGCCCGGTCACGGGAGGCCGGCTTCGGCGAGGAAGTCAAACGCCGGATCCTGTTGGGGACCTACGCCCTGTCGGCCGGCTATCACGACAAGTACTACAAGAAAGCACAGGACGCCCGGGCATGGGTCAAACAGGACTTCGATTCGGCCTTCGAGGCGGCCGATGTCCTGGCCAGCCCGACGATGCCGACGACGGCCTTCGAGCTCGGCGAGAGTCTCGACGATCCGCTCCAGATGTACCTGATGGACGCCAACACCGTCCCGGTCAACCTCGCGAACCTTCCGGCGATTTCAGTGCCGATTGGCACCGCTGACGATGATCTTCCGGTCGGCCTCCAACTCATCGGGGCCGCTTTCGACGAGGAAACGATCATCCGGGCGGCCAGCGCCGTCGAGTAACGAGCGGGACGGAGTTCGGCGTGACGGTTCAACCGATCTAGTGGCCAAATCGAGAATCGTTGGTGTCGCTGCTTACTCCTCGTAGGCGAGGGTCATGATCCACTGGGAGAACGCGTCGCTCTGTGGATCGATGTTCTCCTCGCCGATGAACGGTGAGAGCCGATCGCCGGCCATCAGCAACGAGAAATCGAGATCCTTCGCGGTCGGCGACAGATAGTACGTCCGGTGGCCGTTGTAGACTGCTTCCTCGCGATTGATCAGGCCCTGTTCGTAAAGCGACTCGACGATTCGGCTGCCCTTCCGCGAGGAGATATCGAGTTCCTTCCAAAACTGGCTCTGATAAATGCCCCCTTCCTCCCGGATGAGTTCGAGACCGCGTTGTTCGTCCTCTGATAGATCGGCCTCGGCGTCGCTCACGCTCATGTCTGATACTGGGTTAGCGCCCCATTTAACTTTGCTCTTCGAGGGATTTTCGAACTTGACGACTGGGTCAGCAACGCGACGACGACTCGTCCAACCGCCGCTATCGCTCACTCCTCGAGTACCGCTTCGAGACGATCGCGGACGCGGGATCGATCGACCGTTCCCGAGGCCGTTCGGGGCAACTCGGCCGCCGTCGTCAGCGTCTTCGGGAGCTTATATCCTGCGAGTCGGTCACGACAGAACGCCAGGAGGGCCTCCCGATCGGGCGGCTCATCGGCGTCGGCCGGCACGATCAAGGCGGCGACGCGTTCGCCCCATTTGGGATCCTCGAGTCCGACGACAGCGGCGTCCTCGACGGCCGGATGATCCCGGAGGACATCGACCACCTCGCCGGGATAGACGTTCTCCCCACCGGTAATGATCCGGTCGTCCTTCCGGTTGAGCACCCAGAGTCGGCCACCCTGGTCCCGATAGCCGATGTCGCCGGTTCGTAGCCCATACGTACAGAACGCCTCGGCGGTTCGCTCGGGTGCGTCGTAATAGCCGGGCGTGACGGTCGGGCCGTCGACGACGAGTTCGCCGATCTCGCCGGTCTCGACGGGTGTCCCGTCTTCATCGATCACCGTCACGTCCGTGAACATCAGCGGCGTGCCGACCGTTCCCGCGTACTCGAAAGCGTCCTGTGGCGTGGCCGTCGCGATCTGGGAGGCCGTTTCGGTCATCCCCCAGGTCGGATACACCGGGATCCCATGGCGCGCACACCGCTCGATGAGATCGGTCGAAGCAGGTGCCCCGCCGAGCAGGACGAATCGGAGAGAGTCACTGAGATCGGTCTCGACATCGAGAATGGCATCCAACATGGTCGGCACCAGGGACATGCCAGTGATCCGATACTCCTCGATAGCGGCGACGACCGCGGCCGGATCGAACTCCCGCTGGAAGACAACCGTCGTTCCATAAAGCGTCGACCGCAGGACCGGCGCCAACCCCCCCATGTGATACATCGAGAGTGGAACCAGCCAGCGATCGTCCGTGTGCACGCCCAGTCGAAACGCCGAACCGCCGGCACTGGCAAGCAGATTCCCCATCGTCAGGACGACGGCTTTCGGTTCGCCCGTCGTTCCCGACGTAAAGAGCATGGCCTGTGGTTCCTCTATTGACCACTCCGCAGGCGTGTAGTCAGCCGCCTCGATCTCTTCGAGGTGGCCAATCCCAGCGTCGGCATCGACCGTCACGATCGGTGTATCGGCGTCGGTGATCGCCGCGGCGGTGTCGGCGAAGGCCCCGCCAACGATGAGCGCATCGAGATCGACCCGGTCGGCCTGCTCAGTCAATTCCGTCTCGGTCAGCCGGGCGTTCAGCGGCACGATCCGGACGCCGAGGCGCATCGTCGCGTGAATCAACCGCACGAACGCAAACCGCGTGTCCATGAGAATCCCGCAGTGGTCGCCGGCCGTGAGTCCAAGGCCAGCGAGCCGTCGTGTCGTCCGCTCGACGGCACTGTCGAGATCGTCGAACTCCCACCGGTCACCGTTCGTCCCGTCGATCGCCGCGAGCGCGCTCGGCGTCGATCGTACCCGATGGGCGAGCCAGTCGCGCATTAGGCGTACCTGGTGGCCTCGACCCTTTACCGGTTCGATTCAGCCGACCCGACAGTGGCTATACTGCAAGCCCGATTCCAAAGAGCACGGCAAACGCCGCGGTAAGCTTGCCGGTTTGGCTCAGGGCCGGATTCAGGGCCTCACCGGAGCGGTTCGTCAGGACGGTTTGTGTTACGATCGCGGCGTATGGCAGCGTGACCAACGGTGCCAACACCGCTGGCCCGAACGTCGGCTGGAGCCAGAACCAGATCGGGACCGCATACGCCACCAGCATAAGGCCGACGTACTCCCCGCGGCTGGCCGTATAGCCGATCAACACCGCCAGCGTGCGTTTCCCCGCCTTGCGATCGGTTTCGAGATCCCGGATATTGTTGACCACGAGGATATCGGTGATGAGCCCGGCCATCGGGAGGCTCGCGATCACGGCCATCGGCGGGACGGTCCCTGGCGGGGGTGTCATCGGGATTCCGGTGACGGCTGCCACAGCCTGGACGTAGTAGGTGCCGGTCACCGCCACCAACCCGAAGAACACGAACACGAACAGATCACCCAACCCGTAGTAGCCGAACGGATAGGGACCGCCGGTATAGAGAATGCCGCTGGCGACGCTTGCGAGCCCGATGACGAGGATCGGAACCCCGCCGATGACCACGAGATAGACGCCGCTGAGAATCGCGAGCCCGAAGGTCGCGTACATCGCTCGTCTGACCGTCGTTGCCGCCAGCAATCCCGATTGGGTCACGCGGGTGAACCCTTCCCGTTCGTCGGTGTCGGCGCCCTTGACCGCGTCGTAATAATCGTTCGCGAAGTTGGTGCCGATCTGGATGAGGGCGGCCCCGAGCAGCGCAACGGCCGCCGGCAGCGGCGCAAACACCCCGTCATGGACGGCCAGGCCCGTCCCGACGATCACCGGCGAGGCCGCCGCCGGGAGCGTATGCGGGCGTGCCGCCATCAACCACGCATCGACGCGGGAGGTCTCGGTTGCCATTGGCGCCTAGTAATGCCAGGGGAACTTAGTGAAGTCCGGTTCGCGGTTCTCGAGGAACGCGTCCCGGCCCTCCTGGGCTTCGGCGGTCATATACAGCAGCCGCGTCGCCTCCCCGGAGAAGAGCTGTTGGCCGACCATGCCGTCGTCGGCGAGATTGAAGGCATATTTCAACATCCGGATCGCCGTCGGGCTCTTGTGGTTGATCTCGGCGGCCCACTCGAGGGCGACGTCCTCGAGGTCCTCGTGGGCGACGGCCTCGTTGACCATGCCCATGTCGGCCGCCTCCTCGGCGTCGTAGTCCTTGCCGACGAAAAACAGCTCTCGGGCTTTCTTTTGGCCGATCTGCTGGGCTAGGTAGGCTGAGCCGAACCCCCCGTCGAAACTCGCGACATCGGGATCGGTCTGGAGAAATCGGGCGTGTTCCTCGCTGGCGATGGTCATGTCACAGACGACATGCAGCGAGTGGCCGCCGCCGACCGCCCAGCCGGGGACGACCGCGATCACTGGCTTTGGCATAAACCGGATGAGCCGCTGGACTTCGAGGATGTGGAGGCGTCCAACGCTTGGCGTGTCGCTCTCTTCATCATCGTATTCGTACCCGGATCCGCCGCGGACCGACTGATCACCGCCCGAGGAAAACGCCCAGCCACCGTCCTTCGGCGAGGGACCATTGCCGGTGAGGAGCACACAGCCGATGTCCGGCTGCTGGCGGGCGTGATCGAGCGCATCGTAGAGTTCATCGACGGTCTGTGGGCGAAACGCGTTCCGGACCGCCGGCCGATCGAAGGCCACCCGGACCGTCCGGCCCTCGGATAACCGATGATAGGTGATATCCTCCAAATCGGGCCCGACCGGCTCCCACCGATCGGTATCCATGATCGACGAAACCATAGGTCCGGTCCGATCGGCACCCCGAAAAAGATTCCCGTCCGGCGGTTACACCGGCTATGATCGCCGCATCGGCATCGACATACAGCGAATCCCGCCGGCCCCGCGGATCAGGGTTTCGGGTGCCAAGCCGGTGCCGTCGGGAACGATCTCGACGCCGTGGTCTTTGAGTGCCTCGATCGTCGGGTTGTTCGTCGGGACGTACTCGCCGTCGGCCGTGGGTTCATACACCGGCATAACGACGCCGTCATCCAAGGTCAGGAAGTTTGCCGGCCAGCGCTCCTCCCAGGTAGCGGCGATGGTGGCATAGCCCTGTTCGTCGAGATACTCGAGGAAGGGCACCGACCGATCCTTGCGATAGCCGCCGCCATCGTAGCTGTAGACGTCCACCGTCGACTCTTCGGCTAGCCGTTCGTAGACGACCGCCAGCCCGTCTGCGGGGATGTTCATCCATCCAAGCAGGTGCATCGTCCGCTCGAAGGTGTCGTGTTCGGTGGCGAGTTTGCGATCGATCGAAAGCGGTGCGCGTACGAGCCCGACCTCATCGTAGGAGAAGGCGTTCTCCTCGAGGAGCTGTTCGCCGGCGGCGTAGCTGGTCCGGATGAGTTCCTCCTCGCCATCGATCTCGGCTGAGACGCCAAGCAACGCGAAGTCGTCCGCCGGGATGAACTCGCCACCCTCGATGGGTTCGCCTTCGACCTGGTGGACGATGTCGGCGCCGACGCCCTCCCAGGCTGCCCGGACGTAGGGCACCTCCGGTTGGCGGACCGCCTCGAACATGTTACAGAGGATTGGGCCCTTGTCGCCGACGATCGTCGTATCACACTGATAGTACATGTTCGAGATCGGCCGTTCGAGCTTCACGCTTGAGACCGGACTTTCAGCGGTTCGGCCCCAGCGCGTCCGGTCGCTCCCCGAGACGTCGTGAGTCGTCAGCGTCACCCGACCGAGCACCAACCCGAGTTTCTCCCAGGGTTCGAAGAGTTCGATCACGCGCTCCAGCCCCGCGTCGTCGGGGTCGCCGGCCTCGTCTTCGACGGTGACCGCTTCCCGGACCATTCCATCTAGGACGCCCGCCTGCGCGAGGTCGTCGGCCAGCTGGTGTACGTCGATACCGTAGTCCTCAAGCGCTTGGACGATCGTCTGGTGTTCCCGCCGGGCCTGTTCGGGGGGGACGTTATCCAAAAAGAGGTTGACCGTCGGATCCAGTCCGCCACTCAACAGTTCGATCCCGGGGGTATGCAGGCGAACGGCCTCCAACCTATCGTATTCGGCCTGGATGGTATACGCTGGCATTGTCGTTGCCTAACGGTGGGTGCTCCCGGGTAAAAGTGTTCAGTGACGGATTTTTGAGTCGAACAGCACCGATCTCGATTCCCGCGACCGGTTAGCCGCGGGACAGTGGCGTCGTCATGCAGTGGACACCGCCCCCGCCGTTGGTCAACGCCGTCGGGAGAAGCCCGGTTCCATCAGGGACGACCTCGACGCCGTGGTCTTTGAGCGCCTCGATCGTCGGGTTTCGGTTCGGATCGTACTCGCCGGTTTCCGCTGCGGTGTCGCGATAGATCGCGATGACAGTGCCGTCCTCGACGGTGACGAAGTTCGTCGGCCATCGCTCCATCCAATCGGGGTGAATCAGATCGAATCCCTGATCGTTGAGGTACTCAAGCACCGTCGTGGTCTCCCTTTTACTGTACGCATCGCCGGTCCGTTCGTAGACATCGACCTCGGCGGCCGCGGCCAGTTCCTTGCGGGTCACCGCGAGCCCCTCGGCAGGCATGTTGAACCACCCATCGAGGTGCAACACCCGGGTGCCGGTATCGTACTCCTCGGCGAGCTGCTGGCCGGCCTCCAGTGGCGCCCGAACGAGTCCGACCTCATCGTAGCCGAGGGCGCCGGATTCGAGGAGCTGTTCGCCGGCGGCGTAACTGGTCCGGAGGATCCGTTCCTCGCCGTCGATCTTCGCGGAGGTCCCGACGAGCGCGAACTCGTCTGCTGGCATGAAATCGCCGCCCTCGATCGGCTCGCCTTGGACCTGGTGGGCGACCTCCGCCCCGATACCCTCCCAGGCGGTTCGAACGAGCGGGATCTCGGGTTGGCGTGCGGCTTCGTACATATTGGCGACGATCGGTCCGTTATCGCCCAGGAGGTTGTGATCGCGCTGGAAGTACATATTCGAGATCGGTCGATCGAGCCGCAGGCTCGTCACGGGCGTGCGCTCGGGGCGGCCCCAGTAGGACGTCTCGGCGTCGCTTTCGTCGTGTTCGATCATCGCGATCCGGCTCAACACCAGGCCTAACTTCTCGTGGGCGTCGAACGTCTCCACGACCGTGTCGATGTCGGCGGCCACCGGCCGATCGCCGTCCCGTTCGACGGTGACGGCCTCACGAACCAGCGAATCCAGGACCCCGGCGGTCTGGAGGTCGTCGGCGATCTGGTGGACCTCGACACCCTGGCTCTCGAAGGCGGCGATCATCCGTTCGTGTTCGCGGCGGGCCTGTTCCGGCGGGACGGACGTATAGAACAGGCTGGCCTCCGGGTCGAGACTGCCGCTCCAGAGCTCCGGTCCCGGTGTATGGACCCGGACCGCGTTCAGTGTTTCATATTCAGCATTCGCCGCGTAGGTTGGCATGATGAGCGACTGAAATCAACACGGACGCAAAAAAGCATCTGTTCCGGCTTTGGCGGTCGGTTTGCCAAACTCCCGACGGCGGCCGCTATCTCTCTCAATTCGAGATCGCTCACCTCTCACCCAGCGAGGAACCGGTGGGCTGCGTCCGCCAGTAACTCGGTGCCGGTCAGGACTTGCGCCCACTCGACCGACTCGTTGGGGAAGTGGGCCTCCTCGACCGCCCCCGGCCCGAAGACGACTGTCGGTATCCCCGCTTCGATGTAATGGCGGTTATCGGCCCCATAGGTCCGGCCCTCGACACTGGTGTCGGCGACCCCCGCCGCCGCAAGCGCGTCCTGGACCGCACCGACGACGGGTTCGTCGGGTGCGATCTCGCCGGGTTCGAACTGGATCGAGAACCGCTCGAACGTCGGCGGGTGTTCGCTGAGCCATTCGTTGTCGGCGACGACCGACGCGAGCCGGTCCTCGAACTCGGCTTCGACATCGTCGACGGTTTCGCTCGGCGAGACGCCAAGGCGCAGCTCCGCCACCAGGTTCGCGGGGACGTTCGATGCCCACGAGCCCGCCTGGACGGTTCCGATCACGATCGGCCAGGGGTTCTCGAATCGGTCGTACAGCGGATGGGTGACACGCTCGGCTCGCTCGGCCTCTAGTTCCATGAAGGCATGACGGATCCGTTCGAAATGCGGGAGCACATCCTCGCCGCGCCAGCGCGTGGCGGCGTGGGCCGATCGGCCTGTAATCTCCAGGCGCTTCATACAGGTGCCCTCGGTGGCCGTGACGACCGCGAGTTCGGTCGGTTCGGCCATGATCGCGGCATCCCGATCGAACGGATAGGGATTCGAGAGCGCCGCGGCCGCAGCCCCGACGCCGCCTTCTTCCTCCCCGACCACGCTTTCGACGACGATCCGTCCGTCGAAGGCATCGCGTTCGACGTTCGCTTCGAGGGCCTTCGCCGCGAACACACAGGCGACCAGTTGGCTTTTCATATCGACCGCGCCACGGGCGATCAGGCGGCCGTCATCCCAGGTCGGCTCGAAAGGATCGCTCGACCAGTGGTCGGCTTCGACCGGCACGACATCGATGTGTCCGTTTAGGATCAGCGTTCGGCCGGCATCGGGATCGCCGAACTCCAATACCCCGGCGACGCTTGGTCGGTCAGCGACGTCGAGGTCCTCCGCCGGGGGGAAGGAGGGATGCTCGGCGAGTTGTTCGGCATCCGCGAGCCAGGAATACGTCTCGAATCCCAGTTCCGAGAGGTAGGTTTCGAGCCACTCCTGGGCGGCTTGTTCGTTGCCGTCGGTCGTATCGTACCGAATGAGTCGCTCGACGACCTCACGCATGCGCTCGTCGAAATCATCGGGGAGTTCCATATGCCCCGACAACCCGACGGTGCGCTAATCAGTCCTCCGATTTGGCCGGCCCGGCGTGTCACCGAAGCCTGCCGATCCGATCGAGCTGTTCGTTCATTCGGCTTCGTAGACGACCTCGCCGGCGACGATCGTCTGTTCGACGTCGATGTCAGCGATCGCTTCAGGGTGGTCATGGGGGTCCCGATCGAGGACGACCGCATCCGCGACCATGCCCGGTTCGAGCGTGCCTTTCTCGTCTTCGGCGAATTCGGCGTAGGCGGCCCCGCGGGTGTAAGCTGCGATCGCCTCGTCGACGGAGAGTCGCTGGGGATCGTGGGGCGTGTTCACCGCGTAGTCGATCCCGTACAGCGGTCCCGGTGGCATCTTGTCGCTGCCGAAGGCTAAGGGAACGTCCGCCTCGAGGATGTCCGCATACCGGTTGTTGGCCGAAAGGGCGTCCTCGCCGAGGCGGGCCTCATAGAGGCCGTCGTTCATCGACCACTGGAGGAAGTTCGGCTGGACGCTCGCGATGAAGCCGTGCTCGGCCATCCGCTCGATCGCCTCGTCGGTCGCCAGTTCGAAGTGTTCGACCCGCAGTCGGGGATCATCGATATCGTAGTCCTCGAGGACGGCCTCGTAGCGATCGATCACGATGTCGATCGCCTGCCCGCCGATCGCGTGGGTCGCGATCTGTTGGTCGGCCCGGGCGGCCTCGCGATACCATGCCTCGAGTTGGTCGCCATCGTGGACCATCTGGCCGTCGTTGCCGGGATCGTCAATGTACTCGCCGTGGATCTTCGCGGTCCGGGAGCCGAGCGATCCATCGGAGAACGTTTTGAGACCGCCGATCCGGAGGAATTCGTCACCGAAGCTGCTGGCGAGCTGGAGGTCCGACAGCGATTCGGCCTGACTGGCGTGAGCGTAGTAGGTGATCCGCAGATCGAGCCCATCCTCGCGCCAGGCCCGATGGAGGGCCTCCTGGGTGATGCTCCCGTGTTCGCGGATCGCCGTCAGGCCGGCCACGGTCTGGACGGAGGTCGTTCCCAGTTCGTGATACCGGTCGATCGCCGCCGAGAGCGCCCGACGGGCCTTCGCGGGATCGGGATAGGAGTCGATTTTCACCCGTCCGGCGGCGTCCTCGACGGCTCGCCCGGTCGGGTCGCCATCGGCGTCGGTGATTACGTCGTGGTCGACGCCATCGAAATCGACCCGTTCTAACGCGACCGAATTGAGCGATACCGAGTGACCATCGACCCGATGGGCGGCGATCGGGTGATCCGTGCTGATCTCGTCGAGTTCCGCCTTCGCGAGGTAGTCCCGCTCGCCCTCGGGCCAGGTGCTCTCGTCGTAGCCAAAGCCCAGCACCCAGTTGCCTGCGGGGGTCGTTTCGGCGTTCTCCCGCAGGGCGTTGAGCGCTTCCGCTCGGTTGCTGGCATCGGAGAGATCGCTCTCGATCAGCTGAATGCCGACCGAGAAGATGTGCGTGTGGGCGTCGTTGAATCCCGGCAACACTGTCCGACCGTCGAGGTCGAGGACATCGGCATCAGCACTCGCCGTATCGATGGCATTCTCGCCGACGGAAGCCACCGTGTCCCCTCGAAAGAGGACGGCGTCGACGGTGGTCCGATCGTCGTCGAACAGATGGATCATTCCGTTTCGCACCAGTAGGTCCGATGGAGAT
This sequence comes from Chewarchaeum aethiopicum (SeqCode), assembly GCA_034190395.1. GTDB lineage: Archaea > Halobacteriota > Halobacteria > Halobacteriales > Hikarchaeaceae > Chewarchaeum > Chewarchaeum aethiopicum. Next base: position 11,252 of record JAXINS010000035.1, read on the forward strand.
GGATCGGGCATGATTCGCCCGGGGGATGGCCCGGCATTAAGCGTTGTGTCATCGACGCTTGGCTACCGGTCGATCAACCCAGCTGGTCTCGAAGCCGTTGTTGAAGCCGTTCACGGACCCGGTGGCTCGCTCGAGCATCGGTGAGGACTTCGATCACCTGCGTACCCGTCCGCTCCAGCGATCGAGCGTACGCCGAGGCAAAGGACGTGGGCTCGACCCGTTCGAACTCCACGTCATAGAGGTCACCGGTCGCTTCGAAGTCGAGCCCGTGTGGCGTCTTGAACTGCTCGGTGAACGGGGGATCGAACTCCTCGATCGGCAACAGATGAAAGATCCCGCCGCCGTCGTTGTTGATCTCGACGATCGTCGCGTCGACATCACACCGCCCGATGGCGAGCAATCCGTTCATATCGTGATAGTAGGCCAGATCACCGGTCACCAGAATCAGCGGTTCTGTGTCCGGCTGCGTACTGCCAACGCCGAGGGCAGTGCTCGTGATACCATCGATGCCGCTGGCACCCCGGTTGCCATAGACATCTAACATCGTGGACTGTGGCTGGCCAAACCGGTCCAGATCTCGGACCGGCATGCTATTCGAGACGAACAGAGTGCTCGGATCGGGCGCTTGGGTGACGACACGGCGGAGGATCTGTCCTTCGAAGGGCGCCTCGGTCAACTCGTCGATCGCCTCCCAGTATCGTTCCTCGATCGCCGTGAACCGATCGGCCCAGTCGGTGGGCATTCTGTCACATCGTTCGGCGATCTGTGTGGCGACGACTGTCGGTTCACCGACGATGACATCAGTCGCCGAAAAGGTCGCTTCGCGCCATTCGCCGGCGGGATCGATCATGAATTGACGGGGTGTCGTCCGTTCGAGATATTGCCGTAGCTGTTTCGAAGTCGGGGATGCTCCGAACCGCAGGACAACATCCGGTTCGGGCCACTCGGCCGTGATCGCGGCATCGAGATAGGCGTCGTAGCCGCCACAGACGACCCGGCCGGTGACATGCTCGCCAAAGCGGCCGCCCGACAGCGGGTCGGCCAGGATCGGAAAGCCGGTCGCGTCCGCGAGGTCGGCCAGCGCATCCCGGCTCGGAGTCGGGTGGTTTGCCGGGCCGAGAACGATCAACCCGCGGTCGGCCTGCCGAAGAGCCTTACAGACCGGTTCGATCGTCGATGCCGATGGGGTGACCTGCCCCGTTGCGTAATCGACCGTTCCGTTGGGCCGGCCGTTCGCCGCGATCGGATGCTCGGTGTCGAACGTCTCGGGGACATCCCCGGGGACCTCGGTCGGTTCGAGAGGCTTTCTGAAGGGGACGTTGAGATGTACTGGTCCCGGGGGTGTTCCCATACTCGTCGCCACAGCACGGACGACCGTTGTCCGAAGCGATCGCAGTTTTCGGGCCCTCGGTTCGGGTTCCGGAAGCGTGCGGTACCACCGGACTGCATCACCGTAGAGCTGTTCCTGATCGATGGTTTGGTTTGCCCCGCTGTCGTGGAGTTCCGGTGGTCGATCGGCTGTCAACAGCACCATCGGTACCCGGGCCTGGTTGGCCTCGATGACGGCGGGATGGAAGTTCGCGGCGGCCGTCCCGGAGGTACAGACCAGCGGTGTCGGGGTTCCGGTCGTTTTCGCGCGACCGAGCGCGAAATATGCCGCAGAACGCTCATCGAGGTGGGAGTACACCCGCAAACGGTCATGATCGGCGAACGCGACCGTCAGCGGTGTCGATCGGCTCCCCGGTGCGATACACACTGCTTCGATCCCTGCCCCGGCGAGTTCCTCGGCGATCGCCCGTCCCCACAGCGTGTTTCGGTTCGGTGCCGTCATTCTGCTGGTGCCAGCGTGTCGAGCATCGGTCGGTATTTGAGTTGGATCTCGTCCCACTCCTGGTCCGGATCGCTGTCGTCGACGATCCCGGCGCCGGCAAACAGGGTGCCCCTCGTTCCGTCAAGGACGCCCGACCGAAGCCCGACCGTGAACTCGCCGTTTCCCCGATCGTCGAACCAGCCGATCGGTGCCGCATACCATCCCCGATTGAACGATTCGATTTCACGGATCGACTCCTGTGCTGGCGAGGGCGGCAGTCCACCGACCGCTGGCGTCGGGTGTAACGCCTCGACCAGCGAGAGGACGTGTCGATCACCGTCGAGGAGTCCTCGGATCGGGGTTTCGAGGTGCTGGACGGTCGCGAGCTTGCGGATCCGTTGGTCCCCGACACTGATCGAGGCCGTATACGGGGTCAATTGGTCCCGGATCGCCTCGACGACGACGGCGTGTTCGTGTTGGTCTTTTCGGCTGTCGGTCAGCTCGGTCGCTAGGGCCTCGTCCTCGACGGGTGTTTCTCCCCGACCGATCGAACCCGCCAAGGCTTCGGTTTCGACGGTTCGGCCTCGTTTTCCGATCAATCGTTCCGGTGTCGCTCCGACGAAGGCTCCATTCGCTTCCGGTTGGATCAGGAACCGATAGCAGTCGGGATAGGCGTCGGTCAATCGAGCTACTGTATCGATCGGATCGACGGGTCGGTCGAGGGTCACTTCCAGCGACTGTGCGAGCACCACCTTGCGGAGGTGGCCCGATTTGATTCGATCGAGGGCGGTCCGCACTTGTCGTCGCCAGCTCTCCGGCGTTGCACCACGACTCGTTGTCTTGACGGCGGGCCGTGTCCCCGGCTCCGTCGATGCCAACCGCTCGAACCGACGGCTGGCATCCGTCAGCATCTCCGTGACATCGGCGCTGGTGACGTGGGGGCCGTAGGCGTTTGCGGTCAGTGTCGCTTGCTGATCGGTGACCGTCAGCTGTAATCGCGGCAGGACGAATCGTGCTGCCGGAAATCCCGTCCAACATCCCTCCATCGTGGGATCGGGATGAAACGCGAACCCGCCGAACAGCCGGGGGCGGACCTGTCGGTCCATGTCGGATCGGTCCTGAGTTCGAAAGAGATCCTCGGCTGTCGCCCGAACCGACTGAAACCGGTCGGCACCCGTCGCGGTGATCGTCGCCGCACTTCCGATCGCGGCGATTTGGGTCCCATCGGGGTCGCTCCAGAACAACCGGTTGCCGTCAGCGACCCGGAGTGCGTCGGTCGCCGCACAATCGCCGAGTTCCCGTGTTTTGGTCCGAAGCACACCGGTATCCGTCCCTTCCTCGGTGACCAATCGACCGTCGTTGTTCGGTAGCATCGTCGGCGTGCCTCCTCGGTCGCTCAACTGTACCGGTCCTCGGCCCAGGGATCGGCGGTGACGGAGTACCCGCGACGTTCCCAAAAGCCCCGTTCCGGTTCCGTAATCAGTTCGACACCATCGACCCACTTTGCTCCTTTGTATGCGTATTTATGCGGTGTCACGACCCGGAGTGGACCGCCGTGTTCCTGTGACAGCGGTTCGCCGTCGAATTCGTAGGCAAAGAGAACGCCTGGATGGCGACAATCCGCCAGCGGGAGGTCAGTCGTATACCCGTCAAGGGCCGAGAACATGACGTGTTCGGCCTCCGGCGTGACACCCGCTCGGTCCACGAGGGTTTCAAACTGCACCCCGGTAAACTCACAGCCGAGTTTGCTCCAGCCGGTGACACAGTGAAAGTCCTGTCGCTGCGTCTCGGCCGGCAACGCCCGAAATTCCTCCCATGAGAAGGTCAGTGGCTCATCGACGGCACCACGGACGGTAAACTCCCACGTCTCCCGGTCCCAGTTGGGGATGTTCCCCTTCGAGAGGACGGGAAATCCGTCGGTGACGTGTTGGCCCGGTGGGACCCGATCGGATCCGAATTCGGTGTAGATATCCGTAAGGTCCCGGGTCATGTCAGTCGGTTAGGACGGGTATCACCTAACCATGACGATCCGAGCGCGAGGATCTTTGACTACTGAAATTATTATTTCTAAAATAACAATTTGATTTTGTTATAATAGTAGTAATATTCTCGGTTTCGAGAGTTTCTTTCCCCGTTAAGCTTAAGAATCCCCTGCTCAAACGCACCCCCACCCAATGGTAGACGTGGAAATCAACGTCCCCGAGCATTTGGATATGCAAATCGCTCAGATGATCGAGCAGGGCGAGTTCGTCAATCGGGAGGAGGCAGTCGAGGAACTCCTGGCAACGGGGCTCAAAGCCTACAAGACAAGCGGCCCCTCGGATGAGGATACTGAACCCGGCTTCGAAGAGGATATGATGGGACACGACGACGAGTACGTCTTTTAGTCCCGGTATTACCGTTCGCCGGTGGCCGGCTATCACTGGATCGACCGTTCGTGTGGGGGTTGTTCGCGGACACCGGGTGTGAGAGCGTCTCAGGAAACGTTTAACCGGCATCTGGGCGTATCTAATCCACACCAATGCACAAAGACGAGCTTCTCGAACTACACGAACAACTGGTTGCGATCAAGGATTACTTCAAACAGCAAGACGACGTCCCCGAAGGGCTGTTCGACGAGTACGAATCACTGGACGTCAATCCCTCCCATGTCCACAAATCGAAGAGCGAACACAAACACGCCGTCTTCGTGTTGGGCGAATCACTGGCCAAAGCGATGAGCGACGACGAATTCTCGAGTGCCGGTCGGCTCTCAAAGCGGATGAAGGAACTGGCCGACGACGCCAGCCAGAAGCTCTAAGGCCGAAACCTATTTCAGCCCAATCAGTCAGGTTCAGGATATGGACGAACGCACCGTCGGGCAGGTCGAGGAGTGGGATTCCCGTCCATTCGAGGGTGGGTACGACGGGCTCCACAGCCTCGCCGACGACGGATTCACCGGGGCGGTGACGGCGGCTGGGGCCTGGCTCTTCATGCTCAACGGCCGTGTAATCGGGGTGTTCAACGGCCGACTCGACGATTTCGAACACGGGAGCGGAACGACGTATCGAGCGCCCCACCCCTCCCTCCCGTTGTTGTTTACGATGCTCGAGCAGGGCGGGGAAACCCAGGCACAGTACTTCACCGACGATACCTCGATCGATGAGGTCGACGATACGCTCACTGAGGCGAACTTCACCGGCTATTTGGAGCTGTCCGAGAACGTCCTCAGTGGCGATTACTATGTTGCGTATTACGGCGGTCGGTCGCTAAGCGCGGCGTTTGTCGGGAACTCCCAACAGCTGATCACCGGGGATGAAGCCTTCCAACGGGCGGTCGACGAAGTCGGCATTTACGAGGTTATCGACGTCGAGCTGGAGATCCACGAGCTCCCTGAACGGAGCTCAACGACCGCGGCGGCGTCCGACACTGAAGAAACAACGCCTTCGGAAGCCGGCACGTCCGACGACATGACGACGGATACGCCCCCGGACAACGAGACCGTGGCAGATACCCCGGCGGATCCCGCGTCCTCAACGACGGCTGCCGACAATGCCGAATCCTCGGATGCCGTCGATCCGGAACCGACGGCCGCTTCCGGGGACGCGATCGATGAAGCGGAGCCGGAGCCGGAACCACAGCCGGAACCACAGCCGGAAGCGGAGCCGGAACCAGCCGACCGGACCGACGAGCACGCCGACGCTACCGACCCATCAGCGGACTCCCAAGCGTCGTCATCGACGGACGACCCCGATCCGGAGCCGTCGACACAACGATCCGATCGGGCCCAGGGCGCCGGCGCTTCCGGGACATCGACAGCGGCATCCGGGTCCGCTACAGATCACGAGCGCCGTGAACCATCGTCCACACAACAATCGGGCGACCAGCGATCGCAACCGGCCCAGCCCGACGACACCGCCCGACAACCGTCGGAAGGGGATGCTCCCGAAGACGGCGAGAGTCCGTTTAGCGAGGAGGAACAGTGGCGTGAAACCCGGGACGTACCGGCACTTGATCCCAGCGAGAGTGAACCGGCCAACGACTCGGCGGCTGAACCGAGTGGGACCTCACAACCCCAACAACCGGCACAGAACCAACCGTCGGACCCCGCCCCGTCGGGAGCCGGGACATCCGAACCCAACCGAGCACAAGCCGATACGACGCCTGAGGAATCTCAGGACACAGCGTCCTCGACCTCGTCCTCACAGGCACAGGCCAGCGAGGACAGCGGCCCGATCCGTGCCGATAACGCCGAGAAGATCCGGACGCTTCGAACCCAACTGGAGGAACGAACGACGGAGCTCGAATCCCTCCGTGAGGACTTAGCCTCGACGCGGGAGGAACGTGATCAGCTTCGGGAGGAACGCGACCGACTCAAACAACGGATCCAAACCCTTGAATCGGAACTGGAGGAAGCCCGTGCGCAGGCGACGGATGCGGATCCGACCGCCAGTGGGATGGATCCCGAAGAGGCTCTCACCCAGACGGATATCTTCATTCGCTACGGCTCGAAGGGTAATGCGACCCTCGAGAAGGCCCATCAAGGCGAGGCCAACAAAGAGGAGGTCACGGCGAATCTCAAACTCGAACATCATACCCGGTTTGATGCCGAGTCGGTCACCGTCGATGGCCAACCGTTCGATCAGTTCCTCCAGGGCACGATGGAGTATCAGTTCACCAAGTGGGTCGTTGAAGATCTCCTCTTCGAACTACAGGAAACCGGGAGTCACGGCAAACTCCAGGATCTTTACGACGTCCTCCCGCGATTCGATCGGTCGGAACTGCGGGGCACCGTTGAACTCAGAAACGACGAGGGCGAAGAAATCCACGAGACCTTCGATATCGTGGTCCGTGACCGGATGGGCCAGCCACTCATCGTCGTCAACATCAACGATAGTCGGGATCCGGCGACCAGCGAGATGATGGAGGAACTGATCGAGGCTGCCAACAACGTCAAACTCGCCAACGACACGCTCGGGGCCGCCGTCGAGGTAACTGCGAGTTTCTTCAAGCCCGATGCTCTCGAAACCGCTTCCGAAGCAACCAGCAGCGGGTTACTCAGCCGTGATCGACGGGCTAGCTTCATCAAGATGAACCGAAAACAGGGTTATCATCTCTGTTTGGTGGAAGCGAGAAACGGCGCCTTCCACGTGAACGTCCCCGAACTCTAACCGCTGCCAGCCGGTCGGTTACACCGCATTCGAGATCGAGACGATATCCGAGACGAACCGGAATTGAATTGATCCCCTGTCAGCTCTCGAGTTCCGCTTCGGCGATCTCGTCGATCTTCATGCTCTCGAGTTTCGAGATCGTCTCGTTGAGCTTGTTGTCGAGATCGTCGACGAATTCCTGTGTTTCCTCGGTCGTGATGGCGCCCTGACTGGAGGGTTCGATGAGGTTCTCTTCTTCGAGGACACGCAGGGAGTAGCGAACCTTGTGGTGGGGATATCCCGTTTCATTGGACATCTTAACAATCCCGATGGGTTCGTTTTCGATAACCATCTTCAAAACCTGCAAATGTCGTTCGAGCATATCGACTTCCTTCTCGAGTCGATCTATCATGACATGTGTTAACTTGTGAGGCGTGGGTTTAAATGTTGCTCTCCGTTTGGCAGGCGTCTGACGGGCGTCAGCCGCCTAAAAAACTCTTGGTATGCGTTGACAGAGGGAGGATATAATGGTTGTGACTATCGGGAACCGACAACATTGATGATGGAGTTTAGGTCGTCCGTGAATTCGTAATTCGTTTACCCCGGCGTGCGCAACGCTTCGGCGGAATGAGTGTCACTATCGTCGGTTCCCAACTCGGCGACGAGGGCAAGGGCGGTATCGTCGATCTCTATGCCGACGATGCCGACATCGTCGCCCGGTATCAGGGCGGCGACAACGCCGGCCACACCGTCGTCGAGGATGGAACCGAATACAAACTCTCGCTCGTCCCGAGCGGCGCCGTTCGCGGGAAGATCGGCGTGCTCGGGAACGGGTGTGTCGTCAATCCCCGGACCCTGTTCGATGAGATCGATACGCTCCGGGACCGCGGGCTCGACCCGGACGTTCGGATCGCACAGCGAGCCCATGTTATCCTCCCGTACCACCGCGTGCTTGATGGCATCGAGGAGGAAGCCAAGAGCGATTCGGATCTTGACGCCGGAACGACCGGCCGCGGTATTGGACCGACCTACGAGGACAAGGTCGGCCGTCGTGGGATCCGGATCGGCGATCTGTTGGCGCCCTCGGTGCTGCGGGAGAAACTCGAATACGTCGTCCCGTATCATCGGGCGATCGTCGAGGAGGTTTACGGCCAGGAGACCGACGAGGCGTTCGATATCGACGCGATCTACGACGAATACAAAGCGTTCGGTGATCGCATCGAACGGGAGGGAATGGCCATCGACAGCGGGGTCTTCCTCGACGACCGGATCGAGGACGGCGCCAAGGTGCTCTTCGAGGGCGCCCAAGGGACGTCCATCGACATCGACCACGGCATCTATCCCTACGTCACGTCATCGAACCCGACCGCCGGCTATGCGGCGACCGGAAGCGGTGTCGGGCCGACCCATATCGGCCAGGGCGAAATCGTCGGGATCGTCAAGGCGTATCTCTCCCGGGTCGGAACCGGGCCGCTCCCGACCGAGCTAAACGGCGACCAGGCGGATGAAATCCGTGAACGTGGCGGCGAATTCGGTACGGTGACTGGCCGCCCCCGTCGCATCGGGTGGCTGGACATGCCGATGTTGCGCCATGCTGCCCGGGCCAGCGGGTTCACCGGTCTGGCGATCAACCACCTCGATGTTCTGGCGGGCTTCGATCAGGTGAAAGTCGCCGATCAGTACCACCTCGAGGGTGAACACATCGATACGATGCCGGGCACCACCGAGCGATGGGGCGACTGTGACCCGGTGTACAAGACCTTCGACGGCTGGCCGGAGGCCGATTGGGCGACCATCGCTACAGAGGGCTACGATGCCCTGCCCGATCCCGCTCGTGAGTACGTCGAGTACATCAGCCGGGAGCTCGGGGCCGACACCTATGCGATCGGCGTCGGGCCGGATCGATCGGAGACGATCGTCCGGTATCATCCGCTCGAGTGACCGCGGGACGGCCGGCTGAACGGCAGACTTTTGAGGGCCCCTCCCCTCGCGTTTTCTACCGGGTGACCCCAGCGTGAAGAAATCCCTCATGGACATCATCTGTTGTCCGCTCGACAAACACGAGCTGGAGCTCGACATCGACGAGGAAGACGACGAGGAAGTGCTGACAGGTACACTGACGTGTACGGAGTGTGGGGAAACCTATCCGATCGAGGACGGCATTCCGAACCTCCTCCCGCCGGATATGCGCGAGGAATCGGCTGCCTGATATCGAGCCTGAACCTTTTTGCCCCGCGTTCGCGTTGCCTCCGGACGTGACCGCGGCCCTTTCAATCGATCTGAACCGACAGGGACCGCACTCGATCGAGGTAAGCGACAGCGACTTCCAGACGACCGGCCCGTTCGAGATCGTCCTTGAGAACCACGGCGAATCCCTTCACGTCCATCTGAACATCCTCGATGACGAGCTCGCCGACGTGGTTTCTCTTCCTGCCGTCAATCACTTCATCGAGGCCGAGGATACTCGACGGATTACTGTCGATGTCGCACCCTCCCCCCGGCCGGTGTCGGGGAAGCTCAAGGTTGCAACCCGCTACGGCTCGGAGGTGAGCTACGTCGATCTCAATCTGATCGAACCGACTGAGGAACCAGACCGCGTCATCGTCGATGACCGACTGAGCAAACCCCAACCGGCCGATTCCGCTGGCGCCGATCGCTCGCTTGATCTGACCGCGTGGCTGGCGGATCTCCCGGTCGCCGTGATCGCCCTCGTCGTCGTCGCTGTGCTCATCGCCGGCTACGCGGCCACGGCGATCGAAAGTACCGTCGTGACGGTTGGGGTCATCATCGTGCTCGCGGGTGTGACGCTGGCTCTTGGTCTCCTCTTTCGGTAACGCCTCGCCGACCCAGCCTCACTCCTCGTCGTGTTCCGCTGTTTTGGCGACGAAGGGCAGTTCCCCGTCCTCGAAGCGTTTGGCTCGCAGGAAGCGAGCCCGGTATCGGTTCGCACCTTCGTACACGTCGGCCTCGCGGATCTCGTCGATTCGCCCGTCCGCGACCGCCGCCACGAGCTCGCTGAGTTGTTCACGCTCGCTGGGGGTCAGTTCGATCTCGTAGGTGTGGGACTCCTCGCGTTCGAGCGTCGTCCATTTCCTGGCGGCGGCGATGACCAGCGAACACGGTTCCCGACAGGGGAACTCCCCATCGCCCGGATCGGCCTCCAGAGGCTCGTCGGCGTCGAAGTCCCACTCCCGGCGTTTGAGACACTGGGAGTCGACACAGCAACTCTCGGCGATCCACTCGACGGCCTCCTTGTCGAGTTCGTCGATGATATCGTAGATGCCGGTCTGTCGCTCGGCGGTCGCCCTCCAGTGATCGATATCGAGCTCACCATGTCGCTCACGGTGCCAGTTGGCGATCGTCGCCGGGTAGATCGTATCGACCGTTCGATAGCATTCGATCGCCGGCAACGACGCGAATCGCCAGCCGGTCGGCAGCGTCGGCGCGGTCTTCAGCGGCCGATAGCGGTCCCGTTGGTCGTACTTGACGAGTTCCCGGGCATCGAGGGGATCGGTGTACCGATCGAGGGTCTCCGGGTCCGTCCCTACATCCGCTTCGTGGCGGATCTCATATCGGCGAGTGAAGCCGTCATCGAGGGTCGTCCGGATGTGCAGTTGTCCCCACGATCGATCGATTCCGTCCCCGTGGAGCCGCTCGTAACGTTCGCCGACCGTCAGCTCATCGGCCCGTTCGAGCCAGCGGAGAAAGGCCGTTCGGGCCTCGTTTTTCGTGCCGACCGTCTGTGTCCAAAAGTACCAGTTCGTAACCGCCGCGGTGTCGGTCGCTGCCTCGATCAGTTCGGCCTCCGTGAGACCCGTCTGATCGACCGATGCGGTCTCGAAAACGTATCCATCCGGGGTTGCTTCGACCACCAGTTCCTCGTGATCGACGCGATCCTGGGTGTCGACCGCCTCCAACAATGCCTCAACGTACGGGGGATGGGTGGCCATCTCAGTCACCGGTCGCGGTCGTTCCGCCGGTCAGTGCCTCGATCCGATCGATCGCCGTCCCGACGTCGGCGCCAGCGTCGGCTGCTCGTTCGACGATCACGTCGGCCATCAGCGGTTCCGTCCCGACGGCCCCGGAGTACCAGATCCGGTGACCATCGACTGTCGCTGGGATCTCATAGCCAGTCCGGTAATCGTCGGTCAACCCCATGTCCTCGGGGATGTCTTCTTGGGTGTGATAGCCATCCGCGATGAACAGCGGGACGACGACGATGTCCTCACACTCGAAGTACTCGGTGACGTCATCGACCTCCGGTTCTTCGTCCATGAACAGCGCCTGTACCGACGCGAATCGATCCTGCTCTCTGATCCGGTCGGCGTGATAATGAATCGCCTTCGCCGAGTTTTCGTTGCGTTCGGTTCCGTGTCCGACGACTGCCAGGCCCACACCGCTGCCGATGTCGGGATCGTCAGTCACGGATTCGGCCCGCCTGATGATCACGTCGCTCATCGAGTGGTGGGTACCGACCGGGCCGGTGTAATGGATCGTCTTCTCGACATCCGACGCCGTGAGCGTGACGTGGTCGGCGTCTGTGCCGTCGGACTCCCACTCAGTAACGTCCCATCCTTCCAGGCGGAGTTCCCGGGGGATCACCTGTTCGGTGAAGTATCCCTCGCTGATAAACAACGGGACGACGAACACTTCCTCGGCCTCGACCGTCCGGAGCACCTCCCGGAACGAGGGTTCTTCCTTCCAGAACGCCTCCCGGACCTCGTCAAATGCGCCGACCGATCGGATCGTATCGGCGTGATCGTACGTCGGTTGGGAGGACTGTGGATTGAGATGGGACCCGTGGGCAACGATCACCAGCGCTTGCATGTCATCATCTCGGGGAGTGGCGCCCTTAGTGACTTCGTCTCCGGGGTCGGCCTGGACTATTGATCGCCGAGATGATCCATAGTTTATATACGTTACTCCCAGCCCAAGTCACTGGTAATCATCCCAGGGAGCCAATATTCCCACGCCCGAATCCCAGTATGGGGTCGGAATGTCACAGGATGGCCCCATGATCAGTCGTGACCGATGAGTACGCGACGCTTGGCGACTGTCCGGAATGTGGCCGGCGACTCGATGCCGAGCAGATAATGATCGAGTATACGAGTGATCGCGGGCCGTCGGTCACGCTCGCTGCCTGTCCCGACTGTGAGGATCTCGTTTGCCCGGACTCACAGGAGTGACCGGACGTCCGTCCTCACCGATCCCGATCGATTTTTGCCCATGCCCGGCGAGCTGTCGGCCATGTCACTCGCAGCCGCGACCCGATCGGCTGCCCGCGAGCATCCGTTTTTGATCGAGGCGCTCCGTGCCGGCATCGTAAACTACGCCGCAGCGGCTCGTCTTCTCGATGTGGACGGGGAACAGGAGGCCGTTGCGACGGCCCTCCGGCGGTTCGCCGAAGAGTTGCCCGACCGTACCACCGAAGCGCGTACGGTCCGTGTCCGGATGCGTCGCGGGATCGATGCCGCCACCGCCGAGACGCTGCTTTCGATCGAGGACGCGACCCATCCAGACGACCAACGGACGGCGATCATCGCCACCGGCGATGTCGACGTCGCCGGTGTGGCCACCGCACTCAGACGGTTGACCGTCGCTGACATCCCGGTTACGGCCGTTGGCGTCGTCGCCGATCGGGCCGTGCTCATCGTCCCGACGCCCGATGGGCCCCAGGCCCTCCGAATCGTCGAGGAAACGCTTGAGGCGGTTCCGACCTGAACCGACAGAATCACTTTCAACCGGGAGTAGATTAGGGCGATGACCCTCTCGGTCAGCAACACGTTGACTGGCGAGCGTGAGTCCTTCGAGCCACAGGATCCGGATTCCGTACTGCTGTATTACTGTGGCCTTACGGTCTCGGATCAGCCCCATCTGGGCCACGCTCGCTCGTGGGTACACGTCGATGTGATGCGTCGCTGGCTCGAACACCTGGGTTACAGCGTCCGCCACATCGAGAACTTCACCGACATCAACGAGAAGATCGTCGCCCGGATCGGCGAGGACGAGTACGGCGATAGCGAAGCGGCGGTCGCCACACACTTCATCACCGAGGTCATCCGGGACATGCGATCGCTCAATCTCAAGCGGGCGACCGTCCATCCGCGCGTCTCCGAGCACGTTCCGGAGATTATCGAGCTGATCGAGACGCTACTCGATCGGGGTTACGCCTACGAGGCGAACGGTTCGGTGTACTTCGACGTCACGACGTTCGATGCTTACGGTACCCTCTCGAACCAATCCATCGAGGACATCGAAGCCCAGGGAGATCCCGACGAACGCAGCGAGAAACGCCATCCGGCCGATTTCGCGCTCTGGAAGGCAGGCGCCGTCGATCCGGGCTCGGCCAACGAGCATCGTCACGAGGGCCTCGACCCAATCGAGGAACCCGCCGGTCAGACCTGGGAGTCGCCGTGGGGTGAGGGTCGTCCCGGCTGGCATATCGAGTGCTCGGCGATGAGCATGACTCACCTCGACGATCATATCGATATCCACGTCGGCGGCCAGGACCTCGTCTTTCCCCACCACGAAAACGAGATCGCCCAGTCGGAGGCGGCGACCGGTGAACGGTTCGCCGACTACTGGCTGCACGTCCGGCTGCTCGAAACCGAGGGCGAGAAGATGTCCTCGAGCCTTCAGAACTTCTTCACGGTGAAAAACGCCGTCGCGGAGTTCGGTCCGAACCCGATCCGGATGTTCCTCCTCTCGACGGCGTACTCCCAGCGTCAATCCTACACGGAGGCGGCACTGATGGAGGCCGTCGAACGCTGGGAGCGACTGAAACGCGGCTACGACCGTGCGACCGAGGCCGCCGACAGTCCTGATGCCGTTGCCAAGGCCGAGGATACTGCACTCCGGGAAGCGATCGAGACGACCGAGCGCGCCTTCACCGAGGCGATGAACGACGACTTCAACACCCGGGCAGCCCTGCGTGAGTTGCTCGATTTAGTCACCGCCGTCAATCGCCACATCGACGGCACGGACACCTACGATTATCCGGCTTTAGCCATGGCGATCGATCGCTTTGAAACGCTCGGCGAAGGGGTGCTCGGGTTTTCCTTCGGCGGGGAGACAAGCGGTGATGTCCGCCTGGCCGACGAACTCATCGAGCTGGTGCTTTCGGTTCGGGAACACGAACGCGAGGCGGGCAATTTCGATCGGGCCGACGAGCTCCGTGCGGAGCTCGAGGAGCTCGGCATCACCATCGAGGACACCGATTCGGGCCCCACCTACCGACGGTAATCGACCTTTCGCCGACGGCCCTGCCTGCCCGTAGCTTTACTATCAAACGCGTTCCAGCGACGGTATGAATCGCGTCCTGGTCGGTGGGATCGTCCTCACCGGCCTTGGACTGGGAGGGTATGGTGCGGGCCTGGTCATCACTTATCCGTTTCGAGCCTTCTCGGTGACGGCGGTAATGGTCGGTATCACGCTGATCGCGATCGGACGGGCCAGCGGGTATCGCGCCCGAACCGAGGTGGGAACCGAATGAGTGTCGCCGCGATCGTCTATGCTGCCGACGGGATTACCGAGTACGACGACCTCGAAGCTGCCAAGGCCGCGAGCGGCACTACCTGGGTTCGAGCCGACAACGAGGATCGTCAGGCTCTCGATCGGATCGCCGATACCTTCGGCATCCACCAGCTGGCCGTCGAGGACGTCGTCAACGGCGTGCGGCCGAGGGTCGAGGAGTTCGACCAGTACACCTTTACTCTCGTCAAGACCGTCGAGTTGACGACCGGCGAGACGACCTTCGCCGAGGAGATTCGAGACATTCCCGTCGGGATTTTCATGGGCGAGGATTGGGTCGTCACGATGGCCACCGAGCGGGACGATCCGGTGGATCGGGTCTGGCGAGCCGTCTCCTCGCGTGACGAGCGACTCTTAGAGCGGGGCCCGGATTTCACTGCCTATCGGATCATCGACGTCATCGTCGACGAGTATTTCGTGATTCTCGATACCATCGAGAGCAGTATCGAGTCTATCGAGGAGGAGGTCGTCGTTTCGACCGACATCGAGACCCTTGAGGCGCTCAACCGCGTGCGCCGTGACCTGTTGTCCTTTCGTAAGACCGCCTGGCCGGTCCGGGAAGCCGTCGGGGTGTTGGCTCGCGGTGACCCGTTCCCGATCCAGGAAACCACCGAGAAATACTATCGTGATGTCTATGACCACCTGGTACAGGTCGTCGATCTCATCGAGACCTACCGCGATCTCATGACCGGCGCCCGCGACATCTATCTGAACTCGTTGTCACAGTCGACCAACGAGGTGATGAAGGTGTTGACGGTGGTCGCGACGATCTTCCTGCCGTTGACGTTCGTGGTCGGGGTCTACGGGATGAACTTCGCGGGCGGCCCGTACAACATGCCCGAGCTCGGGTGGCCATTCGGTTATCCCGCTGTCATGCTTGGCATGACGCTGGTCGCACTGATCATGCTGTTGTACTTCCGTCAGCAACGGTACCTCTGACCAACCGGGCTCACCGGAGCATCAGCGGCCCCAAGAGGACGCCCATACAGTGGGCGCGTTTGGCGCCAAAGTGCGGTGGAATCAGCCCGACGACCGCACAGCCGCCGAAGACGACGACGCCGATCGGGCCGGCGAACAGATACGAAAGGCCGGCAAGCCCCACGAGGAGACCACGTGACAACACGTGGTAATCGATCCGGCCGGCTGCCGCGAGATATCGGTCCCCGACCGTCGGCACGAGCCATGTGCCCACCGCTGCGGCGATGAGTACCGAGCCGAGCAGGACTGGGAGATCGATCGGCACCCCCGCTTGGTCGATCGCGACCAATACGCCGGTCCGTGGCGTGCCCAACGCGACCAACGCAAACAACGCGAAGACGGTGTTTGCCGTATTGACGCCGCTGGTAACCACGACGAACCCGCGAGCCCCCGCAGTCGGCATCGCTGCCAGCACCGCGACGGCTGCGACAGCACTGGAGACGCCGGGGAGATAGCCGACGATAGCGCCCGCAACAGTGCCTCCCACCGCACTGGCGAACACCCGTATTCGCGGGAGCTTGATCGTGGTGTCGGCCTGTGGGGGCACGCCGCCATCCGCGGCCGCCAACAGCACTGGCGCCCCGAACAACCCGGCGAACAACGGCGTCAGCATGTTGCCATCCCCAAGCGGAGCCGCCAGCGAGAGATCGAGGGTCCGCCACCCAATAGCCGCGCTTGCAAGGAAGGCGAGGCTCCCGCCGAGGGCCCCCCGAAGCGTCCGCTCGCTGGCGAGTAACATCACGACCACGCCGCCGAGTACTACCGTGAGATGCGCCTGAATCGTCGGATAGGCCATCGTCATCGCATAGGTCACGGGGACCGCCAGCGGCAACGCCAACAGGACCGCCAGGCCGCTACCCATCGCCGAGAGCCGGAACGTTTCCCGGCCCCGGCCCGCCAGCACCAGCCGGTGGCCCGGCAGCGCGGTCGCCGCCATATCCGCGTCCGGGACCCCCAATGCCAGTGCCGGAACGACGTCGAGGAAGGTATGGACCACGCCGGCCGCCAGCATGGCAGCACCGACCGCCAGCGGTGGCCCCGGTAATATCGGGGCGATCGACACCAACAGGAGCGCGAAATTGTTGGCGTGGAGTCCCGGCGTTAACCCGCTGATCGTGCCCAGCAGGACTCCACCGAGGACAAACCCGATGAGTGTAAGACTCCCACTGGAGACCCCGATGAGCGTCATCGGCCCGGCCTGGTACCGTTTCGGGCGTTAAACGTTTGCCCAGCGCTGTCGCTGGCCGGCAGTCACCAAAGAAAATCGGGATTCGAACGTGTCGAGGGTTGGGCTTAACCGAACAGGTCGCCGAGCCCTTCGCCGCTGACGTCCTCGTCTTCGTCCTCGCCGCCGTCGTCGGCCTCTGCCTCCTCGTCGCCGTCGTCGGCTTCGGCTTCGTCTTCGCCCTCGGCGTCGGCCTCGGCCTCAGCCTCGGCACCGCCGGCCGCCGCACCGCCTGCGGCGCCGCCGGCCGGCACGGCTGCGGCCTGTTCGATGGCGTCCTCGATGTCGACGTCCTCGAGGGCGGCGACAAGCGCCTTCACGCGGGACTCTTCCACGTCGACGTTGGCCGCCTCCAGGACGTTCGTGAGGTTGTCTTCGTTGATCTCGCTGTCCGCCTCGTGTAGGATGAGTGCTGCGTATACGTATTCCATGGGTGATCACCCGAACATGTCGCCGAGACCCTCGGCGGCCGCGTCCTCGTCATCGTCGTCGTCGGCGTCCGCGTCGGTCTCAGCGTCGGTTTCAGTGTCGCTGTCGGTCGTTTCCGGTTCGTCTTCGGTTGGCTGTTCGTCGTCGCTGTCGGCGTCCTCGTCGGCCGGCTCGACGGGCGCTTCCTTGACGTCTTGGAGTTCCTCAGGAAGGGCCTCTTTGTCGTCGATGGCGGCCGCAAGCGAGCGGACCTGGCCGTCGGCCCGACTGACGAGATCGCCCAGGATATCCGGGCTCTCGATTTCGGCCTGCAGGCCGACGGCTTTCGCCTCGCCGCTCGCTTTGGCGAGCATGCCGCCGATGGTCCCGGCCGTCGGATAGCCGGCGTTGATCGAGAGGTTTCGTCCCGCCGAGGAGGCGGCTTCGAAGTCCGCCCGGAACTCGTCGATATCGAGTTCCAGTTCGTCGGCTTCAAAGAGCACGCCTTCGGAGTAGACCGCCCGGAGGTCGAGCCCGACTTCCTTGGGTTCGATCCCTAGCTCAGAGAGGACGTTCGCGAGGTCGTCGGAGACGACATCGCCGGCCTCGGCGACGGTGGAGTCGGCCGTGACTTTGATCGAACCCTCCATGATCTGGGCCTGTGCGCCGACGTTCTGGAGTTCACCAACGAACGGGCCGGGGTCCATGCCGGTGTCGCCCTCCGGAATGACGATGTCGTTGGGGGCGACCTCGCCGGCGCCGATCGGGGCCGGCGTCTTCGAGGCCTCCAACTCCCGAAAGAGGGCAAACGGGTTGTCGTCGGTGCCGATTAGGCCAACGTGGCCGTCGACGTACTCCGCGAGCGATTCGACGCCCTCGTCGACCTCCTCAAGGGCCAGCTGGATGAGCGTGTTTCGGCCCATCCGGATCGCGGCTGTCCCGTGGAGGTCACGGCGCATCTCCTGGAGTTGCCGGCTCGGAATGCCGGTGATATCGACGACGCCGACGCTTTCGTGTTCGCGGATCAGGTCCGCAAGCGCGGCGACTTCTTCGCGTTTCCACTCGGGGATCGTCTCGGTCTGACGTTCGGTTTCTACGTCCGCGCTCATTTAGACCACCTGGACCGCCGGGCCCATCGTCGTCTTGACGTAGATCGAGTCGACGTTCAGCGGGCCCTTCTCCAGCTCGCCGTGCAGCCGCCGGATGATCACGTCGATATTGTCGGCGATCTCATCAGCGGGCATGTCTTCGGCTCCCACCCGGGTGTGGAAGGTCCGTCGGTCCCGGCTGCGAAGCTGGACGGTGTTTTTCATACGATTCACGACTTCGACCACATCGTCGTCGGGCTGGAGCGGGGTCGGCATCTTCCCGCGGGGGCCAAGGACGGTCCCGAGCAATCGCCCGATGTCCTGCATGAGGTTCGCCTCGGCGACGAAGAAGTCGGTCTCGTCGGCGAGGTCCTTGGCTTCATCATCGTCGTCACCGAGGTCCTCGAGTTCGTCACCGCCGAGGACGCGATCGGCGACGTCTTCGGCCCGGAGGGCGGTTTCGCCCTCGGCGAAGACGACAATGCTGGTCTCCTGACCGGTTCCGGCCGGCAGGACGACGCTCTCGTCGATACGGTTTGATGGGTCGTCGAGATCGAGATCCCGGAGGTTGATGGCGAGGTCGATCGACTCGCGGAAGTTCCGCGGTGGACTCTCGTCGATGGCCTCCGAGACGGCTGCCTCTATTCCGTTTCCTGACATTGTTCACCTCCGTAGTACGCGTGATGCTCCTACGGATGGACTGAAACAGGGTACTCTCCTGTCTCGTCTCGGATAAAGAGAATGCCAGGCTTAAAAGCGTCGAACCGGAACGGCGCGCTCAGGCTTCCGCTTCGGCGTCCTCGAGCAGAACGTCGTCGTACTCGCCGGCGTCGACCCGCTCTTTGAACGTCCGGCCGTCCTCGTCTTCGATCGTCACGCCAAGGGAGACACAGGTCCCGGCGATCTCCTTGGCGGCGTTTTTGACGTCGTAGGCAAGCAGATCGGGGTGTTTCTGCTCGGCGATTTTCTTGACCTGTTCGATCGAGAGGTTCGCCACGAAGTTCGTCTGTGGCTCGCCACTGCCGGTCTCGAAGCCGGCTTCGTCTTTGATCAGGGCGGCCGTCGGGGGCACACCCACGTCGATGGAAAACGAGCCGTCGTCCTCGTAGTCGATCGTTACCGGGACCTCGGTCCCGTCGAAGGCGGCGGTCTGATCGTTGATCTCGTCGACGACCGCCTGGACGTCAACCGGGGTCGGTCCCAGCTCCGGCCCCAGCGGCGGCCCGGGGTTGGCCTGGCCGCCAGGGACGAGGACCTCGATGGTTCCAGCCATACCCGAACGAACCGCTTCGCCGCGTTTAAGGGTTGCTTTTTGACGACATAGCGGCCGCCTACCGGCAGTTCACCGACCGGTTCCGGTGACACATGGTGGCGGTGGAACGTAGCGTTTTTCGCATGGGATCGCGGAGTGTCGGGTAATGGGGCTGGAAGAGGAGATCGAGGAGCTCCGCGAGGAGATCCGTGAGACGCCCTACAACAAATCAACAGAGGCGCATATCGGTCGGCTCAAGGCCAAGCTCGCGGAAAAAAAGGAGCAACTCGAAAACCAGTCCTCGGCGGGGGGCGGCCATGGATACGCTGTCGAGAAGACCGGCGATGCTACCGTCGCCCTCGTGGGGTTTCCCTCGACCGGGAAATCGACGCTTCTCAACGCCCTCACCAACGCCGAAAGCGAGGTCGGCGAGTACGAGTTCACGACCCTCGAGGTCAATCCGGGCATGCTCCAGTACAACGGGGCGAACATCCAGCTCCTCGATGTGCCGGGATTGATCGAGGGGGCGGCCGGCGGCCGCGGGGGCGGCCAGGAGGTCCTTTCGGTTGTTCGGACGGCCGATCTCGTCCTGTTTATGGTGTCGGTCTTCGAGATCCAACAGTACGCCCGGCTCCGTGAGGAACTCTATGCGAACAAGGTCCGAGTCGATCAGGAGCCGCCGAAGGTCTCGATCTCCGAGAAAGGTCGGGGTGGCATCCGAATCACCGCCAGTGAAGAGCTCGATCTCGACCGATCGACGATCAAGGACGTCCTCCGGGAACACGGGATCGTCAACGCCGATATCTCGATCCGGGAGAACCTCGATATCGATCGGCTGATCGACGGGGTGATGGACAATCGCGTCTACTTGCCGTCGATCGTCGCCGTCAACAAGGCCGATCTGATCGACGAGGACTACCTTCCGACGGTCAAAGAAGAGCTTCGCGAGCAGGGGATCGATCCGGCCGAGGTGGTCTACATTTCGGCCAAAGAGGAGCTCGGTCTCGGGGAACTCAAAGAGGCCATCTGGGACGGCCTGGGGTTGATCCGGATCTACATGGACAAGCCCGGCCGCGGCGTCGACTACGAGGAACCACTGGTGTTGCGCTCGGGGAGCACTGTCCGGGACGCCTGTGAGAAGCTGGGCGGGAAATTCACCAAGCAGTTCCGGTTCGCACGCGTCAGCGGCCCCAGCGCCAAACACGACGAACAACAGGTTGGACTCGATCACGAACTCGCTGACGAGGATGTCCTGCGGATCCTCACCCGGCGATGAGTCGGTCGGATACTGCTGGCCGGCTGATCGGGCTGTTGGCCGTCCCGCTGATCGTTCCGTGGACTATCCTCGCGATCCGTGCCGGCCCGGCGATCGAATTCGATCTGGTGTTCGCTTGGGGATTAGTCAATCTCCACCCGCCCCATGCCGTTTCACTGTATGCCTATCTGTTTCGGTATACGGCCGGGTTGCCCGATCACCTGCTGGCCTGGCCGGTGGGGGCACTGCTCTATTGTGCCGCGCTGGTGAGTGCCGGCAGTGGGATCGTTCTGGATCGGGAGGACCGACGGGTAACCGTGTCGTTGCTCGTCCTCGCGGGGCTCAGTATGCTGACCTTCAGCTTCGGCATCGCTCGACGCAACCCTGCGATCGCCCTCTCGTTGCCGGCGGGCACGCTCGCGCTGTGGGCGGTCGCGTGGGTCGGCTATCGGCCGACCATCGAACGGTTCTTCGGCGTTCGGCCAACGGAATAACACCAAGCCGGCTTCGGTACGTTTTTCGACGCGCTTGCACTACTGCGATGTATGGAGCCAGTACTCGATCACGTGATGATGCGGGTCGAAGATCTCGACGCCGCCCTTGAGTGGTATCAGGGCCACCTCGACTACGAGGAGAAAGGTCGCTGGGAGGCCGATACGTTCACGAACGTCTTCCTCGGGCCTGCGAACGTCCACGACGACGGCGCGCTGTTGGAGCTGACCTACAACCACGACGGCCGCTCGTACACGATGGGCGACGCCTGGGGCCATATTGCCGTTCGCGTCGAGGACGTCTACGACGCCTACGAACAGCTCATGGCCGAGGGCGTCGCGGATTACCGCGATCCCGATTCCTGTGGCGGGAGTTACGCGTTCGTCAAGGATCCCGACGGCCACGAAGTCGAACTCGTCGAGCGCGATCACGGCGCCCCCTGGAGCCTCGATCACACGATGATCCGCGTCGAGGATGCCGACGAGGCGCTTGGCTGGTACACCCGCAAGCTCACCTACGAACACACCGGCCGTTGGGAAGCCGATACCTTCGCGAACTACTTCATGAAGCCCGAAGGCGCCGCCGAGGAGGCGATGGCCGTCGAGCTGACCTACAACTATGACGGGCGAAGCTACACGATGGGCGACGCCTGGGGCCATCTCGCGGTCCGGGCCGGCGATCTCGAGGGCTACTGGGAGACGCTGATGGAACGGGAGGCCGAGGATTATCGCGATCCCGAGAGCTGTGATTACAACTACGCGTTCACCAAGGACATGGACGGCCACGAGATCGAGGTCGTCACCCGCGACTGACCGCGGGTAGCTGTCGATCCATCCGTTTTTCACACCACCGTTTGGGATTCGAGCCCTGCCGATCCGCCGGCATGCCTACGGTCTCCGTCGCACGCCGTAGCCGATGACGGTGTCCAACGGGGACACTCACCCGGGAAATGTCCCGATTGCCGCCGCCAGCGGATACGGAGACATCAGCCTATTCGACCGGTAGCAACTCCGATGGCGCATCCCCGAACGTCCCGAGCGCGTCCGCTTCGATGTGATGGAGCTCACCCGGAAGTACCAGCAGATGCAACGGCTCGCCGAACGTCATCCCAGCGAGCGCTTCGAGGCGATCCGCCCGGACGACTGGGGCCGGACTTCCCGCCCGGGCGACGGCGACCCCGAGCGTGTCCTCGTACTGTGTGGCCAGCAGCTCGGCCGCCTGATCGGCTTGCATGTACGCCTCCTGATCGGCCTTGATGTCCAGATAGACGAGCGTGTGCAGCCCCCGATCCCGGTTGGCGTCGATAGTCCCGATGACGCTTTGGGGAACGCCCTCGCCGCCATGGGAGTCGGGAAAGGGCAGCGTCGTGGCCTTCCCGAAGCGGTAGTTCTGTAAGCCAGTGAGACCGCTGGCGGCCGATTGCGCGGTCGTCCCGTGGACGATTCGGGTGTCGATTCCGCGGTCGGCTGCCCGCAGCCGTAAGTCGACGTGGGTAGTCGATACCATCGGATCGCCCGCCGTCAGGAAGGCCACTGAGGCCGTCTCGGCGGCCGCCAGGATCTCATCGGGGGCTTGTTCGACGCCGCTTCGATCCCGAACCTCGATGGCGACGTCGTGGTAGGCCTCGAGGTCCTCGACGGTCGCCCCGACGAGCCGGCTCGTATAAAACTCCGCGTAGACACGATCCGCGTCCCGGAGGACCTGTTGGCCCTCGACCGTGATCGATTGCTCGTCATAGAGCCCGAGGCCGACGAAGGTAAGCATGGGCTCACTCGCGGGCCGGCGCCATTAAACGACGCGGGACAAGCGTCAGGCTTACCGCCGTCGCCGGACTCGACTCTGTTGATGGCAGTCCCGTGTGTCCGGGTCCGACCACAGGACGGCGAGGCGACCAGACAACGGCTCGCCGATGCGGGACTGCTTGAGTATGCCTACGCGATCACCGTCGAAGACGAGTGGCTCTATCTCCCCGTCACCGACCCCGATGCCGTCCCCGATGAGTTGCCGGTCGTCACCCGGGAGCTTGAACCCCGGGACGATCAGACGATGCCCGCCGATCTCCTCGCGTTCGATCCCAGTTACGAGCGGTTGGGCGAGATCGCCATCATCGACGAGGACGATCCCGACCGGGCCCAGCGCATCGCCGACGCCATCATGAGATCGGACCTCCCGGTCGAAACCGTCGTCAACCGCGCGTCGAAGATCAAAGGCGATCAGCGCGTCCGTGAGTGGGACGTTCTTGCCGGCGACGGGACCGAAACGATCCATCGGGAATACGGCCACGAATTTCTGGTCGACATCGCCGACGTTTATTTTTCGCCGCGGCTGGCGACCGAACGTCGGCGGGTCACCCAACAGGCGACGGCCGACGAACAGGTCTGTGACATGTTCTGTGGGGTCGGCCCCTTTGTCATCCCGTTTGCGGCCCGGGGCGCCGATGTGATCGGTGTCGATATCAACCCGACCGCGATCGAGTATCTCCGCGAGAACGCCCGCCGAAACGACGTGGCCGACCGCGTGACCGCTATCCATGGCGATGTCCGTGATATCGCTACGGAGTATGCCGGCTGGGCCGATCGGCTCGTCATGAACCTCCCCCACAGCGCCGATGCCTTCCTCGATACGGCTCTCGAACTCGCCGGCGATGACTGTTGGCTTCATTATTATGACATCCAACACGAGGACGATCCGTTCGGCCCCGGCGAACGGGCGATCGAGACGGCTGCGGCCCCGACCTATGAGGTTTCCGTCGAGACCCGCCACCGGGTCCGCTCGTATGCACCTCACGAGCTCAATGTCTGCCTTGACGTCCGGCTCGTACGGCACGAGGCATGAGCCTGCTGGGGGCGGAATTCGCAACCCTTATTTCCCGGATTGGACCTATCTTCAAGCGCGCCGGTGTAGCTCAGACTGGCAGAGCGAATCCTTCGTAAGGATTAGGTCAAGGGTTCAAATCCCTTCACCGGCTGTCGTAACAGAAAATTGACATTTTCACCAATAGTCTGCGTTT
>JAXINS010000042.1:0-34298 GCA_034190395.1 Chewarchaeum aethiopicum (SeqCode)
TCCGGCCCTTGGCTTATTAATCCGGATGGGTTTACGGTCCGTTATTCGGTATTCAAATCATCCAACCTCCGTCTTCAGTATTCAACTCAAAGTGTAGTCCGACATTGAGAGGGGTACTCCGACGGATTGGTAATTCCCGATGGACTGTCGCCATGGTGGGCGTTCTTTCGACAGCGAAATCGCCAGTATGGCATCAAGACTGGACGTTTCGTGGTTGAGGACGGCGAATTATCACCGGATAGACACTCCTCGAGTAGCGACACAACGCACATCTGCATGCTCTCGAGCGCTTGATCCAAACCAAAATAAGACAGGCGGCTAACAGTTGTGTTAACATGCGAGGTTAAGCACTGGCCATCACATGTCCAAATTCAAAATCGCTGGGTTGGTGCTTGTCGTCCTCTTGTTATTTCTCTCGATGAGCCTCGGTAATCTGCTGGTTGCGGCACATCAAACAATCCTCGATCCGACGTACGCCAATGAGACGATAGCTAACGAAAACGGCTACAGCCGTGCTCAAACGATCGTCCGCCGACGAATCGCTCCCGAATCACCTGGGACAAACAGGAGTCGGCTGCCCCTACCAATCAACCGAACCGCCATCATTGCCGAGAGTGTCACTCGATCATATCTCGCCACCCAGGGCGGTGACCTGATCGATCGATTCTATGCGTATCTCCACGGCAACCGGCAGCGACCAGGCTTGTGGCTGGCTCTCACGCCCCTCAAAACGAATATCGAACGGACCGTCGAAGCTCGGCTTCGTGCGCTCCCGCCTCACGAAATCACGATCTTCATTCTTCAACGGAGCAATACCACACAATCCGGATCTGGATCCCGATGGTCTCGCCTCCAGGGGGCCGGGATCAACGCCACACTGATCGCTCAGTTAGACGAGGGGCCGGCCGCCTATCGAACTGTGAAAACACGGTTTCGGCAGGCATTGCGGAACCGAATTATCAATCGTGCCGTCAATCGGTCGTTCAATCAATCGAGTCCCGATACGTTACTGGCGTTGGTCATCAAGGATTATGATCCGACAGCGTACTCAAGCGACGAAAAACAACAGCTCGTAGCCGAGCGTGAGCCGACGATCCGGCGGGCGCTGGAGACGAAAATCCGAACGGAACGAAAGGCCCGAATCAATGCCACTGTCGACCGACAGCTCGATCGCCTCCGTAATCGGTCCCGACGCGTCAATGCAACGGCGGCTATTGGAAACGACTCGATCGCAACTGCCGTCGATCGGTTACAACACACTACCGTCGTCGCCATCACGACCGATCTGTCCTACAAGCAGTACCGTACCCGGGCGACAACCGCTCGTGATCAGCTCGCTAGCAATGTCAGTGCGGTTATCGGCGCCCGTTTGGACGCCCGATTTCCGGATCGCATCGAACTGATGGATCGTGCTGACGGTAACGCGAATGGCCAACTCGATGCTGTGGCACGGGGTATCCAGTGGCTTGACCGGGTGACAATACTGCTCGGCCCGCTCATCGTGGTGCTGATTGGATTGCTTTGGTACGGAACCCAATCGATCGCCCGTACAGTCGAGATCGTTGGGTGGTGTCTCGTCGGGATTACAGCGCCGGTCGTCTTCGGGAGCCCGTTCCTCCGGTCCTTTGTCGTCCAGCAGCTCCCCGGCGGCTTGGCCGGTGAGCTTGGGGGAGCGCTTGTCACTGGATTGGTGGGCACGTGGCGAACGCAGTCGATATACATGCTTGTGATCGGTGTGGGGATCGTCGCCGTGACTGTAGCACGCCGGTATGGAGTGGTCGAATACCCTTCGCGGTAGCTTGGCCGGTCACCCGTCGCTTCCTGATTTTTATTGATGTCGGTCAGTTGACGTCATCGGATCGAGTCGCCACCCAGCAAGCCGGTGGCTGGCTTACTATCGCTCGTCGGTGTCTAAAGAGAGAGGGAGATCGGTGGGAACCGAACCTGAGTGGTCCTGTCGGACAGTCCGTCGCGTTCCCATCCTGTGGTCGTGTTGTTTGTCTCGGATATGAGGCCTCCGAAGGGGCACTAGAGCCTTCTTTGCGGAAACTTGTAGCGCTACGGATCGCGGGTGCTGTTGCCGGCAGTGATCCTCTCTTTTATCGATCCTCGCTTTCAATTCTGTTCCCCTGTCGATGGGCTCTCCAGTAGATTGATTGATCCGCACTCGTACTCGGGGGACATGAACCACACACATGGTTCGACGGCGATCGAAACCGGAACACTACTCGTCGGTACTGGTGACGTTCGCCATGACGTCACCGTTGGCATCGAGGACGGGACGATTCAGGAAGTCACGAACGGCGCTCCTGACGGGGACTACGATCGTTCGATCGACGCCAGCGAGCAGGTCCTCATGCCGGGGCTCATCGACGCCCACGTTCACCTGGTCTATCCGGGCGACCCCGACGACATGGACGTCAGCGCTTACAGCGACGAGTATCTCAGCCTGCGTGGTGCCGAACTCGTCCGGGATGCCCTGCGGGCCGGCGTGACGACGCTTGGCGATGCCGCTTCGAAGGACAACGCGATTCTGGCGTTGCGAAACGCCATCGACGACGGCGTCACCCTCGGACCCCGCATCAAAGCTTGTGGGAGCATGATCTCGATTACCGGCGGTCGGGCCACCGGCGGCGAACCCGGCGGTAACATCGTCGAGGCCGATGGTCCCGATGAAGTCCGGAAGGTAACGCGACGACAGCTGATGTATCACGGCATCGATTTCGTCAAACTCGCCGCGACGGGCGCGATCTCCAGTCCCCACACGGGCGCCCGGGATCCTCAACTGACGACCGAGGAGATGCGCGCCGCCGTCGAAGAAGCACACAACTGCGGCCGTCCCGTCCACGCCCACTGCTACGGTGCACCCGGTATCGGAAACGCCCTCGATGCGGGAGTCGATGTCATCGTCCACGGCCAGTCGCTGACCGACGAGCATCTCCGAACGATGGAAACGGAGGACACGCTGTTCATGCCGACGCTGGCGACGTTCCGGAAACATGGGGACCAGGACTACGATCCGTTCATCGAGGGCGATGTCGAACGGGATCGACCTGAGAGTACCGGCGGTGTGATCGCCGAAACAAAACCGAACTACAAGCGAGTGCTCGACCGGGACATCACGATCACGATGGGCACCGATACGGGGATGCCATCGGTCTATCAGGGTGACAACGCGGATGATCTGGTGTATATGGTCGATTGGGGGATGGATCCGGCGGATGCGATCGTCGCCGGCACGTACAACGCCGCCAAATCGCTCGCCATCGAGGAGACACTCGGCTCGGTCGAGTCCGGCAAACACGCCGACCTGCTCCTCCTCGAGGACAACCCCCTCGACGACATCACCGTCCTCGCCAGCGATCACGCCATCGACCGCATCATGCTCGACGGCCGCTTCGTCGAGGCCGATCTCTAACCCAATCCGCGTGGAGCGTTCGATCGTCCTCACTGGTCATTCGGCTCCCAACGCTGTGTACTGGAGCTGGTTTCGTTAGCGATATTCCACACGTAGATCGGACGCTGCCAGGGACGGTCGCTTTCGATCCTCCGCAACCGAAACGCTTGTTTACCTCATCCCGTTGATAGCAATCGAGTGACGCGAGGGTTACGGGACCCATGCATGTCCACCAGGAAACCCGGGTGTCAGCCATCACTCGACTGGGGTTACTCGGGGCCACTTTCTTGATGGCGCTTCCGGTACTCGTCTACGGGTTATTGGCCCCACTGTTCGTGGGGTCGTGGTTCGTCGATCTCTTCGGTGACGTCAGCGCACAGAACCTATTTCCGATCGTTTCCGGCGTCGTGATCCTGCTGGGAACGACCTCGCTCGGTCGATCCCGACAGGCGATCCCGGCTCGCCGAGCAACGGTATTGCTCCTTGTCGGGGGCATCCTCATTGTCATCGGCGCCCAACTGTTCGGCGGCGTCTGGGAGATCCTCCAGGCGGAACACCGGTTTGCCGCCAGTCAAACCTACGGCTCCTTTCGGCCGATGTGTGCGGATTTCCTGCCGGCGTGTCTGATCCGCGAACGCCACCAGTATCCGAGTCAGGCGCTCCCGAGTCTCGCTGCGGGAGTCGTTTGGTATATGGGTCTCTTCCTCTGGTGGCGCGGAAGCGATGCCCGGTACTGGCAGTCTGATTCTTCCTCGAATCCGATCGCGTTCGTCCGTGATCTCCTGTCGGCGGATCGCTAGGACTGTAGTACTGGCAATAGGACTGATCGGCCAGTCCTGCTAGTATCGGATGTCGTCGATTCCGTCGGTCATGCCGATGTGGCCGACCTGCTCGCCGAGGGTCCAGAATTCCCCGCTACCGGCTGACATTCCGAAGATCGGGCGTGCGTCGGCGTTCAACCGACCGTCATCGTCGGTTACGCTTGGATGCGTGGTGGTTCGCACTACGTCGGCGTGAAAGAACCGCCGTCTCGGCGGTAGTGAGTACGAATCGATCACCGAACACTCCAACACGATGGGTGCCTCGGCGATCCCGGGGGCGTCGATCCGCTCTGCGGGTATGCGAGTCAGCCCCGTCCGGGCGAACTTGTCGGCCCGTTCGTCGGCACACATATCGATCGTATCGAACGCCTCAACCCAGGATGCCTCGGGGACGTTCAACGTAAATTCTCCGTGTTCCTGGATGAACTCACACGCCACCTGTGGTGTCTCCGTCGACGCCTCGCCGTCGGTCACCGTAACGCCGACCTGTGGCGGATCGCCTTCGACGACGAACGTCCAACAGACGCTGAGATCGTCGGGTGTTCGATCATCGCCTGCCACGCCGAGTACGATCGCGGGCACTGGCGGGAGCATCGGGCCGGGTTCCGGGAGCTCGATTCGATCCGGGGGTGTCTCGGGCATGTTATTCCGATCGCTCGACCGGATCGAATAAAGGCCTCCTGCCGAAGGACCGGTTTGATCCCGTGAGGGGTCCGATGCATTCGGCTTGCTGGGTCGCTCTCTCGCTCCACACTCGGTGACGGATCGGTATGGAGCGTTGGAAATACGACTGCCCCCTCTCGCGAATAAATCCGAGCGTTTAATCGATCCGCCAACCTCACCGAAAACAATGACCAGCGGTACGGTCGAAGCCGTTACTGAACACCTGCGGTTGCGGAAATACTTCGACATCGAGTCGGCCGCCCATCCTCTCGTTCGGTTTTACATCTCCCTTTATACGACCGTTCCGGTGCGGCTCATCCTGCTCGATCGGCTCCCGACGGGTGTCACGACCGACGAGATCGCATTCAATCCGGATTATCACGGGGACTGTTGGTCGGTCGCAACCGAGTACGTCCGGTTCGAGTGCTCGCTCGACTGGGGGGAGACGGTCGACACCGCCTACGCCGTTGCCGTCGAGGAGGCCGATCTCCCGGCCTTTCTCCTCGCCCCGGCGGTTCGGTTGGTCGATCCGGCGGGGACGGAGCTAACCAAAGTCACTCCGGACATGTTCCGGATCAGCGGTGATGAGGAGGACGACACCGCGTCGGCCGGTGATCTCATCTCGGCATTTGATCGGCCGGAACCCCCGGAAACCGATGCCCCGCTCGAAACGGACCAATCCATCCCGCAGCCACCGGCTGCATCAACGACCAGCGATGCATCGGTCGAATCGACGGACGGCTCGCCCGACGACACCGGTGCCAGCGACACAAACGAGGATTTCCTTTTCGATCAGAGCTGAGTCGATCCAAACTCCCTGGCGGTTCACCGGACCTATCGTCCATATTCACAGCCACGATGGCGTGTCCATCGTGTGGTTACCCCCGTGGATTAAACGCCTGGGTATCGACTGGATTCGGACGGACGGAGTGATCGATCAATGTCAACCCATGATCTCGTGATCGAAAATGCCTATCTGCATCACCGCGACGACGTCGTTGACATCGGCATCGACGACGGTCGGATCACCACGATCGATACCGACCTCGAGGACGGTACGGAGACGATCGACGCCGACGGCGGGCTCGTCTCCCCCGGCTTCGTCGACTGTCACAAAC
This sequence comes from Chewarchaeum aethiopicum (SeqCode), assembly GCA_034190395.1. Taxonomy (GTDB): domain Archaea; phylum Halobacteriota; class Halobacteria; order Halobacteriales; family Hikarchaeaceae; genus Chewarchaeum; species Chewarchaeum aethiopicum. The sequence continues at coordinate 6,000 of JAXINS010000042.1, forward strand.
ACATCGATCGCGCCTTTGCGGCGACCGGTGATCGACGACCCGCGGGGCTCGATGAGCCGTTCGCGACCCGCGGGTTCAACGAGCTCTTCGATGGCTACTACGAAGAGACGTCGCTTGAGACGATCACCGAGCGGGCGATCGAGAACGTACTGATGGCCGTCGAAGCCGGGACGACCCATGTCCGAACCCACGTTGGGGCCGACCACGTTATCGGTACCGACACGATGACTGCCTGCCTTCGGGCCCGCGATCGACTCGCGGACGTGGTCGATCTCCAGTTAGTGCCGATGGCCGGCAGCGGTATCCTCGCCGACGGCGGCGAGACGGCGCTCCGGGCGGCCATCGAGCTGGGGCTCGAACACGTCACCGACCGGGATGCGATCCTGCTGGGCGGTGTCGACCCGGCGACGCGCAACGGCGATATCGAACGCACCATCGAACGATGGTTCGCGGTCGCGACCGACTACGACATCGATATCGATGTCCACCTCCAGGATGGCGGCTACATCGGCGTCTATACCATCGGCCGGATCGCCGAACACGCCCGCCGACACGATTATGCGGACCGGGTGACGATCAGCCACGGCTTCTCGCTGGCGCAACTCCCCGACTGGTGGCTCGATGACGTCATCGAGGCGATGGCCGCCGTCGATTTCGATGTCGTGACCTGTTTCAACAGTATCCGGTGTTCGATGCCGATCCGGCCGCTGCTTGAAGGCGGGATCGATGTCGGTCACGGGACCGACAACGACTACGACTTCGTCATTCCCCATGGCCATGCCGATTCTCTCGATGCGGCCCGGCTGATCTCGCTGAAGCTCCACGGTAACTGGCGCTTCTCGGAGGAATATCGGTGGTCGGAATCCAACGACGCCCTCGCGCTGTTGTGGGAACTCATTACGAGCGAAGGCGCTGCTGTGCTTGGAATTGAAGACTACGGGATCGAGGAGGGGAATCCGGCCGACCTCGTGGTCCTCGATGAATCATCCCCACAATGGGCAATCCTTCGACAGGCGACCCGAACCCACGTCATCAAACGTGGTCGGATCGTCGCCCGAAACGGTGAGATCGTGCCATCGATCGACCCGCTTGCCTGACTCCCTTTTCCCCTTGATCGGGGCGTTCATAACGTATCAATCCGTCAATCAATCCGATGAGCGGATCGACCGAGGAGACCGCGCTTATCTGGTTTCGACGCGATCTCCGTCTTCACGATAACCCGACAGCGACGGCGGCCGCGACGGCCGACGAGGTCGTCCCCGTCTACTGCTTCGATCCTCGGCAGTTCGACACGGCGACGTTCGGCGGGACGCACTCCTTTCGGTTTCGCAAGACCGGCCCGCATCGTGTCCGGTTTCTTCGCGAAAGCGTCGCCGATCTCCGACAATCACTCCGGGAGCACGGGAGCGAGTTGGTGGTTCGCCATGGCCGGCCCGAGGAGGTCCTGCCCCGGATCGCCGAGGCACACGACGTCGAGACGATCTATCATCAACGGTTCCCGACGAGCGAAGAGCGGGCTGTCGCCGACGCCGTTGCCGACGCCGTTCAGGCCTCTGGGACGGCGATTGAGTCGTTGTGGACACACACGCTCCATCACATCGAGGATCTGCCCGTCCCGCCGGCGGAGATCGAGGATACGTTTACGCCGTTTCGCAAACGGGTCGAAGCCGACAGCCACGTTCGTGAGCCGCTCGACGCACCGACGCTTCCGTCGTTCTCACTGACAATCGAGCCGGGTGCCTTGCCGGCGATCGACGAGCTCGGGGTCGAACCACCACCGACCGATGATCGAGCCGTGTTGCCGTTCAGCGGTGGTGAATCCGCGGGCCTCGATCGGCTTGAGTCGTACGTCTGGGAGGCCGATCAGCTCCGGGAATACAAGGAAACCCGCAACGGACTGCTCGGCGCCGACTTCTCCTCGAAACTCTCGCCGTGGCTGAACGCCGGCTGTCTCTCGCCACGGCGTGTCCACGCCGCCGTCAACGCTTATGAACGCCAACGCGTGGCCAACGACTCGACCTACTGGTTGCTCTTCGAGCTCCGCTGGCGGGATTTTTTCCAGTTTCAGTTCTACAAACACGGCGATCAGTTCTTCACACGTGGTGGCATCCGGGCGCGCTCGATCGACTGGCGCGAGGATACTGCAGCCTTCCGGCGGTGGGCACGGGGGGAGACCGGGATCCCGTTCGTCGATGCCGCGATGCGTGAGCTGAACCAAACGGGCTATCAATCCAACCGGGCCCGGCAAAACGCCGCAAGCTTTCTGGCGAACAACCTCCGGATCGATTGGCGGTGGGGTGCGGCGTATTTCGAGACGCAGTTGGTCGATTACGATCCCTGTAGTAACTACGGCAACTGGGCCTATATCGCCGGCACGGGCAACGATTCGCGCGATCGGTATTTCAACATCATCAAACAGGCCCGCCGCTACGATGGTGACGCCGCGTACGTTACCCACTGGCTGCCGGAACTCGCCGGGCTGCCCCCCGAGTACGCCCACGAACCCTGGACGATGGATGCTGACGATCAAGCCCGGTTCGGTGTTGAACTCGGGGATGATTACCCCGAACCGATGCTCGATCTCGAGGCCTCCTATGAGAAGCTTCGATAATCCGTTGCTTTCCCGGCGGGCTCAGGATCTCCTCCGACGACGAGGGAGCAGCTCAAATGACGGGTGATCGGTGTGAGTTCGTGTATGTCACCGTCATCGATGGCGACCGCGAGCGCGTTCTGGCCGCACCCGTCGGTACAAACCTTCGGGAGCTTCTGTGTGACAATAGTCTGTCACCGTACACCCGCCTGACCGAACGGGTGAACTGTGGCGGTCGTGGGCTGTGTGCGACCTGTGGGGTTCGAATTATCGAGGGCGCCCACCCGCCCGAACACTGGCACGACCGGGTGGCCGATCGCTTTGGCTATCCACGGCTGTCCTGTCAGATCACCGTCGAACGGGATCTGATCGTTCGGATTCCCGAAAAGCGGGTGTGGGGTGGTCGCGAATCCGACACTGATATCGATGGTTAGTGGTCCGGTTCGATACCGAGATCGCTGAACGCCATTGTTATGAGCTTCGCCTCGACGAGATCGCGTGTTTCGATGTGGGGATCGGTGTCGGCGTCGCTGATGATCCGCTTGCTCTCGGTGAGCATCCGGCGTTCGAGGTCGGTCTGATCGGGGACGGCCTTCGTCTGGTTCAGATACGCCTCGAAATCCTCACGGATACTGAACGATGCCCGGGCCGCACTGCATCGTCCCAGCGGATTCATATCCATCTCGGTCACGAGATCGACGATCAGCGACCAGTCGTCGGCACAGAAGTAGATCGATACCTCCCCGACGATATCGCGCCAGGCGATCGATCCGGTATCGGCCAACAACTGGACCGCACGCGGGGGCAACTCGACGTGGGTTTCCGTCTCGTTGGCCCCACATAGACAACACGGTCGTTCGGTCCGCCCCGTATACATGCCCGACGTCCGGTACGGGTTGGATGGCTTAACGTGTTGTGTATCCAACCTGTTTTGGTACGCTGGCTCCGTCGATTCACGATCGGGCGGATTCGATCGCCCGAATCGGTCGACATCACCGCCTTATCGCCACTAGTTGACTATCAACACCGCCTTATCGCCACTAGTTGACTATCAACAATGATAACCTGGATCGAAATTATAAATACCAGCACCCTGAGACCACGGACACCTGATTCATGTTCGTCGACTGGTGGCCGCCGGCCCGACCGACAAAGCGGGAGCTCGGGGCGGGATATCTCGCGGGCGCAGGGCTGGCGTTGATCATCAGTCTCTTCGGTTATATCTGGTTCACTCAGGAATCGGTCCTGGTGGTGTTCATCGGCACCTCGACGGCACTTGCGTTGTTGGGCACGCTCATCTACATCAGCTATCTCTCGATCGAGGTCGATTTCGCCGATCAATTCGTCTGGAATATCGCCCAATGGGCGGCCCTCGGGCTCGGTCTTGCCGCAGTCTTTTGTTTCGTGGTCGCCTTCGGTTCGGCGTATCTCCCACCCGAATCGTTGGTTCCCAGTCTGCTGGTCATCACCATTGCCACGGGTGCGGTTATCGGTGCTCTGCTTGGCGTTGTCACCGGGTTGCGCGAACAACACAAGCAGATGCGTGAAATCACCCAGCGAAATCACGTCATGAACCGTGTCCTCCGACATAACATCCGTAATTCGATGAACGTCATCCACGGTCGGGCGTCACTTCTGGCTGAGGAACTCGACGAGGAGCAAGCGCACTCGCTTGAGACGATCAAACGGACGGCCGATGAGGTCGTCAGTCTCAGCGAAGCGGCCCGCAAGATCGACATGCTCACTTCCGGTACCGGTCGTGGCCCCGTCGAGATTACGACCATCATCGAGGAATGCCTCACGACCGTCCGCCAGACGTATCCAACCGCGACCTTCGAGAGTGACCTGCCTGAAACCGTCTGGGTCAATACTGATCCGATCGTCCGGTCGGTTCTGATCAACTTACTCGAAAACGCCGTCGAACACGACGACACCGATACCGATACACGGGTCTCGATCACCGTTGACGTCGACGGTGATGATATCCTAATCGAGGTCGCCGACAACGGGCCCGGTATTCCCCCAGATCAGCGGGAGGTCCTCTTTACCGATCGCGAGGAACCGACCCGACACGGTGACGGCCTGGGACTGTGGCTGGTGAAGTGGGTCGCCGATTACTATGACGGCGAACTTCGATTCGACGAGAACGTCCCCCATGGCTCGATCGTTACGCTCCGGTTGCCGGCCGGCCAACCGCCGACCGAACCTGACTCGGCCGTCGTCGAGAAACCTCAGGCGTCGCCGTCATGACGGTCCGTTCGTCGCTTGCTGGTCGGCCGCTTGTTCTCCGTCCTTCCGCAGATCCGTAGCCCGCTGTCGTCACATCCTCCCGTGTTACAGCGGTAGCGGTGTGGAGGAAGTCAAACACGAGCGACAGTGGCTGTGGTGGAACCACTGGTTCACCGCACACGACCCGCTCTCGTTGGATGGTTTGGTCTTCCCTTCCAGCGAACATGGAGCCACCGTTTCCGCTGGTGTGGTTGTAATCGACCGCAATCGATCGGATTCGTGGACGTGACGGCAGTAGTTAGTAATCGTTATACGACGGGCAATCCTCGCCTCGCGTATGCAACGACGAGCAGCGGCGATCTACGCTGCCTTCTTCATCGTGCTGGCCGCTGGGGCTTTTTCGGTCACGGCCGTGACCGCGGAGCCGGACGTTTCGCTCAACGCTCCGGTGTATCAACAGGGGGACACGTTCGACGTTGGCGGGACGACCTATACGGTGTCGACGGTGTCCGATAGCTCGGCGGAGATTACCTGGACCAACGAAACAGCCCGATACACCGATAGCTGGGAGGTGACGACCCGCTCGTTTACCGGTACGCCGGAGGAATATGCGACCGGCGACGGTCCAACCGTCACCGTCGGGGAGACCGAGTTTCGGGTGATCACACGGGACGTCGCCTCGCCGGAGGCGTTTTACCTCGTTGAATATCAGGCCATCGGTGAGAACACTACCACGACGGAAGTCAATGGGACAACGTACGTCGTCGTCGAGGACGGCGATGATCAGTCGTTCGTGGAACTCGATCGCTATCTGATCGATGAGTTCGGCGAACCGGCCGTCCAGGAATACACTGTTGGCGACTCCTTCGAGTACGATAACCAGACCGTCACCGTTACAGCCGTCTCGAACAGTTCGGTCACGTTTGAATGGACCGCCCCTCGGCAAAACACCATCTCCGCCGGCAGTGAAGGGGCCAACGTCACGATTGGGGGCCAGACCTACGTTGCACACTTCCCCCAGCCTGACCGCCTCCAGCTGACGAGCAACCACCAGGCCTACCAACAGGAGATGGCGGTTATCGACACCTACAACGAACGGATGAACGGCTTTTGGGGCATCACGATCATCGGCGGGAGCGCGGCCGTCCTCCTGATCGCGCTGGCGTATCTGCCCTCGCGGTACTGATCCTTCCTCGTCCTTTTAGGTCGCTGCCGACTCCCCTCCACACTCGTTATTGAGACGTTTTCGATCCTTGCGTATCGGGATGATTACCCGATCGATTTCGGCAAAAGCGGGCCGGAAGGGATTTGAACCCTTGACCGTCTGGTGTCTTCCACATTCGCGCGGTAGGCACGTCGGCTGTGTTAAAAGCCAGACGCTCTGCCGGACTGAGCTACCGGCCCTCTATGACTGCCTGAACGCCCGACGAATTAAATACTTACCATCGGGCACGCCGGGACATCACTCCCCGAGTCGCTCCCGAAGCGTCGTCGCGATGATGTCCCCCGGTGGGGCACCCTCCAACGCCGCGGTCCGCCGGAGCTCTCGATACACCGGCAGCGGCAGTTCGACGGTGAGTTCGCCGAGCGCGATCCCGCGTCGGTCGAGAGCGGCCTCGGGTGATTCCCCATCAGTAATGTCGCTGGCGATCGAACGGATCTCCCTGACAGTGAGATCGTGATCGAGCGTCCCCCAGGCAAGCAGATAGCGGGCTTCTCCGGAGACCCGGGCGATGTGCTTGGCCGCCGAAGGTGCGAGTTCACCGCGAGCGACGTGGGCTCTGATCGATGGTGGGAGGTCATGGACCCGGGCCCACTTTCGGATGAACGCCACGGTTGCCGGTTCGCCAGCCCGTTCGCTGGCGGTTTTATACGAGCCCGTCGCCTGTACGAGCGCCGCACACGCGGCGGCCCCTCGAAGCATATAGACGCTATCGAATTCCCGCCCCGCGTCATCGGCCTGTATCGCAAACTCGGCGACGGTTTCGGCGGCCTGTCGGACGCTTTCGGGGTCCTCGGGATCGAACCTGACGGCACCGCCGGCCTGGTCGCCGGTGACGGCATCGTCGCCCCGGATAACCGGCTCCCCGACCGGTGCCTCACGGTCGGCAGTGGGTTCCGACGTGTCCACACGTTCCCGGTCGTCCATCGTCATTGCTTAAACGGGTTGGCCTCAAAAACGCCCCGCCGCGTCGATCGATGGGACCGGATCGTGGGGACGATCACGCGTTGAGCCGGTTCAGTTCGTCGGTATCGAGATCGATCGCCGATGCGGCAATGTTCTCCTCGAGGTGGTCGAAGCTTGACGTCCCCGGAATCGGTAACATCACCGGGGAGTGATGTAGCAGCCACGCCAGGGCGATCTGATAGACCGTGGCATCGTGAGCCTCGGCGATCGTCCGGAGGGCCGGACCTTTCTCCTCGAACTCGCCGGCACCGACCGGGAAATACGGCATAAACCCGATACCGTGATCCTCACAGGCTGTCAGTACCGGTTCGTGTTCGCGATCCTCGACGTTATACCGGTTTTGGACGGTCGCGATCTCGACGATCTCCCGGGCGCGATCGAGCTGATCGACGTCGACGTTGCTCAAGCCGACATGTCGGATGAGGCCGTCGTCTTTGAGTTCGGCGAGCGCGTTGATCGAATCCTCGAAGGGGACATCCGGATCGGGACGGTGCCACTGGTAGAGATCGATCGTTTCGACGCCAAGGCGGTCCCGGCTGCAGAGCTGGGCGTTCCGGAGATAGTCCGGATCGCCGTGTGGGAGCCAATCACCGTCGACGTTCCGGAGCAACCCGCCCTTCGTCGCGACGACGACGTCGTCCCCCTCGATATCGAGGGCTTCACCGAGCTGGCGTTCGTTGACGCCCGGGCCGTATGCGTCGGAGGTATCGATGAAGTCAATGCCGAGTTCGATTGCTCGCTTGATTACCCGCTGGGCGGCCGCCTCATCGTCCGGTGGGCCGATGATGTCCTCGCCGGTGAGTCGCATCGCGCCGAAGCCGAGTCGGTGGACGGTCAGTTCCCCGCCGATGGTGAACGTATCGCTTTGATTGCTGTTGGCCATTGGATGGCACTGTTGAGTGTCAACCGATCAATAGTTGTTTGCCAACCGGCAGGGGAGGACATCCCCGCTCCGTCAGTCAACGGCGCAGTTGTTCGGCCCGAGTTCGAGTTCGAACGCCTCCGTGTCCGAGACCGATCGTTTGCCGAGGTTGGTCGCGATGATCTCTTGGTAGTTGTTCGGTCGTGGCGGCATGTCCGCGACGACGTCGTTGACGAACGCCGCCTCGGATTGCTCGAAGACCGCGAGCCGGTCGCGGAGATCGCCGACTGTCGCCGTGATCGTCCCGTCGGCGGCCCGTGTGGCGTCCTCGCCGGCGTGGGCCGGGGCGACGATCGTCTCCTCGGGAAGAGAACTCATCTTGTGGAGCGTCGAATGGAGCCTCGCGGCCGCGTCGGCGGCTCCGTCGACGCCGGCTTCGAGGTCGGGCCTGGCGACACTATCGGTGAAAACGGTATCGCCGGTGATGAACACGTCCCCGATTCGATACCCCGTCATTTCGGTCGTGTGACCGGGGAGCCCGACGGCCTCGATCGTGACGGCACCGACTGATAAGGTGTCGCCGTCCGCGATGAGGGTCATCCCATCGTGAGCCAGTCCACGGTTCGTGGCACCCGCGGGGACGATCCCGTCGGCGTCGGTCGCCCCAACCAGTGTCGGAACACCGCTGACGTGGTCGGCGTGGATGTGGGTGTCAATGGCGTAGCGTAGCTCCGCGTCATGGTCGCTGGCGTCGGCCGGATACCGGTTGGCGAACGCCCGGAGCGGATCGAACACCGCGGCCTCACCGTCGGAGACGACCAAGTAGGCCAGACAGCCACTCGATGGGCGGTGGTACTGGCGAACGATTGCCTCACCATCGGTTTCGATATCGGTCGCCTCGTACAGCCCCGCCCAACCCCGCATCCCATCGGTCAGTCCGACGACGTCGTAGCCCCGATCGAGCAGGAACTCCCCGACGAACCGACTCGAGATCCCCGCCGCACAGCAGGTCACGATCCGTCCTGCGTCGGGAGCGGGTACGCCTTCGGGTATCTCCTCGACCGGCTCGTCGGCACTGTCGAGAAAGGCGGTAAAGGGGACGTTCACTGTGGTAACCGTGGGTCCGGTGATGTGCCACGTCTCGAAATCCTCCGGCCGACGGGTATCGAGGATCGTCACCGCTTCGTTGGCGTCGATCCAGCGTTTGAGTTCAGCCGCCGGAATTTCGGTAAGTTGGACGTCGAACTCCGGAAACTGGCTGGTCATCGGTCGTTACCTCCGGTCCCGAGCGCTTGAAAGTTTATGCTGTCTGTGTCATGTCTTTGGGTGTCGGTGCCGATAGGAGGAGCTTAACCGCTCCGTCATGCTACGGCCACCATGTCCGTCGAACTGTACGATTCCCTCGCCGGTCAGGTCGCCCTGGTCACCGGCGCCAACCGGGGCATCGGTGCCGAAATCGCCCGCCAACTCACCGATCTCGACGCGACGGTTTATGCCGGCGCCCGGGATCCCGCGACCGTCGAGGCGGACGCACAACGCCCGATCGAGCTCGATGTCACGGTCGAATCCGAGGTCGCAACCGCCATGACCACGGTTCGCGATGCGGCGGGACGACTCGATATCCTGGTCAACAACGCCGGTGTCTACGGTCCCGAGGGCCGACTGGCAACCATCGAGACGGCTGGGATCGAGGAGACGCTGTGGGTTAACTTGCTGGGTCCGATGCTCTGTGCCAAACATGCCCTCCCCCTGCTCACCGAACGGTCCGGCGGACGTATCGTCAACGTCTCAAGCGGTGCCGGACAGTTCACCGACGGTATCGATGCCGAACACCTCCCCTATGGCGTGTCGAAGGCCGGGCTGAACGCCTTCACGGACGCGCTTGCGCGTCAATATCCGGAGCTGTTCGTCAATGCCGTCTGTCCGGGCTGGGTCCGCACCGACATGGGTGGACAAGAGGCTCCACGAAGCGTCGAGAACGGTGCCGAGACGCCGGTCTGGCTGGCCCGCTTTCGGGCCGGACCGAGCGGGCAGTTCTGGCGGGACGCCGAACAAAAAGAGTGGTAACTTCCCGGCCACCGGCTGGCCGCTCAGTCGAGGTCCCCATTGAGGACCTTGGCGCCGACGAGGACCGGATCCCATACGGGGCTAAACGGCGGCGCATACGCCAGATCCCGACGCTCGAGTTCGGCGACCGTCACCCCTGACTGCACCGCCATGGTGAGGATATCGATCCGGATCGCGGCCCGGTCCTTGCCGACGATACTTCCCCCAAGCAATCGTTCCGTCGATCGATCGGCGATCAGGGTGACGGTTGTCGGTTCCGCGCCGGGATAGTAGCCCGACCGTGATCCCGCAGTGATAGTGGCTGACACCGGATCGAATCCCGCCTCACGGGCCTGCTGTTCGGTGGCGAGGCCGGTTCGGCCGGCTTCGAGTTCGAAGGCCTTCACAACGGCCGTGCCGGCGATCTCCCCGACCGGTTCCGGCGTGCCGGCGACCGTGCTCCCGATCGCTCGTCCTGCCCGGTTTGCGGTCAACCCCAGCGGCACCCAGGCCGGATCACCGGTGACGGCATGGGGCATCTCGGCACAATCGCCGGCCGCATAGATGTCCGAACGGCTCGTCCGCCCGTACGCATCGATCCGGACCGCCCCTGAGTCGCCCAACTCAATTCCGGTCCCTTCGAGGAAGTCGGTGTTCGGTCGGATGCCGATGCCGACGATCGCCAGCTCGATCGGCGTCCGTCCGCCCGCATGCTCGACGGCGTCGACGGTCCCGTCCCCGTTCCCGACGAGTGCTTCCACCGGCGTCTCCGTGTGGACTGTCACTCCCCGTTCCGTGAGATGGGCTTCGATTTCCTCGGCGACAGCACTGCCGAAGGGTGGTAACACGTGTTCTGACCGCTGGAACAGCGTGACATCGAGTCCACGACCGGCGAGGGCTTCGGCCATTTCGATACCCACATAACCGCCACCGACGATCGCGGCCGTTTCGGGCGGCTGTCGGTCGGCATATTTCTCGACGAGCGCCCGGTCGACATACGGCCCATCGACCGTCGCCGGATCGATCGCCGTCGGTTCGGTGAGATACGCTCGGACCGCCGCTGCGGCGTCCATGTGATGGAGGGTAAACACGCCATCGAGGTCGGTGCCAGCGATCGGGCTAGTGAGCGCCCGGGCGCCGGTGCCGATCAACAGCTCGCCGTAGGGTTGCTCGAAGGTCCCATCCGGACCGTCGACGGTGACGGTCCGTGCGTCCGGATCGATCCCGATGACTTCATGCCGCCGGCGGAGATCGATCCCCCGCTCGTCGATCTCCGCGGGCGACAGCGACAGCAGGTCCTCTAACGCCTCGACTTCGCCTTTGATGTAATAGGGCATCCCACAGTGTGCATAGGACACCCACTCGCCCTTCTCGAAGACGATCGCCGCCCGATCGGGGGCCTCGCGTTTCAGTTTGCTTGCGGCTGACAGGCCGGCGGCGTCACCGCCGATCACGACGAACGGATCGGTCATATCTCCGCCATCATTCCCGGCGACTATAATCCATGATGTGGTGACGGTAACTGCCCCTTCTTGGGTCGGGCCGCTCGATCGGGCGGTGAGTCCGATTCTGGTCCCTCGGGAGTGAAACCGACGAATGAAAAGCCCTGTGGCGACTATTTATCGTCGATGGACCTCCAGTTTCTCGGCGGGACCCATGAGATCGGCCGGAGTGCCATCCTCGTCAACGACTCCTTGCTGGTGGATTACGGGATGAAGACGGGGAATCCGCCGCAATTTCCCGTCGGGACGGCCGATCCTGATGCGGTTGTCGTCTCCCATGGTCACCTCGATCACGTGGGCTCGATCCCATCACTGCTCTCGGGGGATGCCCGCCCGCCGATTCACTGGACACCGCCGACATATGAGCTGACGTTGTTGCTGGCTCGGGATACGCTCAAGCTCCATGGCGGCAGCTATGACTGTCCGTTTACCGAGGAAGAAATCAAACGCGTTACCGAGGTGTCGACGACTCACGGCTACGGGGAATCCTTCGAGGCAGCCGGCCACGAGGTGACCTTCTACGATGCTGGACACATCCCCGGGAGCGCCCACGTGCTTATCGATGACGGTGAGACACGGTTGCTGTACACCGGCGATTTTCACACCGTCGATCAACAACTCGTCGCCGGCACGACCGCCCGACCCCCGGCGGATATCGTCATCACCGAGAGTACCTACGCCGATGTCGAACACGAGGACCGGCCGACACTTGAGACCCGATTCGCCGAAAGCGTCAAAAATACCATGTGGGAAGGGGGCACCGTTATCGTCCCCGCGTTTGCGATCGGTCGGACCCAGGAACTGCTGTTGATCTGTGCACGCCACGATATCGACTGTTATGTCGACGGCATGGGCAAACGCGTCACCCGCTTGCTGCAACGATATCCCGAATTCGTCCGGGATGCCGAAGCGCTTCGACGGGCGAAAGCCAACGCCCGATTCGTCGACGGTCGGGACGGCCAACGCGAACGCATCGCCGCCCAGAACACGGTCATCATCACCACGTCGGGCATGCTCAGCGGCGGACCGGTCCATTCCTATCTCCCCTTGATTCGCCAAAACCCGGTCAACACGGTCACTCTCACGGGCTATCAGGTCGAGGGGACGCCCGGACGGGAGTTATTGGAAACGGGTCGTGCCGAGATCGACGGCCGGATCATGCCCGTCAGCGCCACGGTCGAATCCTACGATTTCTCCGCACATGCCGATCGGAACGGTCTCCGATCGTTCCTCGATGCCTACCGTGATGCGACAGTCCTTGTGGTGCATGGCGACCGCTGTGATGCGTTCGCCGACGAACTTCAGGCCGACGGCTTCGATGCCGTGGCACCCCGCCGCGGCACGATGATCACGGACTGAGAGCCCGGATGTGTCCCTCGATCTTGAGACCACGCTGGCGATCACAATGGTGTGACACGTCCTATCCTTGCCCGTTCGATCGCTCGTCGTTAAACGGCGGCTGGGCGTGTTCGGGCGCCGCATCGGGCAGGGCAATGATGTTTCCGCGGCCGACGCTGATTTTTTCGATCTGTTCGGCCTCCTCCATCCGCGAGAGGATCCGGCTAACCGTCGCCTTCGACCACTCGGTTTCCTCGACGATCTCGGATTGTTCTAACCGGCCGCCGTGGTCTTCGAGCAACGCCACCACCCGATCCTCGTTTGTCAACGGCACGTTCGTGGTCGCCTGTTCGGTCGGTTCCGGTGTCATCTCGCCCCCGTCGCCGTCAGTCGAGAGCGTTTCCGGGCTGGCATCGGGTGTGGGCAGCTCGATCGGGAGTCGGTCGCGGAACAACCATCCACCGATACCCAGACCCAGCACCAATACACCGCCGACTACGAACCACTGACTCCACCCGGTCGACACCCAACTGAAGGGTCGTTCCGCGCCGTCATCGACGCCGTCACCGTCGGTGTCGGGGTTGGTGGGGTTCGTTCCGTATCGATTCGCTTCGCTGCCATCGAGTAACCCGTCCCCATCGGTATCGGCGACGTTGGGGTCGGTGCCGTAGGCGTTTATTTCGGCACCGTCATCGAGACCGTCGCCGTCAGTATCGGCCTTGGCGGGGTCTGTCTCGAACTCGAACGCTTCCGCGCCATCGTCGAGGCCGTCGCCATCGGTGTCGGCCTGGGTCGGATCGGTTTCGTAGGTGAGGAGCTCCAAGGCGTCGTTCAGTCCATCGTTGTCGGTATCCGCCGCGTTGGGATCGGTTTGATAGGTGTTGACCTCACTGGTGTCATCGATCCCGTCGCCATCGGTATCTACCCGGGTCGGATCCGTTTGATAAGTGGTCAGTTCGACGGCGTCGTCGAGGCCGTCACCATCGGTGTCGATTCGATTGAGGTTTGTCCCGTACTTTCGGAGTTCGACCGGATCACTGAGCCCGTCACCGTCGGTATCGGCGGCGGTCGGATCGGTCATGTGAATGTTGACCTCCGTGCCGTCGTCGAGCCCGTCACCGTCGGTGTCGTCGGCCTGGGGATCGGTCCCGTAGGTGGTCAATTCGAGGTTGTCGTTGAGACCGTCACCGTCCGTGTCGCTCCGATCGAAGGCCGTCCCCAGCTGGACCTCTCGCCGATTGGTCAGGTGGTCACCGTCGACATCGCCGTCTTTTCGAAGCATATAGACCGGTATCGAGGCATCCGCGGTCTCGACTTGACCGAGTGTATCCGGCGAGAGAACGACACGGACGGTCTGTCGGCCCAGTAGTTCCTCGGGCCAGCGGTCGAACTCGAACGTAATCGACTCCGTACTGTTTCCTGACAGGATCGTCGATTGGCAGGCGAGTTCACGTCGGGAGCCGTTCGTCACTCGGGTAGTCTGGAGACAGAGGTCGTAGTGTCCTTCGCCCTCGCCGGTCGCAGTCGTAATCGTCGCCGTAATCCGGAGCGGTTCCGACGCCCATCGAAACACCGTCGGGTTCCGCTCGTCGATGATACTGCCGCCCTCGATGCGCAGATCGCTGACCTGAATGCCCTCCTGGGCAGCGGTCGGCACGGCTACGCCGCTGATGATGAGGCTAACGATAAGGAAAGCTACGGCGAGGCTGATAGATCGCGACATGTGCCGGGCGGACACCCCATCCCAAGGGGACACCGGTGATGCGGACCGATATCGGATTAGCATTATGGCCGATTGACCGGTCTGATCGCTACCGGACGAACCGTACCGAACCTTCCCGGGCCGGGACGACCGACTGCTGGCGGCGTTACCGGGCTGGTGTCAATCCGCCTTGTTCATCCGGTTCGAGTACGGCATCGAACAGCGAGGCTAATGTGTTGATCGTTTGCTCGCTGTGGGCCGCCGGATCGATGTGGAAATGGCCGAATCCATCCATCGCGACGATCCGATCGGTCACCAGGTTCAAGAATCGGTAGGCCGGTTCCGTTTCGACGTACTGCAGCAGCGTCGTCAGCGATCGCACACAGACGACCGTCGAATCGACGGCCGCTAACTCCTCGGGTAGCTGACTGAGTTCGATCCCGATCTGTGTTAGATTGCTCGGGGAGTCGACGTGTCGAACGGTAACGGAGTCGCGCTCACTCCGGGTGATCTGTCCAGCAGGGGAGGGGGTCGCATCGATCAGTACCGCCTGTTTGGGGGGGCGCTCGGTCGTGTCGGTCCACCAATCGGTACCGTTCAGGTGGCTGGCTGAGAAAATCAGGGAGACTGCGTTGTAATCCTGCTCCGATGTGATCGGGAGGAGGTTCTGGCAGGTTCGGTGACCGCCGTCAGCGAGCGACCGAGTGAACACGAGGACATTATGCATGTCCTCTATCGGCCATTCCCGACGGCGGTCATGAACACCGTCTGTGTGATCACGTTGCTGTGTCGTCCCGGCCATACCCACACACAAGAAAGAGTATGGTAAAAACCCACAAGACCGTCTCGTTGTGTTCCGATTTTCGGTTCTACCGTTACGGATCGTTTCACGAGTGAGGCGCGCGACTCGGCTGGCTGGACGATTACTCCGTTCGGCGTTCGAAATGAAACAGTCCGAAACTGATCCACAGGATCGGTGAAACGGAACGAAACAGTCGGCCGTAGTCGGGCGATTTCGTCCAAACGAGCGCCGCTTGTGTCCGATGGTCGCTTGGTTGTGCCGATTCGACCACGCCCAGCGGGGCATGATCGCGGCTCGTGGCGACACCACTCCCACCGGCAACCGCGGTCACCAGCCAGCTTTCGGCTCAATCGGGCTGACTGACCGTCTCGCCGTTATCGAGTTGATGGATGAGAAACGGTTGATATCCCTCGTGGGCGAGTTCCATCGCACCGATCCACCAGTTCCAACGTTCGACGAGATCATAGTCCGCCGGCGCCTCCGAGAGATTGGCGATAATGACATCGACGGTTAGCCTTGCATCGTGATCGGATCGATATTTTCCCGAATCATGGAGGTCGCCGGCCTGTCTGACCACGACGCGTCGCTCAGCGGTCGCTGCTCCGAAGACCTTCTCCAATCGGATCGAGAGCAGCTCGCGGTTCATGATGGCGAATGTGGCTCCGACGACGGGGGCAACAACCGTCCGTCGTGATGTCGGTCTGACTCACCCCGTCGATCGTCGATCGAACCTATGGGATCGGGCCTGTTCAGCATGCCGGTCGGTGGCCGTCAACCACCGGTACTCGGTCCAACAGCGTGTTTCGATGTGCTTTTCCCGCCCGCCCGACTGCCATCGGGCATGGCAACCTTTCAGGTCATCGTCGGGGATCCCGAGACGGGGATGACCCATCAGTTCGAAGTCGAAGACCAGGCCGCCAACCGATTCGCCGGCAAAGAACTCGGTGACACCGTCGACGGGAGTGCCGTCGGGCTCGATGGCTATACCCTTGAGTTGACCGGCGGCTCCGATACCACCGGTCGCCCGCTCCGTCCGGCCGTTGCCGGCGGGGCACTTCGGGACGTTCTTCTTGAGGAACGGACGACGGGATACCACCCGTCCCGGGAGGGTGAACGAAAGCGTGTTAGCGTCCGGGGGCGGGAAATCTCCGATGCTGTCTCCCAGATCAACGCCAAAATCATCGAACGCGGTGACACCTCGGTCGAGGAGCTCCTCAACCCCGACGAGGAGGCCGACGACGCCGATGCGGACGCGGACGACGAGGAATAACCTCCGTCCCGTTTGATCACGCTCCCGGTCTTCCCTTTCCTTTCTTTCTCCGATGTCACACCGCGTCGCCAGCGACCACGCGTCGGTCGAGACCGTTCGTGGTACCATCGCCAGACAGGGCGGGACACGTCGCCCCCGGATCGTGTTACCCGCCGAGACGACCGATCGGTTCCCGATCGACGAGTCGGTTCGACTCGTTATCGATGGTCACACCCGACACGCTTACGTCGGGCTCGATGCTGAGGGCTGTCCCGAGATCCAGGGAGCATACGACTCACCCCGGTTTGCCCGTGAACACGAGGGAGCCAATCGGCTCGCCGAGTGGATCGACGACGCCGGGCTCACAGTCGGCCGTTCCGTCTTGGTTGATATCGTCGTTGCCGATGTCCAGTACGGCCTCCGGCAACCTGGTGATCGGGCCGTCTATACGGCCGTCGAACCACCATCGAACGATCTGACGGACATCGCCGCCGACCTCGTCGGCGAGGATTCCGGGTCCGACCAGGTCGAGTGACGGACCGCCATCACGGGAAATCTCCCGCTCGCTGACAACAGGTGGTCTTTTTTCCGCGACCGACAAAGGACCGGTAATGGATCGATCCGATCTGACGGCGTTTCTGGCCGGTGAGCGCCCCGACGACGTGGCGTTTTTCCTGGCCGATGACGTTCTCTCGAGTCCGGAATCGCTCGCGGAGTATGCCGTCGAGGGTGGCGTATTGCTCGTCGTCGATGGCGAACGGGGCCGGAACCTCTTCAGCGAACTAACCGGGACGGACGCGATGGGATTCGCCCAGACGGCGATGGGTCGGACGGGCTCGATCGATGACGATCTCACCGGCGGTGACTGCCCCGACGGCCCCGGCGACGCACACGAGGTCAGGATCATCTTCGCGTTCGCCGAGGAACAAAACGACGAGGTCGGGGGTATCTACGCCGAGGGTGACGTGATCCACGCCTACGCACACTGTGCCTGTGGCGCCGCCTATTCCGATCGGTGGATCGTCGGCGAAGAGTGATCTCGCCGATCCGGTGACTGACCGAACCGGTCTTACCTGCCGCCGTAGACAAAGAAGTACCCACCGAGGAGGCCAACGATCGCCCCTGCGACGTAGGCGACTGTCGTCGTCGTGGCGTCCGCGGCGGCGAACATCGTCCCGCCGACGGCGACGATACCGAAGATGACGAGCGACGCGACCAGAAACCGGCCGAACCGTCGGAGCGGCGTGGGGAGGCTTTCCATTCGTCGATTCAGACGGCGTCGGTTTCTTCGCCGTCCTCTAGATCGGCCGTCTCGAATTCTAAGTCATGAAAGGCCTCGAGGATCAACCGCCTGGCGGTCGCCCCCTGGGT
This sequence comes from Chewarchaeum aethiopicum (SeqCode), assembly GCA_034190395.1. Taxonomy (GTDB): domain Archaea; phylum Halobacteriota; class Halobacteria; order Halobacteriales; family Hikarchaeaceae; genus Chewarchaeum; species Chewarchaeum aethiopicum. The sequence goes on from JAXINS010000042.1 coordinate 23,879, forward strand.
GGTCCAGTGGTGGGCGTAATCGAGCATATCGTCGTAGATCCGTGGTTTACACCCTGCCGCTTTCGGGTGGCCGCCACCGTTGACCTGGCGAGCCACCTCGTGACAGCGCTCGAAGGCGTCGGTGCCACGGATGCTCGCACTGCCGGCGGGTTTGACGATCACCGACGCGTCGGCACCTTCCTCGCGCATGGCTTCGGCCACTTCGTTTTGGGAACACCGGCCGTACGTCACCCCGACCGTGATCGGACCGATCTCGTGATAGCTCGCTCGCCGGATCGCTCGCTCGATCAGATCCCGTTTGAGTACCCGTCGGTCCTCGAGAAACTCCTGGACATCGGCCGGGAATTCGACGCCGTGGTCCCGCACCGTTTCGATGTATTCCTCGGGTTCCGACCAGACTGCATAGTCCGCCAGGTCGTCGCTTCGCTCGTCCTCTTTGATCCAGAGGTCGTGGTCCCGGGTCACGGCGGCCAGTTCCTCGAGGTATGCGGGGAGGTCGGTATCGAGCGCCCGGACCGCGACGTCGGCGGTACACTCGGTTTCCGAGTCCCCGACGACGAGGTCGGTGCCGGTCGCCCGGACGGCGGCGGCGATGTCGTCTTCCCACTGATGGTGATCGAACCAGCGAACCTCGCTACCGGTGTCGATGAGCGCTTCGAGACGGTCGACGACGGCTCGTTCGTCCTCGCTGTCCGGACAGAGATCACAGACGAACACCCGGGCTCCGGCGTCCCCGAACTCCACGGCGCGGCGTAATCCCTCATCGAGTTCGTGTGGGCCCGCCGGAATGAGTGCGCCCTCGCCGAGCGCCTCCTGGATGATTGCCACACAGGCCAGCCCGTCGGCGTCCGGATCCGCCACCACGAGGACCGAGGCGTCCTCGGCGCGTTCACGGACCGCCTGATCCTGCCGAGCTTCCTCGATCGTATCGGGAATAAAAAACCCCTCACCCGGCAGCAGCGACCGTCGCTCGGGGGGAAGCGTCGTGTCGTCGATGACCCAGTCTTGCATGGCCAGCTACTGGGGGACGAGCACAAAGAAGGGCGTGGTTTTCCGAATCGAGCCGTTTCCGACACGCGTCCGGCGTGTCCTCGGTCGGTGCTATCAGTTTCTGAAACGATGCCCGAACGATTATGATGCCGGGGGGATCCACTTACGAGCGATGCAGGCCGCCCCTGATCAGTCGTCCGATGATACGCCATTTCTGACGGTTGATGACATCGAACGCCCGCTCACCGAAAACCACGCCGTCCTCTGGACGGTCGTGATCGTCTCGTCGGTGTTCGATATCCTCACCACGATGGTCGGCCTGAACCTCGGGTTCCGCGAGGGGAATGCGGTCGCGCGGGCTTTCATCCAGACGTACGGGACCCCCGGTATCGGCCTCCTCAAATTCGTCGCGCTGGTTGGCGTGGTGATCGGCTGGGGGCTCCTTTCGGAACGACGGGCGACCGCACTGCTCGCCGGGTTCGCGGTCGTCTCTTTGATCGTCGTCGTGCTCAACGCCTTGACCCTCGCCTCGATATAAACGGCGGGAGACCAACGCGGCGACCGGTTATTCCTCGCCGGTGAGCTGTCGAACCGTCAACACCGGCACCGGACAGGTCCGGACGACCCGTTCGGCGACGCTGCCGATCAGAAAGCGGTTTTCGCCGTGGCGCCCACGGGTGCCCGTTGCGACAACGTCGACGTCCGTTTCGCGGGCGTACTGGCAGATCTCCGCGGCCGGTCGTCCCGTCCGGACTACCGTCTCGACCGGCCCGCTGGCACGTTCCTCGACGGTTGCAAGCGCCGCCTCGCCGCGCTCTTCGAGTGCCGATCGGAGCTCCTGTTCGACCGACTCGGGGGCGGAGTCGATCTCGCTTTTGTCGATGACATACAGGGCGTGGACCGCTGCCTCGAACCGGTCGGCGAGATCCACCGCGACATCGACGGCACGTTCGACGCTCTCGGAGCCGTCGGTCGCGACGACGAGGCTGTCGATCATACCCGGCGTATCGGCCGCCCGCTGGTAAAGTGCTACGGGTCCGTCTTCGGCGACCGTCGTACTGCCTCGGAGCCTTTTTTGCCTCTGGGCTGGACCTGCCAGGTATGTCCTCCACGGCCGCCTCCCCGACGATCGAAACCGTACTCGCCCCGGTCGACGGGAGCGAGGCAGCCACGACGGCCGTCGAGTACGCCGTCGCGATCGCGGCCAAATACGACGCTACGGTCCATCTACTCTACGTCCTCAGCGAGGAGGCCCGTCGCGGTCTCGAAACCGATGCCCTCGACGACGAACGCTTTGCCAACGAAAGCAAGGCCGTCGTCGATTCGTTTCACGAGATCGCCAACGACGCGTCGGTACCGGTCACCGAGTCCTCGGCGTATGGCTTCTCGAAAACCCGCAAACTCGTCCATCCCGGGAGCGTCATCCTCGATTCCGCCGAGGAGATCGGTGTCGATTTCATCGTTTTGCCCCGGGAGTCGATGCGGGAGGAACCCGGAGACATCCTTGAGAAAGCCGCCGAATACGTCCTGTTGTACGCTAGCCAGCCGGTGTTGTCGGTTTAGCCCCCCTGCCGGTCCGATGTGTTGTTTTCTCTCGGTCAGTTGAGTTCGAGGGCCATCTCCCGATCGAAGCTCTCGGTATCGGTCGTCTCGAACCCGACCTCTTTGTAGAGCTCGATGGCGGCGGTGTTCCAGTGTTCGACGGTCAGCCAGACTTTCCCGATGCCGGCCCGATCGCCAGCCCCCAGCAAACAGCGGATCAGCATGTAGCCGATGCCGGCCCGTTGGTGTGACTGGAGCACGAAGATCGCCAGCTCGTAGGCTTGGCTGTCCGTCGTCTGTTCCCCCGGGACGAGGGTGGCGTGTCCGATAACGGACTCCCCTTCCCAGGCCAGACAGTTGATCGAATCGGCTTCGAGGAGGGATTCGAGCCACGATCGAATCCGGTCCTCGTCGGTGGGCGGGATGCCCTGGGCCCGATCCGCGGGATCGAACTGGACGTACATCTCGACGAGTGCCTCGAACTCCTGGTCGCGGGGGCCGTCGCCAAATTGCTGGATCGAGATCTCGCGGCCCTCCCGGTCGGTGAACGTCTCCGGCGGTCGGGGATATGGTCCGGCGTACTCCCCCGTTGACGCCTGGTTGTTCCCGGTCATAATCAGCGCACCAAAATCACGGTCACGTTCGCGTTGAGGATGACAAACTCGGCGATGTGGCCGAGCCGTATCTTTCCCATCGGACTCTCGGTGCCGCCGCCGAGGGCGATCGCGTCGAACGATTCGGTTTCGGCGATCTCGACGAGCCGGCTTCCCGGATCGCCCGTCACGCGACGGACGACCGGATCGATATCCGCGGCCGCCAGCGCCGACTCGACACGGTCCTCTACGTTCGACGGCGTCGGGTCGGTATCGGGGTTGTCGACGATCGCGACGGTGAGCTCGTCGCCGGACCGTTCGGCTCGCTCGATCATCCGCTCGAGCGCCGCCAAGGAGTCCTCGCTGCCGCCGATCCCCAGCAGCACCTTCATATCCCCACCGAGGATGGCCGGCGAGAAAACGGTTGTTACCTGGCGGTCGTTCGGTCGTGGCGGCGTGTTTGCCATGCGTCTGACGGAATTCTTTTGCGGGACGCGGGCAACACGGATAGTATGTCAGAAAACCCCGATCCGGCGACCGAATCAGCCGCTCACACTGGCGAGTCGGATCCGGCCACCGACGCCGCGGGGGAGCAACCACCGGCCGACGACGATCAACCGTCCTCGGCCGAGGGGACGTCCGCTGACGGCGACGCCGACGCCGACACCACTCCGGACGCGGCGTTGACCGAGGTGCCAGCGGATGTCCGAAACTACGAACGGTTCCAGAAGATCGACGGCTCGACGTACGATCGGGTCAACGAGTTCCTCCGCGATCGGACCTACATCACCGCTCGCGAATGGGCGATCGCCCGGCTGTGTGCGGACTTTCGGACCGAGACGGGCGTCGAGATGACCAAGATCGGCGACCACCTCCCCGAGTTGGTCCCGTTTATGACCGACACCTACTCCCCTCAGGCGGTCAACCAGGCCCGTCACGCGTTCGAGGATAAGATCCGAATGGCCGGCGCGACCTTTCTCTATGGCGCGATGTCGGGGTTTTTCACCGCCGACGAGCTCGACGATCTGATGTACGAGGTCACCGAGGTCGCGAAATTCCTCCTTGAGGTCGAGGGTGTCGAGCTGTCGGTTGACGAGGAATTGGCCGCCGAGGAACGCATCTCCAGTGTCATGCGGGAAGTCCGCTCGGCCAGCGAGGAGCTGCGGTTCGACGAGGTAACGTGTCCCGACTGTGGTCACGAATTCGAGGCTACCCATACAGCTGACTCCGACTAACCGCATGAGCCTCGTCTCGATCGGGATCGGTATGCTCGTCGCCGGTGTCGGTATCGTCATTACCCTTCGACCGAAGCTGTTGTTCAAACTCCGCGATCCCCCGTTTGCCCCACCGGGGACGCCACAGCGTGAGGGCGTCACTCTCGCCTATCAATTCATTGGCGTGTGTCTACTCATCATCGGTGGATGGATGATGTTTTTCGCCTGAGCTACGTTCGCACGTTCGTCCCGACGGCGGGACCGAATTCGTCCGCGCCGCGGTCGTACACCCGCTGTCCACGAACCATCGTCCACTCCGGGAAGACGGCGGACAGTCCCTCAAACGGCGTCCAATCGGCCTTCGAATGGAGTTTTTCCCCGCGGATCGGCTGGCTGGTGTCGGGATCGACGAGCACCAGATCCGCGTCCCGGCCGGCCTCGATACGGCCCTTCCGGGGGAGATCGAACACCGCGGCGGGCGTCGCCGCCGTTAGGTCCCGGACCCGTTCGTAGGTGAGGTTCCCCTGACGGGCGTCCTCGAGCAACAACGGCAGAGCCGTTTCGACTCCGGGGACGCCGCTCGGTGCCTCCCAGATCGAGGCGTCCTTCTCGGCTCGGGTGTGGGGCGCGTGATCGGTCGCGATCATGTCGACCGTTCCATCGACAACCCGGTCGTAGACGGCCTCACGGCGGGATTCGCTCCGTAGCGGCGGGTTCATCCGCCCGAACGTGCCGAGTTCATCGTAATCGTCCCGCGAGAGCACGAGGTGGTGGGGACAGACCTCACAGGTCGCCCCGCCGGCGACCGCGGCGTCGATCCCTTCGGGGGTGCTCGTGTGGGCGATGTGGAGCTCGACATCGCTCCCCGCGGCCACCTCACAGGCCTGTTCGATCGCGACGGCCTCGGCCTCGGCGGTGCGGTAGGCACTCCAGGCGTCGGCGTCGTCCCGCTCGCGGGCGGCTTCGTTGAAGTGATCGGCGTCCTCGGCGTGAACGGTCACGGTCATGTCCCGTTCGCCCGCCAGTTCGATGGCGTCCGCGAACAGATCGGCTTCGATCCCCATATCGCCGGTCGAGTCGGCCAGAAACACCTCGCCAAGCGCAAACAGCGGTCGATCGAACAACGTCTCGGGGTCCCATTCGGCGGTGACGCCGCCGTTGATCCCGTAATCGACGTAGGCATCGGCGGCATGGGTGGCTTTCTCGTCGAAGCCGGCGCCGTCGACGGTCGGTGGCTCGGTGTTCGGTTGATCGACGATCGTGGTAACGCCCCCGGCGGCGGCGCTCTGGGTGGCGGTTTCCCAGGTCTCCTTGTGGGGGAATCCCGGTTCCCGGGCGTGGACGTGGACGTCGATCATCCCCGGGAGGAGCCGCTTGCCGGTCGCATCGATCGTCATCGTATCCGGTCCGGCGGTATCGAGGGATTCCTCGACGGCGTCGATGATTCCCCGGTCGGGATCGATCCGGACGTCACGAACGCGTCCGTCGGCGAGGGTGGCGTTGTGGATGACGCGCATGGTGGTTCGTCTATCGCCACCGTGGCCGTCGTCCTAAACGTCCCGGTCCCTGGCGCAACTGACGAGCACAACCACCGGTTTCCATCGGAGAGCGGTGGTCGATCAGTCGATGATTTCGGCGTCGTCGACCGATTCGACGGTCGTCTCGTGGCCACTGGTGAACAGCTCGATGAAGGCGTCGATCACCGCATCCGGATCGTAGTTTCCACCCGCCCGTTCGATACTGCCGACGCTGTCGGGATCGAACGGGATGTCGAGGCGATCGTAGATGGGCGTGAGGACCTCGGCGATCGCCCGGTGTTGGTCGGTGATGACGATCCCGCCGACGGTCGCGACGTCGCGGCGAACCCGCTGGGCGATACCCACGATCTTGCCGTGCCACTGCAGGGAGTGATCGCCCGGACAGAACGCGTCTTCGGGTTCGCCACGTTGGGCCGGGACGCCGAGCCGCCAGAGGGCCCGCTGGGCGGTTTCGGTCGCCCGCTCGTATCGGTCGCCGAGCCCATGCCGGATGTCGTCGATCGGCTGGACGAACACGAAACCGACCGTCCGGCCGGTATAGGCGACGGCCCGCCCGCCCGTCGATCGCTCGACGGGCTCGTAGCCGTGTTCGATCGCGATTTCGCGGGCCTGGTGGTAGCCGTCCGAGCGGACATCCCGCCGGCCGAAGGCGATCTGTTTGTGTGGCGTCCAGACCCGCAGCCCCCGTTCGTCCTCCGTGGCCGCGCGCTCGGCAAGCGCGGCCGTCAACTCACGGTCACGCTCGCGATCGGCACGCCCGCGGAGTACATGCATACGCGAGTGTGGACACGATGGAGCTAAAATACCCACGCTCCCATCGCCTGTATGGTCACGTTGGGCGACGATGTGTTGTCGCAGTATTCGGTCATCACCTGTTACAATTCGCCGTTCGTTGCCCACAACACGGGTTGTGCGATCGATCTCTACCCCGACGCCGGGGCCCCGAGCCCGGTCGCCGGCGAGGTCCGCGACGTTCGGACGGTTCGGGCGCCGCCCCGATCCTACGCCGTCGATGAGGAGTATCTCGTCCTGATCGACACCGGGGAGTACGTCGCCCGCTTGCTCCATATCGAACCGACGGTCGAGCCCGGCGAGGCGGTCGCGGTCGGGGACCACCTCGGCACGCTGGTGCGCTCGGGGTTTTTCGCCCCGTGGGTCGACAACCACATCCACCTCGGCTTTCGCGAGCCCGACGCTAACCTCACCCGAGCATCGGGTTCGCTTCGCATCGAGCTGGCGACCGATCTCACGGGCGTTCCCTGGGACGGCACCGGCCGCGTCATCGATCGTGGTGCGACGTATGTCACGCTCGATGCCCCCGATCATCCCGCGCCCGGGGAGTGTTTCGCCGGCGTGAGCGCCGACGGGGACGGCGTGCTTGACGGTGGATTACCGCATTACGATGGCGGTGGTCTCTACGGCGGCGTGGACGGATCCGTCTCGCTGTTGGCGACGACGATCGGCACTGCGACCGATCGGACCGTCGACTGGCGATCGCTCACCGTCCGGGCCAACGGCCATCCGGTGACTGGCCTGTCGTTTGCCCTCGGTCGGGACCGGATCGGCGTGAAACTCGTCGATCACGACGGGATCCCCGTCGAACTCGGTGAACACGTCTCGGTGACGATCGAGCCACACTGATCGGCGTTCGCGGTCTCATCCGTACTCTGTTTCCCATCGCTCACGATGCTCTTCGTAGGCTGGATCGTCCCGCACCCGATCCAGGTACTCCCGGTAAATCAGTGAGATTTCCCGTTTTTCCTCGTCATACCATTCCTGTGGTTCGCGTTCGGTCCCGTCGTCGTTGTATTTCTTGCCGCCCGGATATTTCGCGTATCGCAGGCTTCGGGTCCACCCCATTTTGAGATACTTTCGGGCCAGGTCCATCCCCGGAAACTCGCCGTTGGCCTTGTATTCCTCGTATTTGGCAAAGATCGCCGCGGCCGCGGATTCGGCTTCCGCCACTGACGTAATCGTCCACAGCGGCAGGAGTTCATCCTTGTAAGGTTGCATCTTAAAGACGCCGTGTTCCCCGCGCCCGATCTCGTAGGCGCCCGGTTGCTCACGAAAATCGATATCGTACTCAGGACCGTCGTCTTCGCTCACGCCCGTCCGTTCGACCGCGATCGATATGGGCGTGCCGTCTCGCCGGATTCCGATCTCACCGATAGGGGTCAACGCCGCCGGTTGGGGGGAGATTAATCCCAACCGAGCACGTGCCCGGATGTATGGCCGAAGAAGAGTGGTATCTCGAAAACGACCGTCTCCGTGCGTTCATCGACACCGTCGATGCGGCTGCCAACGAACACGAGGCGATTCCGGACCTCGTCGAGGCGCTACACGACCCGTTCCAGGATCTATTGACCGACGACAGCTGGTTGCCCGAACCCTACGACGGGCTCGTCCCCGAGGGTTACGACGACAAAGGCGAGATGGGCGGCGACATCGCCCAGTGGCTGCTCTATCGCCGGCCGGAGAAACTCACCCTGTTTACGCTGGCGCTGCCGCCGGGCGTCGAAACCCCCGTCCACGATCATCTGGCGTGGGGGCTCGTCGGCATCTATTCGGGCACCCAGACCGAGGAGTTCTACCGGCGGACCGACGACGGCGGGCATATCGGTCGGGCCGAACTCGAACACCTCCGCACCGAGGAGATGACCCCGGGGGATTTCTATGAGCTGATCCCGCCGGACAACGACATCCATCAGGTCCGGACTTCCTCGGATGTCCCGAGCGTCAGTGTTCACCTCCTCGGGGCCGACGTAGGCTGTATTCAGCGCCATCAGTTCGATCCCGACGACGAGTTCGTCGAACTCTTTCAGTCACATTACTCCAACGTGCGCTGTGAACGATCGCTCGAACCGCCACAGGAGCACGGCCACACCCACGATCACGCCCACTGACGGCGCCCCCGGGCGGATCCGTATCGACACGGTCCGGGGTCCGTCGGCCAAATCGGAGGGCCCAAGGGCATCGCTTGGGGAGTGCCTCTATGACCGACGAGACCGGTTCGCTTCCCGATGATCTGCTCGAGCGAACCCGTGAGGCGATCGAGGATCGACACGGCTATCTCTCCTGGTTGGGGACCCAGGTCGAGACCTTAGAGCCGGGTCGGGCGGTCTTGGCGATCCCGTTTGACACCAAGCTCTCGAACGCCACCGAACCACCCTCGATGCACGGTGGCGTCGCGGCGACGCTCATCGACACGGCCGGCGCGATGGCGTTACGGACGAGGCTTGAGGATCCTGACGACGGATATATGGCCACGATCAATCTCAACGTCAATTACCTCCGACCGGCGATGGACGACCTCGTCGCCAACGCCGAGGTGATCCGGGCCGGCCGGACGGTCGGCGTCGCGGGGATCACCGTCGAGAGCGAAACGCCCGGCGACGGGATCGAACCGGTCGCGACGGGACAGGCGGCCTATCGGATGTTCCGGGGTCAACGTCAAGACCAGTCGAACGACGACGAAACGACGGAATCAGGGTGAGCGATCGATTCAGTCGTCGGCCGTTGCCTGGGTCGTAAACTCGATGTCGGCGCGTTCGAGGGTCTCGCCGAACAGCCAGTCGGCGTGGTCGAGGGCGTATTCCTTGTGCTCCTCTTGGATATAGCCGACGGCGTCGGTCACGAGCGCCGGCCGATAGTCACGCAGGCCGGCTGATCCCGCGGTGTGGAGGACACAGACGTTCGCGAGAGTCCCACAGATCAGCAGATCATCGATCCCGTGGGTATCGAGATACCCCTCGAGATCCGTCCGGTAGAACGCGTCGTAGGTGTGCTTGACGACGACGTGGTCTTCGGATTCGACCGCGAGGTCATCGACGATCTGGGCGTCCCACGACCCCTCGACGACGTGTTCGCCCCACCGTTCGAACTCGTCGTAGTAATGGGCGTCCTCGAACTGATCGGGCGGGTGCACGTCGCGGGTGAACACGACCGACGCTCCGGCCCGGCGGGCGCTGTCGAGAACGTCGGCTACCGGCTCGATCGCCGCTTCGCTCGGTGGCGCATAGAGCGCCCCGTCAGGATGACAGAACCCGTTTTGCATATCGACCACGACGACCGCAGTGTTGTCCGGATTGAAACGCATATTTGTTCATAACTCGATTCTGAACAAATATATTATGCACGACGCTCCTTTGGCCGTGGAATGCAGGCTTTTGTCGGTCGCTCGATAAGGGTGGCCATGCGCCAGGGCGGTTGGATCGTGGCGGCTGTCACCATCGCGTTGCTGTTCGTCATCGGTAGCGTTCCGGTCGCCGCCGACGGGCCGGTGGCCGATAACCGGACGACGGTTCGGCCCGATCCGGACACGGACGTCATCGGGTGGGAGGCCGGCTACTGGCACAACGAGTCGATCGCCGTCGACCAGACCGACGGACTCAGCGATGCCGAACTCGATCGGTACATCGCCCGGAGTATGGCCCGGGTCGAGTTTCTCCGTGACCGGGAGTTCAAGCGATCGGTCTCGGTGACGATCCAGTCCCGGACAGAATTTCAGTCACGGCTCGACGACCGGACCCGAAGCGACCGCTAC
>JAXINS010000080.1:0-33357 GCA_034190395.1 Chewarchaeum aethiopicum (SeqCode)
GCGTCGTCGAAGCGCGTGGTCGGGTTCCGGGCGTGACACAGGGCGAACTGGTCTTTACGACCGCCTATACCGGGTACGAGGAGAGCCTTACCGACCCCTCCTACGAGGAACAGGTCCTCACCTTTGCGTACCCGCTCATCGGTAACTACGGCGTCCGACCCGAGCGATTCGAATCCGACCGCGTCCACCCCTCCGCCGTCGTGGCACGGGAGCTGACCGACGACGTCGCCGACTGGCTAGCCGAAGAAGGCGTCCCGGCGATCGATCGCATCGACACGCGCGATCTCGTCATCGACATCCGGGATCGTGGCGCGATGAAATGTGGCATCGCCGCCGGGCCGGAAGCGACCCCCGAACAGGCCAAGGCACAACTCGAGAGCTGTCCGTCGATGAGCGATCACACCGACATCGGCAGCCAGGTGAGCGTCGCCGAGCCACAGACCCACGGCGCGGGCAACGATGGCCCGGACGTGGCGCTGATCGATTGTGGCGTCAAAGGGAGCATCATCGACTCGCTGGTCGCCCGGGATGCAACCGTCACGGTACTGCCCTACGACACGACGCCGGCAACGATCGAGTCGGTCGATCCGGACCTCCTCTTCATTTCGAACGGCCCCGGTGATCCAAAACACTTCGACGCCGCCGAAGCACTCGTCGATCAGTACGCCGGCGAGCTGCCGATCGCGGGGATCTGTCTGGGCCAGCAGGTCGTCGCGAACGCACTCGGTGGCTCGACCGAGAAGATGGAGTTTGGCCACCGCGGAGTCAACCAGCCCGTCCGTGATTGTCGGACGGATCAGGTCGTCATGACGACCCAAAACCACGGATATACGGTCGACGACGTCGGCGAACTAAAGGTGACCCAGGTCAACGTCAACGACGGGACCCCCGAAGGACTCGACAACGAAGCCCTCGAAATCCTCACCCGTCAGTACCATCCGGAAGCCCATCCCGGCCCCAACGACTCGCTGAGTTTCTTCGACGACGCCCTGGACATGGCGGGTAAATCCTTTCGTCCCATCGCCGCGGACTGACACGACCGGCGACGACTAACGTGGCTGTCGGACGCCTGGATTAATTCAACGCGTTATCACACCGATTGAGGCGGTTGTGCGCCGGCGGTTGCATCGCGCAACGGCGTTTTATCCACCGATCGACTACCATCGATATGAGTTCGGAGTACGTCTCAACCCTCGAACGTCAGCGACAGCGAAAGGAAGAATATTTCGCGGAACATCCACATTCACCGATCCCGTCGGACGAGCAAGCGTCGTTTCCGGGACTCGCGTTCTTTCCGATCGACGACGACTACCGGTTCGAACTGCCGTTGCACGAACACGATGAGAAGGAGCGGATTACGGTCGAGACGACGGCCGGGGGCGAACAGGAGTATCTCCGATGGGGGGAGTTCCGGTTTGAACTCGGTGGGGAACGCTACACGCTCCAGGCGTATCGTCCAACCGACGGTGGCGATCGCCTGTGGGTGCCGTTCCGGGATGAAACCAACGAGGAGACGACCTACGGCGCCGGCCGCTACCTCGATCTCGAGCCGGAGGAACACCGGACCGAAGACGAAACGTGGATTCTGGATTTCAACGAAGCGTATAATCCGACCTGTGCGTACAATAAGGCCTACGAGTGTCCCTTGATCCCGATGGAAAACTGGCTCGATGTCAGCATCGAGGCCGGCGAGAAGGACTATCCGGGCGACCCGATCGAACCCGACCACCAACACCATCACTGAACGATCCATCGACGCCTGAACAGACCGACTCCGGACGGACACGACCGGTTTCGAATGTCGGAGCGGCGGATCGTGATCGATTAACTCCCGGCTGATCGCATTACTTAGACCGATCGAAGGTCCTCGACGGCCTCGCTTCGGATCGCCGCCGCGGCCACCTCGTCGGCGCGACGGACGATTTCGGCTTCGAGGATGGCGGGCTCGACCGCCGTCCGTCCCGAATGGGAGAGAGCGACGTGCATCACTTCGACGGGCAACCCGGCGGCCGCGACAACGTGAACCCCATAGTGGGGATGACCCAAGAGATCGCCGATCGGCGTCGGCGTGTCACCTTCGTACTCATAGAGCTTGCTGACATCGTGACAGAGCGCACCCGCGGCGACGAGATCCCGGGAGAGCGGTTGGTCGCGTCGATCGACGAGCAGCTCACAGAGCCCGAGAGCTCCCTGGGTGACGTCCCGGACGTGGTCGACGAGGGACTCCCCAGTGATCCCCAACCGTTTTTCTTCGGGCGGGAACCACGGCACCGAATCCAGTTCGGCATGATCGACGCCAGTGTCGGTGATGGCACGGACCCACGCATCGATGACACCCGTCTGGAGGGTGTCGTCGTCGATCGTCGAGAGTTCGGGAAACGCTTCACGAACGGCCGTTTCGATCTCCGTCGTCATCGGTCGGCGTTCTCGCTCGGGAACAATCAGTGTTGTTCGGCATGTCGCGCCGTCGCCAACGACTACCGAACGATCGGCAGGATCGAAACCCAGTCTCGCCGACGGACGATCAGGCGCCCCACTGCTGGGACCGGCGTGGGCGATTGGCGATCGAGATGACCGAGTCGTCCTCCTCACGAGTGGCCAGGGCCTCAAGGGATGCCTCGGCACTGGCCACCGTCGAGATGTACGGGACGTCCTCCTCGACGGCCGTCCGGAGTGCATCGGGATCGTCGGTAACAAGCAGATCGATCGCTCCCCGGCGCAGGGCGTCGACGACGTCCGGGAACGTTTCGATCGAATAATACTCCTCGAACCCCTCGATATCCAGGTCGACAACCGCGGTGCCGTCGTCCGGAATCGGGTTGTTCGCGGCTTCCTGGGCCTTCCAGTAGGCCTTCCCGAAGGACGGGGCCGTGCCCATGACCTCACCGGTCGATTTCATCTCCGGGCCGAGCCGGGGATCGCTGTTGGGCAGCCGGTCGAACGGAAGCACGACCTCCTTGATCGAGACGTGGTCGGGGATCTGTTCGCTGGTTTCGAGGCTGTCCAGATCGTTGCCGGCCATAACCTTTGCAGCGAGTTTGGCGATCGGGACGCCGGTCGCCTTCGAGACAAAGGGGACCGTCCGCGAGGACCGTGGGTTGGCTTCGAGGACGTAGACTTCGCCGTCCCGGACCGCAAGTTGGACGTTCAATAACCCGACCGTATCGAGCGCCCGGGCGATCGTCTCGGTGACCTCCCGGACCCGAGCCAGCACGTCGTCGTCCAGCGACCGTGGGGGGATCATACAGGCCGAATCACCGGAGTGGACACCCGCCGATTCGACGTGTTCCATGACGCCGCCGATCAGAACGTCCTCGCCGTCCGAGACGGCGTCGACGTCGAGCTCGATCGCGTCGGCGAGGAACTCATCGATGAGGATCGGGTGGTCAGGGCTCACCCGGACGGCCTCCTCGATGTATTCCCGGAGCTCCTCGTCGTTCGAAACGATGTCCATCGCCCGCCCGCCCAGGACATACGAGGGGCGAACCAAGACGGGATAACCGATCTCGTGGGCCAGTTCGATCGCCTCCTGCTCGCTTTCGGCCGAGCCACCCTCGGGCTGGGCGATCCCCATCGAATCCATCAGGGCGTTGAACCGGTCGCGGTTCTCCGCGAGATCCATCGCATCGACGCTCGTGCCCATGATCTCACAGTCGAGGCCGCGCCGTTCGATCTCGTCGGCCAGCGGTTGACCGACGTTGACCGACGTTTGGCCGCCGAACTGGACCATCACGCCATCGGCGTTGGTCGTCTCGATCACGTCGGCGATCTCCTCGGCGGTAATGGGTTCGAAGAAGAGCCCATCCGAGGTGTCGTAATCCGTCGAAACGGTCTCGGGGTTGTTGTTGACGATATGGGCGTCGATCCCCTCCTCACGGAGCGCCCGGACCGCATGGACCGTACAGTAATCGAACTCGACCCCCTGGCCGATCCGAATCGGGCCGCCGCCGACGATGACGACGCTTTCGGCATCGCGGTCGGTCTGGACCTCATCACGGCCCGTGGCTATCGTCGGCTCGCGCGCGGAGTAATAATACGGCGTCGAAGCAGCGAACTCCCCGGCACAGGTGTCGACCTGTTTGAAGACACGGTCGGGCACATTCCCTTCGACATCGTCGACCGCCACGCCCGGACCATCCTGGCGCGGCCAGATACCGCTGGTGTGATCGAGGGAGGTGGTCTCGCCGCCATCCGCGCGGGGTGCCTCGTCGGTGCCCATCGCGGCGATCTCGTGGTTCGTGAACCCGAGTTCGGCCGCGGAGCCGAAATCGCCGTCCTGGGCCGCGGCCGCGGCGTCGGCGATCCGCTTGTAGCGTTCGACATACCACTCGTGAATCCCCGTGTACTCGACGACCTCCGCGACCGAGTAGCCCCGATCGAACGCCTCGAACATCGCATACGGACGATCGGGCGAGGGCCGTTCGAGGTACTCGGCGGTGAGCTCGTCGTCGGACACCGTATCCCAGTCAACGGCGGGATCGTACTCCGTCGAGCGGAGCGCCTTCAACAGCGACTCCTCGAAGGTCCGGCCGATGGCCATCGCCTCGCCCGTCGATTTCATCGCCGTCCCGATCGTGAAGTCGGTCTCGGGGAACTTGTCCTTGGGCCAGCGGGGGACCTTCGTCACCACGTAGTCGATGGCGGGCTCGAACGCCGCCGTCGTCTCGCCGGTGATCTCGTTTTCGATCTCGTGGAGGCGTTTGCCCAACGCGACCTTGGCGGTGACCCGGGCGATCGGATAGCCCGTCGCCTTCGAGGCCAGCGCCGAGGACCGCGAGACACGTGGGTTCACCTCGACGACGCGGTATTCGCCGCTTGGAGTGCCATCGTCGCGCCAGGCGTGTTGGATGTTACAGCCACCCTGGATCCCGAGCTCCCGGATCACCTTCAGCGCGGAGTCGCGCATCTCCTGGTGGGCTTCATCCGGGATGACCTGCGAGGGCGTAACGACCGTTGATTCGCCCGTATGGATCCCCATCGGATCGAGGTTTTCCATGTTACAGATGATAATACACGAGTCGTCGACGTCGCGCATGACCTCGTATTCGAGTTCGATCCAACCGTCGATGGATTCGGTGATCATCACCTCATCGTTCCGCGAGAGGCGCAACCCCTGGCGGACCCGTTCGACGAGTTCGTCCATGTCGTCGATGACGCCCGATCCGGCCCCACCGAGGGTGTAGGTCGTCCGCATGATGACGGGCAGCCCGCCGACCGCCTCGACGGCGCTCTGGACGCGGTGTTGCAGCGTCTCGGCGTCGAGCCCTTCGACGGACTCGTCATCGTCGAGGGTAATCGTCGTCGAGGCGGGAACCGGCTCATCGATCGACTCCATCCGCTGGCGGAACTGTTCGCGGTCCTCGGTCGCGTAGATCGTGTCCAGCGGCGTGCCCATTACCTCGACATCGTACTTGTCGAGCACTCCCTCTTCGGCGAGTTCGGCGGTGACGTTCAACCCGGTCTGGCCGCCCAATCCGGCGATGACACCGTCGGGGCGTTCCTTGCGAATAATTTCGGCGATGGCATCGGTCGTGATCGGCTCGAGATAGACCTCATCGGCCATCTCCGGATCGGTCATGATCGTCGCAGGGTTTGAGTTCACCAAGACGACTCGGGCCCCCTCCTCAGCGAGGGCGCGGCAGGCCTGCGCGCCTGAGTAGTCGAACTCGGCCGCCTGTCCGATCTGGATCGGTCCACTCCCGATCAGGAGGATGGTCCGGTCGTCGCTATCGCTCATTCTTGTCTTTCCAGCAGTTCGCACATCGTAATAAGCTCGGCGATATTTTGTGAAATCCGAAATCGAATTACGAATTTCGTATCGTTTGACAGGGGACGGACCACCACACCGTCCCGCGGTGAAGTCAGCCCCGTTCGTACCCCGGCACGTCGTCGGCGGTCAGGTCCCGTTCGGCGCGGTACTGCTCAACGAACTCCGCGACGTCGAACTGGAGCATCTGTTCTTCGAACTCGGTCATCGACGCTTCGGATTCGGCGTGGCTGATGGCGTGTTCCATCAACTCGATGACGAGTTCAACGATGATCTCGTGGAGCCGCCGCGCCTCGAAGTCGGTCATCCAGACCAGCGCAAAGCCGACGTCCCCGACCTCGGAGGCGTCGGCGGAGGCGACCTCCTCGGGGAACTCCTCCATGACGAGCCCCATCAGGTGGGTGGTGCCAAACTCACCCCGCGTGTCCTGATCGGCAGTCTCGATCGTCTCCCGAAGGATGTCGATGAGAAAGCCTGGCAGAAAGCGTTCGGGTGGGTGAGGGTCCATCACGACCGCGTGCGTGTCCCCACAGTCACAGTTGTACTCGCGCATCCCGACATTGAGTCGCCGCACGTCGACGGTCTGTCCACAGGCGAGCTGCAGTTCGGTGTCCCGGCTGCCGGGCACACGGGGCTGTGCCATCACCACTACCTGGGGCAGCCCGGTGTTTAAGCACCCTGACTTGGCGTCGAAAACGTCCCGTACAACCGGCGCTATGGCCAGTCGTCGCGTTCCTCGTCGGTCTCGGTCGAGACGTCGTCCTCGTCGTCCTCCGCGAGGGCCCACTCGGCGGCTTCGGCGGCCTGCTCAACGGGGAGGTACTCCCAGTCGTGGTCCTCGGCGAGTTGGCGATCCCCATCGGTCGTCCCGACGAAGACGTGCCGGTCGGTATCGAACTGCCGTTTGACGCTGTCGAGGGATTCGGCCTTGCCTTTGGGACCGGAAAAGAAATCCTGGCGGATCCGTCGTTTGCGCGTGAAATTAGTGACGACGTAGGTCGGTTCATCCGAGATCACCCCCACGTACTGACTCCAGCGGCGGGCGTCGTTGAACACGGCGTTCGGGTCGGCAAGCGCCCTGAGCGCCGAGAGTTCGAACGCGAGCGTCATCTCGCCTCCATCGGCGCCGGTATCCATACCCGATCCTGTGCGAGGCCCGCGCAAAACGCCTTCGATCGATCGGTGTCGCCAGACCTGGGTGATCCACGGATCAGCGGGAGGAGATGCCGATCGGCGACGACACTGGAGAAGGAATCGCGATCAGTTCGCCTGTTCCTGTGCCGGAGCGTCGAGGTCGTCGAGATCGACCTGATCCTCCAACAGAACGTCGACCTGGTCCTGTACCACTCGTTCCTCACGGATGAGCGTCTTATACGCCGACTGTGGGGCGAGATTGCCGATGAGCACCCCGCCGATGAGCTTGCCGTCCTTGAAGACGAGCCGGCGCCATTCGTTGTCGCCGTACTTCCGTTCGACGCCGTTTGGATCGTTGCCCTCGGTGACCGGGCCCTCGGAGCCAAGGGCCGGGTGGCCAAAGGAGAGAAACGGGAAATCGAAGTGGGTGATCGAATACGAGGGGACCCACCGGAACTCCTCGACAGCGTCGTCGGCAGCCATGTTCCTGGCGGCGACGGTGCCCTGTTCTTTGGCGCTGCCCCAGGAGCCGTTCTGGTTTTGCTGATCGATGATGACGTCGTAGAATTTCGTGATATCCCCGGCGGCGTAGACGTCCTCGACGTTGGTCTGCATGTACTCGTCGACGATGATTCCGTTGTCCGTCTCGATATCGGTATCCTGGATATATTCGGTGTTGTAGTTCAGTCCGATGGCGATGCCGGCGAACTCGGCGTCGTACTCCTGGCCGTTGGCGTCGATCCCGCCGGTCAGCTGTCCGTCGTCGTCGACCAGGAATTTCTCGATGCCGCTGTCGAGGACCGGCTCGACGCCGTTTTCGCTGAGGGCGTCGTGGATGATTTCCCCGCCAGTTTCGGTCATCGCATAGCGCCACCAGGACTTCCCGCGCATCAGGTAGTGGGCGTCGATGCCCTGGGCGGCACAGATGGCGGCGAAGTCGATCCCCAGAAGTCCCGCTCCGATAACGAGCCCCGTCTCGGCTGCCTCGGCGTGTTCAGCGATCCGGCGGGCATCCTGAAACGTCCAGAAGTGATGGATCCCGTCGGCGTCGGCGTTGGGAACAGGGAGCTGGGTCGGCGTGCCACCGGTTGCCAGGAGGAGCTTGTCGTAGCCGAGCGTGTCCCCGTCATGAGTCGTGATCTCGTGGGCCTCGGTATCGACAGCCGTGACGAGGGTGTTCAGCCGAAGGGTGATGTCGCGCTCGGTGTACCAGTCCTCGTCGTGGATCGAAAGGGGCGCTTCAGGGAGTTTCCCCTTCGCGAATTCCTTGATCAGAATACGGTTATAGAGGGCCTCCCCCTCCTCGGTGATGACGGTGATCTCGGCGTCTGAGTCTTCCTCACGGAGGGTTTCCGCCGCCGAGCTCCCCGCGATTCCATCACCGATTATCACGTACGACTCGGCCATAGTAGGACTTTGATATCATGGTTAAAGTGGGTTGCTGTTTTCGTTCGAACCGATAGAATCGCCGGACGGTAGGGAGACACACGCATGCCTATACATTAAATTTCACAGCCACCCGAAGAAATATTTTGAGCGGATCGGCCGTCTCGTCCCCGGATCGTCCTCAGCCCGAAACGAAGCGATCGATCGTCCGGTGGAAGCCACCGGTGATATACGGGTCGGCGAACTCGTCGTTGCCACAGGTGCCACACTCCTGTGGGGCTCCCTGAAAGCTCTTGATGATACCCTTACTGACGATACTCCCACACTGCGTACACTCCCATTTTTTGACCATACAATTTTGAAGATATGGTACAATCGGGTATAAATCTTGATGCACGTTAACATGAACCGACATGTTCGCCATCCGGCGCCCGGGACGTTGAAGACGCTCGCGGCCGAACATGACGGTGATGAAAATCAGACAGAACGTCCGCCATTTCGCGGCGCGGGCAGCGCTGTCGGCACCGGTGATCGGTGACATCGCGAACGATCGGCTGGTCGATCTTCATACGGAGATCTTCCTCGACCGGGCCGAGAAACCACACCGGGAAGACCGCCGGGAGCATCTCGACGCGTTCTTCGACTGTACGATGGACACCTATCTGACAGCGCTCCAGGAGGGGTATACCGAGGCCGAAGCGCGTGAGATCACTCACATCCAGGCGAACTTCGATTTCTACAACCACGGATGGACCGAAATGATGGAGTTCCCCAGCGAGGAACTCGAGGCACATTACGATCGCTACGCCGAATTCTTCGAGGCCCACGATATCTCGGTCGCCGACCCACTGGGCGAGTTTCGAGTCCGAGAGATTCCGGACGCCCCGTCAACGCCGGAAAAGCTCGACCGGGCGGACCATCCAAACGCCGAAGGGGGATTCGCCGACGACGTCTACGTCGAAGGCCCGGACGGCGAGATCCGTGTCGGCGGCCAGTCACCGCCCGAAGAGATCGACGTCACCGACGCACCGGGAATCGATCCGGACGATATCGAGGACGCCACGGCGGAGTGACTTCTCCCGCCTCGAATTGCTGTAATCGGCTCAGCATCGGCTCCTCTCGGCTCCCCGTCCCTGGTCAGGACTCCTGACCGGCCGGTGTGTGGGATGGATCACCGGCGATGAGATCCGCACACGCGTAACCGGCTTCGATACCGCCGTTGAGGCTCCGTTCGGGGTACTGCGCCCGGCTCGCCATGCCCGCATAATAGAGTCCCTCGGCGACCTCCGCTCCCAGATCGTAGGGGACGACCATGTCGAGATACCCCCGTTCGTACACCGGCGCGGTTCGGGGATTCCGGGCCGTCCGGACCCAATTGACCATCGTCGAATCGAACTCGGGAAACAGGTCGGCGATGCCCTCGCGCCAGCGTTCCTCGACGGCGTCGTTGTCCAACTGCCAGAGCGTTTCACCGGGATCCTGGATATAACTCGCCGTGTAGTAGAGATGTTCGCCGCCATAGCGTTCGCGCGGAATGAAGTTCGTGTGTTCGATGAGGACGCCAAACGGGGCGTCGTCTTTGAGGTTTAGCCAGTAGGTATCGGTCAGCGACGTCGAGAGGCTCCAGACCGAACACACCGTCCCCTGGAAATCGATCGCACACGAGTAGCCCGTAAGGTCTTCGAGGACGTTCGGCATCGCGGCGACGACGACGGCATCGACGTCGTGGGTAGTCACCCCGGCGTCGGTCTCGGCAGTCAGCGTCTCGACGACGCCGTCTTCGAATCCGATATCGATCACACGGGCGCCCGTTTCGATCGTCTCGTGTCCGACTGCCCCGAGCAACGCGTCGATCAGGGTCGCGAAGCTACCCTCCAAATAACCGAGCTGTTCGCCCCGAAGGAGGTCGCGCTCGCCACGGAACTTGATTCGCCCCAACAGCCAGGCCGCGCTCACATCATCCTTCCGGCTCCCGAATTTGGCATCCAAGAGCGGTTCGAAAAACCGTTCGTAGACGCCCCGAGTCGTGTGATCGAGGATGAACTCCTTGATCGGGACATCCTCGAAGGCCTCGAGGTCGTCGTAGGTGTCGAACTTGGGGATCCCACCCCGGACGTCGACTTCGAGGGTCAACATCCCGAGCCGGAACTTATCGTACAGCGAGAGGTGGGGGTAGGCGGCGATCTCCCAGATCGTGTCCATCGGGTGGACGACGCCGTCGACGTAGTAGGCATCGGATTTGTATCGCCACTCGACGTGATCGCCGAGCCCGAGCTCCTCGGCCAGTTCGACGATCGTCTCCTCGGACTGTGAGAGGTGATGGTAGAACTTCTCGATGGGATCGCCCGCCGTCTCATAGACGGCCGCCAGCCCGCCGAGGTCCTCGCTGGCCTCGAAGACACGGACATCATGCCCGTGTCGTTGGAGGCGGTACGCGGCTGCGAGGCCGGCGATACCGCCGCCGACGATCCCGATCATACCTTCGGAGTACCCACGACCGGACTTGTGCCTTGCGTTCGGTACCGGCGTGGCCGGTCACGCCGGGGAGTGATGGGGCCACTCGGCCGTCGCATAAACCGGTTCGCCGCCGACCATCGTCATCGTCACGTCGATCTCCCGGATAGCGTCGGCTGAACAGTCCAGATACGCGTCCGACAACACCGCCATATCGGCACGTTTGCCGGCTTCGATCGTCCCCAGCTCGTCCTCCCATCCCATGGTATAGGCGCTGTGTTCGGTCCAGAGCCGCAGGGCCGTCTCCCGATCGATAGCCTCCTCGGGTCCGAGCGTCCCGGCAGTCACGGTGTCGCGAGTGGTGAGCCACCACAGCGAATCAAAGGGAAACCAGGGAACGACCGGGGCATCGGTGCCGCCACCGACGGTCAGTCCCGCCTCAAGAAGTGTCTTGACGGGAATCGCCCGGCTCGCCCGGTCGTCGCCCCACCATTTTCGCATGTTCAAGCCGAGATACGTCGGGTGGTTCTGGGCGGTGACGACGAGTCCGAGATCGCGCATGCGGTCGATCTGCTCGGCGGTCGGCAGGAAAACGTGCATCGCGGCCCACCGGAGTTCCTCGATCGAGTGCTCGGCCGCGGCGGCCTCGTAGGCATCGAGCAACTTCTCGATCGCCGCATCGCCCACGACATGGGTCTGAACCTGATGACCACGGTCGGCCGCAAGCGCGAACATCTCCCGGAGTTCCTCCTCGCCGCCGGGGGGGAGGATCAGGTGGCCGTGGTAGTCGTCCTGTTCTTGAACTCCCTCGACGGTCTCGTAGGCGTCCTCGAGGTACGCCCCCTCGACGCCGCCGTCGAGCATGTACTTGACGCCGCCGATCTTGAGAAACGCGTTGCCAAAGCCGGGATGATAGTGGGCGGCCAACTCCTCGACGTCCTCGAGGGTGTGGATCCGGACGAGCGCGTCCGTTCGAACGGTCGCCCGTCCCTCGGTTGCGATCTGTTGGTACGCCCGGAGGTCATCCCGGTACAGCCCGGGCTCTAAGGCGGCCGTCACGCCACGACTGTTCAGTTCGGTCATGCCGCGTTCGATGGCAGCGAGCCGATCGGCGTAATCCCGGTCGGGCAATACGGGATCGACGAGCTGTGAGCGGGCCTCCTCGAGCACTACCCCGGTCGGCTCGCCCGTCTCCGGGTCGCGGACGATCGTCCCGCCCTCCGGATCGGGCGTATCAGCGTCGATGCCGGCCCGCCTCAACCCAGCACTGTTTAATACGGCGACATGACCGCCACGCGGGACGAACACGGGGTTGTCCGGCGCGGTCCTGTCGAGTTCCGTCGCTGTCGGCAGGCGTGCCTCCGCCAGTTGGCTTTCATGCCAGCCGGAGGCGACCATGAGCCACTCCCCGGCGGGCGTGTCGCCAGCGGCCGTCGAGATCGCCTCAAGGACATCATCGATGGTTCGGGCTTCAAAGAGCGTGATCCGCTCGCGGTTGACGCCGACCTGTTTGAGATGGACATGGGAATCAATCAGGCCCGGGATGACGGTCCGGCCTTCAAGATCGTACGTCGCGGTATCGGCGCCCGCACAGGCCAACGCAGCCTCGTCGGAGCCAACCAGTTGGATCCGCCCGTCCCGGATCGCGACGGCATCGGCGACGGTGAAGTCCTCGTCGACGGTGAGGATCCGACCGCCGTACAGGACGGTATCCGCCCACGCGTGAACCGCCGTCGGGGGATCGGCAGTCATCGGGGTGGCCTCCGTCGTGACCGAAAGGACCGATACAAAGAATGGATCGGATCGGACGTTCGATACATACCCCAACGGTTGAGAGCCACCCACTTCTATCATCGTATCCGGTCGCCATGGATCGACACCGTCCGAACGCCGCCTGCGAGTCTGCCGTTCGCGATCCCGCTACCTTTTTCCATCCCCTTGAGCAATAGCGGGCATGATCGTCGCCCGGGCGCCTGCGACGAGCGCTAATCTCGGCAGCGGGTTCGACGTGTTCGGAGTCGCGCTCGGCGAGCCGGCCGACATCGTCAGCGTCGAGGCCGCCGACACGACATCGATCGAGATCACCGGTGCGGGAAGCCAGTACATTCCGGAAGATCCCACCCAGAACACCGCGGGCGTCGTCGCCGATGCCCTCGATGCACCCGCCCACATCAAGATCGACAAAGGCGTCCGTCCGTCATCGGGATTGGGGTCGTCGGCCGCAAGCGCCGCCGGGGCGGCCGTCGCGCTCAACGAACTCTACGACTGTGGACTCTCACAGGAGGAACTCGTTCGAGTCGCCGCCGAAGGCGAGGCGGCCGTCTCCGGGGAAGCCCACGCGGACAACGTCGCGCCGGCGATCTTCGGCGGCTTTACGATCGCGACGGCGGATCGCATCACGTCGGTCGAGGCCACACTACCGATCGTGGTCTGTTTGCCCGATATCGTCGTCTCGACCCGGGACGCCAGGACCGCCCTTCCCGACTCGCTCTCGCTTGAGGCGATGACCCGGACCGTCGGCAACGCCGCAACGCTGACGGCCGGGATGTTCCGAAACGATCCGACGCTCGTCGGACAGGGAATGGATGATCCCGTCGTTACGCCGGCCCGTGCCGAGCTGATCGATGGATACGACGCAGTCCGGCAGGCGGCCTTCGACCGGGGGGCGACCGGCGTCACCGTCAGCGGGGCCGGCCCGTCGATTCTGGCGATTTGCCCGACCGATCGTCGCCGTCCGGTCGCCGCCGGGATGATCGACGCCTTCGAGGCCGCCGGTATCGATGCTCGCGCCTATATGAGCGAAATCGGCAATGGAGCGACGGTGTATGAGGTGTGACCACCTCCAGACGGCGTAGCCGTGGGATTCCCACATTGGGAGGTTCAGGTTTCCAGTCCAGTCGGCATGACGGACTGCTGGCGGGGCCAAGCCGCCGGTACTCCTATCCCGGCATGAGATTCAGAGTTACCGTGCTATCAAAATCCACAGCCAGCGGTCCGAAGGGGATTCCTGCAGACGTGGTGCGGTCCGAATCCCGAGAGTATCCGGTTCGTTGGGCGGTGAAAACCCGCATCAGTGTGGGCATGCCGACGGCTTGATCGAATAGAAAACTCCGGGGGGAGTGCAGTCATATGGATTGACTCAGAGTTGTCGGCTTCATCCACACCCGTAAACGGGTCGGCTCTCGCCTTGCTACCGCTGTAACAACCGACATATTCGGACGGTATCCGATGAAAGACATCGTTAACAGACAGATTATCAAGAAAGTAACCGGTTCGATGAACGTCGTCCAGTAAACAGTAACAAAGTTATAACACGCCATCAGACATAACGAGCTAGATACCATGGAGCTCGAAAACGCCGAACAAACCGTAAACGACGTTCTTAACGCCCAGACAGTCGCCCTGGGCGCCGTCTTTGCCGCCGCGACCACCATCGGGACGATGGCCGTCTCGATTCCGGTGGGTCCGGGGTTTCTGAACTTTGGAGAGATCGTAATCTACACCGCCGCGTTTCTCTTTGGCTCGGTCGTCGGCGGGCTCGCCGGCGGGGTCGGAGCCGCCGCGGCCGACGTCCTGCTTGGCTTTGCCTTTTTTGCGCCGATTACTTTCGTCGCCAAAGGCATCGAAGGCTTCGTCGTGGGGCGACTGGCCGGCCCATCAGTCAAGAGTAAGGCGATCGCCGTCGCGGCCGGTGCACCATTCATGATCATTGCCTACGTCGCCGCAGTCGCCTATCTCGAGGGGATCCCCCGGGCCCTCGCGACGGAACTCCCGATCGATATCCTCCAAGCTGTCGTTGGCTTCGTCATCGCCCTGCCGCTCTCACAGGCCCTCCAATCCCGGATCCCACAGCTGCGCTGATGACGGCCATCGCGACGACCGAGTTGTCCGTGCGAACGACCGCTGGGGAGGCCATTCTTTCCGATATCTCCGTCGAGATCGAAGAAGGCGAAACGGTTCTACTGTGTGGCCAGCCGGGTAGCGGCAAATCGATGCTGTTGAAGGCGATCAAAGGCTTGCTCGATCACCGTGATGACCTCGTCGTCAACGGGACGGTGACCCGAAGCGAGGAGGTGGGGATCGTTTTTCAGAACCCCGCCCAGCAGCTCGTCCGGAGCACGGTACGACGGGACGTCGCCTTCGGGCTCGAAAACCGCGGTGTGCCGGTCACGGAGATCGAAGCCCGGATCGACCGCTACGCCGAATTGCTGGAAGCCACCCATCTCCTCGATCGCTCAACCGAAGCACTGTCCCATGGTGAGGCCGCGACGGTCGCGCTGATGGGGGCTCTCGTCGTCGAACCCGAAATCATTCTGTTGGACGAACCACTGGCAACGCTCGACTATCCCAACCAACAGCTCGTCATCGAGTCGATCGATCGACTCATCGCGAGCGACCGGACGGTCGTGATCGCCGAACACGACACCCGCGAGTTGCTCGATCGTGTCGATCGGGTATTGCTCCTCGAAGACGGCACCGTCAACCACGCGGGATCACCATCGGCACTCGGATCGGCACTCTATGCGGCCGGGATGGCCGTGCCGATCGAACTCGAATTACAGCTGGCGGCCGCGGACGAAACCACCAGGCTAACGGAGTCATCGACTGAACCCGGAGTCGAGCAACGGGAGTGAGCATCGGTGATCCGGACTGAAGACGTCTCGTTTGCCTACCGGGAGGCGACCGAGCCGGCGGTGCGATCGGTCGATATGACCGTCGAGGCCGGACAAACCGTCGCCGTCATGGGGCCGAACGGATCGGGGAAGACAACCCTGCTGAAGCTGGTGGCCGGGCTGCTCGAACCGGACACGGGTACCATCCGGATCGATGGCATCGATCCCGCGAACGCGGCCGATCGTGGCGCGGGGCTGATCGGCTTTGCGCCCGAGGACCCCGGATCGTTTCTCTTCGCGGAAACGGTCGCCGAGGAGGTCGCGTTTTTTCCCGAAAACCGTGGCCTCAACGTCGAGGAACGGGTCGCCTCGGCACTCGAGGCGATGGATATCGAGGCGCTTCGCGATCGGGTGCCGTACAGCCTCTCGGTGGGCGAACAGCGCCGGGTGGCCATCGCATCGTTGTTGGCCGGCGATCCGACAGTACTAGCGCTGGATGAACCCAATCACGGCCTCCACGCGACGGGAGCACGGACGTTGGGCCAGCATCTCGCGTCGATCGGGAAGACGGTCATCCTGACCACCCACTCGGCCGATTTCGCGTACCGGTTCGTCGATACCGTTGTCGTGCTTGCCGATGGCGAGATCAAGGCAACGGGACCCGCCAAGGACATGCTGACCGACCGGGATCTGCTCATCGACGCCGGCATCAGGCCCCCCGGTCTCGTCGAGTGGGCCCATCGAAACGGGATCACACCGGTGCCGCGGACCGTCGATGAAGCGCTTGCGTCCGTCGATGGCGGTGAGATCGAATGGCCTTGACCGGCATAGCCAACCGGTTGGATCCGCGACCGAAGCTCGCCTTCGTCGTCGCGGTCATCGCGATCGCCATCGGCCTGCCACAGCTGCCGTCGCTGGGCGGGTTGCTGCTCGTGTTGGTCGCGACGGTACTCGTCACCGGCCCGGCGATCCGACGGTGGCTCGGATTGCTCTCGGCGTTTGCTTACCTCATCCCCCTGCTGTTTGTCCTCAATCTCTTCTTCTATGCGAGCGGGCGAACGTTGTGGGTGATTGCGACGCCGATCATACCGCTCAAGGTGACGACCGGCGGTCTCGAAACGACCCTCCGCATCCTGTTACGACTGCTGGCGATCGCGGGGGCGGCCGCGTGGTTTTCGGCGACGACCGAGGCCGAACGGCTCGAGGCGGCCCTCGCCGAACTCGGCGTGCCCTGGAAGCTCGCGTTCACCGCCTCGCTGACAGTCCGACTGGTACCGGTGATGCGCCGGCGATTCAAATCGATCGAGGAAGCCCAGCGATCCCGAGGACTCGTGATCAAGGGCGGTCCGCTGGCGCGGGCCCGATCCCGGCTGCCGATGTTCATCCCGTTTCTGGCGGGCGTGATCCAGTACGGCTACGATCTCTCGGAGGCACTCACTGCCCGGGATTTCGATCGAGGTGGAGACCGAACGACGCTTGTCACATTATCGTATCGGACGGCCGATTACGTCGTCTATGTCCTCGCAATCGGCCTGATCGGCGGGTTCGTCGTCCTCTTCGGGTGAGCGATACAGGTTGATGACGGCCGTGCGCAGGGACGATCCAGCACGAAAACGACGCCGGGACCGTCACATCTATCTCGCTCTCACCGTAGTCCTGTGGTGATGGGGTTCGTTGACGTCGTGCGTGACGCGATCGATGGCGGGCAT
The DNA here is from genome assembly GCA_034190395.1 of Chewarchaeum aethiopicum (SeqCode). Lineage (GTDB taxonomy): Archaea > Halobacteriota > Halobacteria > Halobacteriales > Hikarchaeaceae > Chewarchaeum > Chewarchaeum aethiopicum. Next base: position 17,064 of record JAXINS010000080.1, read on the forward strand.
GATCGGCTCCCGCCCAGAGAGCCGCTGCCGGCGTATATCGCACCGCTGCCCGCCTGGCTGGAGGACTTCGCCCTTCGGATGGTCTGGGGTATCGTCGCAATCAACCTCCTCGGGACGGCGTTTGGGTTCTGGTACTACGGCATTCACCCGTTCAGCACCCCGGTTATCGACTGGCAGTTCGCCTATGAACCGGTGGCGATGTGGCCGTTCGTGCCCGACAGCCCGACGGCGACGCTGTTCATCGCGCTGAGTTTTGCGAGTTGGCGGTTGGGGCGGAGACACGAATGGCTCGCCGCATTGGCGTTCTTTGGCTGTATCAAGCTCGGCCTCTGGACGCCCTACGTCCTCGTGTTGTTCAAGGACGCCTTTTCCTATCAGCACTGGGCGATGTACAACTTCCTCGTCTGGAGCCACCTCGCGATGGTGCTGCAGGCGTTCGTGATCCATCGTTACAGCGATTTCCCACCGCGGGCGGTACTGGTTGCCGTCCTCTGGTATGGGGTCAATGATCTGGTCGACTACTTCGTGCCGCTGATCGGCGAGCCCCACCACACATCGATTCCCGCCGAACGGCTGGCCGACGGCTCGTTTTCCCACGCGGTTCCGGCCCACGATTACGCGGCCGCCGGGGCGGTCGTACTGACGCTGGCTGCGACCTTTCTCGCGCTGTCGACCCGGATCAAGAAGCTCGAACTCGGTCGGGAACCACACACCGATCGTCAGTGAGTTGAGCCGGACATCCCACGCGATGTCTCGTCGGCATGGGCTCGAACCCACAGTTCGCCGATCCGTGAGAGGCGGGTCCGATAGGACTTCCCGTGGGCCTCCTGTTCGATATAGCCCTTCCCGCCGGGACCGAGCCGGTCGACGTTGTAGATCACCTTCGATCGGAAACTGTCGGTGTATTCCTCACTGAGCTCGCTAGCCAGCGTTTCGGCGAGCTCGGAGACGCTGTCGAACTCGCCGTGTTCACCGAGCGTAAAGAGAATGAGTTCCTCGAATGGTTTGACGGGCGAAAACGATGCCACCGGGAGCTCGACGATATGGCTCTCGCCGATTCGTTTGGCACCGATCGTCGTCCCGCGCTCGTCGAACTCCTCAATCAAGTCACGGGCCTCCCGCAACCGATTCTGGATTCGCTCATCCGGGATGGTGTCCTCCGCAACGATGTCCTCAAGCAGATCGATGCCGGCGCGTAGCTCCTCGGCGAGTTCGGTTTCGAGGTACTTCTCGGGAGCCGTGTAGTACGTGTGGATCCGGTCACGGTCGTCCTCCCGCTCGATCATCACCGAGTGGGCCGCCGTCGCGAACGCGAAACTCACGGTCCGTGGCATCGCGGAAATGTTCACCCAGATCTCGCCGCCAGCATCGAGTTCGTCGTTGATCCGACTGAACGCAGCCTCGAAGGCAGCATCGTAGTCATAGACGTCGGCGATCGTCATCCGCTCGGTTTCGGCCCCGAGGAGATTCCGGAAGTCCTGTTCGAGCTTGCGGGCCAGCCGAGTCGAATACTCGACGTTAGCCTCGCTGCCGACAGCCCCCTCCAGGAGTAACACCCGATCGACCTCCAGATGTTCGCGGACCAACGGCGCGATCAGCCGGTCGTAGTCGAATCCGACCGGCACGATGTGGGTTTGCATGTCCACGGATTCGCCGGTGAAGCTGTTAAAGGAACCGTGGTCGGCCTACGCCGAGGCGGCGATCTCCCGGAGCAACGCGAACGTCTCCCCGCGGTGATCGTCGGGAGCGACCGCAAGCTCGATATCGCCATCGGGAGTCCCACCGGCGGCATCGACGGCGTCCTCGATCGATTCGACGGGATAGATCCCCCCGCCCATCGCGAACGTCGGCTCGGCGGGCCAGATCGCCCCCCAGACGATACAGGCAAGCGGAATTATCTCAGGTCGCTCGGCTGTCGTCACCGCGGTACCATCGAGCGGATACTCAACGCGATAGCGGAACGCACGGCCCGTCCCGCCATCATAGCGAAACCGGCGTTCGTCAGTGACGCTGACGTTGTCGAGCCCCTCGGTCTCGAGACTCCGGCCAAACTCCCGTTTCGCGTACTTGGCGGCGACCGGCAACACCGCCTGTGGCGCCTTCGGTGGCGGGGGATCAAATCGGAGTTGGGTCGTAAAGAGACCGCGGGGTGCTTTATCGACGTCCCGACCGATGCGATCGGCGAGCCCATGGACATCGGCCGGTTCGAAGACCGCACTGTGGGCCCGAACCGTGACGACCGGAAAATCGGCGATAGTCTCGGTTTTGGTTCCGACCTGCTCCCACTCCTCATATCCCGCCGGTAAGCGATGGGCACCGTCGACGGCCATGGAGTCACTACGCCCAGCGGCTATCTGTATCTGTTCACTCGCGGTATTGAAGAAATATATTCTACAAAAACGTTTTCGAATACTTATTCTCAACAATTACAAGTATATTCAGTAATTTAATTTCGATAGAGGCGATTGCAGATGGGGACGGAAACGATCAACGTTTCTGAAGTGCTCGATCGGATTCCAGTTGGTACCTTTCACCGGCGCCTGCTTGCGATCTGTGGCAGTGCCTGGGCGTTCGACGGGATGGAAGTAATCATCATCAGCTTCACCCTGCCGATCCTGATCGAGGCGTGGTCGCTGTCGGGATTCGCCGCCGGGTTGTTGGGGAGTGCAAGCTTGGCCGGGATGATCGTCGGCAACTGGGTCTGGGGCTGGTACGCCGACCACTACGGTCGAAAACCAGCCTTCCAGTGGACGGTGTTGACCTACTCGGTGTTCGCTGGGCTCACAGCGGCGGCAACCGGCTTTTATACCGGCTTTTTGCTCCGCTTTCTCACCGGGGTCGGACTCGGCGGTGCCCTCGCCGTCGACACCGCCTATCTCTCCGAACACCTGCCGACCGACCGCCGAGGGCGATATCTCGTGTATCTGGATGCGTTTTGGCCGCTCGGGAACGTGCTCGCCGTCGGGTTGGCATGGGTGTTCCTCGCGGCGCTTGCCACACCGGCCGGAACGGTCACCGTACCGGGACTCGGTGCCGTCGCCGGCTGGCGGCTGCTGTTTGCGAGTGCGGCGTTTCCGGCATTGCTCGTGTTCGTGATCCGCTCGGCGCTTTCGGAGACACCGTATTATCTCGCCCAGAAGGGTCAGATCGACGCCGCGAACGCCAGTCTTGAGGCGATCGCCGAGACCAATGGCCAAGAGACCCAGCTGATCGACGCCGAGGCGGTCGAAACGACGACGACACCGTCGATCAAACGGCTCTTCGCCCCCGATCTCAGACGGCAGTCGTTGATGATCGGCGGTGCGTGGTTCGCGATCAACTTCGGGTATTATGGGGTGTTCATCTGGCTGCCCAAGACGGTCGGTGCCGCAGGCGTCGTGGGCAACATCTACGGGTACTTCCTGTTGATCGCGATCGTCCAGATCCCGGGGTATCTGAGTGCGGCCTACCTGGTCGAGCGCATCGGCCGTAAGCCCACGCTCGGGGGGTATTTGCTGTTGTCCGGCGTGTTTACCTTCGTCTTCGCGGCGACAATGCCCGACGTCAACGTGTTGGGACTCGGCCTCAGTGGCTTCCTGCCGTTCGTCGGTGGTCTCCTCGCGGCCAGTTTCTTCGCGCTCGGTGCCTGGGGCGCGATCTACGCTTACACACCCGAGCTGTTCCCGACGGAAGCCCGTGGGACCGGCATGGGCTACGCCGGCGGCGTCGGAAAGATCGCCGCCGTGATCGGGCCAATCCTCGCCGGCACGCTCGTCGAGATCGGGTATCTCAGTGCCCTATCGCCATTGGCGGCCGTGTTCGCGCTCGGCGGGGTGGTGGTGCTGGCGTTCGGCCGGGAGACCCGCGGCGAACCCCTCTTTTGACCTCAAAGGCGATCACGGGCCGCCGCGACGGTCTCGAGCGTCTCGACGGCGTGTTTGCCATCCATCGGTCGGACGATGACCTCATCGATCCCCGCATCACGGAACCGTTCGAGATCGGCCGCGATATCGTCACTGTCACCAGCCAGGGTCCACCCGGCATCGGCGGGCCAGCCGCGGTAGCCGGCTTCGAGCAGGGCGTCACGACGGCGGCGAGCCTGATCGCCGTCCGCCAAAGCGATGACGTCCCGACGGAGAAGGACATCACCGCCACCGGCATCCGCAAACCACGGCAACCGCCGGGTCACGCCCTCGAGGGGGACATCGGCGTTTGCGACCCAGGCATCCCCCAGCCGACCGGCCCGTCGGACCGCCGGTTCCGCGCTGCCCCCGATACAGATCCGTGGATCGGCTTTGGGGTTGACCGAGACGTCCGCGAGATGATAGAACTCGCCATCGTAGGTGACCCCATCGTGATCCCACAACCGGTCGAGGATCGCCAGCGCTTCGTCCATCCGATCACCGCGCTCGGCGGGCGAAATTCCGAACGCGTCGTATGCCGGGCCAGCCCGGCCGACCGCACACCAGACATCGACCTGTTCGGCGAGGGCGGCGATCGTCCCGACCTGCTCGGCGACGAGCACCGGGTGATAGAGCGGTAACAGGAACATCGGCGCCACGTGGTCGAACGACTCGGTTAGCCGGGCGGCCATCGGGACGTTCTGGAGATAATTCCCGCCGGCGACTGCATGGTGATCGCCGGTCTCAACGTAGTCGTAACCCGCCGCCGCAACCGCGGCTCGGTCAAGGATGTCATCGGCACCGGCCGACGGCTCATCCCCGTGAAACGACGTGATCGAGTAGCCCAACCGCATGTCTTCGGTCTTGTGCCGGTCGGTTCTTCAAACGATCGGCGCCCAAGGATCAGCCGGCGGCGCGAGCGACGTCACGATCGAAGCGATCGGATCGGAGGAGGACACCCTCGTTTGTGTGCGCTTACTCTTGGATACCGGTGCCGGCGGGGGCATCACCAACGGCCGCCCGTTCGACGTCGAGACCGAGTTCCTCGAGTGCGGCCTCCATGTGTTCGTCTTTGACGTATTCGGCACCGGCCTCAACCCGCTTGCTCTGGGCGACCGCGAGCACCTCGCCACGGCGGTCATCGGGAATGGCGTATTTATCGACGACGAGTTCGATCGTCAGTCCGTTGTGATCCCGCGTATACAGCGAGTGAAAGGCACCACGATCGAACTCGCTGTAGCGCTTGCCGGCGTCCTCAAGAGCGGTCTTGATTTCCTCAAGGCGTTCGGGATCGATGCTGAAGGCGAGATGGTGTACCTCGCCGATGCCGGGCTGGACGGCCCCTTGGTTCGACGGGCGATCCTCGTTGACGAAGAAGGTAATGATCCGTCCATCGCCGCTGTCGAAAAAGAGATGCGTGACGTCCGGTTGATCGAGGTTTGGCTGGCGCAAGACGAGTCGCATCCCCAGCAGGTCGCGGTAGAACGCGATCGTATCCTCGGCGTTCGATCCGATGAGGGTGACGTGATCGGTGCCGGTGACACGAAACGGGCTGTCGGGAAATTCCGCCGAAACTTCAGCGTCTTCTGTCATCCTATTAGATAGTAGTCGATCGGACCTAAAGGAAGCCGCGGCAGAGGCTGAAACCGCCCCTTTCGGATAGTTCGTTATCTCTGAGGAGTCCTGCAGCTCGAACACACACGAACAGGTATTTGTGTCTCACATCGACAATATCCAGTAACAACTGTCGTACCCGGTAGAGAACGCCATCGGGGGCGGGGTGTTCGATCGATGGACGATTCAACGAAATATCTCATTCACGCCGATATCACCGCCGACGGAATCGTCGAACGGAGTGACGTCGTCGGGGCGATCTTCGGCCAGACGGAAGGATTACTGGGCGAAGAACTCGATCTCCGGGACCTCCAAGACACCTCGAAAGTCGGGCGGATCGACGTCGAGATCGAAAGCGAGGGCGGCCAATCGTTCGGCACGATCACGATCGCGTCGAATCTCGATCGGGTCGAAACCGCCATCCTCGCGGCGGCCTTGGAGACGATCGCTCGGGTCGGACCCTGTACCGCCGCCATCGAGATCGACCGAATCGAGGACGTCAGGGCGGCCAAACGGCGGGCGATCGTCGAACGGGCCAAAGAGCTGCTCGCGACGGCGTTCGACGAGAAGCTGATGGATTCGGATCGGCTCATCGAGGAGGTCCGCGAGAGCATCCGCGTCGAACGGATCACCGACTACGAAGGGCTCCCGGCGGGCCCCCGCGTGGCTGACAGCGACGCCGTTATCATCGTCGAAGGACGGTCGGATGTCCTCACGCTCCTCCAATACGGGATCAAAAACGCGATCGCCGTCGAGGGGACGAACATCCCCGAGCCGATCACGGATCTCCTCAAGACACGGACAGTGACGGCCTTCCTCGACGGCGATCGTGGCGGGGAGTTAGTCCTCCGGGAGTTAGCCCAGCTCGGGACGGTCGACTACGTAACCTTCGCCCCCGCGGACCGGTCAGTCGAGGATCTCGAACGCCACGAAGTCATGGCGGCGCTTCGGGATAAACACCCCTTCGATCCGGCCCAACTCACGCCCACGGATACGACCTCGACCGAGGGGGACGCCGATGCGGAGCCCGCCAGCGAACCGACGACGATGACTGATGGCAGTGCCCAAGCGATGTCAGCCGCCGATGGTGAGGACGAACCCGGTATCGAACCGGACGAAGACTCGAGGGCGACGCCAGCGGACAATGCCGAACCGACCGATGAGCCGGCGGATACTGAATCCGGATCGACAACCGAACCATCGGAGGACCAAACGTCACAACGTACGCCGGGAACGTTACCGGGGCATGTCGAAGCGGTGATCGAGGACGGGACCGGGACGATCCGGCTGCTCGATGCGGAGTTCGACGTGCTCACGGAGGCACCGGCCAGCGAGGCGTTCGAGACGATCGCCGACGCCGATCCGATTCCGGACCACGTGGTACTCGACGGGGAACTCACCCAACGGGTGTTGGATATCGCCGCCCAGCGGGGTGTCGCGGGGATCGTCGCCCGCGAGACCGGCGAGTTCACGAAACAACCGGTCGGTGTACGGGTCAGGGTCGGCTCGGATTTCGAAGCTGTCGACGCCTGAACCGACCCGGGATATGGGTATTTTCGGACGTGTTCGACACCGGTCCTGTCGTTCAGACGAGCCCGACGAGCACCGCGATCAGCGGCCCGACAATCCCGCCGGCGAGGGTCGCGAAGAAATTCACCGTCTGATTGCCGATCCAGCCACCTTCGATCGACGCACCGAGCAGGCTATCGACGGTCATCCCGATGACGCCAGCGACGACGACGACACCCGCGCCGACCGAGGAGAACCCAAGGAGGATCGAGGCCAACCCGGCGATAATGCCGGCGCCGACGAATCCGGCGAGTTCCCCTTGCCAGGTAACGCCGCCGTCGGTCCCCGGTTCGACCAGCTCAAAGGTCGTGATCAAACGGGTCGGTCCATAGAGCGAGCCGATCTCCGAGGAGAGGGTGTCGCTGGTCGCCGTCGCGAGCGTCCCCGCAAAAGCGAAGCGAAAGAGATCCGGATTGGCCGACAGCTGTGGGCCGGCCGCGAACCCGAGGACCGCCAAGAGCGCAACGGCGGCGTTCCCGAGGACGTTGCTGCTGGCCCTGGCGCCCTGGTTTCCCTCGGCAACGCCGCGGGCGGCCTTCTCATCGTACCGGTATTTCGAAGCCAGACCACCAACACCAAAGAAGGTAATGAGGATACCAAACCAACCGAAGCCGCCGAAAACGATCGTGGCCAGCGAGATGAACATGCCCGTCAGCAACCCGGAGATGGAAGCGGTATCGAGCGTCCAAGAGAGATACCCGAAGGCCGAGGTAACGACCACCGCCACCGCTAACTGAGTCGCCGTGACTTCAATACCGATCGAGAACACCAACCAGAGGGCCAGGGCGACCGGCAACAAGACGAGCGGATCGTCACGATGAGCGAGCGTCGCCCGTAACAGCGCCGCCAGCAACGTCCCCACGAGGGACAGGAAAACGATGACCGGCGTGGCGACCGTCGGACCGCCGAACATCCCGATGAGTAGCTGGCCGAGAGTGGCTATCACGGTACCGCCAACGAGAAAACCAAGCAGGCGGTTGAATTCGCCCGTCAGGCCAAGGCCCTCCTCAAGCAGGGCTTCCCCCAAATCCCCATATCCGAGCAACAGCACGGTGGCGACGAACACTGTCGCCGGCAGATCCGAGAGGGCTGTCAACAGGGCCAGCGCTGTCGCGCCGAGGGCGAACCCGATCAACCCCGTCAGTTCACCCTCCAGTCGTTCCCCCGGCCGGGCGAACACCTCGAAGATCGGCCCCTGGGAGGTGACGCGAGCGATGACGGCGATCAACGCAAACGGGACCGCCATGACCGGCCCGAGCACCGGTTCACCCACCCCGAGCGTCGCCACCAGCGCGAATGCCGTCGCCCGCCGAACGCTCGCCTGCACGGTCGGAGCTTCCCCTACAGTCTACTTAACGGTCCCGAAGCTGGAGCCCGAGCGTCAGCGTTACTACCGCGCCTCCACAACGCCTCGCTGTGGGGTTGTACGACCGCTATCTCGCCTACCGGGTTCGTCGCCACGAGGGAGCGCCGCCTGACCACGTAACCCTCGTCATCACCGAGCGCGATCTCCTCGAACAGGGCGCCTACGAAACGCTCGAGCAGTTCTTCCGGTGGGCGTTCGAGTACGGCGCCTCGGAGGTGTCGGTCTACGTGAGCGTGCTCGATACGGCGGTCACTCCGACGCTCAAGCGGGAACTCCGGTCGGTGACGGCCCCCGAGCCGATCGCCGTGCGGGGACCCGATGACACCGAACGGGCCGATGCCCCGATCCGGATCAGCATCGGGTTGGGGGGCAAACACGAGTTCGCCGAGGCCGTCGGGGCAATCGCCGCGGAGGTCGACGCCGGAACCCTCGAACCGGAGGCGATCAGTGAAACGGACATCGAAAACCGACTGGTGTTCCCGGCCGAACCGGATCTCGTCATCAAGACCGGGGCCGAACGGCTCTCGGATTTCATGATCTGGCAGTCGGTCTATTCGGAGTTACATTTCACCGACGTCAACTGGCGGGATTTCCGGCGTCGGGATTACCTTCGAGCCGTCCTCGATTTCAAACGGCGCAAGCGACGGTTCGGCCGGTGATGTCAGTCGGCAGGCTCGGCGTCGGGATCCTCGTCGGCGTCGATCGACGTTTCCGCAAGGAGGTCGTCGGCTTCCTCCTTCGGCAGAATATCACGCAACCGGCCAGCGACATCTTGGGCCCCCTCGAGTTCTAGCTCGCCCAGGGCACGGAGCAACGCAACCGCACGTCGGGCGCGGGTCCGCTGCCAGGAGGCCTCCCGGGATTCGTAGGTTCGGATCGCCCGGAGGAAATCGACGCGGGAAAACTCCGGCCAGTAGGGGGCACAGAAGAAGACCGCCGCCTCGTTGCCGTTGGCATGCCACGGCAGGAAGTTCGAGGTCCGTTCGTTCCCGCCCGTCCGGATGATCAGATCGACATCGCGGACCCGACGCCCGTACAACCGTCGTTCGATCTCCCCGAGATCGACGTCGGTCGGGTCGAGCTCCGCGTCCGCAACGGCGGTCGCGACGTCACGGGCGGCGTCTAACAGTTCAGCACGGCCGCCGTAGGCAAGGGCGACGTTGAGGGTGAACGTGTCGTAGCGGGCCGTCCGCGTTTCGGCATACCGAACCGCCTCCTGGACGCGTTCGGGCAGTTCATCGATCGCCCCCAGCGCCCGGATGCAAACGCCCTGTTCGTGGACGTGATCGGCATCGGCGAACTCCCGGAGCTTCGTCTCGATGAGATCGAAGAGATGAGCGCGTTCCTCGGGTGGGCGGTTGAAGTTCTCCGTCGAGAAAGCATACAGCGTCAGTTCACGGATCCCGAGCTGCTCGCACCACTCGAGGACCTGCCGGGTCGTCTCGGCGCCGGCCCGGTGTCCATCCGGCACGTCATCGCCCTGCTTTCGGGCATAGCGACGGTTGCCGTCCTGAATAATCGCGACGTGCTCAGGAACGCCCGAGATCTCGCGTAGGAGCAGGCGCTCGTAGGCCTGCCGCCCCCGACGACGGATCCACGACAGCATTATGTCGCCGTTCTACCGGGGAGGGATATGTGCCTTCTGGGTTTGTTCCGTCATCTGGTCGGTCATGCGCCGAAACCGAGCTCGAAACTGTTGTAATCCAGGCAGCCGTACACAGAACAACCCGATTATGACCGAAATTCTCGACGAGGATCTCTATCGTCGGACGAAAGCGCTCCTCGAGCCGGGGGATATCCAGCTAAACGGGGCCGTCGTCCACACCGACCTCGCGGGCGATGAAGACATCGCCATGCACCAGGCGACGATCGACATCGGCGATGTGATCGCGGAACACGCCGGACACGACCCTACTGACACCTACGTCTACTCCGGCAACGACGATCCCGACTTCGCCTCGAACCAACACCAGGGGCGACGCATCGACAGCGACGAGTTCGTCTGGGAGTGTCAACAGCTGTTGCGCGAAGGGACCTTTGACATTGTCATCTATTACGAGGCATCCGCCGACCACGAGGCAATCCTCGAGGACATCCGGGAATTGGGATTTGCCGTCACCGGCGTCGAGGGCGACTGATCGATCACGGTGGTACAGCCTCCAGAACGGGCCCCTTATGACCGGCGATCACCGACTATGAGAGGATGACTGAACTGGGGGCGCGCGACCGGGCGATCCTCAACGCGTTTCAGGGCGGGTTTCCGGTCGTCGAACGACCGTTCGAGCCCGCGGCGACGGCGCTTCGGGATCGTGGGATCGACATCGATGCTGCGACGCTTCTCGAACGGGTACAGGCCCTCGACGAGGACGGGACCCTCACCCGGTTCGGCCCGCTCGTCAACGCCGAAGCCATCGGCGGGGCGGCGACGCTAGTGGCGATGCACGCCCCGCCCGATCGGTTCGATTCGATCGCCGAGCAGGTCAACGACCATGTCGAGGTGGCCCACAATTACGAGCGCGAACATCCCCATCTCAACATGTGGTTCGTCGTCTCGGTCGCCGATGCGGATCGGATCGAGACAGTATTAGACGAGATCGAAGCCGAAACCGGTCAACCGACCTACAACCTCCCCAAACAGCGGGAGTTCCGGGTCGAGGCGAAGTTCATGCTGGATGGGCCGATCGCCGACGGCGACGTCGATCTCGCCGAACTGGGGCCGCCCGTCTCGCCGACCGACCGGTCGTCGCTGACGCCGGCCGAACGCGATCTCGTCTTGGAGATCCAAGACGGACTGCCGATCACGGCGACGCCGTATCGGGACGTGGCCGACGCCATCGACGCCGACCACGAATGGGTCCTCGAGACGATCAAGCGGTTCAACGCCGAGGGGAAGATCCGTCGGATCGGCGTGATTCCGAACCACTACGCGTTGGGGTATACCGAAAACGGCATGACCGTCTGGAACGTCCCCGACGACGTCGTTCCCGATGTCGGCCCGGCGGTCGCGTCCCTAGAGTTCGTGACCCATTGTTACGAGCGCCCCCGCCACGACGGCGTCTGGCCGTACAACTTCTTCGCGATGACTCATGGCCGAAGCGAAGCCGAAAGCACCCAACGGATCGAGGAGGTTCGGGAGGTGATGGCGGAGTACTGGGACGTGACCGACGAGGACTGGGACACCCTCTTTTCGACCCGCATTCTCAAGAAAACCGGCATCAGACTCGACGAACGTGCCGAGGCAAACACCCAGTAATACAGGACCGGACTGACCGATGCAACCGCTGTTTCACGATCTGTCGGGACAATGGGTACTCGTCTTCGGTGGCGGGCCGGTCGGCGCTCGCAAGGCCCGACGGTTCGCCCGAGAGGCCGACGTCCTCGTGATCAGCCCCGCGTTCAGCGACGAGGACTTCGGGGACGCCCACCAGGTTCGGGCAGCACCCGACCCGACCGAAGTTGCGGTATGGTTCGAGCGGACCGAACCGACACTGGCGGTCGCCGCTACCGACGATCCGGCGCTCAACGCGGCGATCGCCGAGACGGCACGGACCCGGTCGGTGTTGATCAACCGGACGGACACCCATGGGTCGCCCGGCCCCAACGGCGTCGTCACGCCGGCGACGGTTCGCGATGATCCCGTGGTCGTCGCGATCGCGACCGGCGGCACGAGTCCCGCGCTCAGCCGCGAGCTTCGCCGCCGCCTGGAGTCGGAACTTGCGGGGGCCGGAAAGATGGCCGAACTGACCGGCGACCTTCGTGAATCCCTCCAGGATCGTGACTTGTCAACGAGCCAACGACACGCCGCGATACGGGCTGTCGTCCGCTCGCAGGCCGTTTGGACAGCTTTACGTACAGGCGATTCAAACCCCCGAAACGAGGCCGAACGCGTGATCGAAGAGACCCTCCAGGGAGCTGATAGTCGATGACGACCGACGCGACCGATATAATCTCCGGGCTCCGGTTGACCCACCACGAGACGGACGTGGATACGCTCGACGCCGCCAAAGCCGTCGATCAGCGATCGGCGGTCGAACGCCTGCTCGCCGCCGATCCGGTTTCGGAGGCGTTCGTACTCTACACCTGCAATCGGGTCGAGGCCTACGTCGTCACGGACGACGACGCCGACGGCCACGCTGTGTTGCGGGAATTTCTCCCCGAACGGTTCCATGAGGTGGCCGTAACGATTGGCCACGAGGAGAGCTTGCGCCATCTCATGCGGGTCGCGGCAGGCCTGGAGTCGCTGATCATCGGGGAAGACCAGATCATCGGCCAGGTCCGGACGGCCTATCAGGACGCCCGGGAGGTCGGCGCGATCGGCGAGGTCCTCGAGGAAGCGATTACCAAGGCGATCCACGTCGGCGAACGGGCCCGAACGGAGACGGCGATCAACGAGGGCGTCGTCTCGATCGGCAGTGCCGCCGTCGAACTCGCCCAACGGGAACTCGATCTCGACGGTCGGACGGCACTGGTGATCGGCGCCGGCAAGATGGGGACGATCGCCGCCAACGCCTTCGGCGGCACTCCGATCGACCGGCTCTATATCGCCAACCGAACGATCGCGACCGCCGATGCACTCGCCGCCGAGGTGGACGTGCCCGCCGAGGCGGTCGGGCACGACGCCCTCGAGACAGTCCTGGGGACGGCCGATGTCGTGATTTCGGCCACCGGCAGCGACGAGTACGTCCTCGACGCCACGACGCTCCGTGACGCCGGTGAAACGCTGGTCATCGATATCGCCCAGCCACGGGACGTCTCGCCCGCCGCATCGTCGATCGAGACGGTCTCGACATACGATCTCGATTCCCTGGAAACGGTGACGGACACCACCACCGAACAACGACGGGCGGCCGCCGAGACCGTCGAGCGGATGATCGACGCGGAGTTCAACCGTCTGCTCAACGAGTACAAACGCGGCCGGGCCGACAAGGTGATCGCCGCGATGTACGAAAGCGCCGAGACCGTCAAAGAAGAGGAGATCCAGCGGGCGTTCGATCGCCTCGAGGCCAACGGCGACCTCACGGAGGACCAACGCGAGATCATCGCGGCGATGGCGGATTCGCTGGTCTCCCAACTGCTCGCGGCCCCGACCAAGAGCCTGCGGGAGGCCGCCGCCGAGGACGACTGGTCGACGATCAATACGGCCCTGCAGTTGTTCGATCCGGAGTTCGACGGCGAAGAGATCCCCGAACCGGTCCGGGCGATGCTCAACCAACAGGGAGCCGACATGCCGGCGGGCGTCTTCGACGACCACTAATCCGGTCAGCGTCGGGACTTTCCGACGATCCGAGGCCGCATATTTATCACGTCGGCAACGTGTTTGCCAGATATGGCGGAGTTACTATCCGACGAGCAGATCGAGCGCAAGCTCCCCGAAGGTTGGGAACGCGATGGCGACGAAATCGTCCGAGAATACCAATTCGATGACTACCTGACCGGGGTCGCGTTCGCGGCCAGCTGTGGCGAGGTCGCCGAAGAGGAGTTTCACCATCCGGAGATCATCATCCGGTATAAGGAAGTCGAGGTACGCCTGACGAGCCACGAGGAAGGCGGCATCACCGAGCAGGACATCCACGTCGCCGAACTGTTCAACGACGAACTCCGGTGAGTGCTCGGCGCCAGCGGGCCGTTTTTTAACGGGAATTCCCAGCATCTCAAGAAAACGACTGTCCCCCATCGCCGAGGGACAGCTTTACCGGCTCGATCGCCGTTGGCTCGGTCTATGGAGGCCCGATACCGGTTCAGCGTCCGGTTTCGGCTCTCGCCGACGACGGTCGATGTCACGGTCGATCCCGCCGAGTTCGAGACGAGCTTGTGTCATCGGGCGGCCCCGCCGGGCGAGGACGGCTGGCTGTTCTTTCGCGATCATCTCTGGCGTGGATCAGTGAATGACCCAGCCCACTTCCGAGCGCTCGTTTCGGAGGCACTTGGGGTGACAGTCATCGACGTCGACTACCGAGCGCTCGAGGCCGATAGCGCGTATCTGTCATCCTTACGGGAGGCGATCGCTGCCGACCTCAGTCTGTTCAACGCCGACTCCGTCGATGCCGTACTGTCCAACTATCTGGGGAGTTCGATCGAACGCCAACCGGACGAGGAGTGACGACGGTCGACACCAGCGCCGGCCCGGATCGATCGATGCGGAGGGCTTATGCGCGCGCTGAATAATCCCGAGACATGCGCGAGGACTTCCTGCTTTTGAATCCAGGACCGGTCCCGATCACCCGGCCGGTCCGACGGGCGATGGACGCCCCGATGGTGTCCCATCGCTCCGCCGAGTTCGAGGCGATCTACGAACGGGCCCAGGACGGCCTCGATTACGTGTTCCGTCGGTCGACGCCGGACGAAGCGATCACCAACGAAGCCGGGACGAGCCTCGTGCTCAACGGTACCGCGACCATGGGGATGGAAGCGGCGGTGGCGAACCTCGTCGATGCCGACAGCGAGGTCGTTGCCCTCGTCAACGGGAAGTTCGGCCGCCGGTTCGCCCGGGTCGCCGAGCGCTATGCGACCGTGACCCGCGTCGAGGTCGACTGGGGCAACGCCTTCGATATGGCCGCCGTCGAGGCGGCGATCGACGACGATACCGACGTGGTGACGATGGTCCACAACGAGACCAGTACCGGACTCTTAAACCCCGTCGAGACGGTCGGGACGCTAACCGACGACCACGACGCCCACTTCGTCGTCGACGGCGTCACGAGCATCGGCGGCGACGAGTTCCGGATCGACGACTGGCATGTCGACATCGCCGTCACCGACGCCCAGAAGGCGTTGGCGGCACCCCCCGGCATCAGTGCGATGTACGTCACCGACCGGGCGGCGGCAGCGATCGACGGCGACCAAGCGCCGTTTTACGAGGACCTCGACTGGTATCTCCGGAAGGCCGACGCCAATCAGACGCCATTTACCAGCGCAGTCCCGCTGTTTCGGGCGCTCGCGACCGCGGTCGAACAGATCCGCGAGGAGGGCATGGCCGCCCGCATCGACCGCCACCGACGACAGGCGGCGGCATTCCGCGAGGGGTTCACCCGAATGGGACTCGAGGGATTCCCCGTCGTCGAGGGACCGACGGAGTACTCCAACACCGTCACAGCGGTGTCATTGCCTGCAAGCGTTCGGGAGAATCCGACAGCGTTTTTCGACGCGGTCGCCGACCGCGGCGTGAGTATCAGCGGCGGGCAGGCCCATCTCGGCGGACAGATCTTCCGGGTGAGCAACATGGGCAACCTCACCGCCCAGCAAGTCCTTCGGGGCGTCAGAACGATCGGTGAGGCCATGACCGACGTCGGCGTCGATGTGGATACTCAGGCCGGCGTCGAGGCCGCCCGCGAACGGCTACAGTAGGGATCGACCGAAGGGGATTTTCGCAACAATCCATAGCTTCGTGAGAAGTTTCTCCACCAGTTGTTAGATACAGCCTGCGAGATACAACGCGCATCTTCATCACTGCTCGTTCAGCGAGAACAGAAGATACAGATCGGTCGACGTGAAGACGCCAGACTGGCTCTTGATTGTAGGTACCTTGTCGAGGCGACAGGCCATGAACAGATTCCGACTACAACAGATTTTATGACATGATCAGACAAATACTGACATAGACAGACACTAATGCCAATCAGGATCGATTCCGATGGAGAGATCACGCCGCCAGTCAAACCCGGCACGAACGCTCACGAACTACTCACCGTGTTGCTCGACCATCCCGACATGGGCTTCAGTCCCAAGGAACTGACGGAACTAACCGATGTCCCGCATTCAAGCGTCCACAAGACCCTCTCCCGGCTCCAGGAGAAGGGTCTCGTTCGGAAAGTCGATTCCTACTGGGCGGTCGCCGAGGACGTCGCGGCCTCGGAGATTGCGAACG
>JAXINS010000121.1:0-31099 GCA_034190395.1 Chewarchaeum aethiopicum (SeqCode)
GTTCCATGTCACCGAGGACGGCCCGCAGGGTCGTCTGGGCCAGATTCGAGACGGCTCGCTTGTAGTCGTCGACTTCGAGAAACGCCTTCTTGGCGTTCATGACACGGATGTAGACGACTGCATCGGCGGTGACGGGGGAGTTGTCCCGGGTGATTGCCTCCTGGCGGGGGACGTCGATCGTCTGAGTCCGCATGTCGAAGGTGTACGTGCGGGAGACGAACGGCGGGACGAAGTTGATCCCCGGCTCGAGCAATTTGCGATACTCCCCGAGTACGGTTAGTGCCCGCTTTTCGTAGGCGTTGACGATCTCGACCATCGAATTGACGGTGACGATCGCCAATCCGAGCAACAAGACGGCGACGATCGCAAATGGCGAGACCGTCGGCACCGACAGCCCGATCGAGGTCCCGAGGAACATGTTCGCGGCGGCCACCCCAACCACGAGCGCGATGAGCAAGCCACCGACCCGGTTGATGAGCGAACGGATGGGTTCGGTGTCCATGCATGTGCTAACGAGGACCACTGATTAAGGGTTGTGGGGTATCGATCGATCGGTTCCTGAATACAGGATCCTTCCTCGACGATCCTTCACCGGCTGCCCATCTCCCACGACGGTGGATGGGGCTGTCTGTTCAACGATCCACACCGGTATGACGCACGAACCACCGTATCGCAGAATCGAACCTCAGGTTCCGAAGAATCGGGCTGGTTGCAGCCGTGACAACCGCATTGCGTTCCCGGTGACGCCGAGACTCATCCCCATATCGCCAACCACGACCGCGAGGGCGACGCTCACCAGTCCCAGCGGAACGCCAAGCGCGAGTAACACCTTCACACCGAGGCTCACCCAGATGTTCTGCCGGATGACGCTGTTTGCCCTGTGTGAGAGTGCATACAGGTACGGGAGCTTCCCGATGTCATCGCTCATCAATGCGATGTCAGCGGTTTCCAGTGTCGTGTCAGTTCCTGCTGCACCCATCGCAATCCCGACATCGGCGGTCGCCAGCGCGGGGGCGTCGTTGATGCCATCACCGACCATTGCTACCTCGCCGTACGCTGTCTGTAGGGTCTCCACGGCATCGACCTTTTCATCCGGCAGTAGTTCGGCGTGGTACTCATCGACACCGATACGCTGGGCGATCGCGCGGGCCGTTCCTTCGTTGTCCCCGGTAAGCATCACGATCTGGTCGACCCCGAGGTCGTGCAATCGCTCGACCGTCCGGGCGCCCGCCTGTCGCACCTCGTCTGCGATAGCGATGATGCCGACCAGTTCGGTGGCCGTGCCGACCAGCACCACCGTCTTGCCGTCGTCCTGGAACTGCGAAATCACGTTGTTTTCGAGATCGGCACAATCATCACGCTCACAGTGCTCGTGGGAAACTTCGGTGATCGTTCCACCGTCCGGACGGAGGTGGGCATGCGACAGGTCCACGCCCAGTTCCTCGAAGAGTGCGGGCTTGCCGGCGTAGTACGTCGTGCCGGCCACGTCGGCGCGTATACCCTGTCCGGTGATACTCTCGAAGTTCTCGACGGTGGGCAGCCCATCGAAGTCTGCTGTCTCAGCCCGATCGAGGATCGCGTCAGCGATTGGGTGTTCGCTGCGCTGCTCAAGTGCGGCTGCGTAACGGAGGACTTCCATTTCGGTGATATCATCGAGCGGGAGGATATCCGTGACCTCAAATTCGCGTTTGGTGAGTGTACCCGTCTTGTCGAGAGCGATGGCGTCTACATCACCCATCGCCTCCAGATGATTTCCCCCCTTGATGAGGACGCCGTTCTTGGCGGCGCTTGTAATCCCTGAGACGACGGAGACGGGTGTCGAGATGACGAACGCACAGGGACAGGCGATAACCAGCAGCGTGAGACCACGGATGAACCACGTCTGCCAGTCCCCGACGAATGTGTGGGTGAGACCGGCGATATCGACGGTGACGCCACCGGTGATAAACGGCGGCGGCAATGCGGCCGTCAGAATCGCCAAGACGACGATCACTGGCGTGTAGTAGCCGGCAAAGCGATCGACGAACTGCTCCCTTTCGGTTTTTCGTTCCTGTGCACCCTGCACCATCTCGATGATCCGAGCGAGCGTGGATTCCGAGGCTGTCACATCAGCCTCGAACTCGAGATATCCTTCCTCGTTGATGCTGCCGGCATACACCTCGGCACCGACACCCTTGTCGACTGGGACGGACTCGCCTGTAATCGGCGACTCGTCGACCGCGCTCCTGCCGTCGATGACCGTCCCGTCTAATGGGATCCTGTCGCCGGGACGAACAATGACGATCTCACCGATATCTACCTCGTCGGCGGGAACGGTCAGTTCCTCTCCGTTTCGACGGACAGTAGCTTCATCAGGGGACAGCTCCATCAGTTCACGTAAGGAATCCCGTGCCCGGTCCATCGCGTAGTCTTCGAGGAGTTCTGCGAGGCTGAACAGGACGGCAAGCGTCGCGGCCTCGACGAAGTACCCGATCCCGGTTGCGGCGATGATGGCCGTTCCCATCAGAAGATCGATGTCGAGGCTCAGATTCTTCGCCGAATAATAGCCGCCGCGGACGACCGGATACCCGCTGATGCCGATCGCGACGAGAAACAGCCAGTCCGCGAGGTAAAATCGGTGAGCAAGTATGTTCGCGACGGCGAGATTCTGGCCGGTGAGGACGAACTCAACGAGGAGTCCAAGGGTGACGAATACTGCGCCGGTCCACGTCTTGATGGCTCGCGCACTTGTCCATATCTCCGATTGGGGCGCGATGCTCACCTCGGCTCCAGCTGTGTTCTCAGGATTCGCCGTATGAGCAACGACCTCGTATCCCGCATTCTCGACGGCTCCAATGATAGCGGCCTCACTTACTCGACTGGTATCGTACGTCACCGTTGCTGTGCCGGTCGTTGGTTGGAGTGTGGCGTCAGTCACGCCGTCCACACGCTGGAGGCCCCTGTCGACCTTCCCCGCACAGGACGGGCAGTCCATCTCGGGGATGGATAGTTGAATCGTCCGTTCTCCCGGTTGTTCGCTCCCGCCTGTCTCCAGATCGGTTGATTCGTTTATCATTACCCAACTCACCTCGACCGGTCACGGCATCGACACTGACATCCACCCGATCGGCGTCCCGGGCGGGGTTGTGTCGATTCCCGGTCAGTCGTGTATTTCGGACTCTCGATGGCGGCCGTGATTGTTGCCTCGGACGTCCGAGTCGGCTCATATCTCAGAATGACCGTGTCCGACTGGGAGCTATGTGATACCTCGATAACACCCTCGACACGCTGGAGACGGTCGACAATCCGTCGGGCGTTCCACGGGCAGTTCGTCCTATGAATGGGTAGTCGGGTCGTTTTTACGCCTTCATCCGACTTCGTATTCGCATCGTCTCTGTTCTGCGCCATACTTCTAGATACCACCAGGGCTCCGTCTCTGTTTCATGAAATAATCCAACGACGCCGTTGGAGACTTCCAACGAGTCCTATTGGAATATTCCAACTGCTTCGTTTGATCGCATTGGGAGCCGTTAATCAGGTATTCAGCTGCTGAGTCGGTTAGTCAGAGGACGGTCGTTGGAGCGAGCGCATCTGGGCTACCTCCTGTTTCGCGAGGTGTTCCTCGGCCCGTCGCAGTCGATGGTTCAGTGTCGATCGGGCGACATCGAGGTAGTCGGCGAGTTCTTCAACATCGATCTCACGCGGTTGTTCGTAGTATCCGTGTTCGACGGCGGCCTGTAACGCTTTCTCCTGTGCAGGAGAGAGTTCGTCACCGTCGGTTGTCGGCTCGACCGGCGAGGAGGCGTCTGTCAACCGCTGAAAATCGATATCGACACAATCGGCAACGCTCGCCTCCAGATCGTCGAAGAACGCCCGGACATCCCCATCACCGGAATGGACGATACGCCAGGTGTATCGTCGCTTTTCTTTATGCGTTTCAAACAACACGCCGTCACCGAGCCGTTCGAGCGCCATGTGAGGAACGGACGCACAACTGGAAGTTCGTTCCCAGTAGGAGTACAGCACGAGCATTTTGTCCGTGGATTCGAGGACCTGCGTCGTTTGGGAGGCACCGCACTGATCGGGGGTGAGACAGTCGGTGTAATAGTCCGTAGCGAGAAATGCCTCTTCGATGGCGGTGAGTGCATCTTTTGATCCCGTGACGTGGTCGACCCGCCAGAGGCTGTCGGTCGTGGCATGCAACGATAATGATCTGATCCGCGTATCGGGATACTCAGCGAGCGTGTCCGCCAGGTCGTTACACCCCGGCGCGTATTCGAGATCGAACACTAACTCGCGCATACGAAACAGTAATCATATAATCGTATAAAAACGCGTAAGGCTTAGAGAAGTCCTTTAGTGTCCAATGATCCGTTCGACGGCACAGCCATTGAGTTTCATTTGACTGCCCGAGAGCGGGGCCCTTATCAGCGTTCCAGCCGGATCCGCAGGCATGTATGGCGTCGTCACGCGAAACGCCGAGGAACTCGAGTGGCCCGAGTTCGACCGGGGATTCTATGAAGTCAAGGACGTGACCGGGCGGGCCACCGAGCCGGTTGAAGCGGGCGTGAACATGATCTCGTGTTTTGGTGACAACGCGACCGCGGAGGGTGATCCGTCGTTGGTCCCGGTATCCGACGCAGGCGAACCGGCGACGCGTGATCGCGAGTACTTCGACTGGGATTACATCTGTCCGAGTCGCACGACGTACAAAGAGGGACTCTTCGAGATGATCGAATCGGCGGCGGCGGCCAACCCGGATGTCCGGCTTGACGACGTCGGATTCCCTCGGGAGGAATACTGTCACTGTGACGTGTGCGACGAGCAGTTCGCCGCCAGCGCGTTCGACGATCGTGATGCCTGGCGGGCGAACGTCATTACGGAATTCGTCGCCGCGGCGACCGATCGAATCCCCGGCCGGACGTTTCTGACATTGTATCCCGATCCGTATCCGGGCCATCTGTACCAACGGGCCGGGATCGATCTCGATGCACTCGCTGAATTCGTTGATGAGTTCGTCGTCCCGATCTACGATACGGCCTACGGCACGACCTACTGGCTTGAGATACTCGCCTCGGGCTTTGCGGATCGACTGGAGACGCCGTTCAGTATCGAACTCTATGCGGTCAACATCGATATCGACAATCTGATCCATGCCACCGAGGTAGCCGAAACCTATGCTTCGGACGTGTTATTCGGATATGAGGCCGGGAACGCCCGGGCGACGTTGCGCCGGATGGACGCCGACGAACGCGACGGTGAGTCCTACCGACCGCCGTAGTGTTCCTGCAAACCGAACCGTTTCTGTGTTCTTTTTAACCGTCGCCGGGATACCCCTCGATAGTGACTGACGAGGCGACGCTTTCGATGCGTGAGCGGGGGTTGTTGGCGGTCGCGCCGGCGGCCCGTATCATGACGAGTATGCTGATGGGGACGTCGCTGGCGGTGTTTATCGGCCAGCGGGGGTCGCCCTTTGCGGTCAGCATGGTGATGACGGCCTATTTCATCGGGCTGATGTTTTTCGCGCCGATCTGGGGAGCGATCGCTGACGTGACTGGCCGCCGCCGGACGGTGTTGATCGGAACGGGCGTGGTGGCCACCGTCGTGGTGCTGCCCCTGACGGTTGTCGACGGCGTCTGGGGTCCGATCGGACTCCGGGCACTGTATGCGATCTTCGCCGCCGGGTTCATGCCGGTGATGCTCTCGATCGTGAGCGCCCACGGCGGGGCGGAAGGGCGGGGCCGCTCGATCGGCTTTTTCAATAGCGCCCGGGCGGTCGGGTTTACCGGCGCCCAGCTCGGGGCCGGGTTTTTACTCGGCATCATGCTGCCCGGGGAGCTCTTTTTCGTGGTCGCAGCGATCAGCCTGGTGTCGACGGTCGCTGTTGCCTTTCTCTCCGATCCCGCGCCGCAACCGGCCGGCGAACCGACGGTGGCGGAAGTCATCTCGGAAGTCCGCACTCGGTTGGTGCCGGCGGTTGAGAACCGCGATCACCTCCGGACCAACGGACTCCAGTGGCTCTATGTGGCGTTGGCGCTGCGCAATATGACCGTTCTCGGGGTCGGCAGCCTCTTGCCACCGTATTTGATCGACAACGTCGGCGTTTCGGCGTTCGTTATGGGCGCGCTCTTGGCGTTGAACCCCGGTAGCCAGACGGTCTGTATGTACGCCTTCGGCAAGATCGCCGATGCGGCGGGACGGAAACCGTTAATCGTCGGCGGGATGGCCGGCAGCGCCCTCTATGCCATACTTCTCGCCGGTGCGATCCTGCCGAGTACCGTTCTCGTCCGGGCGATCGTCGCCGGCGGCGGGTTGCTCCTGTTGGGGGCCGCCTATTCGGCGATGACGACGGGCACCCTCGCGTTCATCGGGGACGTCGCCCCGGACGTTCGTGAAGGTGAACTCATGGGGCTTCGATCGACCGCAAAAGGGGTCGGTGGCGTGCTTGGCCCACCGTTGATCGGCGTGGTCGCGACATACACCAGCTATGAACTGGCCTTCGGGGTGGGCAGCGTGTTAGCGATCATTGCGACCGGTCTGGCCGCGACGGCACTCGTCGAGAGCCGACCTACTGATGAGCCAGTCGGCACGGTCGCCGACGACTGAGATCGCGATACGGTTCAGTCTGCCGTCCCGGAGAGCTCGGAGTGTGACTGCCGCCAGGCCTGGAGATCTTCCCGATCACGGGTATCCTCCGGCAACGTCGCGAACCAATCGGCGGCCGAAATCTCGTCGTCGGGGTCGGCGACTTCCGGCTCGTAGGTGGCCGCTTTGGCTTCGAAGATCGGGATGACACCCCAACAGTCAGTGTCCCCACATCTGACCTCGACTCGTGTCAACATCGCCAGCCCATCGAAAGTCGCTTCGATCCCGGCCTCCTCGTGGAGTTCGCGTTGGGCGGCATCCCGAAACGTCTCCTCCTGTCTGATCCCGCCACCGGGGAGTACCCACTGATCGACCCCGTCGTGACGGACAAGCAGAAGTTCGCCGCTGGGTCGATACACGAGGGTGTGGGCGCCGTATGGCACACCGCTTTCGATGATCCGATTGGCGAGCGTTTCGAACCGGTGTCGGGCGACCGATCGTCGATGGACCGGCTCTAGGTAGTCGGCGTATCGCTCGTCAAGTTGATGGTAGACCTGCTCGGAGCGCTGGGCGGCTTGATGTCCGAGATACCACAGGTCGTTGAGGTTGGTCATGACAGATCCCCAGGATCGATCCTGGTTACCGTTCGATCGACGGCGTCCGGCGGTTTTACTGTCGATAACAGCCGTCTTTCGTGGTCGCTGTTTCGCGCTCGTCGCCGAAAGGAACTTCGGTGTTCGATCGCTTACTCGTGGCCGGCGACCTCGACCGGTTCGTAGGGCTCCTCGAGATACGCCATGTCGTCGTCCGATAGATCAACCGAAACGGCCTCGACGGCGTCTTCGAGATGGGCGATCGAGGAGACGCCGACGATCGGCGAATCGACCCAGTCTTTGTGCAACAGCCAGGCGAGGCTGATCTGGGCCATCGAGACGCCCTTTTCGGCGGCGAGTTCCTCGACGCGTTCGTTGATCTCGGTGCCACCGTTGGCCATGTAGGTGTCCTGTCGCTCGGCGACGTAGGAGTCGGTTTCCGCCCGCGTGGTCGCCTCCATCTCCGTGTGGGGACGGGCGAGCAGGCCGCGAGCCAGTGGACTCCAGGGGATGACGCCGACACCTTCTTGCTGACACAGCGGGAGCATCTCGCGTTCCTCCTCGCGATACAGCAGGTTGTAGTGATTCTGCATCGAGACGAACCGTTCGAGACCGAGGCGATCGCTGGTGTGGAGGGCGTCGGCGAACTGGTAGGCCCACATCGATGAGGCGCCGATATAGCGGGTCTGGTTGCGCCGGACGGCGTCGTCGAGCGCCCGCAATGTTTCCTCGATGGGGGTATCGTAATCCCAGCGGTGGATCTGGTACAGATCGACCGTGTCCATCCCAAGGCGGTCGAGACTGTTTTCGAGTTCCTGTTCGATCGCCTTTCGCGAGAGGCCCGAGGCGTTGGGGTTGTCCGCATCCATCTCCCCACGCACTTTGGTCGCGACGACCGGCCAGTCACGGTCGTACTCCGCGAGGGCGGCCCCGAGGATCCGCTCGCTTTCGCCGGTCGAGTAGACGTTGGCGGTATCGAAGAAATTCACCCCCAGCTCGATCGCCCGTTCGACCAACGCTTGGCCCTCATCGGCGTCGAGCATCCATTCCTGACTATCACCGAAGCTCATACACCCCAGACAGATGCGGCTGACTTCCAGTCCCGTGTCACCGAGGGTCGTATACTCCATATCGGGGTCGTACACCAGGCTCGATTGAAATCTTTTGCCCGATCGGATCCCTGATTCGATCCCCATCGGGATGGTCAATCGTCGCTTTGACGGGCCATCGCCGAGATGAACGTGTTTATGCCGGGGCCACTCGGACACCGGCACATGGCCGAGGAGGGCTCGGAGTGGGATCCGTCCCTCTATGACGACTCCCACTCCTTCGTGCCGGAGTACGGTGCCGATATGCTGGAACTCCTTGATCCAGAGCCGGACGAACGGATCCTCGATCTGGGCTGTGGGACCGGCCATCTCACCGCCGAGATCGCCGATACGGGGGCCGAGGTCATCGGCGTCGATGCCGATCCCGAGATGATCGCCCAAGCCCGTGACAACTACCCGTCGATGACCTTTCGGCAGGCGGATGCCCGCACGGTTACTTTCGAGGACCCCTTTCATGCCGTGTTCTCGAACGCGGTATTACACTGGATCACGGATGTCGAGTCGGTCCTCGCGAACATCCGCCGTCTCTTGGTCCCCGGCGGCCGGCTGGTCGCCGAACTCGGCGGTGCGGACAATGTCGGGACGATCCGGCAGGCACTCCACGAGGAACTGGCACGGTTCGATCGGGACCCCGAGGCCGTCGATCCATGGTATTTCCCCAGCATCGCCGAGTACGCCACCGAGCTCGAAACAGCCGGGTTTGAGGTGACCTTCGCGACGCTGTTCGATCGCCCGACCGAACTCGACGACGGCGCCGAAGGCCTTCGTAACTGGCTTGAGATGTTCGCCGGCGCATTTCTCGATGCCGTCCCGCCGACCGAACGGGAGACACTGATCGACACGATCGAGGATCGCTGTCGACCATCCCTGTACGATACAGCCCGTGCGCAGTGGGTGGCCGATTACCGGCGATTACGGGTCGTCGCCTACAAGACCGATACCGGCTGAACGACGGCTTGATCGGCAGGAAACCAAGCGCAACGGTCGAAATCAATCCCTTTTTGTCGCCAAGCTGGATACCTCAGGGCATGAGTTTCGAGGAGGACGACCGCGTCGTACTACACGACGAGCATAGCGAGTTCGACGGGCAGGTCGGGACGATCACCCAGGCGATGGAGACGATGTTTGGCGACGAGAACTACACCGTCGAGTTCGAGGATGGACAGGAGACCGGCGTGCCGGCGGATAACCTTGAGGCTGCCCCCGACGAAGATGTCGACGCCGCCGAGGAAGAAGCCGACGCCGCGGAATAGCGACGATCGCCCGACGTCCTGATTGCATCGATAGTTCCACTCCACTGATGGCGTCAGTCCCGCTTCATTACATCGACCTGCGGGCGTTCAGTTATGCCACCGAAGACGAAGAGCGGGTCCGTCGAGCGCTCCGGACGTTTCTCCCCGAGGAATACGACATCGATCGCGAGGAAACCGAGGGCCACCATGGGGACCGGATCGTCGTTCTCTCGACCCGGGTCGAGAACGCCGATGACATCCGTCATGTCCTCGAACAGGTCCGGCGTCTCGACAGCCTCGAAACCGTCCGGACGGAACTCGATGACCGCGTGGACGAGAACTGCTCGCTGTTTCTACAGTTCGACAAGCAGGCAGCCTATCGCGGCGAGGTGACGCTTGGATCCGGCATTATGCTCCGGGCGAAAGTCGAGGCGTATCCCGCCCGCAAAGAGGCGGCCGTCGAAAACGCCCGATCGGTGTTGACGGCGTAGTCGTTCGATTTCGCTGGATTGAACGCCTGTTCGGATACCTCCAGCAGCGACTCCCACAGCGGCGCCACAACGCTTATTGGTCGGCCAGCGAATGTGGTATTTGTTAACACAAAACGGAGTCATTTTCGATGTACGAATGTCCCTACTGTAACTCCGAACTGAACCGCCCCGCTAGCCGCCAGACCAGCCGGACGGATGCGATCCCCGGCGGGAAAACGAAAGGCGCTGAGATCGTCAACTGTCCGGACTGTGGCCGGGTTATCGACGGCTTCAGCGCCCACTGACCGGTCCGCTCGCTTCGCCGTGATGCATATCGGGGGAAGAGCTTTCAGGCCGTTCACCCAGTGGCCGTGATATGACGATCGAAGCCGATACCGTCATCGTCGGCGGTGGCATCTATGGCTGTGGAACCGCCTGGGAGTTGGCACGCCGGGACGTGGATGTCCTTGTGGTTGAAGCTGAGACGGTAGCGAGCGGTGCCTCCGGCGGCCTCGGGTATCGGGGTGTCCGTGCCAACGGCCGGGATCCCCGGGAGTTACCTCTGATGGCCAGGGCGTATGACCTCTGGCCACGGTTGGCCGATCGGATCGACGCGGCGACCGGCTACACCCGGACTGGGCACCTCCGCCTGTACGAAACCCGAACGGACGCTCCCCGGCGGGGCATCGAGAGCGCGCCCGCCCGACAGTGGTTACAGGCCACCAACGGCGTCGAAAACGAGGTCATCGGACGGGAGGAACTCGAGAGGATGGAACCGGCGCTGACCGATGCCATCGAGGGTGCGCTCTACTGTCCCAACGACGGTGTGGCCGATCACACGGCCACCACGCAAGGGCTTGCCCAGGCGGGCCAACGGGCCGGGGCACGGATCCGCGAGCACACGACGGTGACGTCGCTTTCGACCGACGGCTCGACGGTTACTGGCCTTCGAACCGATGGTGGTGAGGAGATCGTCGTCGGTGAGGAACTACTATTGGTGGCGAATTTGGGCGTCAAGGAGCTAATGGCCGACGCATTCGATCTCACGCTTCCGATCTATCGGATCCTGCCACAGGTCATGCGAACCGAACCGATCGAGCCAATGCCGGTCAACCACCTCATCGGCCACGACAGCCGAACGCTCGCACTCAAGGAAATCCCGGGTCAGCGGGTGATGATCTCGGGGGGCTGGCGAGGGGAATGGGATCCGGCGGCTGATCGAGGACGGACGATTGACGAGCAGGTCAAACGCAACGCCGAGCAGGCCGCTGCCGTCTATCCATCTCTCGCGGATGTGGCTATCGAGGAAGCCGACGCCAGTCGACCCGAAAGCGTTTCGATCGACGGCGTACCGATCATCGATCGGGTCCCGGCTGACTCGAACGTCATTGTGGCGACTGGGTGGTGTGGCCACGGCTTTGCCATCTCGTTGGCGGTCAACGAGGCGCTCGCGGCGTGGGTCACCGATGGTCACAAGCCGTCGGTGCTTGGGCCCTTTGGATACGATCGATTCGAAAACCGCGCCGAAGCGGATTACCGATAGGAGGTAACGGACGTCGATTGGTTGAGTTCCTTGAGCACCAACGCGCCCGTCAACACGCTCGTGGTGAGCAGTATTTTCGGGACCAGCCAGGCGGAGGTGACGATACCGTAGCCGGCAAGCAGGTTCCACAGCACCCCCGAGAGGATGATCGAAATCAGGGCTGCCTCGAGCAACTCCATGTAGTCGATTGGACGCAGGGACCAAGTCATCAGCGTTACAACATGTCTTCAGTATTCGAGGCTCTTAGGCCTCTCTATTGGGCGACGGTAGAGTTTAGCAATCCGCGGGTAGATCGGGTAGATAGACGCCCAGCGGGATCGTTATCGGCGCCGCCGACTGTTTTGCTTCGGTCAATCGCCGCCGCCCGGTCGATCGAACGTGGATTGGTGGCGGTGATGGCGGATCCCGACGTACAGGATGGCAGCGACCGGGACGCCGAACACGAGCAGATACGGGAGCGCGAACGCAAAGCCGACCACCAGCGCCCGGAGGACGGTCACGACGCCACTGGCGGATTCGAGGAACGCGGCAACCACACCGGTTTCATACCATGCGGGGGGCCCGGGATCAGCAGGGGGTTCCGGACGCGGTTCGGCGATGTGGACCCGTAACGTCGAGAAGGCGACTTTCTGCTGGAGCGCTCGCTGGCGGGCCTCGATCCGTTCGATTTGGCCTTGGACATCCGCGAGACGCTCCTGGACTTTGAGAATCTCCTCGGTATCGTGGGCCTGCTCGTAGAGGGTCCGGAGTCGTTTGCGCTCCGCGCGGAGATTCTCGAGTCTGGCCTCGATATCGACCAGTTGATCGGTGACGTCACGCTGATTGATATCAACCTCTTTGACGGTCCCTTCGGCTTTGGCGCGTTCGAGCACCGTACTGAAGTTGCCGGCGGGCACTCGGAGCACGATCGTTCCGGTCGTCCACGAGCGATTCTCATCGTGGTGTAGCTCCTGGGTGGTGTCGCTGACGAACCCGCCATACGACCGGGTCGTCTCGGTTAGGTTCCGTCGAGTAGCGTCGAACGACGAAACTTCGAGCCGGAGCCGGCCGGTGCGGATCATCGCTCGCTGTTGGATCACCTTGCTGCCGGCACTCGCTTGGGGAGTGCCCGCCGCTGCATCGAGATCCTCGGCGGCGGTCTCTGGCTGTGGCGTCGCCATCGGGGTAGCGGTGGCAGCGGCGCCACCACCGGATGCCTCATACTGGACATCGGCACCACCAGCGTCACCACCGCCGCCGGTTGCGGCGCTGCCACATCCGGCCAACACGACGAGGAGGGTGAGGACAACGATCACGGACGAGCGGGGTCTAGCGGGCATATCCGATCGAACGACCGCCACTTAAAAAACGGCTAGCCAGACTGAAACAGCCCTTTTGGTCTGTTTGTGGCGCTTGGGACCGACGACGATCAACTACTCGTGTCTTTAACCGGCAGGCCGTCCCGTATCACGAGGTCGATCGCGTCCGGGTCGGCGAGCGTCGTGATGTCCGCGAGTGGATCGCCGTTGACGGCGAGTAGATCGGCGGCGTAGCCGGGTTCGAGAGTTCCGATCGTCTCATCGAGGCCGAGCATGTTCGCCGATCCAGCCGTCGCGATACGGATGGCTTCCAGCGGTGCAAACCCGGCGTCCTCGACCATATGCACCAGCTCTAAGGCGTTTTCCCCGTTTTCGGTGAGCGTCCCGGCATCGGTCCCCATCGCGAAATTCACGCCCCGATCATCGGCGACCGGCACCATTTCGAGTTGGTGATCCAGCGCCTCTTTGGCGTTCGGGCTGGAGAGATAACCGTCATCGTTGGCGATTCGTGCAATCGTCGCATAGGTGAAGGTGAGATGGACATCCTCGGCGACCATCCGGTCGATCGCCTCCTCGTCCATCAACAGCCCATGCTCGATGGAATGGACGCCAGCATCGATACAGGCCTTGATCGCCTCGGCCCCGTAGGCGTGAGCAGCGACGGTTAGACCGTGACGACCCGCCTCATCGCAGATGGCCGCCAGCTCCTCACGGGTGAACGACAGCACGGTCCCACCGCTAGCGTCGCCGATACCGTCGGTCGCCCAGACCTTGATGAAATCCGCACCGAGTTTGAGCCGCTCACGGACGGCCTGGCGCACCCCATCCGGGCCATCGGCGACGACACCCTTCGAGCCGATGTTGCCGCTGTCGGTCCCGAGATGGGTCTCGATGTGCCAGGGCAGGAGGTCGCCGTGACCGTGGGTTGCGCTGAGGCCCTGGCCGGCAGCGACGATTCGAGGACCCACGAACTCCCCGCGGGCGATCCGATCACGGACGGCCATCGGTAGATCGTTGGCGCCGCCACAATCACGGACGGTCGTCACGCCAGCATGGAGCGTCCGTTGGGCGTTATGTAACGTCCGCAGTGTCATCTCCGCCGGCGAGGTCGCAAAAAGATCCGCGGTCGATCCGGTCTCGGCATCGGGCCCCGTCAGATGGACGTGCCCATCGATCAACCCCGGCATGAGCGTATGATCCGGGAGGTGGCGTTCGCGATCGGCGTCAGGGGCCTCGATATCATCGGCTCGACCGGCGGCTTCGATCGTGCCGTCCTCGATCAGCACCGCCCCGTCCTCGTAGACGGTGGGTCCGGTGATGAGTTGGCCGGCTCGCAGGTATCGTCGCATGTCCCCGCCGACTTCCGGGGGAGGAATATACGTTTGGCCGTCGGCGACTGAGTGTTTACTCCTCGGACGCCGCCTCGATCGCCCGCCAGATTCGTTCGGGCGTGAGCGGCATATCGACGTGGTCGACTCCCAGCGGAGCCAGTGCATCGACGACGGCGTTGACGACCGCCGGCGGTGCGGCGATCGTGCCGGCTTCCCCGATTCCCTTTGCCCCCAGTGGATTGCCAGGCGCCGGCGTTACCGTGGCCTCGGTCTCGATCTCGGGGAGGTGGCCGATCTTCGGGATCGCATAATCCTGTAGCGAGCCGGTGACGAGGTTGCCGTTGTCGTCGTATTGGCCGTGCTCGTAAAGGGCCTGTCCGATCCCCTGGGCGACGCCACCGTGGATCTGTCCGTCGACGATCCGTGGGTTGATCCGTCGGCCACAGTCATCGACGGCGACATAGCGTTCGATCTCGATCTCGCCGGTGGCCCGATCGACGACGATGGCCGCCACGTGCGTGCCGAAGGTATAGGCCGTCCCGTCCGGTTCGAAGAAGGTCGTCTCCTCCAGTCCCCGCTCGACCCCGTCGGGGAGGTCACCGCTGTAGGCCGCCCCGGCGACTTCGCCGAAACTGATCGAGCGGTCCGGGGCACCGGTGACCCGGAACTCGCCGTCTCCGTGTTCGATGTCGGCACGATCGGCCTCGAGGCGATGGGCCGCGATCCGCTCGGCCTTCTCACGGACCGCCTTCGCGCTCTCGACGACCGCCCCGCCGCCGGTTACCGTGCTGCGGCTCCCGAAGGTGCCGGTGCCTTCCGGGATCTGTTCGGTGTCGCCCTCGATGACCTCGATCGAATCCGGATCGACCCCGAGTTCGTCGGCGACGATCTGGGCATACGTCGTCTCGTGCCCCTGGCCGTGGGAGTGACTCCCGGCGTATACCGTTACCCCACCGCCGGGGCGGACTCTGACGACGCCGCTCTCGAAGCCGGCGCCGGTCGATTCGACGTAGTTGGCGATGCCGACCCCGACCAGCTCGCCGGCGTCCCGACGCTCCCGTTGGCGTTCCCGCAGCCGATCGTACTCTGCCGTCTCTAGGGCAGCATCGAGGGCCGTTTCGTAGTCCCCGCTGTCGTAGACAGCCCCCGTCGGCGTCTCATGTGGGAATTGATCGGGCCGGAGCTGGTTCTGTCGCCGGATCGTAACCGGATCGATGTCCAGCCGCCGGGCAGCGTTATCCAACAACCGTTCTATCACGTAGATGGCTTCGGGACGGCCCGCACCACGGTAGGAGTGGACCGGCGCCGTATTGGTAAACACTGCCTGTGTATGACAGTAAAGCGTGGGGACCGCATACTGGCCAGCAAGCAGTTGGCCCCAGCTGGCGGCGATCGCCGGGGCGTACCCTAACCCGTATGCCCCGACGTTGGTCGTGGCATCGACCCGCAGGCCGCGGATCGTTCCATCGGTATCGATCGCCAGGCTGGCGTCGGTTGCGTGATCCCGTGCGTGGGCACCGGCGAGGTAGTTTTCGGTCCGGGTCGCGGTCCATTTCACCGGGCGATCGGTTTCGATCGCACACCAGGCCGCCAACGCGTCACCCGGATGATGGTGACCCTTATGCCCGAAACCACCACCCACTGTCGGGGCGATGACCTGGAGCTTCTGTTCGGGCATGCCGAGCGTGGCCGCGAGTTTTGTCCGATGTCGATGGGGTGACTGGGAGGTCATCTCGACGGTCAGTCGCCGGTCCGCGGGATCGTAGTCGGCTAGCGCCGCCCGCGGTTCGATCGCGTTCGGGATCAGACGGTTATTCCGAAGCGAGAGATCGACGACCTGCTCGGCGTTCTCGAACGCCTCGTCGGTTCCGGTCGGATCACCCAGTTCGTGATCGACGGCGATGTTGTCGGGGGCGGCCTCGAACAGTTCCGGCGCATCGGTGTCGGTGGCGGCTGCCGGATCGGTCACCGTCGGCTTGCCGTCGTAGGTCACCCGGATTGCGTCGGCGGCGTCGGCCGCGGTGTATCGGTCGGCGGCGACGACGGCAGCGACCGGTTCGCCTTGGTACCGGACTCGATCGCGGGCGAGGATCGGATGGCCCGGGATCGCTGCATCGACCTGTGGCGCGGTGATCGCGATGACACCTGGCGCATCCGATCGCTCGATATCCGCCCAGGTGTAGACGCCGATCACACCGTCCATCGCGGCCGCCTCCTCAACGTCGATCCCCTCGATGTCGGCGTGGGCCCGTTGGCTCCGATGAATGGCGAGATACGTCATCTCCGGGGTCGTCAAATCGTCCGTATAGTCAGCGCGCCCGGTCAGGAGGGCGGGGTCCTCCCGCCGCTCGACGGGTGCCCCGACGAACTGCTCCGGTGCCATACCACCCGTTCCAAGACCGCCCCTAATAGCTGTACGGGCAACCACACCCCGCGCTCACGGTGAATCGGTGATCCGAGCGTTCAAGCCCGGTCGACGAATCGATGTTCGCATGTCCGATGAACCGTATTCCCCGTCCGTCGACGGCCGGCTCTTCCGGTCGGTCGCCAACGACGGCGATGGTGACGTCGGTGGGGAGACGTACTTCTGGTTCGAACAACGCGACGATCTGATTCACGCCCGATATGAGGGTGGCGTCGTAAGGTTGGGCTATCTCGTCGGCCTCCATACCGGTGAGACCCTACAGTTCCGGTATACTCACGTCACGACCGACGGCGAGACGGCGACCGGCCAATCGACCGATCGGATCGAAGTACTCAGTGACGGTCGGCTCCGATTGCACGAGGAGTGGTCGTGGGATTCAAAGTCCGGGTCCGGCACCAGTGTCCTTGAGGAACTCACCGACGCGGAATCCCGAAGGCTCAGTGCGTCCGTCTCCGACCACGACGGTTAGCTGTCGCTGAAGACCTCACCGCCGTAGGGATAATCCATCTGGGCTTGGATCTCGGTCCGGACCTCGGTGTCGGCGAGTTGCTCGACGATGTAGAGCCCGAGATCGATCGAGGAGGAGACCCCCCGGGCGGTGATTGTATCGCCGTCCTCGACGACCCGCTCATCGGCGACCTCACAGTATTCCCGGAGGGTGTCAAAGGCACTCGGATGGGTGGTCGCGGTCTTGCCATCGAGCAACCCTGCCGCGCCGTACAACAACGCTCCCGTACAGACGCTCACTTTCCAGTCACAGTCGGCCGCGGTCCGGACCCAATCGATGAACGACGAATCCTCGATCAGCGTCCGCGTCTCGACGCCGCCGGGCATGAACACCATCTCGTATTCCCCGAGGTCGGGGTCGATGCGATCGACCCCGAACGTGAGCTCGCCGGTCGCCGTTGCCGCCTCGCCGTGGGCACAGATATCCCAGCCGATGTCCTCGCGATAGCCCATGGTTCGCAGCCGGGTGATCGGATCGAACGCCCCAACGAAATCCAGCGCCGTGAGGCCGTCGTAGACACAAAACGCGATCTCCATGCCGGGCTAACGATGGGCCGCCTGAACTACTTTGTGCCGGCTGCATGGATAAGAACCATTTAGACGTCCACGCAAGCGGTGGTATGGCAGTGGAACTTGCGGTCAATCAGGATCGGCTCCGTTCCGACATCGAAACGAACGGTGCCTTCGGTGAGGTCGACACCGAAGGGCACGGTCGAACGGTCCTCGTCGGCAGCGAGGCCAACCGGCAAGCCCGGGAGTATCTCCTCGAACGGATGGAGGCGGCTGGCCTTGAGACACGGATCGATGCGGTGGGCAACATCGTCGGTCGGTGGACACCGCCAAGCGCCGATCCGGATGCGGCCCCTGTCGCCGCGGGCAGCCATCTCGACTCGGTGCCAGAGGGTGGTATCTTCGATGGTCCCCTGGGAGTGTATGCGGCCCTTGAGTCGGTGCGGGCAATGCAAGAGAGCGGTGTCACACCCGACCGACCGATCGAAGTCGTCTCGTTTACCGAGGAGGAAGGCACTCGCTTTTCAGGGTTGTTGGGATCGTCGGTGGCGGTCGGAGACCGTACCGTCGAGGAGGCGTATGCGCTGACCGACGACGGCGAAACGTTTGAGACGGCACTCGATCGGATCGGCTTCATCGGCGAGGGACGGGTGGATGCAAGCGCCTGGGACGCTTGGCTCGAACTCCACGTCGAACAGAGTACCCGCCTCGAGGAGGCTGGCGTCTCCGTCGGTGTGGTCACGGCGATCACCGGCAGCTCGACGTGTCGGGTCACCGTCCGCGGGGAGGCTAACCATGCAGGCACGACCCCGATGGATGAGCGAACCGATGCGCTGGCGGCCGCCAGTGAGTTCGTCCTCGACATCGAGTCGGCAGCCAGCGATGTGGTCGATACCGTCAGTGACACCGCCGTCGGCACGGTCGGTCGGCTTGACGTCCGGCCCAACGCCTCGAATGTGGTTCCCGGCCAGGTCGATCTCAGTATCGATATCCGCGACGTCGAATACGAGGCGATGGAGGCAATCGCCGAGCGTGCTCGGACGAGCCTCGATCGGCTTGCCACCGAGCGAGGGGTCGAAACCGAATTCGAACGGCCGTCCGATCGTCGGCCGACGGCGATGCACGACCGGTGTCGTGATGCCCTCCGTTCGGCCGCGGCCGCGATCGATCTCGACGCGCCGGACCTCCATTCCGGGGCGGGTCACGATAGCCAACGGATCGCCGACGTGACCGACACCGGGATGCTCTTTGTCCGATCGCAGGATGGCATCTCGCATAACCCAAAGGAGTGGACCGATTGGGAGGACTGTGCGACGGCGACACGCGTGCTTGGGGGTGCGCTGGCGACACTGGCCGGCGCCTGAATTCTGTACGGCCGCCCCTGGCCGCTGGCCTCGCGAAGGGATGGTTTCTCAAGCGTCCGGGTTCCGTTGGTGGTATGAACCGGACCGGATATCTCGCGCTTGGCAGTGCCGTCTTCCTCTATGTGGCCGCACGGCTGTTCCCGCGGTTTGGAGTCGACGAGCGGGTGTTGGGACTCCCGATCGAACCGCTCACACAGATGGTCCTCTCGGTGGCCGCCGTCGTGCTGGGAGTCTACGGTGGGTACGTCGTTATCGGCGGGTATCTCTTGGACGGGATCGCGAGCAAACGCCGCCGCCATGATGTCCGAAACGTCCTCCGGCTTGGATTCGGTGCGCTCGCCGTGATCGCGTCGTTTGGCGTGGTGACGCGCAACTGGGTCAGTGTCCTCTTCTCGCTTGGGGTGTTCGGGTTCGCGATCACGTTTGCCCTCCAACAGCCGTTGTTTTCGCTTATCGGGTGGCTGTACATCATGATCAAACGCCCCTACCAGGTCGGCGATCGGGTCGCGATCGACGAGACCCGCGGTGACGTCGTCTCGATCGATTTCTTCGTCACGGAGATCTGGGAAACCGATGGGGAGTTAGTCTCCTCGAACCAACCGTCGGGTCGGATCATTACGGTCCCCAACAGCGTCGTCCTTTCCTCACATGTCGTGAACTTCTACGGCGATGGGGTGCCCTACGTCTGGAACGAACTCTCGATCCAGGTCGCTTACGAGACCGACCTCGAACTGGCGAGCGAGCTCATGGTCGAGGAAGCGACGGCCTACCTCGGTGCGGATATGGCCGATCACATCGCCGAGTATCGGGACCGACTCGAAGCAACTCCCGTCGAGCTCGACGTCTCGGATGGGCCTACGGTTAACGTCGTCCAACAGGAATCGTGGGTCGAACTCCGGCTTCGGTATCTCGTGCATCCACGGCGGGGGACTCGGGCCCGGAACGCACTCTATGAGGGTATCATCGCGCGGTTCAACGACTATCCGGAGGATGTGAAATTCCCGATCGGGCGCAACCGGTGACCGGATCGCCTATCGCGCCGGCTCAACTGACATCCCGGCGGGTCAACAGCATGTAGCCGAGCCCCAGCGTCAGGACGGCAACGACGATCGCTAAGGGTGTAAAGAGATAGGTGCCGACGATCACGACATCGAGTACGATCCCGAGACCGATGATGGCCACGATGGCGATCACGAACCAGCGAACCAACCGACGGTTCGGCCGAAAGCCGGGATCAGGGGTACTCACGCTCGATCGGGCTCCTACCAACCAGCGTGGGGCCTGGGGGTATGGAACTGTCGATCAGTCCTCTATCGATTGGGTGCTGGATCGACGTGCGGGGCCTCCATGAGCTCCCCGCGTGGCTGGTCGTCGACCCAGTCGAGCAATCCGATGAGTTCCTCGACGGCGGCCTCGAAGAGTTGTTCGCCCTTCTCGGCGGTCGCGTCGGTCTGGTCGCCGAAGGCACCGTTCTCGGAGCTATCGACCGCATCGTAGGTAACCCGTGACCCATGCACCCCCTCCAGTTGCTCGACATCATACACGCCGTGGTCCCGTGCGTCGGCGAGTCGGTCTTCCGCGACGAGATCGCCGGCGAGATGCATGATCATCGCGGTCTCCTTCGGTCCGGCGTGGGGGCCGTTCTGCTCGAAGAGCTCGTCGACTAAGTCGGGAATGCTCTCGTCCCACATCCACTCACAGGCGAAACAGACGTCTTCCGCCCGGAGTTTACGGCCCACCTCCCGGAGATGGCGGACGTTCCCGCCGTGGGCGTTGACGTAGACGATCCGCTCGATCCCGTGATAGGTCAGGTTCCGGGTCAGGCTCTCGACGTAGTCCCTGAACACGGGCGGATCGACCCACATCGTGCCGTGGAACTGTTTGTGGTGTGGGCTGACGCCGACGTTGACCGTCGGGGTACAGAGATAGCCCGAGCGGTCGGCGGCGGCTCGTGCAAGGCCTTCCGCGATCAGGTGGTCGGTCGCCAGCGGGAGGTGTGGGCCGTGTTGTTCGGTCGAGCCAAGGGGGACCATCGCGACCTGTTCGGATGCGACGTAATCGCCGAGTTCCGGCCATGGGATGTCGCCGAGATACATTCGTCACCCATGGAGTCCGGGTGTCGTGATTTAATCCCTCTGAAATCGCTGTTCGGATGGTCCCGTCATCTCCGGCCATGAACGACCGTAGTACGGCCAGTCAAGGGGCACCGACGATCACGAACTGGCTCTCACGGTCCCCGTTTTCGATCTGTCGTGTCGCCTCGGCGGCGACCCGCACGGCGTCACCACCCGATAGTTCGACCGGCTCATCCTCGACGGTGATCGTCGCTTCGCCGTCGACGAGATAGTACACCTCCTCCTGGCCGTCGTCGGCGTGGTCGTGTGCCTTTCCCGTCCAGCCGGGGGGACAATCGACGACGGTCATTCCGAGTTCCGCACAATCGAGGGCGTCCCGGAGGAAGTACATCGAATCGGCGACCGGTTCGACATCGGTGTAAGTTGTCTTCGTGTACATCGGGCGGCCGTTGGTCTGGCGAGGACAAAATCCTTCCCACCAGCAAACCGGCGGGTATCGCGTACATGTCTGTCGGTTTCACTGAATCTCCGATTAGTCGGTTGTTGCGACCTGGGTTGCCAACGAATCGATCTTCGATAACGCCCGTTTACAGACCGGAATATATCCGGCAGCGACCAGAGGAACCTCGAAGACGGCCCGACAGGTATCCGATTCGAGGGCCTCGACTCGATGGCCAGTTGCTGGAATCCGGGCGACCCGCCAGGTCCACCGGTAGTCGGCACAGTCGGTGATCCGAAACGGCAACCAGAGACCGCCGACTGTCCGGATCCGTCCCGTCGTGTTCGGTTTGATGACGGTGTTGGTCGGTTCGACGGCTCGCACCGATGGCCCCCAGTCCGGCCAGGAGCCGGTGTCGGTCAGGAGCGCCCAGACGGTCTCCCGAGGGCTCTCGATCCGTCTCCGCACGTCGAAATGTGGCCGACCGGAGCCGGTCCGGGTAATCTCCACGTCGGTGCGGTCGGTTGGCGGGTCGGAGGCTGGATCAGCAGGCACACGGCCACCAGGAGTCGCCGCCTCAAAACCGTGCCGCCATATGAGTCTTGTCCCTCGGTTTTCAGCGTTGAGAATAACCGCAAGACACATCGGCGAACGACCCCAGAATCCGGTAATGATCGAGGCCGTCGAGTTGCGAAAGGAATACGGCTCTTTTGTCGCTGTCGAGGGCAGTTCGTTCGAGGTGGCCGATGGCGAGATCTTCGGACTGATCGGCCCCAACGGCGCCGGCAAGACGACGACGCTGAAAATGTTGGCCGGCCTGATCGAACCGACGGCCGGCCAGGGAACCGTCGCCGGGTACGACGTGGCGACCCAGGAGATGCGCCGGCATCTCGGATTTCTCCCGGAGGAATCGCCGGTCTACGAGGAGATGACACCGCGATCGTATCTCCGTTTCTTCGCCGATCTCTATGATGTGCCCTCCTCGACTGCCGAGGAACGCATCGAGTCGATGCTCGACCGGCTCGAACTCGAGTATCGGGATCGCGCCCTGGGCAACGTCTCGAAAGGGATGAAACGGAAGGTCGCGATCGCCCGCTCGCTCGTCAACGATCCGGATGTGCTGATTTACGATGAACCGGCCAGCGGCCTCGATCCGTTGACGACGAACGCGATCATCGAATTCGTCCGGGAGCTGGCGGCCGAGGATAAGACGATCGTTTTCAGTGCGCACAACCTCTATCACGTCGAATCGCTCTGTGACCGGATCGCGATCATGAACGACGGCCGGATCGTCGCCCGTGGGACCCTCGAGGAGATCCGGGCCCGACACGGTGGCGTGGAGTATCACGTCTATACGAGTGTCCCCGTCGATGGGAGCGAACAGGACGGTGACCGCTACCGTGTCACCGCCCAGAACATGGACGGCGTCGAGGCGATCCGGGAGCGACTGGCCGACCGGGACGGCGAACTCCTTGACGTGCGGACCCACGAGGCCAGTTTGGAGGATATCTTCCTCGCGGTCGCTACCGATGGGACGGATACTCCCGAGGGAGCAGTCGCGCAGGCAGCCGACGTCGAGACCGAACCGGAGGCTCGGATGTGAGCTGGCGGAAAACACTGCGGATCGCCCGTTGGGAAGTGTCGTCCGGCGTCGGCAGTCTCGACCGACGGACGATCGTGTTGCTGTTGATCTCGTTGGCGATCACCGCTGCACTGGTGCCGATGGTCGCCGACCGCGGGCTGACGATCGACAATGGCATCTACCGGGTCGGCGTCGCCGAATCGAATCCCTACTACGAGGCGATCGACGCCGATCCTCGGTTTGCGATCCAGGAACCCGATCAGACGGCGTTCGACGACGGACGACTGACGGTGTTGATCACCGAGCGCCAGATATACGCCCAGCGCACCCAGAAGGGCCAGGCAGCGGCGGCCGCCCTCCAGGAGGCGGTCGAACGATACAACGACCGATTGATGCGCGCCGAGCCCGATCGGGCGGCGGCCTTTCCGGTTATCGTCAACGTCCAGTATCGCGACCGTGAGCTGCAGGCCCTCGCGCCACCGGGAGCCCGGACCGACAGCGGTAGTTCCGAAGACTCGACTAATGGTGGGGATGGGAGTGGCTCCGATGGTGGCGATAGCGGTGCAAGCGATGACGGTTCGGGCGGCGGTGACGGTAGGACCGGTGCCTTCGGTGGCGCGATCCCCTCGATGCGCGGCTCTCAGATATTCGTCGGCAGTACCTCCGGCTCACCGTCGAGCATCGCCCCGCCGTTCCCGTTTGGCTCGCTCGTGTTGGCGTTTGCGTTCGTCCTGCCGATGAACTTCGTCATCCAGACCTACGCGACGAGCATGCTCCAGGAACGAACCAACCGCCGGGGTGAGCCAATGCTGGTGTCGCCGGTCTCGCGATACGATATCATCGCCGGGAAGACCTTGCCTTATTTCGTCGGAATGCTTGCCATCGCCGCGGCGACGGCGGTGTTGATCGGCGGCAGCTTCGTCTCGGTCCTCGCCGTCGCCCCGCTTGCATTGTTGTTCCTGGCGTCGGCGTTCATTGGGGCGATGTTAGCCCGATCACACAAGGAACTGACCTTCGTTATCGTTGCGGTCAGCGTCTTTCTGACAGCCTACGTCTTCGTCCCCGCGATCTTTACCGACGTCCATCCCATCGCGATCATTTCGCCGCTTTCGCTGGTCGTCTTCGATCTCCAGGACAAGATCATCGTGCCCGCCGATTACGTCTTCTCAACGCTGCCCTTTTATCTGACTGCCGGCGTGCTCTTTTTGCTCGGTTCTGGGTTGTACCGTGAGGAGGACCTCTTTGCCCAAGTCCCGCTGCCCCAGAAGTTCATCGACGCCCTCGTGACCCCGATTACACGGCCCCGGAGTGCGGCCTGGATGTCCGTGCTGTTGATCCCGTTCGTGCTGATCGGCGAACTTCTGATGATCGCCGTGCTGTTCGTCATCCCGATCACCGTTTCCTTGCCGCTGTTGCTCGTTTCCTTGGCGCTCGTTGAGGAGATCGCCAAGAGCATTCACGTGTACGCGGGCTTCCAGCGCGCCAAGTACGGTCGTGGCCTGCGATCGGCCTTGCTCGTCGGCGCGCTGAGCGGCGCCGGATTTTTCTTCGGCGAGAAGTTGGCGATCATCGCTCAGCTGGTCGGCTTGCCCGAACTCGAACTCGGACGGGCCGCCTTCGAAACCAGCGCCGGGATCGTCGCCGGGGGCTCACCGGTGGTCCTGGTCGGGTTGTTGCTTGCGCCCTTGGCGTTACACACCGTGACTGCGGCGATCACCGCCCTCGGCGCCAGCCGGAACCTGCGATGGTACGGCGTTTCGCTGGGCGTGGCCATCCTCATCCATGCCCTGTACAATCTAACGGCGGTGAGACTCCTTGGGTAGCCTTCGTATCGCCAGACGGGAGTTGGGTGCGTTGGGTCGCGAGAAGACGATCATCCTCGCGATTCTCATCCAGCTGTTCATTGCGGCGTTTTCGTCGTTTCTCGTGGTCGGACTGGTGTCGATGTACGACCCCAGTTCGGTCCCCAACGGTGGGGTGACCGTCGGGGTCTCGGGGAACGCCAGCGCGGATCTGATCGACGCCGTCGAGAACGAAGGCGCCTGGCGGCTCATCGAATTCGAGGACCGGGAGACCGCGATGAACGCCTTCCAGCGAGGCAACGTTGACAGCGTGCTCCATACTCGTGCCCATCCAGCCGGCAACGTCACCGTCGAGGCGACGATCCCTGATGAGAGTTTACGATCGACAGTCCTGGTCGTCCAAGTCCGGGAGATCTTATCGGTGTACGAACGGACCAAACGAACGGAGTTTACCAACCGCCTCCGGAACCCGCCACTGTCGGTCCCGCCGGCCCCCGACGTTTCGCCGACCTTCGAGTTCGTCTACACGGTGTTGTTGCCGCTGTTGATGTTCTTGCCGACGTTCATCAGTGGGAGCGTCGCCGCCGATGCCGTCACCGAGGAATACGATGAGGGGACCTTCGATCTGCTCCGGGTGACGCCGCTGTCGCTCACCCAGATCATCGATGGGAAGATGCTCGCGATGACGCTGTTGGTGCCGCTACAAACCGGTGCCTGGATCCTCCTGCTTCGGATGAACAATATCCCGATCGACAACGGGCTGGCCCTGTTGGTCCTGACGACGGCAGCCGGCGCCATTGTCGTCATGCTCGGTGCCGGGCTGGCGCTGGCGTTTCGCTCCCGTCGACAGGTTCAGTTCCTCTACTCGATCGGCGTGTTGTTGATCTTCGGCGGCTCCTATCTGTTGCCTGAATCCCCGGCGAACACGGTCGCAAAGCTCGCGATCGGCAGTCCGAGTCAGCTCACGTTCGGGGTGGTCGGCGGGGTGGTGACCGTCGCCGTCATCGGGTATGTCGTCGTTCGTCTCGGGGTCCAACGGCTCCGGATCGCATAGCCGTAGCCGTCCGGTCTGTTATCGAAGTCACCGGTGCGAATCATCCCGTCGCTCATTCCATCGACGTGAGATACACCGCAACGAGGGCAAAGCCGATCCCTGCGATCTTTCGGACAGTTATCGATTCGTCTAGCAGGACGATCCCGATGAGCGAGCTGACGACGATAAAGAGCCCGAAGATCGGTACCACGATGCTCACTGGTCCCATCGAGAGCGCCCGGTAGTACGACAGAATCCCGACGGTCAGAAACAACCCGGCGGCGTAGAGAAACGGCATTTTCGGGTGGTCCAGATAGGTGATGAAATCGCCGCCGCGGTAGATGATCACCCCCGTCGCGATCACGACGAGAATACCGTTGACGATCAGGACGGCCACATCGCTGGGGACTCCACCCTGGGTTCCGATACTGACGAGCGGGGCGACGAACGAATAACACGCCAGCGCGAGTAAAGCCCACAGCACGTAGTTCATATACACTCACCTATCCGCCCGCTATAGGAGCGTTTCGGAGTCGTGGGATCGTCATGGTGATGTCGCCGACTCACCAACAGCAGTCCATG
The DNA here is from genome assembly GCA_034190395.1 of Chewarchaeum aethiopicum (SeqCode). Taxonomy (GTDB): domain Archaea; phylum Halobacteriota; class Halobacteria; order Halobacteriales; family Hikarchaeaceae; genus Chewarchaeum; species Chewarchaeum aethiopicum. The sequence continues at coordinate 26,460 of JAXINS010000121.1, forward strand.
CACGTTGCGGGGGTCGATGGCTGTCCGGGCGGCTGGTTCGTCGTCGAACTCACTGGGCCATCCACATTCGATCACCGGGTCGTTGGGTCGATCGAGTCGTTCCTCGACGAGTGCGACCCCACGCTCGTATTGGTCGACAGCCCGATCGGGCTACTTGAGTCGCCGGGACAACGGGCCTGCGATCGGTTGGCGAGACAGGCCCTCAGTCCGACCCGACACGCGAGCGTCTTTACGCCGCCGAGCCGGCAAGCCCTGGCCGCCGATAGTTACGCTGACGCCAACGCCCGCAATCGGGCGGCGATCGACAAAGGCCTCCAAATACAGGCCTGGCATATCACCGAGAAGATCGCCGAACTCGATCGGCTGGTACGGGACCAACCCACCGTTCAAGGGATGATCCGGGAATCCCACCCTGAAGTCTGTTTCTGGGGACTGCACGGCGAGCCGATGGCCTCAAATAAGCAAACTGAGGCGGGACGACAGGCTCGACTGTCAGTCCTCACCTCGATCGAGCCGACTATAGCAACCGTCTATGCTGAGGCATGCGATCGATACCGCCGGGCAACGGTCGGTCGTGATGACATCATCGACGCGCTCTGTCTCGCGCTCGTCGCGGCCCGCGGTCTCGATTGTGAGGAGCTGGCGACGCTACCGGCTGATCCGCCGACCGATCCGAAGGGGTTACCAATGGAGATGGTATACTGGTCAAAAGCCACCGGGACGGCTCCCGACTTGGTGGCCTCGACTTCCTAAGTCGTCCCGTCAGACCTGATCCCAGTAATCGGGTTCGTTCCCCTCGCGCCACTTGATCGAACAGCCTCGCGAGGCGTTGTCATCGAGACTGACAGACTCGCCGGCCAGCACCGAATCGATCGCTTGCCGGATCTCGAATCCCGGTTCCCCGCTCGGTTCGTCATCTGGGTTGAGCGCATCGTCGAGCCGGCCGTGATAGGCGAGCGTAAACGATCCGTTCTCGTTGGCGAACAGGTACGGATCCGGCGTACAGACCGCCCCATAGGCGGCGGCGACGGTCTGGGCCTCGTCGCGGAGATAGGCATCGTATTGGATCGTCCCGTCCTCGACGTATTCCTGCATTTTTTCGAAGGAATCCTCAGGGTATTCCTCCGCGTCGTTGGGGTTGATCCCGACGACGGCGACGTCGTCGTACTCGGCGGCGATGTCGTTGAGGGTATCGAACTTCGCGACCGCATACGGACAGTGGTTACAGGTAAAGACGACCAACAGCGCCGAGTAGTCATCGAAGTCGGCCAGCGTTTTCGTCTCCCCATCGACGCCGGTGAGTTCGAAATCGGGGGCCGGATCACCACGCGCCAGTGCGACGGTTGATTCCATTTCGACCATGATCGGGCAAGTATACGCTCTCAACGCGCAAAGCCGTTTGGTCTCTGGCCGGTTTGACCGATGGCTGCCGGCATCCGGACGGTTTTAGGCCCCGCCCTCGCTCCACGTTGTATGTCCGAGACACTGCCGTCGATCGGCCTGGGAACCTCCGGCAACACGGATCCCGATCAGTGTACGACCTCGGTTGAAACGGCCTTGGAGATCGGGTATCGACATATCGATACCGCACAGATGTACGATAACGAGGCCGCCGTTGGCCGCGGGATCGCGAACGCATCGGTGGATCGCGAGGACATCTGGCTTGCGACGAAGATCCATCCGACGAACCTCAAACCCGATACGATCCGTTCGACCTTCAAGCACAGTCTCGATCGACTCGGCGTCGACTCCGTCGACATGCTCTATGTCCACTGGCCAACCAAAGCCTACGAACCGACGGCCACCCTGCCGGTCTTCGACGAACTGCATGCCAGCGGCGCCGTTGATCACGTCTGTGTGAGCAATTTCACGCCGGCACTACTCGACGAAGCCCGGGAGATCCTCGATGCATCCATCTTCGCCAACCAGGTGGAAATGCACCCGTTGCTTCCCCAGACCGAGCTCCTCGAGTACGCCGACAACCACGACCTCTACATCGTCGCCTACTCGCCGTTGGGTCGCGGGGAAATCCTCGATCATCCGGTGTTGACCGATATCGCCGAGGAATACGGAACGTCGCCGGCCCAGGTCAGCTTGGCGTGGTTGCTCCATCACGACCGAGTCGTCCCGATCCCCAAGGCGACCGGCCGAGCCCATCTCCAGGAGAATTTCGACGCCCAGGCGCTCTCGCTCGATCAGGCGGCGATCGATCGGATCGATGCCATCGAGGACCGGGAGCGGGTCATCGTCCCCGACGAAAATCCGTGGGGAATCTGACGCCGTCCGCTCTCAGTTTGCTAGCTCTCGAGAACGCGGCTACTGGTCCGTCCACCGGTTACACGCGAAAAACCCCGCGACACCGATGATCACGAGCACGACCATCAGCTGACTGGCGCCGAACACGATCCCAAGGCCCGTTCCGATCAGGATCGTGGCGAACGCGATCCGAAAACAGCCCGGGCCGACCATTGTCACCACCAACCGGGTCGTCGAGATATGTATACTGATCGATCAATCCCCGGCCTGATGGGATTCCCCGATCGATGGGATCGAACGTGAATTGTTGGTGGTGATCGCTGCAGGGAAGTCAATGGGGATCGAACGGTGAGATATGTCACGAACAGCGTCACGAAAAGTCCCGGATGGCAAGCTCGTCCGGGTATCGGCTGATGTCGATGCAACGATCCGAAACGTGACGATCACCGGCGATTTCTTTCTGGAACCGCCGGAAGCCCGGACCGAACTCGAGGCAGCCATCGAGGGCCAGCCGGCGGATGTCTCGGAAGCCGATCTCCGAGCGGCCATCGAGGCCGTCGACGCCCAGCTCATCGGATTCGAGGCGGCCGATCTGGCGGCGGTCGTTCGGGAGGTGGTGACCGAATGAGCTGGCGGCTCATCAACGAAGGGGAGTTCGAGGAGGCGATCCATCACGCCCTCGATGAAGTGCTTATCGACCGGATGAACGACGGGACGATTCCGCCGACCCTTCGGTTTTGGTACCGGTCCCGACCCGCGGTTCCGCTCGGCCGGTTTCAGGCCTATGCCGATGAGGTCGCTGTCGATTACGTCGAAGCCAATGACATCGACGTGATCCGGCGGATCACCGGCGGCGGCGCGATGTTCGTCGAACCAGGAGCCGTCATCACCTACTCGATGTACCTGCCCCGCGAGGACGTGACCGAAGAAGTCGAGGCGAGCTACGAGGAGCTCAACCAGTGGGCGATCGATGCGCTCAACGAGCTCGGGTTGGCGGTCGAACACGAACCCCTCAACGATATTGCCCATCCCGAGGGCAAGATCGGTGGCGCTGCCCAGCTCCGGCGATCCGATGCCGTGTTACACCACGTGACAATGAGCTATAGCCTGAATATCCGGGAGATGCTCCGGGTGCTCCGGATCGGCCAGGAGAAAGTCTCGGATAAGGCCGTCAAGTCGGCCGAAAAACGGGTCGCCGTCATGCGCGACCACATCGACCAGTCCCGATCGGCGGTCATCGATCGGTTGATCGATCACTTCCAGAGCGTCTACGGCGGCGAGCTCGGCGCCTACGAGGACGACGAACTCGATGCGGCCGAGGCGTTGGCGGCCAGTAAATTCCGAACCGATGACTGGAACAAACAGCTGTAGGTGCCGGCGGATCCTGGGGATCTTTATCGGTCACCCAGGTAGGCCGAGGTAATGACGTCGATCGATGCCGTCGTGCTCGGTGGCGGTCGAATGGGCCAGGCGATCACCTACGATATGGCCAACCGTGACGCCGTTGAGACCGTCCTCATAACTGATGTCGTCGCGGAGCATCTGTCTGCCATCCGCGATCGGTTCGATGGAAGTGTGGAGACGTTTGAGCTCGATGCCAGCGATCAAACAGCGCTGACGGAATTGCTCGCTGATCGCGATGTGGATGTCGCCGTTGATGCCCTCCCCTACGAGCTGAGCGTCCCGGCACTCGAAAGCTGTGTCGCAGCCGACACCGACGCGGTCAGTCTCACCTACACCGATCCCCAGTGGGATCTCGATGCGCCGGCAACCGAGGCCGGTGTCACCATCGTCCCGGGCTGTGGTGTCGCGCCGGGGTTGAGCAACCTGCTGATCGGCTATGCCGGGGGCGGGCTGGATACCGTGACGGACATCGAGGTCAAAGTCGGCGGGCTCCCCGCCGATCCCAAACCCCCGCTCGAATATCGCGTCGTCTTCAGCCTGGCGAGCGTCTGGCGGGAATACGATGTGCCGGCCCGGATCATCCGTAACGGCGAGTACACCGAAACGGAACCGCTGTCGGGGATCGAGACCATCGAATTCGAGGGCGTCGGCGAGCTGGAGTGTTTCTACACTAGGGGCGTCTCGACGCTCCCTGAGACGTTCGGCGACGTCGAGACCTTAGAAGAGAAGACGATCCGCTATCCCGGTCACGCCCGCAAGATCAAGACTCTCAAGGAATGTGGCCTGCTCGACACCGATCCGATCGCGATCGGCGACCACGAGATCGCGCCCCGGGAGTTTCTGACCGCGCTGTTGGAACCCAAGCTCGAGTTGGGCGATGCCCACGACCTGACCGTCATGCGGGTCACCGTCTCGGGCACCGTCGATGGCGCGGCCGAAACGCGGGAATACGAGTTACTCGATCGGTATGAGACGGCCAC
>JAXINS010000026.1:0-29979 GCA_034190395.1 Chewarchaeum aethiopicum (SeqCode)
ACGGCCCGCCCTACACCTCCGGGGCGGCCCACATGGGGACGACCTGGAATAAGACACTCAAAGACACCTACATCCGGTATCTCCGGATGCAGGGTTATGACGTGAAAGATCGGCCGGGCTATGACATGCACGGCCTGCCGATCGAGACGAAAGTCGAAGAGGAGCTTGACTTCGAGAACAAAAAGGACATCGAGGAGTTCGGCATCGAGAACTTCATCGAGGAGTGCAAGGCCTTCGCCGAGGAGCAACTCGATGGCCTCCAGGAGGACTTCAAATCCTTCGGCGTCTGGATGGACTGGGACGACCCCTACAAGACGGTGACACCGGAGTACATGGAGGCCGCCTGGTGGGGCTTCAAACAGGCCCACGAACGCGGGCTCGTCGAACGGGGCAAACGCTCGATCAGCCAGTGTCCCCGATGTGAGACGGCGATCGCGAAAAACGAAGTCGAATACCACCAAGTCGAGGACCCGTCGATCTACGTGAAGTTCCCGCTACGGGAGCGTGAGGGGTCGCTGGTTATCTGGACGACGACCCCGTGGACGATCCCGGGCAACACCTTCGTCGCCGTCGACGAGGAGCTGACCTACCAGGCCGTCGAAGCCGAAAAAGACGGCGAGACGGAGGTCCTCTACGTGGAGGAATCGCTCGTCGAGGACGTCCTCAAGAAGGGCCGATACGAGGACTACGAGGTACGCGATGAGTACGAGGGCGCCGAGATGCTCGGCTGGGCGTACGACCATCCCCTCGCCGAGGAGGTGCCCGACCACGTCGACTTCGCCGGCAGTCATGAGGTGTATCACGCCGACTACGTCGAGGCCGATCGGACCGGACTGGTTCACTCGGCGCCGGGCCACGGTGAGGAGGACTTCCAGCGTGGCACCGAACTCGATATGGAGATCTTCTGTCCGGTCGCCGCCGACGGCGTCTACACCGACGCTGCCGGGGCCTACGCCGGCCAGTTCGTCCGGGACGCAAACGAGGACATCATCGCGGACCTCAAAGAGAAGGGCTTGATGCTGGCCCACGAAACCTACACCCACGACTACGGCCAGTGTTGGCGGTGTGACACCGACATCATCCAGATCGTCACCGATCAGTGGTTCATCACGATCACCGACGTCAAGGACGAACTGTTGGATCACATCGAGGAGTCCGAATGGTACCCGCCGTGGGCCCGGGACAACCGGTTCCGGGACTTCGTCGAGGAAGCCCCCGACTGGAACGTCTCCCGCCAGCGCTACTGGGGCATTCCGATCCCGATCTGGACCCCCGAGGACGCCACGCCCGAAGAGGAAGCCAACGACATGCTCGTCATCGGCGACCGCGAGGAGCTCGCCGACCGGGTCGATCAGGACATCGATCCCGACGCGGTCGACCTCCACAAGCCGACCGTCGATGACCTGACGATCACCGAAAACGGGACGACCTACACTCGAGTCCCGGATGTCTTCGACGTCTGGCTTGACTCCTCGGTTGCCTCCTGGGGGACGCTCGATTTCCCCGAAACCGAGACGGCCTTCGAGGAGCTCTGGCCCGCCGATCTGATCATTGAAGCCCACGATCAAACCCGCGGATGGTTCTGGTCCCAGCTCGGGATGGGCACCGCCGCGATGGACGAGATCCCCTACGAACAGGTGCTCATGCACGGCCACGCCCTCGATGCTGACGGGCGGAAGATGTCAAAATCGCTCGGCAACATCGTCGCCCCCGAGGAGGCCATCGAGCGCCACGGCCGGGACGTGATGCGGGCGTTCCTGTTGTCGGCGACCCCCCAGGGCGATGACATGCGGTTTTCCTGGGACGGGATGGAGGACATCCAGCGGGAACTGAACATCCTCTGGAACGTCTTCCGGTTCCCGCTGCCGTACATGCGGATGGACGGCTTCGATCCCGAGGCCGTCTCGCTTGACGACTGTACCCTCGAACGCGAGGACGAGTGGGTGCTCTCGCGGTTGCAGACGGTGATCGAATCGATGACCACTGACTGGGAGGCCTTCGAGCAGCACAAGGCCCTCGATACCCTGCTTGGGTTCGTCGTCGAGGACGTCTCACGGTATTACATCCAGACGATCCGCGAGCGTATGTGGGAAGAAGAACAGAGCGAATCGAAGACCGCCGCCTACGCGACGATCTACGAGGTACTCCAGCAGGTGACGGCGCTGCTCGCCCCATACACGCCCTTCCTCGCCGAGGAGATCTACCAGCAACTCACCGGCGACGCCGGCTACGATACGGTCCACATGCGGGACTGGCCCGACCCCGACGAGCGGTTCCACGACCCCGAACTGGAGGCGACGATCGAAACCGCTCGGGCGATCGAGGAGGCCGGATCGAACGCCCGCCAGCAGGCCGGCCGCAAGCTCCGGTGGCCGGTCCGGCGGGTCGTCGTCGACGCCGACGACGAGGCCGTCGTCGATGCCGTCGAGGCCCATCGGGATCTGCTGGCCGAGCGGCTCAACGCCCGCGAGATCGAACTCGTCGATCCCGATGATCGCTGGGCGGAACTGCGCTACAGCGCCGAGGCCGACATGAGCGTGCTCGGTCCCGCCTTCGGGGATATGGCCGGGGACGTGATGGCGGCACTCAACGACGCCAGCGTCGATCGGAAGGATCTCAGTGCGCTGGCCGACGCCGTCGAAGACGCGATCGACGAAGCCGTCGAGCTGACCGAGGAAATGGTCGCGTTCGTCGAGGAACTCCCCGCCGAGATCACCGGCACCGACTTCGAGGGTGGGACGGTCTACGTCGATACGACGCTGACCGACGAGATCGAATCCGAGGGATACGCCCGGGAGGTCATCCGCCGAGTGCAGGAGATGCGCAAGGAACTCGATCTCGATATGGACGAGTCGATCCGTCTCGAGATCGAAGTCTTCGACGAACGGGTCGGACAGCTCATCGCCGAACACGAAGAGCTCATCAAAGAGGAAGTCCGGGCGGCCGAGCTCACCGAAATCGAGGACGGGTACGCAGAAGAGTGGGACGTCGAGGATATCAAGATGCGGTTCGTGATCGACCCGTTGGCCGAAGCGGCGGCCTGATCAGCCGGCCTGGATTCGGCTGATTATGCGGTGTATATCTGATCGATTACGACCGGATATGAGCGCGAGCGGTCACTCCGGGATACCGTGTCAGCCGTAGCGATATCGGGCAACTCCTCACTGCAGACGTGTCCGGAGCTGCTGGCTAACCGCCTCGATTCGCTGTTTCGCGTTCGTGATATCGGGATCACGAAGCGTCATGACATCGTGGATGGCCGCCTCGTAGTGAATATGGGTGACGTCAACGCCGGCCGCCTGCAGGCGTTCGACGTAGGCCACACCTTCGTCGCGTAGGGGGTCAAAGCCACAGGTCACGATCGTTGCGGAGGGCAGCCCTGAAAGGTCCGACGCCCGAAGGGGTGAGGCATAAGGGTTCGCGCCATGGATGTCGTCGGCGAGATAGTGATCCCAGAACCACTCCATCGATTCTTTCGTGAGTAGGTAGCCGTCGGCGTTCTCCCGATACGAGTCCGTATCGAAGGCGTAGTCGGTTACAGGGTATATGAGCATCTGATGGGCGAATGTGGGGCCGTCACGCTCGCGGGCCAGCTGGGTGATCGCCGCCGCGAGATTGCCGCCGGCGCTGTCGCCGCCAATGGCGATCGCATCGGGATGCATATTGAACGACTCGGCGTTCACAACGGTCCACTCAGCTGCAGCGTAACAGTCCTTGAGCGCTGCGGGGAAGGGGTGCTCGGGAGCCCGCCGATACTCGACAGCGACGACCAAACATCCGGATTCCCGCACGAAGGCACGACATGTCGGATCGTACATGTCGACATCACGGGTTACCCACCCGCCACCGTGGAGGTAAACGAGACCGGGATACGGGGGATCGCGATCGGGAACATAGACTCGAACGGGGACCTGCTCGTCGGGACCGGGGACGAGCAGATCCATGACATCGCCGACCGGTTCGGGCTCGTCAGGGAGTGGAAACCGCTGTTTCGTGAACTGTCGTGCGCCCTCCGGGGAGAGTTTGCTCGACGACGGCGCCGGCAACGCGTCCATCTCGTTGAGCATCTCACGAATGTCGGCCTGGGGTTCCTCGGCTGCTGACATCGATTAGACGCCCTGGTCCAGGGGACGTCAATTTTGGCAAGGTCACGATACCGTCTGAGGGAATTGTCGTAGTCCAGCCCTCTGCCCGAAATCCACATCGAGATTGATTCGGGGGATCGGACCAATTCGGATTCGGTCGCCCCCATCGCGATTGTCGATCGGCTACAGCATGTCGGCGATCGAGGGCGCGACCGACACCGAACTGACGGCCCGTTCGATGGTATCGGTTCCGTAGACGGCCTCGACACCAGCACGGGCGAGCTTGATGCGAGCGTTGTCGACGAGGACGGGGTGGACACAGCCGACGAACACCCGTGCCGCGTCCCGGTCGTTTAGCACGGCGATCGATTGGCTCATCGTCGAGCCGGTTGCGATGATGTCATCAACGATGACGATGTCGCGGCCGGCAACGGCAGTATCGCTCGGGGCGATCTCGACCTCCGATCCCGACAGCCGGGTTTTCTCGAAGTAATCGACCGTGCCGTGACCATAGGCCGCCTGGACGCTCTCGGCAAGATCGACCGCGCCGGCGTCGGGCGAGAGAAAGACCGGATCGGTCAGTTCCGATGGGAGCGGTTCGGCGAGGTGGGCGGCTGCATCGACCGGATCGGCGGGAACGTCGAAGAACTCACAGACGGTCGTTTCGTGGGGCGACACCGTCAACACCCGATCAGTGCCGGTGGAGATAGCGCGGGCCATCGCGCGGGCGGAGATCGGATAGCCGGCCCGTTCGGTGCCATCGGGCGTATAGGGAGCGTCCTGGCGGCCGTACCCCATATACGGGATGACGGTGACGGTCTCTTCGATACCGGCTTCGACGACCGCGTCCTGAAGCTGGAGGAGTTCGATGTGTGCCTCCGCGGAAGTCGTCGACGCGACGATGACGGCACGGTCGGCGTCGTCGATATCCGGGGTCGCCGCGAGTAACTCGCCGTCGGGAAAGTCCTCGTAGACGACCGAGGCAAGCGCCTCGTCGAGCTCGGCCGCCAGTGCCGCAGCGAGGGACTGCGAGGCGGAACCGCTGATGATCATATCCAAGCCTCACCACGCCCGATAAACCCGTTTTCGATTCGTGTCACCATCATGGGATCGCGATCCCCGTAACGTCGGGCAGGCCAAGCGGATACGTCCGCCAGCCGGTTTCACCCACAAGCGCCAGCGTCCCATCGGTGGCGAGCACACAGGGCGTCTCGCCATAGGCAACGTCGGCGATCGATTCCTCCACCGGGACGTCGACCTCGGCCCACGTATCGTCAGTGTGTGCATAGACTGTCTCGGCGGTCGCAGCGTGGGCGTGGGCACCATCGCGGGCAGCGGCCACCACCTGGAAATCACCGGCCAGCGTTTCGAGCCAGCCGTTGCCGAGCGTGAAGAGGCCATCGGCAGTCGCGGCCCGTGGGACGCCTGTCGCCGACACATCACGGACGGCCGTGAGCCCGACCGCCTGAAGCCCGTCGGCGATGCGGTACACACCGGTCTCCGTCGCGACGAGATCACCGTCGATGGCGGTCACCCTCCCCTCAACGGTCCCGACCGACTCCCACCCGTCGTCGGTTCGACGATGGATCGTTCCAGTGGGATCAGCCGCGTGGAGGACCGTCGCGTTGAACCCGACGACGGTCGCATCGGGTCCCTCCATCGACGTGAGCGTACTCCCGTCATCGGCCTCGTCGGCCGACCGATCCAGGGCGTCCGTCCCATCCCAGGACAACAGACCGGTCTCGGTCGCGACTACGACACGCTGATCGGTCGCCGCGATATCCCGGGGGGTACACCGACGATCGATCCGGACCTCGCCGACGCGGTCGTCGGCGATCCCGACCGTCGCGACCCCCAACTCCGCGGTGACGAACGCGACGGTACGGCCAATCCGCTCGTCGAAGATCCGCTTTTCCTCGATGGCGTTCATATCGACCGTCCCGCAGGGAACGCTCGAAAGCGTTGTGTCTGGATCCAGCACAGCAGGAGCCCCAGTCGACGGACAACGGCTCCGGAACCACTTTGGCCCGGGCTGTCCAGCCTTTAGCCATGAAGGTCTTCGGGTCGAGTGGCACACGTGGCGTGGCGAACGAGGAGCTGACACCGGCGTTCGCCCTGCGTGTCGCGACGGCAGCGGGGTCGGTCTGGGAGGCCGACCGCGTCGCGCTCGCCCGAGACACCCGATTGACCGGCCCGATGCTCGCCGATGCCGCGGCAAGCGGGCTCCAAAGCGTGGGCGCGGCCGTCGAACGGCTCGGGGTTATCCCCACACCGGGGCTGCAGGCGTATTGTGAGGCCGAGACCATCCCGGGGATCATGGTCACGGCCTCGCACAACCCAGCCGAGTATAACGGTATCAAGCTCGTTGGCGACGACGGCGTCGAGCTGCCGGTCGAAACGCTCGAACGGATCGAGGACGTCTTTTTGGCCGACACCACCGACCCGACACAATGGGATCAGGTGGGGACGACCCGGACAATCGATACAGGGCCGGATCGATACATCGAGCAGCTCAAGACGACACTCGACCGGGATGCCATCGCCGACGCCGACCTAACGGTCGCACTCGATCCGGGCCACGGGGCGGGCGCGCTCACCAGCGCCCGGTTTCTTCGAGAGCTGGGGTGTGAAGTCGTTACGGTGAACGCCCAACCCGACGGTCACTTTCCGGGACGGGACCCCGAGCCGATCGAGTCGAACCTCGCCGACCTGGGTCGGCTGGTCCGAACGGCGGACGCCGACGTCGGGGTCGCTCACGACGGCGATGCCGACCGGGCGATCTTTTTCGACGAACGGGGTCGTTACATCGAGGGTGATGCGACGCTGGCGGCGTTGGCGGCGGCGGAGTTGTCGACCACGACTGTCGCCGTCTCGGCGGTAAACGTCTCCCAACGGCTCGTCGACGTCGTCGAGTCGATCGGCGCCAGCCTCGAACTGACGGCGATCGGATCGACCCGAATCATGACCCGGATCCGGGAACTCGAAGCCGACGGTGAAACCGTCGCCGTCGCCGGCGAGGGCAACGGCGGCATCATCTTTCCCGACTACCGGCTGGCCCGGGACGGCGCCTATACCGCGGGGAAGTTCCTCGAACTGCTCGCCGATCGGCCCGCGAGCGAACTCGTCGCCGAGTACGATGGCTATCACAACGTCCGCCGGAAGATCGCCTACGACACCGACGACGAACTCGCGGCGCTTCGCGAGGCGGCGGCCGACTACGCCGCCACTGCCGACGGCGATGTCACCACCATCGACGGTCATCGCATCGATTATGGCGACGCCTGGGTCCTCGCCCGACCCAGCGGGACCGAACCGGTGCTCCGGCTCTACGCGGAAGCCCGAACGCCCGAGCGAGCGACGACGCTCGCGGACGACTTCGAGACACACCTCATCGAGGGCATCGAATAACGCCGATCCGACACCAGCCTATCGATCCGGATATGACTCAAGGGCGTCGGTCAGCCGATCGTATTCCTCCCGGGCTGTCGCAAGCTCCGCCTCGATGGTACCGTCCTGTAACCGTTCGCGGTCACGCTCGGAGAGTTCGGCCATCGCCACCGCGGCCTCACGCCGACGGCGGTACTGGGCGGCGTCGAGCGTTCGTTCCCGAACGGTCCGGAGCGCCGTGAGTACCTCCGCGGGGGCGAACCGATCGACGAGTGGGATCAGTTCCCGACAGCGAAAGCGCAGGGTTTCGGCCGATGGCGGCGGCCACTGAATCCGAAGTGGGTCGGCATCGAGTCGTTCGAGGTACGTCTGGTTAGTGGCGATATGCCGTTTGAGCGCCTGGGGCTGATCGACGTAGTGCTGGAGTTTCGAGCGGGAATAATCGGCGTACTCAAGCAGCGTTTGGATCGGTTCGGTCCCGACGGCCGCCGACTCGACGAATTCGACGAGCTCCGCTGGCGGCTGGCGGTACTCGACGAGGGGGTACTCCTCGGTCGCGACGACGAACGCAAGCACCGAACGGGCACTCGACTCGCGTTTGAACGACCGAAACGCCGTCTCGACGGCATCGTTGTACTCGTCGATGGGGGCTCGGAGGGCATCCGTATCGGCATCGAAATCGACATCCGCGTGTTCGAGGATCTCCTCGAGTTCGTCGATCCGATTCCGAAGTTCCCGCCGGCGCCGTTCGACCGCATGGCGAGCGTCCCGATACCGTTCGAGGGCTTCCTTGCGGGTCTCGAGCCGCTCGACGATCTCGGCCGCCGGCCGGAGTTCCCGACGGGCATCCTCGAAATCGCTGTGTGAGAGCCGGCGCTGATCGAAGATCTCCGTCAGTACCTCGAAAGCGTCCCGCCGCGGGAGATCCTCGGGTAGGCTTTCGACGAAATCGACGATCGCCTCCTGGAATTCGATATACGCCTCGAAGTTTCCCGATCCCGACGCCGGTTCCTCGTATTCATCGAACAACGAGAGGACGTCTCGGTAATATTCGGCGACCGTTTGGGCGTCCGCCTCACCGATTTCCTCGACGGCGGCGACCGCATCGCGGTAGGCATCGTCGGCCGCCCGGAGGTCGGCGATCGGGTCCGTTGACATCGATCACTCGTAGACGGCCTCGGGATCGAACACCTGCTCGCCGACCGTCTCGCCATCGATGGTGCGGTGGAAACAGGAGCGATAGCCGGTATGGCAGGCACCGCCGGCCTGTTCGACCTCATAGAGGACGGCGTCGGCATCACAATCGATTCGGATATCGGCGATCGTCTGGGTATGGCCGCTGGTCGCGCCCTTCTCCCAGAGGGCCTCACGGCTACGGGAATAATAGTGAGCTCGACCGGTCTCGACCGTCCGTTCGATCGCCTCCCGGTCGGCGTAGGCGAGCATCAACACCTCGCCGGTGTCGGCGGATTGGGCGACGACCGGAACCAGCCCATCGTCGCCGAAATCGATCTCGACGCCGAAATCAGTCATGCCCGACGGAACGGGGCTGTGCCCGATAGGCCTTTCGTCACTGCCCAACCACTGTGTCGTTGGGGCTGGCGGTTCGCCCAACGGTCGGGTAACGACTATAACGCTTCTGGACGACACTAACGGGGTGTATGACACAGCAACGTGACGTGGCGAGCCACGACCGCGGCGAGAGCAAGCGGCTCCACGAGGTCGCGACGTCGGTCTTCCCTGGCGGGGTATCCCACAACATCCGGTATGCCGACCCCCACCCGATCTACGTCGCCGAGGCGTCGGGAGCGACCATCACCGATGTCGACGGCAACGAGTACGTCGACTACTGGATGAACCACCAGACGAGCGTGCTCGGTCACGCTCATCCCGATGTGGTCGAGGCAGTCCAAGAGCAGGCCGCCAAGGGGCTGCACTACGGTGCCCTCAACGAGACAGCGCTGGAGCTCGGCCAGCGGATCCAGTCGTTCATCCCGTCGGCCGAACGGATCCGGTTCTGTGCGTCGGGCACCGAGGCGACGATGTACGCCACCCGTCTCGCTAGGGCGTTCACGGGCCGTGATCACGTTCTCAAGGCCGAGGGAGGCTGGCACGGCGGGAACACCGATCTCTCGAAGGCGATCCATACACCGTTCGATGAACCGGCAACGACCGGGCTCCCGCCGGGTGCCGCAGAACACGTCCACGCCTTTCCGGTAAACGACCGCGAGGCGGTGACGGCGTTGTTGGACGATCACGACGTCGCGGCAGTCATTATCGAGCCGATGTTGTTGGCTGGCGGCGGGGTGGCCTGCAGCGACGAGTTCCTCAAGTTCCTCCGCGAGGAGACCGCCGCCCGCGACGTGCTGTTGATCTTTGATGAGGTCGTGACGGGCTTTCGAGTCTCGCCGGGGAGCTATCAGGCCCGGGTCGATCTAACGCCCGATCTGACGACCTTCGGGAAGTTCCTCGGCGGTGGCTTGCCGGTCGGTGGACTCTGTGGACGGGCCGACCTCTTCGAACATGCCCGGCCGGACGTAGAGATCCCGGCCGGCGAGCGGGTACTCGCCGGCGGGGGGACGTTCACTAACAATCCGATGACCGCGACGGCCGGTCTGACCAGCCTCGAGATCGTCGAATCCGAACCGGTCTATGAGTACACCGAATCACAGGCCCAGCGGGTCCGTGAGGGGTTGGCGGATATTTTCGCCGATCACGGTGTTGACGCCGTCGTGCTCGGCGAGAGTTCGCTGTTCTGTCCGCATTTCGAACCGGAAGACGAGCTCACGACCGTCGGCGCCGTCGAGACGGCGACGAACCGCGAGGCGCTCGTCGAGTTCCACACACGGTTGCTCGATCACGGCCATTACCACCTCCCCGGCCACATGGGGAGCGTTTCCTATCAGACGACCGAAGCCCAGCTCGATGACCTCCTCGAGGCGGCCGACGCGGTCGTCGGGGGCATGCGAACGGAGGGGATCCTATGACGCTGACCGCCGTCCAATACGGGATCGGCCCGATCGGCGGTCGGATCGTCGAAACCGCCGTCGACCGTGGCTTCGACTTCGTCGGCGCGATCGACATCGATCCCGCAAAGGTCGGGAACGACCTCGGCACCGTCGCGGGACTCGACCGTGAACTCGGGGCGACGGTGACCGACGACGCCGAGGCCGCACTCGCCGCCGAACCGGATATCGTCTTTCACTCGACGCTGTCGTCGATCGAGGCCGTCGCTCCCCAGCTCGAGGAAGCGATGGCGGCCGGGGCGGATGTCGTCTCGACGACCGAGGAGCTGGCCTATCCCTGGCGTGACAATCCCGACGCCGCCGAGACGATCGATGCCGCCGCCAAGGACTATGGCGCGACCTGCCTCGGAACAGGGATCAATCCGGGGTTTGCGATGGATACGCTGGCGGCGATCCTCTCGACACCGTGTCAGTCGGTCGAGTCGGTCCACGTCGAACGGGTTCAGGACGCCGGCGAGCGACGAAAGCCGCTCCAAGAGAAGGTCGGGGCCGGCATGGCCGTCGATCGGTGGCGCGATGAGATCGCCGCCGAGGCCGGCCACGTCGGGTTGCCCGAGTCGATCGCGATGCTTGGGGCGGCCTTTGGCTGGGAACTCGATGCCGTCGAGGAGACGATCGAGCCGGTCGTTGCCGACGAACGGGCCGAAAGCGAGTACTTCACCGTCGAGCCGGGCGAGGCAGCCGGCATCCACCAGGTCGGCCGCGGGTTCGTCGACGGGGAAGCGGTGATCGAACTCGACCTCGAGATGTATCTGGGCGCTGGCGAGATGCTCGATGCCGTCCATCTCCGGGGTACGCCCGATCTCGACGTCACCGTCGAAGGCGGATTCCACGGTGACATCGCGACGCCGGCAGTCGTCTGCAACACCGTGCCGGGCGTCCGGTCGGCCGATCCGGGGCTGGCGACGATGCTCGATCTCCCGACGCCGCGCTACCACCCGATCGAATAGTCGGCCAGCGGCCGGTCGCCGCCGGTCAAAACCCGCCGATCAGAGTGATCAGGGTGTGGAGGAGATCCCCGTAGACGAGCGTGACCAAGAGCCCGACGAACAGCGGGATGAGAAAGGGGATCCCGGGCGAAACCCAGACCTCGTCCGTATCAGTATCGGCGAGCAGATCGAGCGCCTGGCGCAGTTGAGATGGCGTCGTGCCATAGGCGGTACCGTCGATCGAGTCGAGAAAGCGCTCGGCTCCCCAGGGATCAGCATAATCGTCGGCCGACGAACGATCGCTCGTCGTCTCATCGAAGGCGACGTGTTCGTCGTCCTCGGCCGGTGTCGTTCCGACGGCCCCATCGGTTGGAGGGTTGGGATCGGCCGGCAACGTTGCTGGATCGCGTGCCTGCTCGGGGTGGTCACGGATCGCCCGCAACGAGAGACCCCGCCACCGGAGATACATCCGTAGGGCATCCAGATCGAGCCCGGTGCGCGTGAAACCGGCCGGCGTTTCGAGGAGTCGGCCGTGGGTCGTCAACAGGTCGGCCCATTGAACCCGGCGACCGATGAACATCGGGACGCCGAATTCCCCGTCGAGGAGGTTGCGACCCGCGAGCGTGAGTGGATACGCCAGTCCGACGATCACTGCGTTGGTGAGTACGGACAACGAGAACACGCCGAGTGGAGGGACCGAGAGCGGAACGAACACGCCGGCGAGTTCATACGTCGGATAGATCGGAAACAGCACCGCCAACACCATCAGAGCCTTCGCGTCGGCACCACCGAAGCCGCCGAGCCACCAGAACACATACGCGATCGGGATCAGAAAGCCGATGCTGATCGCCGAGCGGATCGCAAACGAGCGAGTGATATAGACCGGTTCGCCCACCACCCGGACGATGTCTAGCCCCAGGGCGATCAGCGCCACCACGACAAGCGGGCCCCAGATCCGATTCGGAACCCGGCGGGTCCGATGATCGCGCCATGCAGCCCAGCCGAGCACCGGCACGGCAAGCAACCGCAACACATCAGCGGGCGTCGCCACGACCCCATGGGCGTGACCAACGGCTTTAGGTGTTATGTGTGATCGAACCACACAGACGAGAAAAACACCACGGTGCTACCGTTAGCCAAGGAGTCGTGGATGGACGACGGTCGCCGACCACCGGAGGTCGGGCGTCTGTTTAGATAACGCGGTTCTGGAGGTAATCCAGATGTTTCGCGTTGTAGACGATCCGGACCGTATCGGTCTCGGGACTGCCGATACAGGTCAACCGGACGTTCTTCTCTTCGACCTCCTCGTTCGAGAGGATCTGCTGCATATCCATGTTGATCTCGCCTTCCCGAACGATGGCCGCACAGTTTGCACACGCACCGGCCCGACAGGAGAACGGCCAATCGTAGCCCTGCGCCTCAGCGGCTTCGAGGATATACTCGCCTTGATTGACATCAAGGGTTCCGTAGTCCTGATCGTCGAGACCGGCGTCGGCAGCCTTCTCAAAGAGGTCGTCGTCGTCCATTTCCCACCCGTGATCGTCCAGCACTTCGTAGTTCAGGTATTCTACTGTGGGCATCGGCGGGAATTTGCGCGCCAACCTGTTAGACCTTGCTGTTCGTCCCAGCCCCCGATACCGCCGTTACAGGTTGATTTATCACAATTTTGAGACGTTCGTGAACCCACCGACCCGGCTATCCGATCGCGACGGCGAGGGCTCCCAAAGAGCAGACACGGCCAGACCGTCACTACCAGTGGGAGAACCACTGCAAGGACCTCCGGACGTGTGCTCGGAGATCACATCGGCTACAGTCGGTGCGATCGGTTGATGTGCCCGACGCGTCGAATCGTGAGGTCCAATTCCTCGAGAGGCCGGTAGCCTGAAAAACGGTGACTTTAGGCGATCAATCGTCCAATCCGGGATATCGACAATGCCAGCCTTCGATTCCTTCGACGTAATCCCCGCCGTCGACATGCAGGACGGTGAAGTCGTGCAACTGGTCCAGGGCGAACGCGGCACCGAAAAACGGTACGGCGATCCCGTCGAAGCCGCCGATCGTTGGGTCGCGGCGGGGGCGAAAACACTGCACGTTATCGATCTCGATGGGGCCTTCGAGGGAGAGCGCCGGAACGCCCCGGCAGTCGATCGAATCATCGATACCGTCGACATCGATATTCAGCTGGGCGGGGGTATCCGAACCGCCGAGGACGCGATCGGGTTGCTCGATCGGGGAATCGATCGGGTGATTCTGGGTACGGCGGCGGTCGAAACCCCCGAGATCGTCGGCGAAATCGCCGACGTACATCCCGAGGGGGTGATGGTCAGCCTCGACGCCAAGGACGGCGAGGTCGTCGTCTCGGGGTGGCAGGAGGGCACCGGGCTCGAACCGGCAGCGGCCGCCCAGCGGTACGAAGAGCTTGGCGCGGCGGCGATCCTGTTTACGAACGTCGACGTCGAAGGGCAACTCGAGGGCGTTCGAACCGAGCCAGTCCGCCGGCTGGTCGAGGCGGTCGATATCCCTGTCGTCGCCAGCGGCGGGGTCGCCACCATCGATGACGTCATCGCGTTGCGGGACGCCGGCGCGGCGGCGGTCGTCGTCGGCAGCGCCCTCTATGAGGACCGGTTTTCGCTTGCCGAGGCGATCGAAGCGGCGGTCAGATAGTCGATCCAGTCGACTCCGAGTCGGCGGTCGTTTCGGGCGCGGTGTCCGTCGTTTCACGTCCTCCGGAATGGAGGTGTGGCAAGCCGACGAGAAAGCCACCGGCGATGACGAGCAACAGTCCCAACGGCGCGGTCGCGGCGAACAGCATCGGTACCCCAATGAGCACCATCGAGAGACCCAATGCCACCCGTTTGTACATGGGTTACCGGGACATGGGACCGAACCGGCAAATAGCCCCGTCAGACGGCCGTCAGCCGCCGGGAACGTTCCGAAGAGCGGAACCACCTTGTATGTGGGCCCGCTGGATACGGGTATGAGCGATCGGACGGCCGCCGTCACCCGTGAGACCGCCGAGACGACGGTCGAGTGTACGCTCGATCTCGACGGCGACGGCGATGCGACGATCGATACCGGGATCGGCTTTTTCGATCACATGCTCGAGAGTTTCGCGAAACACGGGTTGTTCGACCTCACCGTCCATGCCGACGGCGACCTCCACATTGACGACCATCACACCGTCGAGGATGTCGGGATCGTCCTCGGGGAGGCCATCGCCGAGAGCCTTGAGGACAAGCGGGGAATCGAACGGTTCGCCGACCGGCGACTCCCGCTCGACGAAGCCGTCGCCTCGGCCGTGCTCGATCTCAGCGGCCGGCCGCTCTATCGGTTCGACGGCGAGTTCTCCCAAGAGCAGGTCGGCGAGCTAACCAGCGTGATGGCCCGCCATTTCTTTCGATCGCTGGCGATGCAGGGCGGGATGACGCTTCACCTCGAGGTGGCCGGCGAAAACGCTCACCACGAGATCGAGGCGCTGTTCAAAGCGGTCGCGCGATCGCTTGACGATGCGACACGGATCGACGACCGTCGCAGCGATACGCCAAGTACCAAAGGCCAACTCTAAACCGCGATGTTCGACGAAATAATGGAGAAATTCGAGGGGAGCCCAAGCCAGCAGGCAGTGATCCGGCTGCTCCTCGAACGGGGGTTTTCGGTCAACGACGACGGACGGGTCGTCTCGGGACGGATCGAGATTCCGAACACTCAGATCGCCCGAGAAATCGGCGTCGATCGGCGGGTCGTCGATTCGACGACCGACGCCATTCTCAGCGACGAGGAACTCCGGCCGATCTTCCAGAACATCTCCTCGATTCCCAGCCTGCGGGACCTCGCACCGGTGTTGGATCTGACGGTACTCACCATCATCCCGACCCACGCCGATCGCCCCGGTATTGTGGCGGGCGTGACCACCGTCCTCGCCGACAACGGCATCTCGATTCGCCAGACAATCAGCGAGGATCCGGAATTCACCGACGACCCGGTACTGTATATCATCACCGACGATCCGATCCCCGGGGACGTCATCACCGAGATCGTCGGACTCGAGTACGTCCGGAAGGTCGAACTCGAGTGATTGGACGGCCAAGCGACAGCGGCCGTCGGACCAGGGCGTGTCGAGACCGACCTAATGGGTCGCGACCGTGACACTGTAGATGACCACCACATAGCCAATGGTCGTGATCGTAAAATGGACCGTCAACAAAAAGAGCGCGTTCTCGAATCCCGAGACGAAGGCCGAAAACGACGTCGCTGCCGCCGCAGCAACGATGGTCGAAAACCCGATGGATAGAAGCATCATCGATCGGCGTTCGGTCCGGAAATACGCCCGCACGCCAAGACCCACCATGATCAAACCGGTGAGCACCAGAGCGACGCTGGCGAGGATATAGAGCACCTCAAGCGGTTGAACGGCCACGGCTGGTCTGCTTGCCTTTCAGCAGGGCTATACTTAAACGCTGCCGCGATCGAACATCGAGGGGGCTTTTGCGGATCGCCATCGGAGCGAGCATGTGGGCATGTCCTCGCCCGAGACACCGTACCGGACCATCGGCGAGCGCGGAACCGCGGAGTTCGAGATCCGTGGCTCGCGATTTATCGGGCATGCGGCGCCGGCCCGCACCGTCGAGACGGCCGAGCAGTTCATCACGACGATCCGCCAGGAGTACGCCGACGCCTCGCACAACGTCCCCGCCTATCGGATCCGGGCCGAACCCCTGCGGGAATGGGCCAGTGACGATGGCGAGCCGACCGGTTCGGCAGGCAAGCCCGCCCTGAACGTCCTCCAACAACGGGAGCTCGAAAACGTCGTTGTCGTGGTGACACGGTACTTCGGGGGCACCGAACTCGGCGTCGGGGGGTTGGCACGGGCGTACAGTCGTGGAGTCAAAGACGCCATCAATAACGCCGGTGTGACCGAACGGGAACCCCACGAACGGGCGACTATCACCGTCGAGTACGACGATTCCGGGACGGTACGTGGGATCTTAGAGAGCGAGGATATCGAGTTCGAGGCCACCTACGCGGCCGACGTCACCTTCGAGACCGTCGTGCCAAGGGCGGCGGCCGCCGATCTCTACGACCGGGTGCGAAGCGCGACCAGCGGGCGGGCACGGATCGATTGATCCACACACAACCGGCGAGACGCAAGCGCTATTGGACCGTCGGGCATGGTCCCCGGTCATAGTCATGAACCGAATCGCCGCCACGGATTATCACGACCTCGTTAAACCGACCGATCCACAGTTGGCTCCCGACGGGGAGGCCGTCGCCTTCGTGCGACAGACGCCACGCTCGGAGACGGAGTACGAGCGGACGATCTATCGCGCGTCGCTGGGTGGTGATGCGATCGAGCGACTCACGATCGCCGAAGGGGCCGACAGCGAACCCCGCTATAGCCCATCGGGGGATCGACTGGCGTTCGTCAGTACCCGGGGTGCCGATGACGATCGCCCACAACTGTGGATCATGCCGACGGGCGGCGGTGAAGCACGCCAGGTTACGGACGTGATCGGCGGTGTCAGCGCGATCGCTTGGTCGCCGGACGGCAGCCGGCTCGCCTTCACCCAACGGACCACACCCGAAGAACGGGACGACGGAAGCGATCTGACGCTTGCGAACGCGGCGGACGATGAAGACCCCGTCGAACGGGAGGAGCCCGATCCACGGGTGATCGATCGGCTGATCTATCGGGCCGATAAGGAGTATTTCGACGGAACCCGGAGCCAGGTTTACGTCGTCGATCTCGAGACCGATGAGGTCGATCGCATAACGGATAGTGAGTACGACTATCTCACCCCGGAGTGGGGGAATGCATCGACGCTGTACTACGCGGTCAAACGCACTGGCGAGCCCGATGACAACATCCGATATGACGTCTGTGCCTACGACACCGAAGAGGACGAGGAGGACACGCTCTTTCGGACGACGAGCTGGCAACCGACGCTTGCGGCGACCGAGGACGGCCGGGTCGCCTACACATACACCCCTGAGGAGCAAGCCTCGATGCGCCAGACAGAACTCGAGGTGTACGATCGCGATACCGAGACGACCGTTCGAGTGACCGATGGCCTCGACCGGACGGTTGGACGCGACAGCGACCCGGAATGGGATCCCGCCGAAGAGGAGCTGTATTTCCTCACCCCCGACGAGGGTGATGTCGTTCTCCGGCGTGTCGCCGGTGACGGGAGCGACGATCCGGCCGTCGTGGTCGAGGACGGCCATCTGACCGGCCTCTCCATTGGCACCGATGCCGTCGCGCTCACGAAAAGCGAGTGGGACCATCCGGGGGACGTGTTCGTGACGACCCGTGGCGGGGCGGAGACGAATCGCCTGACGCGGATCAATCGCGATTATCTCGACGATCGGCCGGTCTGTCAACCCGAGGAGATCAGCTTCGAAGCGCCGGATGGAACCGAACTGCAGGGCTGGGTGCTGACGCCGCCGGATTTCGATCCCGAGGGAACTTATCCGCTGGCGGTCGAGATCCACGGCGGCCCGCATGCCATGTGGTCGACCAGCGGCACGATGTGGCACGAATTCCAGCTGTTGGCCGCCCGTGGCTACGTCGTGTTCTGGTCGAATCCCCGCGGTTCGACGGGCTACGGTGAGGAGTTCGCGATGGCGATCGAACGCGACTGGGGTGAGGTGACCATGACCGACGTCATGGCCGGCGTCGAGAGGGTCGCCGAGCGATCGTACGTCGATGCGGACAACCTGTTCGTGACCGGCGGGAGCTTCGGTGGGTACATGACCGGCTGGATCGTCGGCCACACCGACCGGTTCGACGGCGCGGTCGCCCAGCGTGGCGTCTACGACCTGGCTTCGTTTTACGGGTCGACGGACGCGTTCAAGCTGATCGAATGGGACTACGATACCGTTCCCTGGGAGGAGCCGTCGCTGCTCTGGGAGCAGTCGCCGGTCGCGACCGCCGATGCCGTCACGACGCCGACGTTGATCGTCCACGCCGAAAACGACTTCCGGGTGCCTGTCAACAACGGGGAGATGTTCTATCTCTTTTTGAAGAAAACCGGTGTCGACACCCGATTCGTCCGGTATCCCCGGGAAGGTCACGAGCTGTCACGAAGCGGCGAACCGGGCCATGTAGTCGATCGTCTCGAACGGATCGGTCGGTGGTTCGACGGCTACTCCGATCACCACGACGTCCCGCGGGCGCTTGAACGGGGTGATGAGGGGCTCTCAAACGGTGCCAACACGAACGAAAAAGCGGACGCGAATGGATCCTGAGTGGGAGACCCGCCACCGGCAACCGCCTCGACGTCAAGGTCCGAGATACGCGTCGGGGGCTTCTGGAAAGTCACACAACGGCATTCGAGCGAGCGGACGGCGAGACGATGATGACGCCAGCGAAACGGATCCAACGAGTCGTGAATCGGGATCGATCCACCCAGATCAGTCGACGATGATCTCGGAGTCCTCGTCGAGCGTCTCCGGGCCGGCCTGCATCTCCGCCTCGTAGCGATCGATCCACTCGGCGAAACACTCCGGACAGAGCCGCTGGGAGTCGATCTCGGCCCGATCGACGGTCAATCGGACGGTCCGGGCCAGCGCATCGGAGACGGCGTCCTCGCAGGCATCACACGGGTCTGCCATGCCAGTTGTTCGGGGCCGATGTATCAAAATACTTGCCGACGATCGGCGGCGTGAATCCCTCGATGGCGGCCTCAAGTCGTTCGAAACGCCCGATCACCGGCGTCACCCAACCCCGGCACGATGAAGCCGTCCTCGTCGAGGTGGTCATCGATCGCGACCGTCAACAGATCGGCCGATGGGTAGGCATCGGCGACGGTGGTAATCCCTTCCGGTGCGCTCACGGCAGCGAGGACGAGCAGACGAGCGGGATCGGGCTGTTCGTCGGTGATGCGATCGAGAACCGCACACATCGTGCTCCCGGTTGCGAGCATCGGATCGGCGACGATCACGGTGTCATCGGGGGAGATCTCCGGCAGTTTCACGTAGTCGACACTGATCGGAAAGAGCCCGTCGGCGTCACGCCCCGCTTCCTCGTTGCGTCCGGCACTGATGACGCCCTGTTTGGCCCGCGGGAAGGCCTTGAGCAACCCCTCGACGAACGGCGTGGCCGCCCGGAGGACGTTGATGATGACGACATCGTCGATACCGGTGAGCCGTTCGCCGGTCATCTCCGCCAGTGGCGTCTCGATGGCGACGTATTCCGTCTCCATGATGCCATCGATGATCTCGTAGCCACAGATCCGGCCAAGCTTCACGAGGCCCTTCCGGAAGGCGACCTGTTCGGTCTCGACATCGCGGATCTTCGAGAGGGTATCCTTCGCCATCGAGTGGGTGATCAATGACGCGTCACCGCGGGTTTCGATCGTCATATGCCCACGTCCCACAGCCACGGCGTTGAAGATACTGGTCTCGGGGCGGCGATCCTGAGCGTTCGGGGTGAGCAGATATCGAATAACAATCAACATTTCAACCATCTAATAAAAAATATCCAAAAATTTGACAATATACTAAAATATATACAATAGTTTTAATAAGGCATCACCAGCACACCCCGCCCGGGGCGTGACAACACATGCCAGTACTCGGGATGCCGACGGACATGTTTCTCGTGTTCGTCGCGACACTGATCGCAGGTAGCATTGGCGCGATACACTTCACCGTCGTCCATGTGATCATGGGTAAACCAGTCGACGAGACGATCCGAAGCACGGCGGCCCAGGACGGAGGTGGGAACGATGGCGGTTAATCCGTTCTACCTCGGGACGTTCATCCTGTATCTGTTGATCGTCCTCGGGATCGGCGCGTGGGGCTATACGAAAACGACCGGCGTCGAGGACTTCTGGGTGTACGGCAAGGACCTCGGACCGTGGCTGGCGACCTGGTCGTACGTCGCGAACTTCGTCTCGGCGGTGTCGGTGATCGGATTTATCGGCGCGGTCTACGGCGGCGGCTACTCGATCCTGACCGGGATCATCCTGGGGTTGATGCTCGGGATATCAGCCCTCTATTTCGTCGTCCACAAGGTTCGGGAACTGGATCAGGTGACCTTTCCCGACATCATCAGGGAGCTGACCGGTCGGGAGGTCGCCCGTCCGATCGCGGCGATCCCCTTGCTCGCGAACGCGTGGGTCTACCTGATCATGCAGCTGGTCGGTGCAAGCCTGCTGGTGACGACAATCACCGGCGTGCCCTACAAGTACATGATCTGGGTGATCGGCTTCGTGTTCATCGCCTATACGGTGATGGGCGGGCTGATTTCCGTCGCCTGGACGGACCTGATCCAAGGGACGGTCATGGTGTCGACAGTGTTCCTTGCGCTGATCTTCATCGCCTTCGATCAGGGCGGCCTCACGGCGATCAACACCCAGTTCACTCAGCTTGAAGCGGCCAACACGATGCCACTCGGTGACGGTGCGTACACCCTGATCGGGATGGCCGGCTCGCTGGTGGCCTTTTTCGGCACGATCTTCACCTCCCAGGGAACGATCATCCGGATCAACGCGACCAAGGACATCCGGACAGCGAAGATCCACCTCGCCTTCGGTGGGCTGATCCTCTCGGTGTTCTACATGGCGCTGATCCTGCTGGGCGGCGGCGTCGATGTCGCACTGCACAACGCCGGCCTGGCGAACTTCGAGAACGTCGATCAGGCGTTCCCGGTGTTCATCACCGATTATCTGCCGACCGGAATCGGCGTGGTCGTGATCCTCGCGGTCATGTCGGCGATCCTCTCGACGACCGACACCCGCCTGCACTCAACGGGTGTGACGACTGCTCGGGACATTTACGATTGGTACGCAGACGATGCCTCGGACGAACAACTCATGAAGGTCTCGCGGATCGCGACGATCTTCTGGGGGATAACGGCGACGGCGATGGCGGTGGATCCGCCGGGGACGATCATTACGCTGTATACGTTCCGGGCGATCCTGCTGACCAGTGCCTTCCTGATCCCGATCTACCTCGGGTTGTACTGGCGCGGGGTGGCCGGCAACGCCGTTATTGCGTCGATCATCGTCGGGACGATCCTCGGCGTCAGTTGGGACCTCAGCGGCGGCTTCTTCGGCGTACCGGCGACCTTCATGGGCGTCGGCGGTGCGATCATCGCACTGGTGGTCGGCCACTACATCTGGTCGGAATCCGGCGGGCGTGGGACGCCGACCGCGGCCGGCGAGTAACCCCATCCGGCCGCTCGCAGCTCCGACCGTTTTTATCGCGACGTATGTACCAGAGCGCCGGCCAGCCAGTCGCGTTCAGTCCATCCCGATGCTCACCAGCGGTCGCTATGATGGCGATCGGTTACGTCGACACTACCGGTTTTTGTCTTGGATTGCCAACACGTCGGCGGCCCAAGAGCGAAGTAGCTATAACGGAGATATCCTCCACATGGAGATCGGCGGCTATGAGTTCAACGGGCCGTTAACCGACGTGACCGGCATTCCGCGTGACGTAAGCGGTGTATACGTAGTCCTGTGTCTCGTCGATGACGAACCCCACTGTTGCTTGGATGTCGGCGCCGCAAACCAGGTCGGCGAGCGATTGCGGGGACACGACCGAGAGACGTGCTGGCAGGAACACGTCCACGGGGATATCGCGTATTGTTACAGGATCACCTCGGGAACATGGGACGGGACGCTCGAACCGAACCCACTCGACGCCGCATCGGAACCTCGATCCGAACAAGCCGGACTGAAAAGCGAACTCAAATGGAAGTTAGACGTGGCGTGTGGACACAACCCCTGGCAGGAAATCGAGGACTGCTGGGAACTCTATCAAGCGTACGAAGACGAATTCGGCCCACGCGGCACCGGTGAGGTAACGTAACCCACGAGCCGTTTTTCAGTCACCTCTGAGCCGGTGGGTGCCTTCCCAACGCGGGGGCGTCGACGAAACCGATCAGTCCAGCAGGTCCCGAACGGCACCCGTCAGTATGCGAAGCCCCGTGTTGACCTGCACGAGATCGGTATGTTCATCGAACGTGTGGGCCTGATCGAGCGGGCCGGGGCCCCAGGTGACGGCCTCGATATCGGCGTCGTTGACGAAGTTCCGGACGTCCGTCGAGGCCTGGATTCCCCAGGGCTCGCGTGAGATATCGGCGACGGTCTCGCTGTGATCCCGGAGCGTCTCCGCCAGCTCGCTATCGACGGGGATTTCGGCGGATTCGTAGGTGCGAGTGCGCTCCCAGCTGATCTCGATATCGTGTTCGGCCGCGACCTCGGAGAGGAGCGCATCGATTTCAGCGTCGATGTCCTCGATCGATTCCGCCGGCAGGAACCGCCGATCGATCGTGATCGTCGCCCGTTCGGGGACGACGTTTTCCTTGGTGCCCGATTCGAACATCGTGACCGTCGAGTATGCCTCGCCGACGAGGTCGTCCGTCCGCTGGCGGACCTCGGCGTCGTATTCAGTCAAGGCGTCGAGGATGGGTCGGGCGTTGAGGATCGCGTTCGTGCCCTGGTCCGGGCGGCTCGCGTGGGATGGATCGCCTTCGATCGCGATCTCGTACCAGGCGAGTCCCTTCTCGCTGGTCGCGGTCCGCAGTTCCGTCGGCTCGAGGACGATTCCGTACTCGCCGTCGTATCCCAACTCGAGAAGCCGTTTGGTGCCCGGTTCGGCGGTTTCCTCGCCGATAGCGGCGTGGACGATAACCGTGCCCTCCAGTTCGCCCGATTCAAGCGGTTCTTGCAGGTCCGCCGCGGTCATCATCGCGACGGCGACCCCGCCTTTCATGTCCGCGCTCCCCCGGCCGTAGAGTTTGTCGTCCTCGATCGTGCCGCCGTAGGGATCGTACGACCACTCGTCGCGATCCCCCGCGGGCACGACATCGATGTGGCCGTTCAGGACAACGGCCGGCTCGCCCGAGCCGACCTGGGCGACGACCTGTGGTCGGTCCTCGTAAGGATCGCTGACGAGTTCGGCCTCGATTCCGCGGTCGCTGAACCACTCCTGGATGTATTCGGCACACGGTGCCTCGTTTCCGGGTGGGTTTTCGGTCTCGATCGAGACGAGATCGGCGAGTAACGTCTCGAGTTCCTCGCGGCGTGTCTCGGTTGCCATGTCGTTGGCTGACACCGACACGGCGCAAAAAGCCATCGTCCATCGGCCGGCGACGACCACCGACCGGCCGTCGGCGCCAAAGCGAACTCGTATCGCCGTCGGCCCAAGGATCATAGCCGTCGGGGCCCGAAGCGGGATACTGATGGCCGACGAACGCGAACAGTGGAATTCCCTGTATGCCGGCGGCACGTTCGATCCAAGCACCGATCCATCGTCGCTGTTGCAGGCGTATGTGGACAGCCTCCCCGAGGGACGAGCGCTCGATATCGCGACCGGTAACGGTCGTAACGCGGTCTATCTCGCCGAACACGGTTTCGATGTCGACGCGATCGATATCGCCGATCAGGCACTGGCACGGGCCCGATCGTTGGCGGCCGATCGCGGCGTCACGGTCAACTGGATCCAAGCCGACATCGGCTCGTATCCGTTTCCGACGGCGACCTACGACGTGGTGATGGCCAGCCAGTACTACAAGCTCGATCGGATCACCGATTTCAAGGCGGCGCTCAAACCGGGCGGATATCTCCTGTTCGAACACCATCTCCGTTCGAGCGACCCGGTCGACATCGGTCCGGGAACCGAACACTACCGGTTCGGCGCGAACGAACTCCTCCGGAGTTGTCTCGATCTCACAGTGTTACATTACGAGGAGACGACCTATGAACGGGAAGGCCGGACCGGCGCGAAGGCGACGCTGGTGGCACGCAACTCGACCGGCGCTGCCCAATCCTACCCTCATCGTTCGATCCGTGAAGGGCGATGACGAGGGGATGATTCGGTTGGTCGGAAGGACGTGACTGATAGAGAGCTGACACGCGATCGGAGACCGTTCAGCCCTCGGCCGTTGGACCGTCACCGGGGCGATAACTGTGGCTCACCACGAGTGCCGTCAGGTCGAGAACGACGGCGACGAGGAGAATGCCGAGCTTCGAACGGGCGGGCAGCTCGGCGACCAACAGCGGGACGTACAGCAACGGAAAGAGCACGGCCGTCCAGAAACAAGCACCGACGGCGAGCCCATGGAGCTGCCGGAGCCATCGTCGAAACGAAGCGAGGCGGGAGGACCAGGGACGGGCGACGTTCGTGCGCATCGTGACACGCGGGCCTAACGGGTGTGTCGGCATAAGCTTCCTTCAGGGACAAATTTCTCCTTGTGTGAAACCCTTCCATAGAAACGCGGACGGATGTCGGAATACGACGACGGCCACTATCCCATCGAATATGAGTCAACAAATCGCTGTGGCGGCGAAGATACTTGGAAATAATACGTTCATCTTCGGAATAATCAAATATCTTTAAACGATAGGCGGTCCGAACCCGGTATATGCAGGAGCCGGACACGCGGGCCGCCGATTTGGACGAGACCGACCTCGCATTATTGGAGTATATCGAATCCGACTTCGATGTCAACCTCGAGGAACTCTCCGAAGAACTCGGGCTTTCGAAGTCGGCCATCCACTATCGCATCAACAAACTCCGGGAGGAGAACATCATTCAGGGCGTCTCGGCCGAACTCGACCCGCTTGCCTTCGGGCTGAACATGATGATGATCACGGAGGTGTCGGTGACACATGAGCGGGGCTACGCCGAGGATATCGGCGAACAACTCGCCGCCGTCGATGGAGTACAGCAGGTCTACTACACGATGGGCGATGTCGACTTTGTCGTGATCTCCAGGGTGCAAAACCGTGATCAGATGAACGAACTGCTCGATGTCATCGTCGGGATCGATGGCGTCAACGAGACCTCCTCACGATTTGTCATGCAGGAGATGAGTCCCACCGGCGGGACCCTCTCGAACATGTCCGAACAGATGCGCGAAACCGTCCTCGACCAGGAGTGAGTGGGGATTATCGGTACGTCGGCGTGGCCAAAGGTTGTGGTATGTGAACATGTTTGATCGGAAAGAGGTTTATAAACGCTAACCGTATTACGGGTAGAGAATGGATATCGAAGAGAGCGTCTCGGGATTTAAGACCACCGGCGATTGGGGACGGATCGTCGAGCACGGCGAACGAATCACCCGGGCGCTTCGGGAAGCAGGTGTCGACGGCGCGGAGTTCGAAGCCTGGGACGAGTGGCGACCGAAGTCCCACGAAATCATGGGCAAGGACATTCGCAAGAAGACGGCCGAATACGCAAGCGTCGGCGAAGGCGCCGGTGAGAAAGCCGGCCAATCGCCCAACGACGACCTCCAGACCGCCAGCGAACGGCTCGCCGACTCCTACGAATCGCTCGAGGACAACGACACCGAGTCGGCCGTCGAGCAGTGGCAGGATTCAGTCAGTTACGTCGCCCGGGCGGCGGACTCGGCCGGCCGGAAGGCACTACGGTCGGTCGAAGACACCGTCTTCCGTCGGGTGATGACCCAAGTCGCGCCCTACTATTTCGACAACGACCTCGTCAGCGCGAACATCGCCCGGACTCGCGACAGTCAGGAACCGTTCGTGTTCGAGGTCAACATCAACGACGACGACCTGAAAACGGAGATCAGAGAACAGCTCGAAACGTTCAACGACGAGATCGACCGTTGGCACGTCGACACCGAAAAACAGGTCGAGAACTTCGAAGCCATCGAAGGTGTCGAGGCACCCGACACCGAGGACGATTCGAGCTCGACGACGACCTGAGAGTACAGGTACTCACAGCCGTTCGGGTAACCGATCGGCGTAACGGAACCGACGAGCGCCTAATCCTCGACGATCGACTCGCCTTCGGTCGGCTGTATCGCTTCTTCGTCTTGGACGTCAGTAGATTCCTCGTCGGGTGATGCCTGTTCGGAGGGGGCGGAGATCCGGGCCTCCATGATACGAGTATTATCGACCTGTTCGACCCGGATGGTGACGCCGTCGTAGACGATCTCTTCGCCCTCCTCGACGAGTCGACCGGCTCGGTTGAAAATGAACCCGGCGATCGTCTCGAATTCCTCCCCCTCGGGGAGGTCGAGATCGAGCACCTCGTTGACCTCGTCGATGTTGACCTCGCCGCGGACGAGGACCGTCTCCTCGTCGATGAACTCGAGGGGTTCTTCTTCCTCCCCTTCGAGGATTTCGCCGACGATCTCCTCGGTCATGTCCTCCATGGTCACCAGCCCTTCGGTGGTGCCGAACTCGTCGATGACGACGACCATCTGCATCCGGTTTTCGCGCATCTCGGCGAGCAGTTCGTCGACGTTCTTCGATTCGGGAACGTGCAGCGTCGGCTGGATGAGATCCTCGAGTTCGACGTCTTCGGATTCGCCGTAGAACCGTTCGCGGATCAGATCCCGGATGTTGACGACCCCGATGACGTTATCGAGACTGCCCTGATAGACGGGCAGTCGGGTGTGGCCGCTTTGGATACACGTCTCGATGGCCTCGTCTAAACTTTGGTCCTTCGAGACCGCGACCATATCGAGGCGTGGACTCATCACTTCCTTGGCGATCGTATTGTTGAACCGGAAGATGCGCTGGAGCATCTCCCGTTCGTCCTCCTCGATGACCCCCTCCCGCTCGCCGGTTTCGATCATGTTCTGGATCTCATCACGGGTCACGTAGGAGGTCTCGATCGCCGATCGCCCGCCGGTGACTTTGTTGACGATCCGGGTGAGGTAATCGAAGGTGACGATCAGCGGCAACAGGAGGTACTCGGAAATCTTGAGCGGCTTGGCGATCCGGAGCGCCCATGATTCGGTGTTCTCGACGGCGTAGGACTTGGGTGCGCTTTCGCCGAAAAGCAAGACCAGCGCGGTGATCCCGAAGGTGGCGATCGCGACCGCCTGTCCCTGTGTGACATACAGCGCCAGGAGACCCGTGGCAACCGACGACATCGCGATGTTGACGATGTTGTTCCCGACCAGGATCGTCACCAGTAGCCGGTGGGGGTCGTCCTTCAGCGCGGCGACCGTCTCCGCCCCGGTACGGCCTTCCTCAACCAGCGTATCGATCCGGTGTTTCGCCAGCGAGAACATCGCGATCTCCGAGGAGGAGAAAAACGCCGACAGCCCAAGCAGGATCACGATGAGAACAGCACCGACAGCGGTCACTAATCCCGTCGAGATCGGGACTCCGAGCACGGAGGCGAGAGGCACAGCAACAACACTCAACAACATAGAGGCTCCAGTAGCCAAGCTTGCGCGGCGGGTGAAATAAGAATTGTCCATGGTCCCTGCCGCGAGCGAAGTGTTTAGGCGCCACTCGACCCAAGAGACGGATATGTCCGACACACCGGCCATCACCCTGTACCGGCTGCAGGCCTGTCCGTACTGTGAGCGCGTCGTTCGCAAACTCGAAGAGTACGACCTCCCCTACGAGTCGAAGTTCGTCGAGGCGATGCACTCCGATCGTAACGTCGTCAAGCGAATCAGCGGCAAACGGACCGTCCCGGCGCTCGTCGACGAGAACACGGGCGTGACGATGTCAGAGAGCGGCAACATCGTCGAGTATTTAGAGAAGACCTACGGGCAGTCGGCCGACACACCTGAAGTCGAAGCCGAGGTCTGATTCCGATGGTCGATTTCGAGGTCGTCACGCTGCCAGCGACGGATCACGTCGACGAGGGCGATCAGGCACCGGATTTCACCCGGCCACTGGTCAACGAGGAGTACTGGGAGGACACCAGTCTCTCGGAGCTGACCGCGTCGGGGCCGGTGTTGTTGGTCTTTCATCCGATGGACGGCGCCTTCCCGGCGACGTACATCTGGAACGAGATCAAAGGTCGCGACTGGGACGACCACGTCGAGATCGTCGGCGTCGCGATTTCGACCCCGTACGACCACAAGCGGTTCATCCGGGATCGCGGGATCGAGGGGTATCGGTTGTTCTCCGATCCGGCGAACGGCATCGCCGCCGAGTACGGGATCGTCAACGATCTCGACGGGATGGCCGGCATCTCCGAACCACGACCGGCGGTGTATCTCATCGACACGGACCGAACCGTCCAGTACGCCTGGGTCGCCGAGGAGTGGCCGGACTTCCCGCCATACGATGACATCGAAGCAGCGCTCGATCAACTGTAACCGATCGACCGATCCTGCCGATCAACCGGGGACACCGACCGACCGATGAGCACGACAATCACCGAGGCCGCCCTTGCCATCCGGGACGGAGACGCCGTCGTCTATCCGACCGAAACCGTCTACGGGTTAGGGGCCGACGCGCTCGATCCGGCGGCGATCGACCGTGTCTACGGGCTGAAAGGACGTTCCCGCGACAACCCACTCTCCTTTGCCGTGCCCGACATCTCGACGGCGTTGGAATACGTGGCGGCAACCGAACTCGACCACGCGTTCATGCAGGCGTTTCTCCCGGGACCGGTGACGGTGATCTGTGCGGCGACCCCGGCGATTCCCCGCGAACTCACGGCCGGTCGCGACCGAGTCGGTGTCCGCATCCCGGACAACGACCTGGCACTGGAGCTGTTAGCGGAGGTCGCACCCATCACCGCCACGAGCGCGAACAAAAGCGGGAGCGGGAGCGTCACCCATCCATCGGGGCTCGATCCCGAGCTTCGGGAAGCGGTTGGGGCGGTCATCGACGGCGGCGAAACGCCCGGAACCGAGAGCACGGTCGTCGATCCCAGTCGCAACGAAATTCACCGGCGGGGCGCGATGGCCGGCGCCGTCGAAGCGTGGCTCCAGGATCAACACGGCGATTGATCGAGATCGATTGAGACGGGAACGCGATATAGCGGTTGGACTGGTG
This sequence comes from Chewarchaeum aethiopicum (SeqCode), assembly GCA_034190395.1. Taxonomy (GTDB): domain Archaea; phylum Halobacteriota; class Halobacteria; order Halobacteriales; family Hikarchaeaceae; genus Chewarchaeum; species Chewarchaeum aethiopicum. The sequence continues at coordinate 29,157 of JAXINS010000026.1, forward strand.
GTGGCGAGCGAACGATCGGCACCGAGTTGCGCCCAATCCGGCCGCCACCCGATCGAGGCCGTTCGAGACGACGTGGATAGCTGAAACTAAAACGAGACGTTCGTTTCGAGCCCCTCGGTTGCTTCCTCGAGACCGTCCTCTTGGATATCCTCGGTCATCCGATCGGCGATTTCACGGTCATGGAGGATCGCCTCGAACTCGTCTTGGAACCGTTCGCCGACCGCCCGGATCTCGTCTTGTACCTCGACGATATGGCGATACCGACGGACGGTCGATTCGCTGACGCCGAGTTCCTCGGCGATTTCGGCGGTCGATCGGTCGGCGGCGAGGAGTTGCCGGAGAGTATCGAGGTCGAAGGGCGCGTCGAGATCACGATCACGGAGCAAATGGAGATCGATGCGAGCCCGAATGACCGCCTTCGCACTGGCGTCGGTCGGGAGTTGACGGGCGATATCGGCATCGCTGTGGCCGGCGTAGAACCCACGAACGACGGTCACAAGCGCGTCGGTCGAAAGGGAGGTCCGGAAGGCATATCGCTCGCGCATCGTCTCGACGACCGATCGAAGCCGATCGTCGATTTCCTCGTCCGAGGCGAGCGACCCGTGGGTCTCCTCCTGGGTTTCCGTCACCGTCTCCTCGTCGGCGACGTCAAGGAAGATATCCCGGAGTTCCTCGGTCTTTTCGTCCATTGGATGGCTTAGGATAGAAGCCGAGGGCGTATATAAAATCGTCGGTGCTCAACCACCACAAAAAGGCAAGACGGGACCACGATAAGCGGTAACAATCGATTAATGCACAAACACTGATATCAACGACACCAAAC
>JAXINS010000092.1:0-29454 GCA_034190395.1 Chewarchaeum aethiopicum (SeqCode)
TATAGAGTAACTGGCAGTGATGTTCGGCCTCGCGGGCCCGCCAGAGCTCGTAGGCGCGTTCGACCAGTGGCACGTACGCTGGATCCTCGTACTGGGCCCGCCGGATGATGCGGGTCTTGCCGTGGGAAGAACCCATCGTGTGGGGGATGTCGTACCGTTCGAGTCCGAGGACATCTACACCGCGTTCGGCGAGATGAGCGGTGACAGCGCTGCCCATCCCGCCGATCCCGATAACGATCGTCCCGTAGTGGCCGGCCGATCCCATACCGTATCGGCAGAGGGATGATCGATATAACGATGTGGAATTCATCGCCCGATCGGTCGTGTGCGTTCCTGTCGACGACGGGGTACTTTCTTTTCCACAGCCTCCCAACTACTCGGGGATGGCCGACGACCACGACACCGACGACACGGACGCTGCCCCGGAGCGCCAGCCGGCGTCCCAGACGGCGGAGACCCAACAGCGGTGTGATTTCTGTCGGTTACAGGTCCCTGATGACCCCGTCAGAGCGACGATCGACGATTCGGTTTACACGTTCTGTTGTGATCATTGCCGGTCGGCGATGGAATCGAGCGATAGGGTCTTCACCGAATATCGAGGCTATCGGCACTTTCGGTCGAGCGTCTCCGTGCTCGATGCCCAGTTACCGCAGGGACTGCTTCGTAACTCGTTCGTACTGTTTTCGGGACAGGCCGGGACCCGTGAGGACGCCCTCTATGCCGAACTCATCTGGCGAACCCTCCGACGGGGTGAGCCGGCCATGTACGTCACCTTTCAGGAACCTCCAACGTCGGTCGTCGAACGCTTTCTGACCCTCGATTGGAACGTCCTGCCGGATCTCGAACGCGGCGATTTACACATCGTCGACTGTTTCACCTACCGTGTCGACGACCGCGATCGGATGTACGAGAACATGAACGACTGGAACCAGCATATCTACGACGTCGCCAAGGATTCGACGACGGCGGTCCGGGATCCGAGCGACGTCAGCTCCGTTGAGAGCCGGCTCGATAACTGTCTCGATGCGATGGGCATGGTCGATACAGGGATCATGTTGATCGACTCGCTGACCGAGTTCGGCTCGCTTGTCCAGCCGGTGCAGGCGTACGATTTCGTCCGGGACATCCGGGCGGATATCTGCAAGGGTCGGTTCATCCCCATCTTTGCCGGTGCATCGGTCGTCTCGGAAAGCGATGAGTTCCCCCACGATCTGGGCTACATCGTCGACGGCGTCGTCGATCTGCGGCTCAACCCCGAACTGATCGAGGACACGCTGATCAAACAGATCCGGGTGCGCAAGATGAACGGCGTGCTCTCGATCCCCGAGTGGACCGCCTATGAATTCACGAGTGGTCAGGGGCTGGTTATGTTCGATCCCCACGAGGAGATCGAAAAGAAACGCGAAGAGCGGGTTGAAGACGTGCCAGAAGACGCCGACACCGCTGAAGAGAACGAGGATGGATCGGCTGATAGTGACACCGCCGTTGAGCCGGCCAACCCCGACGAGGAATCCTGACGGCCGTCGGCCCATCGATCGCTACGCGACGTTCTGTTCGTGGATAAGCCGGCCCGTCTCGAACCGTTCGCTTCTCAGCCGCGAGATATCCACGAGGCTGGCCTCCCCGTCGAACGCGAGTTCGGTCACGAGCTGACCGGTCGCCGGCGAGTGCTGGAATCCGTGTCCCGAAAAGCCGATGGCCTGGATGAAGCCGGGGATCGTCTCCTCGATGATCGGGTGGTGGTCGGGCGTGACCGCATAGAGCCCCGCCCAGCCCCGCTTGATTCCCGACGCCGGGCCGAAGTAGGTGGTGTAATCGGCCGCCCGTTCCAGTGCCGTCGTCGCCCACTCGAGGTCGAACGATTCCCGATAGGCATCCGGATCCTGATCGGGATCGGGTTCGTCGAAGTGCCCGCCACAGAGGGCCGCCCCCGCCCGTTCGGGCCGGAAATACGAGCCGGTATCCAGATCGATCGTCAACGGGACGTCCTCGGGCACGGGGGTTTCGGGATCGACGACGAGTACCTGCCGTCGCTTCGGTGCGACCGGGACATCGATCCCGGCCATCGACGCGATCCGGCGAGCCCAGGGCCCACCGGCGTTGACGACGACATCGCCATCGAGCCGACCGTCGGCGGTGTCGACCCCCACGACAGCGCCATCCCGCGTCCGGATGTCCGTGACCGGTGTTTTCGTCCGGATATCGACACCGGCCGTCCGGGCCGCCTCGGCATACCCCTGTAAGGCGAGATGAGGGTCGGCGAACCCGTCCCGTCCGCAGTAGGTCGCCGCCCGGAACGCGTCAGGCTGGAGGCCCGGACAGTATTCGGTTGCCTCCTCGGGGGTGAGAAGTTCGCTTGGGACGCCATGGTCGTGTTGCATGGCGACGTTGGCCTCGAAAGCCGATGCCGTCTCCTCGCTCCGGGCGAGAAACAGATAGCCGACCTGTCGGTGGGCGATTTCGGTTCCGAATTCCGCCTCGAAGGTCCGCCACGTCTCCAAGCTGGCTTGGGAGAGCTCGACGTTGACCGGCGTCGAGAACTGGGTCCGGATTCCGCCGGCCGACCGTTCGGTGCTGCCGTTGCCGAGGCTCTTTTTCTCACAGAGGACGACGTTGGCTCCCCGTTCGGCAAGCGTATAGGCGCTTGCGAGCCCGACGATCCCGCCCCCGATCACGACAGCGTCCATGTCCGTGGCTACCGGCGGACCCGAATAAGCGTTTTCAGTGGGCCGATCGGGGTCGGGATCGGGATGGCCAACAGCTAACACCGGCGGCGATCAACTCGGGTGTAACCATGGTTCGAATCCTTTCCGACACCGACATCGCGTCGGTACTTGATCTCTCGTCGCTGCTCGACGTGATCGAAGACGCGTTTCGCAAACAGGGCCGGGGAGCGGTCGAACGGCCGGAACGACCCCATTTCCCGGTCGGCACCGGGCTCGATGACACCGATCCGACCACGCCGCTTGGCACTGGACTCACCATGCCGGCGTACATCCACGGTGCTGACTACTACGCGAACAAGCTTGTCGGCGTTCACGAGGGCAACGAGGAGCGAGGACTGCCGACCGTCCAAGCCCAGATCGCCCTCACCGAGGCCGCCACCGGTCAGCCGGCGGCATTCATGGCCGGCACTCGGGTGACCAACGCCCGCACGGGCTGTATCGGTGGGCTGGCGGCCCGCGAGCTCGGCCACGCTCCCGTTACACTCGGCGTGCTCGGCGCTGGCACCCAGGCCCGCTGGCAGACCAAGGCGATCGCTGCCGCGACCGACCTCGATACCGTCCGCGTGTACTCCCCGAGCGACTCGAAACACGAGTGTGCGGCGGATCTCCGTGAGACCATCGATGCCGAGGTCACCGCCGTCGAGACGCCGACCGACGCCGTCACGGATGCTACCGTCGTCGTCACGGCAACGACGGCTACCGAACCCGTCTTTCCGGGCGATGCACTGTCACCGGGTACCGTGGTCATCGCCGTCGGTGCCTACACCGGTGACATGCAGGAGCTCGATCCCCGGACCTTCGAACGGGCCGCTCACTTCTTCGCCGACGTCCCAGAGGAAGTGGCGGCGATCGGCGATGCGACCGCGGCTGGACTCGATGCTGCCGATTTCGTTCCGCTCTCGGATGTGTTCGAGGGGACGGCCGGCCGGACGGGTGACGAGGAGATCATCGTCGTCGAAAGCGTGGGTACGGCGGTGTTGGATGCCGCCAGTGCTGAACACCTCTATCGGGCGGCGACCGACGTTGATGCTGGGACGACTGTCTCGCTCTGAGGATTCTGATCGGGGCCCGTGTGTGGGACTGTGATCCCCGATGTCGTATCGGATCGTTCAGTTCTGAAGCCGTTTGACCGGTTCGACTTCATTGATAACCGTCTCACACTCGCCGAAGGCATCGAGCGCCGACTGCTTTCGTTCCCGGCGCCGCTCGGTGTTGTTGTTGTCCCCGGCGGCTGCACTTTGGGCCATTAGCCCCGATCCTTCCGCCATCGCCGCGGCTACACAGACGAACTCATCGACCTGTGGATTGAGTGAGTCGGCCGGATCGTGTTCGGTGAAGGTAGATTCGGCATTGTCGAAACTGCCCTGGGCACTGAAAAATTCGGTAGTGGCGTCCTCGTAGGCGCTCGATTCGTAGCTGTCGACGGCCGTGGCGAACGTATCCATCGCCGAAATCAACGTATCGAAGTCCTTGTCGATCACTTCGAGGCTATCGATTTCGTTCTGGAACTGGCTCGTCTTTTTGTCGTAGATAGAGCGATCGAGGACATCGGTGGTATCCAGAACGGCCGGATCGAGCTCCTCGTCGATGTCGTTCAACCGTTCGGTTGCCGTATCGACGTGGGTCGCCATGTTGTTGCGTTCGGTATCGGCCGTCTGGAGGCTGTTGGCATAGAGGAGGTCGACGGCCTTCTGGAGGTTGCTGAACGCATCGATGAGCTGGTTTTGGGCGCGGGCGGTCAGTTGGACAAACACGGCAACGTCCCGTAGATCGTTTGCCCGCTCGATCTGTGTCTTCGAACCCAGTTTGACCGCCTCGTCGAGATGTTCGCGGGCTTTGTTGAGGTGTGATGCAACAGCCGTCCAGCTAAACGATTCGGTAGCTGCCGTCACGTCTACAAGCGAGTTCGCCCCGTCTTGATAACTCAGATACTTCTCCACAGCGGCGTCGATATCCTCTTCGGCTCGCCGCATGGCTCGGCGGGCGAGGTCGGTGTTGCCTTGGGCGACTGGGGTTTCGGTTGGCGTCGGGCTCTCGGTATCGGGCGGGGTCTGAGTATCCGTCGGTGTCCGTGTCTGGGTCTGTGTCCTCGTCGCTGTCCGGGTCCGGGTCCGGGTCGCGGTGGGAGTATCACTCGTCGGCACTACGGTTTCGGTCGGCGTCGGTGACGGCGATTCGGTGGCGGCACCGTTTCCGCGGGCCGATTGGATCTGGCGCCACCGCTGACGGAGCGTTGAACACCCAGCGAGGACGGTGAGACAAGCGACCAAAAACGACCGGCGGCGCATATCCGTCACAACCGGGAACATGGGGAAAACTGTTCCGGCTCCTTTCTGATAGTGAAGTCGATAGTGGGGGTTAGGTTGTCCCGGTTCGGGACGGTCCTGCTTCGAGAATCCCCCACTCGTGGCCGGGTAGGATCCGATCGGCCCGGTCGTCGATCCGGTTGGCGCTGTGCCACCACTCGAAGTCGTTGACCGAAAGTCCGCGAATGTACGGACTGTTTCCCGACCCGTCGAGGTTTTCGAACGTCGGGATCGCGTCCGCAGCGGCCACGACGGTCCCCTCGTCGGTTTCGATGGCCACCGAGTAGTGGCCGATCGTATGGCCAGGGGTCGGAAACGCCGTCACGCCAGGGCAGAGTTCGGTTTCACCTTCGATCGGTTGGAGATGGACATCGAGCCATGGCGGCGTCCGGCCGACCGATTTCGCGTCGTAGCCACCGGCGTGGATCGGGTACGGCGCGATCGCGTACTCGAGTTCCGTCCGGCTCACGTAGATATCGGCCATCTCGAACCGGTCGAGATTATAACAGTGATCCCAGTGGAGATGGGTCAGAAAGACCTGATCGATGTCGGTCGGTTCGAGCCCTTCCTGACCGAGAGCACCCGATACCGTCTGCTCATCGCTTCGTCGACACTCGAAGCTTGGATGGATCTCGTCCATATATTCGAGCTCGCCGAAACTGGTGTCGACGAGCACTGTTTGCTCGCCCTCGATCAGATAACAGATCGACGGGGCATCGATCCGCGTTCCAACGTCGACGCCCGCGGTGAGGATACTCTTATCGAGCCTGACGGTCCCACAACACAGCGGCGTTACCGTGGGTGATGCTGGCATCGCACCTCCACCCTCGTGGGACGGTTGGTTAAAGACCGCGGACGATCCGACCGGTGTGTGTCTCAGTCGGTTTCGATATCGACGAGTCGGCCGGCGATGCGGCGGGCACCGACGGCGGCCGCGAGGTCGGGACGGTCGGGCGCTGTGGCGTCGATCTCCCGCTGGAGTTCCTCGATCAATCGCGTCTCGAAGGCGTCGACGACACCCGGCAGACAGGCCATGCCGCCGGTGAGGACGATCGGTTCGGCAAGGGCTCGCTGGTAGACCTTCATGTAGTCGTTCGCGAGTTCGGGGAGGAAGCTGTTGGCGACCTCATCGACGACATCGTCGAGGTAGTCGTTGCAGGCGTCCATGATCGACCGTTCGATCGTAAACTCGTGTGAGCCACCGCCGGGTTGCTGGACGACGTCGCTGAACGGCTCGAAGTCGTCGAAGTCGGCGTGTTCTTCTTTGTACTCACGGGCGGTCGTCAGATCGATGTTCACCCGGCCCTGGGTTTCCTCCTCGACGTTCTGGACGATCTGGCGGTCGACCTCGTTGCCGGTCACGCCGCCGGTGGTGAAGGGCATGATCTGCTCGCCCCGCCGATAGGCACAGGCTTCGAGGTTCGTCGAGCCCATGTTGACCGCGATGAAGGTGTCCTCGATTGCTTCGAGGTCGTCGCCGACGGCCGGAATCGACCCACAGAGCGATTCGGGATAGCTCCGGACTAACGTATCCCCGATGCCGCTCTGTTCGATGATCCGGTTGAGGTTGTTCAGCCCTTCCTCGTTGTCGATCGTCGGGATCGCGTACACGACGATACTGTCACTGGGCAGGGCGTTTTCCTCGACGAGTTCCTGGATGAACCGGGTCGCGAGTTCGGCGCTATCCTCGTTTTCGGGTAACCCCGATCGGAGCATAAACTGCACACGATCGGCGTATTCGGTCGCGGCTTCCTCACCGTAGAGTACCTTCTCCTCGCCGGTAATGGCGTCCTCGTAGGTCGCGATACAGGTCAGCGTCCGGATCAGTTGATCGTCACCGTCCTCATCGGGCAGCGTGATGACCGTTCGGGTGCTTCCGAGTTTGACACCGATCGGGACCGGTTCGGTTTCCTCGGGTTCCGATTCCGGCTCCTCGTCTTGTTTTTCTTCTTCTTCCTCTTCTTCCTCTTCCTCCTCGTCAGTGGCCCCCTCCGTCTCGGTTTCGGTGTCCTCGTCGGTCGAGTCGTCGTCCGCCATATTCGGATTACAAACTACCCTCGGAGAGTAAATAGCTTGGCTCGACATTCGGCGTACGTCGTACGTGTGGCTGACGATTCGCGACCGAGCTCATCCCGAGACGAGCGATAAAAACGAGCGACGACGACACCGGCGACAACCGCTCAGGTAAACGAGACCAGCCGGGCGATGTAGACGAGACTGAGGATGTGGTCTTCGAGGTCGAGTCGGCCGGGATCGCCTGCCCGTTCGTCGAGCCCACTCAGATAATCACGCAGTTCCCGGGAGACGTCCTCGGTGATCCAATCGATCGAAGCGTAGTAGTTGATCGCGTCAGACGTTCGCGAGAATCCGGACTTCGAGAGGAGATACTCCAGCCATTCGAAGACGATCAGTTCGCCGATGTACGAATCCGGGAGTTGTCTGAGGTAGGGCTTCGTATCGAGCTCTTCGGTGGCGTTTTCGAGCATCAACAGCTCGCGGCTCTGTGTCGAACGTAACACGTCCTCCGCGGAGGAGCCGGGGCTCTTTTCGACCCGGCCAAATCGGAAGTCGCCGTTCCCCCGCTCGCCCCGTTCGTGGGCGATCTCCCGGAGTTCGTCGAGATCGTACTCCCGGGGGTTGATGGTCATGGTACTGTCCAGTTTGAGGTCCACCGACATGTATCTTCTCCCGGTTCTCAGCCGCGATAACGGGCTATTTCGATCAATACTGCCGATTTCGTGACGAACCACACCGGTCAGTGTTCGTCGACCTGAGCGGCTGTCTCTCGAATGATGCCGTCGAGAATCTCCGGCGTTGTCGGGTGGTAGGCTCGATCGGGGATCGCCCGAACGTCCATTTCGTTTTCGACGATGACCTGCATCGTTTTCGCCATCACGTCGGCATGATAATGCAGTCCCTGGTAGCCCAGAACGGTGCCATCCTCGGCGTCGACGACCAGCTTCGCCAAGCCATTGGGAACGTCTTTCGTCTTGAACACGCCGTCGTCGGCCGCATACCGGGTGGCCGTCACGTACTCATACTCCGCCTCGGCGGCGGCCGCTTCGGATAACCCGACCCGGGCAAACGGATAGACGCCGACCCCGGAGAAGATCACATGGTGGTGGACGTTCTCGTAGGGCGTCAGGGCCGCCCCACGGCTGTGGGCGACGATGTTTTCGCCGGCCTGATAGCCCTGCTCTTTGGCCACGTGGAGGATCGGTTCCCGGCCGTTGACGTCGCCAACAACGAACGTCCGCTCGTCGTTTCGCGCCTGCATCGTGGCGTCGACCCAGCCGGGCCCGGGATCGAGGGCGGTGTTTTCGATCCCCAATCCATCGAGGTTCGGTCGCCGGCCGGTAAACAGAAACAGCTGCTCGGCGTCGATGGCATCGGTGTTGCCCGCCGAATCCTTGACGTGCAGGCGGACACCGTCGGCCGTCGATTCGATCCGACGTTCGTTGGTCTCGGTCAGAATCTCGATATCGAACTGGTTCCGGTAGATGTCGAGCAGTTCGTCGCCGAACGGTGGATCGGCCTCGTCGATCGGCCGTTCGTCGTGTTCGATGACGGTCAGCTCCGACACGCCCGCCTCGGCGAGATAGGGGACCATTTCTAAGCCCACATAGCCAAAGCCCATGACGACGCCCGACTCGGGCAATGAGGTGGCGTCCAAGACGTCGGCGCTGTCCATGTAGTCGACGTCATCCATCCCGGGCAGATCGGGGACGTTTAGCACCGAACCGGTCGCGATGACGACGTAATCGGCGTCGATCCGGCGATCCCCCACCGCAACGGTATGATCATCGACGAACCGGCCGGTGTCGTGAATGAACTCGACGTGGTCGTGGTCGGCCATATTGTGGACGGCCGCCCGGCGGTGTTCGGCGAAGCTACTCGTGTGTTCGTTTTTCGTCTCGACGACCGCCTCGAGATCGATCTCCGGTGGCGCACCGGTCGTTCGGTGGTCGTGGCGGGCCTGAAATCGGTGGGCTGCCGCCGAGATCACTTCCTTCGACGGCATGCAGCCACGCAGGATACAGAGCCCGCCACCCGGTTCACCGTCGTCGATAAGCGTTAATTCGATGTCGGCGTCGGCTTCGAGAAGTTCCTCGGCGACGGCGACACCGGCGCTGCCATAGGCACCCAGAATCACGACGTGGGTCCGAGCCATCGCTTCCGATACCGAGCCGGGACAGTTAGCCGTTTGGTCCGCGGCGCCACCCGCCCGTTTATCGGCAGGCGAGGCGGCTACCCTGGAATTGATCCCGAGGTCAGTCGCTACCGCTCGATCTCGTCGGTGTCCTCGGTGCGCACGCGCTCGACTTCCGCGGGTGTGATCGTCGCGAGGTCACCCCGGATCGTCCGTTTTAATGCCGCGGTCGCTGCGCCGTATTCGAGTGCGTCCGCGATCGTGGCGTCGTCCTGTCGGGCGGCGAGAAAGCCGCCGACGAACGCGTCGCCGGTGCCGATCGGATCGATCGTTTCGGCCGAAAACGTCGCTTGGCGAGTGATCTCGCCGTCATGCCATGCGAGTGCTCCGGCGTCACCCCGGGTGACGACGACCGTCTCGAACCCCCAATCAGTCCGTAATCCATCGGCAATCGTGGCGGGGTCGCCGGTTCGATCGAGTACCGTGTGGGCGTCACGTTCGGCGATAAACAGCACATCGATGGCTGGAAACAGCCGCTGGAGCGTCGATTTCGCTTCGTCGGGTTCCCAGAGCTTCGAACGGTAGTTCAGATCGAAGACGGTTCGGGTCCCGGCTTCGGCGGCGTGGGTAAGCACTTCCGCCGTCGTCGTCTGCAACGTCGGGGAAAGCGCCGGTGTGATGCCGGTGGTAAAGAACAACTCGGCGGCGGCGAGTCGATCGAGCGGGAGCTCCGCTGGCGTTGCCGTCGTGACCGCCGATCCGGCACGATCGTAGATGACATCGGTACCCCGAGGTCGTCCACCCGGTTCGATGAAATACGTCCCCTGTCGGTTCTCGTCCGTCCAGACGATATCGGTTTCAAGTCCTCTGGCGTGGAGCGCGGTCGTGACCCGCCGGCCCAGCGGTGTCGCCGGGAGCTTCGAGAGCCAGACGGCATCGAGGCCGAGCCGGTCGGCGGCAACCGCGACGTTGCTTTCGGTCCCGCCGACCCTGACGTCGAGTGTCTCGGTCGTTTCGAGCCGTTCGCCCTCCGGTGGGGACAGCCGGAGCATCGTCTCCCCGAACGTAACCAAATCGGCCATGGCGGGGTATCGTCCACCGTCTACAAATAGTCCGCCCGTCCGCTGTGGGTCTCACTCGAGCCGTCGCCGTTGATCGTGGCCCGGATAATCCCGCTCGAATCGTTCGTCGAGTTCGGCGTGATCGATCCGGATCAGCGTCGGTCGGCCATGCGGGCATGCGTAGGGGTTGTCACAGGCGTCTAATGCGGTTACCAGCGACTGGACCGATCCTGTCGAGAGACCGGTGTTGCCGGTGATCGCCGGATGACAGGCCAGGTCGGAGACGATCGCGTCGATCCGCTCGTCGACGCTCGTCGTCGCGGCCGCCTCGGCTGTCCCGTTCTGGTCGGCGTCGATGAGCTCGCTCAGCACGTCCCGCAGCAACGACGCGTCCAACGGTTCGGCGATGACGGCCGGGACCGCGTCGACGGCGACCGTCCGGTTGTCGATCCGTCGGGCCCGAAAGCCGATCGCTTCAAGCGCCTCTTCGTAGGCATCAAACAGTGCGGCCTCCCGGGCGGTCAGATCGAGCTCGACCGGCTCGGCCAACGCCTGCACCGCCGGCTCGCCCGCCAGCTGCTCTTGGAGGCGTTCGTAGTGGATCCGTTCATCGGCAGCGTGTTGGTCGATCAATACCAGACCGTCGTCGGTCTCGGCTACGATATAGGTCTCATGGAGCTGGCCGAGTAGCTGCATCGCGGGCAGTTGATCGAACTCGGCCGTCTCCGAGGCCGTGCCAGCATCGAGTGTCGTCTGTGTGCCCGCCGATCGAAACCGGCGATCGGCTGCGGTCGCCGACTCCTCATGTGCATCGTCGGCGGTCGGTTCAGCCCTCTCGGCTGTCGCTGGCTCGGCTGTGCTATCGGTGCTCACCTCCCCGTCCGTTTCGTGGGGCGGTGCCGTCTCGGTTGGATCGGCAGCCGAGACACTCGCCGATTCCGTCTCCGCCTCGCCTGTCTCGTCCGTCTCGCCCGACTCCGTGGCGGGCGCTCTGGCCTCGCTGTCCGGTTCTAATTCCCGTTCCGTTTCAGGTTCGACAGTGGTCTCTTCCGGCGCGGACCGGCCTCTGGGCGCTGACGATCGAAGTAAGCCGTGTTCGAGGAGGGCTCCCTCAACGGCGGATTCGACCGTATCCTTGACTGCCTGGGTGTTCCCGAATCTCACTTCGAGTTTGCGCGGATGGACGTTGACGTCGATGTCGCCCGGTGGCAGCTCGATGAACAGCACCGCAAATGGGTATCGGTCGGCGGCCAGTTGCTTGCCGTAGGCATCGAGAATCGCCTCCCGAAGCGGCGTCGCTGTCACATACCGGCCGTTGACGAACGTCGAGAGATAGTCCCGCGTGCTTCGAGTTGTCTCCGGGTGGCTCACGTACCCGGAGACGTTCTCGGTCTCGACCGGAATCATCGACTCGGCGACTTCCCGGCCGTACACCGAGAGGATCGCCCCGCGACGGTCGCCGCTGCCCGTAGTCGCGAACGTTTCGTTGCCGTTATGCGTCAGCGAGATCGCGACGTCGGGGTTCGCAAGCGCATACCGGGTCACGATCCGGTTGATGTGGTCGAACTCCGTTGTCTCGGTTTTGAGGAACTTCGCCCGGGCCGGGGTGTTATAGAAGAGATCGGTCACCTCGACGGTCGTGCCGGTCGCCCGACCCGCTGGCTTGCTGTCGGTGATCTCCCCACCGGCGACGTGGAGCTCGCTTGCCCGATCGCCGTCGGTGGGTTTGGTGGTAATCGTTAGCTTCGCGACCGAGCCGATGGCATGGAGTGCCTCGCCACGGAATCCGAGCGTGGTGATCCCCTGCTCTAAGTCGTCGGCATCCTCGATCTTGCTCGTGGTATGTTTCTCGACGGCGAGTTCGGCCTCCTCGAGGGTCATGCCGACGCCGTTGTCGCGCACCCGGATCAGCTCCGTCCCGCCGGCCGTGACGACGACATCGATCCGGGAGGCATCGGCGTCTAAGGCGTTTTCGACGAGCTCCTTGACGACCGAGGCCGGCCGTTCGATCACTTCGCCGGCCGCGATTCGTCGGATCGCATCGTCATCGAGTCGTTTGATCGACATGGTTCGGTTTCGAGCGAGGCGGCTCTACTCATCGAGGCTGTCGTCAACGGATTAGGGCTTTCGGTGCACCCGGCGTCGCTCACTCCGAGGGTCGATCGCCCAGTCGATCCTGCCATTCCTGGACCAGCGACATCAACTCAAGCGGCGAGGTGTCGGTTACATCGAGGTCGTCGAGTTCTTCGAGGACGGATGCCGTTGCCGGATCGCGTGGCTCGGTGTCGCCCCCGTCGGCGCTAGCCGATCCCCGAAACTCGCCGGTTCCGAGATCGAAGACGACCTGTTGGGTTCCGCTTTCGCCGCCCCGCACGTCGATAGCCTTGTCCTCCCGGAGCCGCGCGAGGACGTCGCGGGCACGATCCACGACGGGGGCAGGCACGCCGGCGAGTTCGGCGACGTGGATCCCATACGACCGGTCGGTCGGCCCGTCCTCGACGGTCCGCAGGAAGGTCACGTCGCCATCGCGCTCCTCGGCCGCGACGTGGACGTTGTGGACGCCGTCGATGTGATCGGCGAGCTGCGTTAGCTCGTGGTAGTGGGTCGCAAACAGCGTCGTCGCCCGGATCTGGGTGGCGAGCTGCTCGGTCGCGGCCCAGGCGATCGAGATGCCGTCATAGGTCGCGGTGCCCCGGCCGACCTCATCGAGGATCACCAACGAGTCGTCGGTGGCCGAATGGAGGATGTTCGACAGCTCCTGCATCTCGACCATGAACGTCGATCGTCCCTGGGCGAGTTCGTCCAAGGCACCGACCCGGGTATAGATCCCATCGACGGGTTCGATCTCGGCCCGATCGGCGGGCACGAAGCTGCCGATCTGTGCGAGCAGCGTGATCAACGCGACCTGACGCATGTAGGTCGATTTCCCGCTCATGTTCGGGCCGGTGACGATCTGGAACCGTCGGTCGGCATCCAGTTGCGTATCGTTCGGGACGAACTCCGTAGTCTGTTCGACAACCGGGTGACGACCCGTTTCGATGGTGATCCCGTCGGTCCCGAAGGCCGGTTTCGTCCAGCCGTTTTCGACGGCATGGGTCGCGAGGCTGGTCAGGGCATCCACCCGTGCGAGCGTCCGGCCGATGGTCTGGAGCGCTTCGGCGGCCCCGGCGAGACGATCCCGGAGTTCGACGAACAGCTCGTATTCCAGCTCCGAGCGTCGTTCCTCGAGCCGGAGGATCGTCCGCTCTCGGTCCTCGAGTTCGTCGGTCGTGAACCGTCGTGAGTTCTTGAGGGTCTTGATTTCGCGGTACTCCTCGGGGACCTGGTCGGCCTCGGATTTACCGATCTGGATGTAGTAGCCGTCGGTCGTGTTCCGATCGACCTGCAGGTGAGTGATCCCGAGTCGTTGTTTCTCACGGTCGGCCAGCGAGTCGATCCAGGTCATCGCCTCCTCGTATTCGGCGATGATCGCGTCGAGCTCGTCGTCATACCCCTGTTGGAAGAGCCCGCCCTCGGTGACCGTGCCTGGTGGCTCCTCGACGAGTGCGGTCGTGAGTTCCTCCCGGATCGTGGCCGCTCGATCGTGATCGATCTCCGCGACGATCGTCGACAGCGCTGAATCGGCAAGCGCCGGCGATCCCTCGATGGCGTCGACCAGATCGGGTACCAGGGCGAGGGTATCCCGAACCGCCGTGAGGTCCCGCGCATCGGCGGAGCCGTGGCTCGCTTTGCTCGTCAGGCGGGCCAGATCGTAGGCGTCATCGAGCGTTTCGCGGATCCGTTCGCGGGCCAGCGCGGCGTCGGTCAGCACCGCGACCGCGTCTTGTCGCCGTTCGAGGACATCGATGTCGCGGCGTGGCCGGCCGAGCCACTCTTTGAGCTGTCGTCCCCCGGCGCTGGTCACCGTCTCATCGATCGTCGCAAACAGCGTGCCGGCATGATCGCCCTGCAGCGTTTCGGTGAGTTCGAGGTTTCGCTGGGTGGTCGCATCCAAGGCGACGTGATCGTCGGCGCGATACGGCGACAGGCGGGTAATCGCCTGTTGAACGGCGGCGCCGGTCGATTCGACGTAATCGAGCGCCCCGCCGGCGGCCCGGATCGCCACCGTCGACAGTCCGAGGCTCTCGGCGGTATCCGATCCGAACTGTGCCGTGACCGTATGGGTCGCCGCTCCCCGGGCGAACGCATCGGCGTCGTGGTCGGTGAGGGTCGCGCTCGTCGCCTCCTCGAATCGCTCCATTGCCGTGGCGTCCTCCCGAAGCGATGGTCCCGGCAGGAGTTCGACCGGATCGAACCGGTAACACTCCGACAGGACATCCGCGATCGTCTCGACGGTCGTGACGAGAAACCGACCCGTGGTGATGTCGGTAAAGGCAATCCCGTAGCGGTCGCCGTCGTCGACGACCGTCGCGAGGTACTGGGCGTCGGCGTCGGTCGTCTCAAGAAGCGTCCCCGGGGTGACGATCCGGGTGATCTCCCGATCGATTTCCCCGTCGGCATCCGGATCACGTTGATCGGCGACGGCGACACGATAGCCCCGCTCGACGAGCGCTTTGAGATACGGGGTGAGTTCATCGACCGGCACCCCGGCCATCGGATACGATGAGCCGTGACTCGACTTCTGTGAGATTTTCAGATCGAGCTCGCGGGCGACCGTCTCGGCGTCGTCGGCGAAGAACTCATAGAAATCACCGACCTGCATCGCCAGGATGTCGGCGTCGGCTTCCTCCTTGAGCGCGAAAAATTCCCCGACGATTCCGTCGGCACGGCGCATGTCCACTACCATAGCCGACCGGGCTAAAATACTGTTCCTCTCGATGGCCAGGGGATCGATGTGCGCCGTGCTGGCAGCTGTGCGGCTAGCTTGATGCTCTCAGCACACCAATAGTAGGTATGCGAACGATCGAGACGTCGACTGAGATCAATGCCTCCCCAGCCCAAGTCTGGAAAATTCTCACCTCCCTTGAGGAATACCGAACCTGGAACCCCTTCATCACGGCTGCTGAGGGCGAGCCCGCCGTTGGTGAACGGCTCAGGATCCGGATCGAACCGCCGGGCGCCCAACGTGCGACGTTCCGGCCGACCGTGACGATGGCGACGCCGAATGAACGGTTCGGCTGGCGCGGTCGGTTGTTCGTTCCTGGTCTCTTCGATGGCCATCACACCTTCACGATCGAAGCACTCGATGGGGATCGTGTTCGGTTCACTCAGCGTGAATCGTTCTCCGGACTGCTCGTTCCGGTGTTGCTCGATACCGCGAGCGTGACCGCGGGGTTCGAGATGATGAACGAAGCCCTCAAAACCCGTGCGCAAGCACTCGATACCGAGGCCGATGGGTCGGCCGTCGCGGCCTGAGCAGCGGTTGGCCCACCGTTCATATTCTTCCGTCTGAGGATTTTTATCCGAACGCGCGGCCACGGTGGCCCAGCCGTGTCCACCGATACACCCGCCGAAGGGTACCTCCTCCAACCCTCCCGATCCACTCGTTGTGTTTGCCGTCTTTCAGGGCTTGCGGACAGCGACCGGTTCGGGTAACCATGGCCCACCGTGCACTCGTCTTCTACGAGCGACCCGACGGCGATTACGCGATCCATTACTCCCACTGGGGTGCTGCGGATTTTCGATTACAAACCGCGATCACCGAGCGGACGCCGTATGGCGGCCGCCAGGACGAAGGTTACCGGCGATGGCTTGGGACGATCTGGCGGGTTCTCGATCTCGATCTCGACATTCTCGACGATGCAACGTCTATCGATCCGGCCACGCCCCTCGTCAAGCCGGATCCGATCGGTACGACGCCGTCGCTTGGGACGTACGTCCAGCAGTTCGATTTCGGCCAATACGAGGCCGGGTACGTTGTCTCGCTGGAGTATACGGTCACGACGTTCCTCCCGCTGTGGTTCGGCGTACACGTCGACGAGGGTCCTCTCGATCCCGTCCCCACGGTCGGGAACGGGGCTCTGGTTGCGTTTGACCCGGCGACGGAGGCTGACTGGCTCCGTGGCTGGGCCGACGGTATCTCGGCGACCCTCGCCGAACTGGTCCGGACGGATCAGCTCGATCTAGCGGCTGTTCCATCTGTCTTTGCGACCGTCGTCAGTGCGTGTTTGGCGTCCGACCGGACGGTCCATGTCGCGATCGATACTACCCCCTCCGAGGAGGACGACAGCGGATAGTTTTTGACGGCACGTCGGATACAGTGCGGTAGTGACCACGTCGGACGCCGATCGATCGACGGCGGTGAGGACCGTTCGTCATCCCGATCCGGAAACTGCCCTCGATGTCGTCGAGACCGGCATCGACGACGGACAGCTTGTCACCGTCTTTGGCCGCTGTACCGTCGAGTACGACGGCCGGGCGACGAGCACCCTGGGGCCGGGCGATCGTCACGTCATGCTCAAGCCCGATGGGACGGTCCTGGTCCACAAACGCGAGGGTCAACAGCCGGTTAACTGGCAGCCGCCAGGGTGTACCCACGATCCAATGGTCAAAGACGGCGTCTTCCGGATCCATAGTCGGCGAACGTCGCCCGACGAGCAGTTGGTCGTGCGCTTTGAGGAGGTCATCCAGGTGTCGGCGTTTGTCGTCTCGGACGCTAACGAACTTTCGCTTGCCGGTACCGAGGAGGACCTCCGGGAACGAATCCTCGAGCAACCACAACTGATCGAAGCCGGGTTCAGTCCGCTGGCGACCGAACGCGAAACTCCAGCCGGTGCCGTCGACATCTACGGCCAGGATAGCGACGGGAACGCTGTGGTCGTCGAACTCAAGCGGCGCCGCGTCGGACCGGATGCCGTCGGTCAATTGGCCCGGTATGTCGACGCACTCGACAGGGATCTCCACGCCGAGGCGACCGTTCGCGGCATCCTCGTGGCGCCGTCGGTGACCGACCGGGCCCGCCGGCTGTTGGATGAGCGGGGACTCGAATTCGTCTCGGTGTCGCCACCCGACGGTGAACACGGGACCAATTCGACCACGACCGAGGATTCATAGCTTACCACACACTCAAAATCGAGTCACGAGCAAGCCCCTTGTGATAGCTATCGCCGCCGTTCAATCGCGAACCGTTGCCGCATAGCCCATCGCATCGATCGCCTCCACGAGCGGTTCGATCTCCGTCCCGGGATCGACCTCAAGCCACCCCTCACCGGTTTCGAAGTCCACTTCGGCGGCGTCAACGCCTGCCTGTTTTCGCAGATACCGTTCGATATTCGAGGCACAGTGTTCACAGTGCATCGATTCGATCGTCAACTCGTAGCGCATTAGCCACCACCCACCAGGGCTCGAAGTCCGGCGAACACCAACAGGAGGCTGCCGAATCCAGTGAGGACCACTCCGTTCAACTGCCGGAGCGTTCCATACCGGCCACCGAAGAGTTCAGCCGCCCGCGTCGGGCGTTTCCGCAATACCGCCCCCAGTATGGCGACCGGAAGGACCCGGCCCAGGACATACGTTCCCAACAACACGGCTCCGAAGAGTGCGTTCGCGGCGACGACGATCCAGACTAACAGCAGATGGTAGGTCGGCATCGGACAGCCGCCGCCCGTGCCGCCATACACGGCCCCGAGGAGGACGTATTCCGAAGCGCCTGATTGCTGGTCGACTCGGTTTCGGAGCGCGTTCAGATACGGGAGTGAAATCGTTGGTATCGAGAAGACCCCGAGTTCACGGAGCCCCCAACCAATCGAGATGAGACCGACAGCCCCGAGGACGACCCCGGCGACCACGACGCCGATTTGTGGGTAACTCAGTACGAGGGGTTTGAGCGTCGCTCCGGCCCAGCCCAAGACGAAGCCAGCCGTTCCGAGTACACTGATGGCCCCGAGTGTATACAGACCAGTCCGTCCGAGGAATGCTCCCCGGGATTCGGCGCCCGAGGTCGCCGGGAGCAGGGTCATCACGATGGGGATGTTGCATGGCAGAAAATTCATCGAGAGGCCGATTAGAAAGGCACCGGCCAGCGAGAGAACGAGCCCGGGCGCCTGTGGCTCCAGTGGGATCGATCCCGAAAGTGTCGCCATCACGCCAGCAACGTACCGCTGGAACATCGGCAGTGAGGCGTAGGTAATGAGTCCAGCGACGATCCCCACAGCTATGGCACCGGACGCCAATCGATTGCGGTGGATATGTTCGGTCATGCCTGAGCACACTTCTGAACGGTTGATTGGTGTCGTTCCACGATATCTACGGTCCGAGCACTGAAAGGATTCCGGGCATCGGTATACGA
Organism: Chewarchaeum aethiopicum (SeqCode); assembly: GCA_034190395.1. GTDB lineage: Archaea > Halobacteriota > Halobacteria > Halobacteriales > Hikarchaeaceae > Chewarchaeum > Chewarchaeum aethiopicum. The sequence goes on from JAXINS010000092.1 coordinate 18,471, forward strand.
CACCCACCAAATGCGTGTCGGCTCCGTTCTTCGCTTTGTGTTCGCTGACGTGCTATCCGCAACTAGCAAAAACGAACCAACGGACGACGCGTATGATTTCACTCACTCGGATGCGTAGTCCTCGTGGATCCGATCCATCCGCGCCGCCATGATGAAGTCCGTTTTGTGTAGGCCGTCGATTTTGTGTGTCCACATCTCGATCTTTACTTCGCCCCATTGGAGGTGGATATCCGGGTGATGCCACTCCTCTTCTGCCAGTTCACCGACTTCGTAGGTAAACTCTAATGCGTCACGGAAGTCCTCGAACGGATACGTCCCTTCGAGATGGTGATCGTCCACGACCGTCCAGACGCTCTCATCGATCTCCTCGAGGTAGTCCGCGTATTCAGCTTCGGTCAGCGGTTCGTCCTCGGAGGTGCAGGCTTCACATTCCTGTTCGGCAAGTGCTGAGGCCATATCTAACGCTATTGGGGCGCCCGTATATATGCTGGCCGCCGAGTTCGTGATCGGATCCTCCTTTTCCCCGAACGGCACCGACACATCAGTCAGCGCTGTCGTCGATCGTCTGTTTGAGTTCGTGAAGCAGCGTCAGGGCTTCCATCGGTGTCGTGTTCGCGAGATCGAGTTCCGCCAGCCGTCGGCTGATCGATGGTGCCGTGTCATCGGATGCAACCGCTGTCTCGGGAGTCGACCGTTTACCGGTCGCGCCATCAGTATCGGTATCAATCGTGTCTGGGTCGGCCGTGTCGGGGCGGTCGACGGATCCGCTGGCCGATTCCTCCTCGAGTAATGCCCGTGATCGCCGGACGATCTGCTCTGGCACGCCCGCCATCTGGGCGACCTCGATGCCGTAGGACGCCGTGGCTGCTCCCCGAGCGATGTTGTGATCGAACTCCACCGTTCCCGATTCCTGGGTCGCCCCGAAATGGAGGTTGAGGACGCCCGGCAGCTCGCTGGTAATCGTCGTGAGTTCGTGGTGGTGGGTCGCAAACAGCGTGATGGCGCCGATTTCGTCGTGGATGAACTCCGTGACGGCCTGGGCGATCGCGAGGCCGTCGGTCGTACTGGTTCCCCGGCCGACCTCATCGAGCAGGATCAGCGAGCGATCCGTCGCTCCTTCCAGTATCTCGGCGAGTTCGGTCATCTCGACCATGAAGGTTGAACGTCCACCGGCGATATCGTCGGAGGCGCCAACGCGGGTGAACACCCGATCGAGGATTCCAAGCCGGGCGTCGGCGGCCGGGACGAAACTGCCGGCCTGGGCCATCACCGCGATCAACGCGACCTGGCGCATGTAGGTCGATTTCCCGCTCATGTTCGGGCCGGTAATGATCGCAAAGAAGTCCTCGTCGTCCAGTTTCGTGTCGTTGGGGACGAACGATTCTTCGGTGCGCTCGACGACCGGATGGCGGCCGCCGCGGATCTCGATCGTCCGCGGGGTGTCGACCATCGTCGGTCGACTGTAATCGTACTCGGCGGCCGCCGTCGCGAAGGCCGCCAGCGCGTCGAGTTCGGCGATGGCGTCGGCCAACGCCTGGATCCGTTCGGTTTCCTCGGCGACGGTGTCCCGGACCTCCCGAAAGAGTCGGTGTTCGAGATCGTCGGCACGCTGTTCGGCGCGGATGATCTCGTCTTCCCGTTGTTTGAGTTCCGGCGTGTAGAACCGCTCGGCGTTCTTCAGCGTCTGGCGGCGGGTGTACTCCTCGGGGACGCGATCGAGGTTGGGATCGGTGACCTCGATGTAATAGCCATGGACGGAGTTGTACCCCACTTTCAGCGAGTCGATGCCCGTTCGCTCGCGTTCCTCGGCTTCGAGGTCATCGATCCAGGCTTTTCCCTCGCGTTCGGTCGAGCGAAGCGCGTCGAGTTCCTCGCTATAGCCGGGTTTGATCACGTCGCCTTCGGTGATCTCCGCGGGTGGATCCGTCTGAATCGCCTGTTCGATCAGCGATCGGACGTCCGCCAGTTCATCGAGAGCCTTCCGGAGGGTGATCAATTTCTCGGCCTCGACGTCGGCGAGTTCGGCCTTGATGGCGGGCACGACGTCTAAGGTCGTTTGCAGCGATCGGAGGTCCCGGGCGTTGGCCCGGCCCCGGGAGATCCGCGAGATGAGTCGTTCGATATCGTAGACGTCACGGAGCTGGTCTTCGAGAGCTTCCCGCACGGTGGGCGCTTCGGTGAGCTCTGCGACGGCCGTGTGTCGGGCCTCGATCCGTTCCCGTTCGATGAGCGGCCGCCGTAACCAGTCCTTCAGCGTCCGGCTGCCCAGCGCACAGGCCGTCTCGTCGAGGATCCCCACCAGTGTCCGTCGATCGTCGCCATGGACAGCCCGGGACTCGAACAGTTCGAGGCTCCGCAGGGCCACTGCATCCAGGAGCATGAACTCCCGAGGATCGTACCGCGTTAGGTGGTTGAGGTAATCGAGCCGGCCGTCCTCGCCGCCGCGGGTGTACTCGGCGTAATCGAGCAACGCGCCACAGGCCCTGATCTCGGCGTCGCCGGCGAGCAATTCCTCCGGGGTGCCGAAATACGTCGCCACCTTCCGGCGGGCGGTGTCACGATCGAAGACCGACGCCTCGTAGGGCGTCACCATACAGTCGGGACTGAAGACGTCGATATCGGTTTCGACCGCCGGGCCGACGATCGCCTCGGCCGGATCGAACCGACCGATCTCATCGGCGATGGCCGCCAGCTCATCGGCCCCGGTGGCGTAGAAATCCCCGGTCGAGATGTCGAGCAAGGCGATCCCGTACCCCTCGTCATCGGCGGTCAGACAGGCGACGAAGTTGTTGTCGTCGCTCGCCAGCAGTTCGTCTTCGGTCAGCGTGCCGGGGGTGACGATTCGGGTTACGGCTCGGTCGACGACGCCCGTCGTCTCCTCAGGGTCTTGGACCTGATCGGCGATGGCGACCCGATAGCCCGCATCGAGGAGCGTTTCGATATAGGATTCGGCGTTATCGATCGGAATCCCGGCCATCGGATACTCGCCGGTGGAATCCTCACGTTGGGTGAGCGTGATCTCCAAGAGCCGCGCCGTGATCTCGGCGGCCTCGCAGAACGTCTCGTAGAAATCCCCGACCTGAAAGAGGACCAACGAGTCGTCGTACTGGCGACACAGCTCGAAGTACTGGGACATCATCGGCGTCAGTTCCGACTCGTTTTCGGCCATCTTCGCGGGCGGTCCCAGTGCCGCATCCATGGGTGATGGCCAGCGCCCCGACCGGCAAATACCCTCGGATCCCGCCGGCGATGGTGGTGTTCATCGGTCCCCAAGCGAGCAATCGTTCGGTCGCCTGGCCGAGAGTGACTTAGTCGGTGAAATCGCCGTACAGGACGCGTTTTTCGTCGACGATGCGGTCGCTCGTGGGCACCTTTCCATCGGGTGGCATGCTCCCCTCGGCGGGACCGCCGGGCGAGCCAACGACGATCCGGCCGACCATGCCCAGCGTCTTGTGGGGAATACAGAAGTAGTCGTAGGTCCCCTCGGTCTCGAAGGTGTGTTCGTAGGTCTCGCCTTCGGTCGTCAGGGTCCCGCTATCGAAACCCTCGGCGCCCTCGGGAATTCTGGTTGTCGACGCATAACCGTTGTCGGCCTGGTAGGCTGTCGCCGAGTGACTGCCGTTTTCATTGCGGAACGTCACCGTCGTTCCGGGGTCGACGGCTAAGCCGATCGGATCGAAGTAATACTGCCCGCCATCGGTGAGCATGTTGACCGTCGTGCCGGTCGGCTGGTCGGTCGGCGTCGTGTCGCCCTCGTTGCCGCTGGAACAGCCGGCCAGGCCGACGAAACTAACCGTAGTCACACTCCCGACTGATTGGAGGAAATCACGTCGTCGCATGCGATTTTTAGTAGGAGCTACACCCCAAAGCCGGTTCTGATTTAGGGAGTGATCGAACAAGCTATATGCCTCGGATCGCCCTCCGTTCGAGGGACGTAAAGTACCCGACGGCACCGGCATCGATCCCGCCCAGTGCGGCCGCTCTGACAGGCGACCCGTCGGTGTCGGTTATCCGTCCTCAAAACCGGTCGTAACGGCCGCCGTTAGTGTGACCATCGTGCGGCTGAGTTCCTCGTCGGTCGCGGCCGAGAGCGGCTTCCCCAGCGTGAGTCGCACGTACAACCGATAAAGCGATTCGAGGATCGGTATCAATCCCGCGAGTTGCTCAACCGCCATCGTTCCGTTCGTCCGGGCGGTGTCGTATTCCTCGGCCGTTGCTTTGAGAATCCTCCGAACCGTGGCCTCGCTATCCCGGATCGGGATCGAGACGACGATACCGAACTCGGTGAGGAGCCATCGTTCGAACCGTATCGAGCGGTCCGTTGGGAGGGTCGGTCCTGGTTGCCCGCTCCCGAGAAGGTCATCGGAGGGTTCAATAGCCGCTTCGATCCCTCGATCACGCTGGAGATGTGCCCGTAGATCGTCGAGATCGAACGGTTCGAGTCGATCGATGGCGAGTTCGCCCGATAGCGTCCGGAGATCGGTACTGACGTCAGCGTCGGGCTGCCCGATCGTTGTTCTGTCAGCCACGTCGCCGTTTTCTGCCCACTGCCGGTGGTGATAGGCGACGGTCGTGCCATATTGGACGACGCGTTCGAAATGCTCGAGTGCCGTTTCGAGTGCCACCCGTTGGGTTTCGATATCCGCCTGTTCGCCACGGGTCACGATCGACCCGAGCTGTTTGGCGTATGATCGCAAGTACTCTCTGGCGGCCGACTCGGTGATGTCGGGGTCGCTCCACCCCGATCCGGCTGTCATTGCTGGTCAGTACGGTTCGATAACGCCTGTAGTTGGCGATCCATCGTGAACGAGCCTGATCGGGTACTGGTGTGGCAGCAAGATTCTTATCTTCCATTCCGATTGAGAGAGGTATGACCGAGGATACCTATGGCGTCAAGATGTCCGATACCGAGATCGCGGAATTTCTCGTCCAGCGAGGCCATGGCGTCCTCTCGCTTGGGGGCGATGTTCCCTATGCGATTCCGATCTCCTTCGGATACGACGTTGCCGATCATCGGTGTATCTTCCAGTTTCTGTTCAATCCGGAGAGCAAGAAACGCGACTATATCGACGCGAACGACAACGTCAGTCTCGTCTCGTATGAATGGACATCACCCGACGATTGGCGAAGCGTCGTGATCGATGGCCGGCTCGTCCATATCGATGAAGGGACACCCGAGGCGCTTGCGGCATCGAAGATCTTCGCCCCATACGCCTCGACGGTTGCGCTGTCGGTGTTCAATCGTCCAGTCACCGAACTTGATCCCGAGTGGTACGAACTAGAGATCGACGAGATGCAGGGTCGGCAGTCGCCGCTCCTGGGCGATGGCTGAGTGTTGAGTCACAGCCGCCTTCGTCGTGGGTCCGATGGCTTCGGGTTACGTCCCCTCGACGAGCCGCTGGAGCTGTTCCGGCGGGACGGCACCGCGGGCGGCGTACCCGTCGTAAGCAAAGGTCGGGACGCCCGTGATGCCGTGTTGTTGAGCCTCCCGGAATCGGTCGAATACTTCCTCACGGAGCTGTTCGTCGGAAACGGCGTCGGCGATTTCCTCGCCATCCAACCCGACATCCGTGGCGAGTTCGGCGAGTACAGCCGTGTCGCCGATGTCGCGTTCGTCGACCCACAGCGCCTCGAAGATCGCCTCGTCGAAGGCCCGCCATTGTTCGGGATATTCCTCTTTGACGTAGTAGGAAGCGATCTGGGCGGGCAGAGAATCGATATCGCCGGCGATCTCGACGCTCATGTCGGCGTCGTATTTCTCTTTGAGTCGGCGGACGTTCTCCCGGGCCTGCTCGTAATACTCCTCGTCTTTGCCGTCGTCGACTGTTCGATCGATCTCGCCATCGGGGCCACGTTTCTGTGAACGGAGATCGAAGGGATGCCAATCGATCCGGAGGGATTCGCCCCGCATCTCCTCGTATTCCTCGAGTGACTCCCTGCCGAGATAGCAAAACGGACAGACGTAATCGGAGTAGATAACGATCGGTTCGGTATCGTTCATAGGAATGCTACGCCCACGCGGGCAAAAAGCGCGGCGTTGTGGCGAGTCTTGTCGTCGATCGTCGTCGGGTACCGATGATAGGAGTGTTTTCGGGTGTGACGGTGCCGTCAGGTCGGTCGGAACCACGTCTCGGGTGGGTGATCCCAGTCGAGACCGAACCACTCATCCAGCAACCGAACCCGCTCGTCGTGTGATTCTAGCGGTCGTTTTTCGACGCCGTTCTCGGTCGTGATCGTCACCGTTTCGTCGGAGACCGACCGCCGGCCGTCGGCCGTCGCGATCGTCGCGATCGGGCCGTCGGTGAAATGGCTTTCCGGCGATGTCTGGTGGTAGACACACCGCTCGGTGAACGCCGAGAACGGTCGTGCTTCCCAACTAAAGGCGAGCTGTAGCTCACAGGCGCCGGCAGGATCATCGGTTGTCCCTGTCGATGGATCAGCTTCGTCGGTGATCCGATAGGCACCGAAGGTCTCGGTCCCGGAACAATCCGGCTGAATACAGTACGTCCCGCTGACGTCCGTCTGTGGCTCGCCGGTAAACGGTAGCGGTTGGCGCGCGAAATCCCCGAACCCCACGTCGACTAAATACGGCCGGTCTAACTCGACGATGATCGAGAGGTGATCGGTGTCCGGGCTGAGTTCGCCGGCGTCGTTACAGACCCGACAGCCGACGCGGGTCGTCTCGAAGCCAAGCGCCGCGAGCAACCGTTCGAAGAGGCCGTTCAGCTCATAACAGAATCCACCACGGTTGTTGGTGACGATCTTCTCGAACAACCGGTCGTGATCGAGGACGATCTCCGGGCCATGGATGATATCGAGGTTCTCGAAGGGTACTGTCCGGAGATGCTGGCGCTGGAGGATCGCAAGGCTCCGGTAACTCGGTGTGTTCTCGGGGACCGAATCGAGACCGATCCGATGGAGGTAGGCGGCGGTGTCCATGTTCGGTCGTCCCGGTAACATTCGACCCTGGGGGATTTGAGCTTGTCCGCTTGTCGTCGATCACCGCCGACAGTACACTTTTTCATCCACCGAGTGTTCGGGCGGTATGAAGCTCTCGGCGATCGTCAAGGACAGTTTCGTGGCGGGGCTGGTGTTGCTCGCACCGCTGATCGTGACGGTGTTTATTCTCCGATTGGTGTTTTCTTGGGTGATCTCGATCGTCAATCCGATCGTCACCGGCACTCGATTGGCCCAGTATACGGCCAACATCGAGATCGTCGCCCAACTGCTCGCCGCCGTTTTGATCCTCGTGACGATTACTCTGCTCGGCTACGTCGCCCAGCGCCATGTCGGCCGACGGACCTTCGGTAGCCTGGGTCGGCTGGTTTCGTTTATTCCGCTGGTTCGGACGATCTACGAGAGCACCCGCCAGGTCGCGACCTCGTTGGTTTCGCGTGATTCGCGCTACGAACAGGTCGTTCTCGTCGAGTATCCCCGTGAAGGGCTCTACTCGATTGGGTTCGTCACCGGCGACAGTCCCCCATCGACCGATGGGATCGTCGATACCCAGATGTACAACGTCTTCTTGCCCAACAGCCCGAACCCGACGGGCGGACGGCTCGCGCTCGTCCCGGCCGATCAGCTCCAGGAACTGGATATGAGCGTTGGTCGCGGGATCCGGTTGCTGGTGACGACCGGCATGGGGAACGATCGATCGACCGTCCAGCCGCTGGCGGCCGATGATCGGCGGGACGAAGACTCAACACCGCCCGCCCCACCTTAGTGGCTCCCACTGTCAGGGCCAGGATTCCTCGGCGTCTTCGAGCGGCTCGGGGACGACGCCGTCCTTTCGGGCAATGACGCGGGCGTGACCCGTACAGACGGCTCGGTTTTCGGTCCACGGGATATGTAATAAGACTGCGGCGGGTTCCTCACAGCCGTCCTCGGCACACTCCGCCATGCGTATTGCTCCGATCGCCGGTGTTAAGCCAGTATTGCTTTTCCGTTTTCGGTGTCGTCCTTATCGGAATCGTGATCCGATTACAGCCGGACGGCCATCATGACCTCGTCGGCGTATGTCCCGTCTAGCTTGTAGTGATCCTCACGGATGGCTTCGATCTCCCAGCCATGGTCCTCGAGGAACTCGATCGCTTCCTCGTTGACTGAGGGGACGCTGTTGTAGATCTTCTCGTAGCCGTTGGCGCCGGCCCACTCGAGGCCGCGTTCGAGGAGATGACTCCCGATCCCGTGCCCACGATACTCCTCGAGGACGCCGACGGTGAGTTCAGCGGTGTGTGCCAGCTTTTCGAGTTCGGGAGCGTTCAGGTGGACCCACCCGACGACCTCGCTGCCGACGGTCGCGACGAAGAACATCCGCGATTCGATCTCGTTGTGCCGGAGCAATACCTCCTCGTGGTCGATCTCGTCGGCGACGCTCTCGGCGACGATGTAGGTCCGTTCCTCGGCGACCTGTCGGATCGCGCCTACCAGTCCCGAGAGATCCTCCTGGCGGGCCTGTCGGATGGCAAAGGCCACGCCATCGGTGCGGTGCTGTTCGGTGGCGCCGTCCTCGAAGGCGATCCGGATCGTGCCGTCCTCCTCCTCGAGTTTGCCGTCACGCTTGAGGATCGCGAGGTGGTGGCGAAACCCCCGTGGATCCAAGTCCAGTCCGTCCCGGACTGCCTCGGCGTCGATCGTCCCGTGGCGTTCAACGTACTCGTAGATCCGGCGTCGGTCCTCGTGGCCGAAGTCCAACGTCGCCGTCAGTTGCATGCTCCATGTTATCGCTTGCCATTACATAACGTTTGCTGGCCGCTTTCCCACCTCCCGGTTGCTGGGAAAGGAGATTACCCATTCACTTCCTCGGCGCCTTTGTCTCAAGAAATCATCCGAAACCGGCTGGCTTAGCGATCCTCCCGCGGTGGGACCTGGGTCAACATCTCGGCGGTGTGTTTGATGTTGTGGGTCTCAAGCAGGAGTTCGGCGGCCTTCCGAATGGTGAACTCCGCGGTGAGGTCGACGCCATAACAGCGGGCATACAGCTCCAGCCAGTCGTTCATCGCCCCCTCGAGGTCCTCGAACTGTTCGGGCGAGAGTTCGACGAAGCCATCGACGCGGGCTTCGACGTACAGCCAGATCGCCTGTCCGGCGCCTTCCCGGAGGTAGTCCATCGCCTCGTCGGCCGCTGGTGGGTCCGTCGGCGGTTCAAACGCCGCTACGTCCGCGTCGGCTTCCTCACGGAGCGTCGTAATCCGGGCTTTGATCTCCTCGGGGTCCATCGTCTCCGGCGCCATAGCGTCCTGTCACTCCAGTGATATGGTCCCGACGGAGAAAAACGATCGGATCCGGCTGTGGCTGTCGGTGTCGGCTCAGCCCTGTTTGTACTCGACGCCTTTGCCACCCGAGGGGTGGGTCCAGTCGGTGTCGGCGACGATCGCACAGGTGCCACACTCGATGCAAGGCTGGGTGTCGAGGCTGACGCGTTTTTCCGTGGAGCCGTTGGTCTGGACGGTCTCCTCACGGTAACAGCCGCCGCCGAAGTCCGGCGCGCTCACCGGACAGGCCGTTACGGCCGTCCCGCTGGCCTCGAAGGAATTGTCGAGCACCTCGATGTGGGGGTCGCCCACGTCGTAGGTGAGGTCGCCGATCCGGTCGTCGAGCTCCGGCGGTTCGACCGTGCTCTCGTCGGTCACGCGGCTGCCGAGTTCCTCGGCGATCACCGTCGGGACGGTGACGTAGCCGGTCTTGGTGTCCGGCAGGATCTTCATGAGAAACGGCGAGCTATAGAGACTCTCGAGCTGACCCGAGAAAGCCTTGATCCCCATCCGGCCGATCGGTGATTTGACGACCGTATCGACCAGGTTCGTCATGCCCTGGCTCTCGGTGATGCTGCGGGTCAACCGGTAGGGTGCCGGCCGCAGCTTGTCCATGACCCCTTCCGCGTTGAGTTTCTGTTCGTAGAGCGAGCCAGCGAGGCTGGGATCCCCGCGTGAGCGGGCCTCGACGAACGACTCGGCAGCAAGGGCGCCGGCGGTCACGGCGTGGTTCATCCCCTTGATAATCGGACCCTGGGCCTGCATCTGGCCGGCGGCGTCGCCGACGAGCACCAGCCGGTCGCTGTGGGGCGAGGGATGGGCGACCTTCTTCGAATCGGGCACCAGTTTCGCGGAGTATTCCAGTTCGTTGTACTCATCGCCGAGCCACTGGGCGAGCAGGGGATGGGTCAACAGCCGATCGAGCAGGTCCGAGACCTCCGCCCGTTCCTCGACGATGCTGTCGAGGTGGAACACGTTCCCGATCGACAGCGTGTCCTCGTTCGTATAGAGGAAGCCACCGCCCCGGACCCCATCATAGAGGTCGCCCGAAAAGAGGTGGGCCTCGCCTTCGTCTTCGGTGATGCCAAAGCGTTCCTCGATGGCACCCTCGGGCATGTCGACGACGGCCTTGACGCCTTGGAACCACTCCTCGGGTTCCTCCCAGTCCATGAGTCCGGCGTCGCGGGCCAGCTCGGAGTTGACGCCGTCGGCGGCGACGATCATATCGGCCTTGATCGGATCGACCTCATCGCAGGTGACGCCGACGATCTCACCGTTCTCCCGGAGCAGGCCGTTGACCCGGATGTCGGTCAGCAACCCACCGCCGGCCTCGCGGGTCATCTCGTGGACCTGCTGGGCCAGCCAGGAGTCCATCTTCCGACGCAGGACTGCATCGGCCCATTCGGTGTCGTGGTGATGCAGGTCGCTGATATCGAAGGTCTTGACCTTCTTGCCGGCGATGTTGTGGATGTAGTTCTTCGTGATCGGTCGTTCGGACGCCTGCTCGCGGAATTCCGGGAAGAGGTCGCTGATCGTGTAGGGTGCCGATTCCTCGGCGTAGATGACGCCACCCGAGACGTTCTTCGAGCCCGCATCGACGCCGCGTTCGAGCACGAGCGTCTCGACGCCGTTCTGTGCCAGTGTCGCCGCCGCCGCGGCCCCGCCAGGGCCGGCGCCGACGACGACCGCTTCGTAGTGTTCGTAGTCGTCAGTTTCAGTCATCGGATACG
>JAXINS010000089.1:0-28224 GCA_034190395.1 Chewarchaeum aethiopicum (SeqCode)
TATTAAATACCTGCTGGAGATCACTGCCGAAGCCGTGGGGGAGTCAACGAGGCAGATATGCGTGGATAGGTTCACCAAGCGTACGCGCTTCCTCCCCGCCCTGTTCGGTCTTCGGTTCCGACGGCGTGTCGGAACACTCGTCCCTCACGGGAAGGGCGGGGTTTCCGCGCTGACTCAAGATGAATACGGCCTTAATAATTAACATCAGTTATTATCCGATCCGAATTCAGGCAGCATCGGGATTCATGGACACGTTTCGGTCGAGCCGCGCGCGGCGGCGATCACTCGTCGGGTTCCAGCCAGTCGACCGGTGTGTTATCGAGCGTCGGGAGCGGACGGGTCGGCAGGTCGATCAACGCCGGGCCATCGATGTCGACGGCTGATCTGAGCGCGTCGGCGTACTCGTCTGCGGCCTCGACCCGGAAGCCGGTGACACCGAACTCCTCGGCAATCGCGGCGTAGTTGAGCTCCTCGAAATCCACCGCAAACGAGAATTCGGCGAAGCTCTGTTGGCCGGCCTCGATCCAGGAAAACGACTCGTTGTTAACGACGACGACGGTAACTGGCACGTCAAGGCGTCCGAGGGTCTCGAGTTCGCCCGCGGTCGTGCCGAAGCTCCCGTCGCCGGTGTAACCGACGACCTGTCGGTCGGGCGCCGCGTAGTGAGCACCGACGACCGCCGGGATCGTATAACCGAGGGCGCCGTGGGCACGCGGGGTAATCCAGTTGTGTCCCGGTTCGCTGAAGGGATACAGCGCTGCGAAGTACGGGACGGACGTCCCGGGATCGGAGATAATGAGGGCGTCCTCGTCCAAGACTTCGGCGGCGTCGGCGACCATGCGTTCAGGACGCACCGGGAACTCATCGCTGTCGTACTCGGCTTCGAAGGGCTCGATCCAATCACGGTGCCGGTGGCGGATCCGGTCGGCATCCCATTTCTCGGCCGTGTTGAGCCGGGCGAGCAGTTCCTCGATCGTCGTCCGGAGATCACCGGGCAGGGCCACGTCAGCCCGATAGTTCTTGCCGATGCTCGTGGCGTCGATATCGGCGTGGACGATCCGTTTCTCGCCGTCGGCGGGACGGGACCACTTCTCGGTCCAGACGCTCTCGACGGCCGTCCCGAGCAAAAGGAGGGTATCCGCCTCAGCCAGCATTTCGTTAGCGTACGCCCGGGAGCCGTTCTCGCCGACGACGCCGATCGAATACGGCGAGTCGCCGATACAGCCGACGCTCGTGAGCGTCTGGGCGACCGGGATCCCTGCCGATTCGGCCAGTGCACGGAGCTCATACCACGCGCCCGAGCCGTGAACACCGCCACCGGCGACGATCACCGGCCGTTCGCTCTCGGCGATCGTGGTCGCCGCGTCGTCAAGGCGGTCAGCATCCGGACTGGGACGATAGGCGGGATACCGCGTGGCGTCCGTGTCGGCGTACGGCTCGCCATCGGTTTCCTGATCGAGGACATCCATCGGCAAGGACAAATGAACACCGCCCGGGCGGCCAACGGTCGCCTGACGGAACGCCTGGCGGAGCTTATAGGGCACCTGTTCGGGGTGATCGATCGAATCGTTCCACACCGTCACCGGATCGTACAGCCGGTCCTGATCGAGTTCCGTCAACACCCCACGGCCCCGATACCGGACCGGGATGTTGGTGTTCAGCGCGATAACCGGGACGCTAGAATCGGTCGCCTCGGCAAGTCCGGGCAGCTGGTAGGTCGCACCCCCACCACTTGGTCCCTCACAGACGCCCGGCCGATCGCTGACCCGACCGTACGCCTCGGCCATGTAGGAAGCGGCTCGTTCGTCCCGAGCTAAGACGTGCTCGAGGTCGTGATCCATCTCGACAAGGGTACGATAGAGTCCGATCGTCGTGTCGCCACAGACCCCGAAAACGACATCGACATCATGGGCCTCAAGCCCACGAACGAGCGCCTCAGTCGCAGCTGTCATACCCATAGGCCCGACTGGGGGGGACAAAACGGTTCGCTTCAGCGACCTATCGTCTATACCGGCCGGTCAGAGGACGATCGTGACCGTGACGTACACCGCCGTATAGGCGATCGCCGCCACCGTCACGGTCGCGACCCCGGTCACGAACGCCCGGATCGCGCTCGGTTGGAGCGCCAACCAGTCACCGAAGGACAGCCGCGAACGCTGGGCATCAGTGGCTTGGAGGATCGAATCGATCGAAAGCGACCACCGTCGAATCTGAGGTAGCGAAAGCCGTCGGACCCGACGAAGCGGCGATATCGCCGCGGTGACGATCCCCAACAACCCCACCGCCAGGATACTGAACACGAAGTGATAGGAGACCTCAAGCGTCGGAGCCGGCAGGGCCAGGGCAACCGCGGCATACGGAATGCCGATCGAGGCCCGCAGGTCGATCGATCGGCGAAGTGATCCACCCGAGAGCCGGAAGAAGACGAGGATCGCAACCCAGGCCGCCGCGAGTTCCAACCCGAACGTCCCGAGGAGGTGCAGCGTCGGATCGGGATGGAGCGCGATCCGTTCGGTGATAAGCGTGATATCGAGGGGATACAGAAAGAGCGGCGGTTCCCCGGTAAAGAGATCGCCAAACGGGTGTGAGAGCAGGCCGACGAGAGCGGCGAGAAGGACGATCCACGGCGAAAGTTCCAGCCGATCGAGCCCGAACCGCGCGATGACGGTCCCGGCGATCGCGAAGGCGGCCATGACCGTCGCCGCGAGAACCCCGCCTTCAAGCAGGGCTGCGACGACCAGCGTCCCGAGGAGTCCGACCCCGACGGCGATCCCGATCAGTCGCCGGTCGAATCGGGCCCCAGCATCGATCACTCCGGCCCGTCCGGTCGCGATCAGTGTCACGGCTACGGCGGTGACGCTCCCAGCCAGCAACGAGTGGGTGACCGCCCGGTGGATCACGTTGCCGGTCGACCAAAACGCGTCGGTGACCGTCCAGACATCGGCCATCCCCACCCGGAGCACGCCGATGATGGCATAGAGCATGTCCACATCGGGGGCCATGGCGAACGCCGCGGCGAGAAGGCCAACGGCGAGGGCGTCCGCGCGGGCCCAGCGCCGGTAGCCGGCGCTCCCGGCCGCGATCGCGAACGCAACCAGCGCATGGCCGATCATCATAGTGGGCGAGACTACGGGGGCAATTGCTATAAACGGTCGTATCAACCGTGTGTACGTCACTCACTGGCATTCAACGGACCGGATAGCGCTCTGTAGCGGCAGGTCGTGATCTCGACGCCTCCGTGTCAAGAGTTAGATTCGATCAAACAATGTTATGCGTTCGGAGTCGTTATTCGGGATAGCGATGATGCTGAGCGATGTCATGGAGGATTATCTCAAGGCGATCTATTACCTCCAGTCGCGGGCCGATGACGACCGTGTCGCCACCTCCGAGATCGCCGACTACCTCGATGTGACCCCGCCGACGGTCACCAGCATGATCGGCAAACTCGACGACCGTGATCTCGTCACGCGCGAAAAGTACAAGGGGGTCACGCTAAGCCCGAAGGGCGAATCGGTCGCCCTCGAGGTACTACGTCACCACCGGTTACTCGAGACCTACCTCACCGAACAACTGGACTACGATTGGAGCGAGGTCCACGACGAGGCCGATCGGCTCGAACACCACATCAGCGAGGAGTTCGAACGACGGGTGGCCGATGCGCTCGATGATCCCGAGGTCGATCCACACGGTGATCCGATCCCCACCGCGGATCTCGATCCCCTCGATGAAACCAATGGGACGACCCTTGATGAGTACGACGAAGGGGAGACAGTCGTGATCGAACGCGTCAGCGACCGTGAAGTTTCCGAACTACGGTATCTGGCCGAAAACGGGATCGAGCCGGGCACTCGCGTCCGGATCGTCGAAATCGCCCCGATCGGGATGATCACCGTCGCACCCGAGGATACCGAGAGCCCGGTCTCGCTGCCACGGAAGGTCGCTCGGAGCGTTCGCGTCGCACCGGCGATCGAAGGATCGATGTGATCGCTGTTGCCGTAAGCAATCGGCGGCAAGAGAACTCAACAGAACCCGAGAGGGACGAACTGGACCGCCGGGGCTTGCACCCGCGCCGACGGACAGCGGGATATGTTGAGACGTCCGCCAGCGGCGTCGAGTTAGCGGTCCGTTCCGGACACCCCCATGCCATGGGTTTCTCTGGTGTCCGGTTCGCGCTCGGATCGAGCGGTGGCGATACAGGAAATGGGATGGTGATCGGCACGGATTGAGCCAGCGGAATGGCGTGACAGGAGTCAGGAGCGGTGCCGATCGGGTTGAGAGCGATGGCATCCATAGCCCGGCGGGGCTATGCCGACAAACCCATGTCACAGCCGTGGGCTGCGGCCGGTGTACACGGGGTCAACACGGTATCCTGCAGGCGTCACTTGGACGAACCCGTATAAGATGATTTCGTCGCGATTATCACGGGCGATAAATGCCGACGAATAGCATCAAAACGGCCACAGCTGCGAGAGCCGGGCAAGCATTCCATCGGGGTCGTCGTCAGCCCGCTCGTCCGGCTGTGAAAACGCCCAGTCGGCGTTCCCGGCGGCCTCCTCGATCGATAAGTACTCCCAACCGGCCTCGGTCGCGAGGCCACGGTCACCGTAGTCGGTCCCGATCAACACGTGTCGTTCGGTCGCAAACCGGCGCCGGATCTGGAGTAACGTCTCGCGCAGTCCCTGTTCACGGGAGAAGAAATCGGGATCGATCGCATGGTTCTGGATCGCGGTCCGAATGGCGGCCGGATCGTTCCCGACGATCCCGATCGCTCGGGTCCACTCGCGAGCATCGGCAACGGCGGCGTCGGGGTGGTCGAGACACTCGAAGGCCTCCAGAGTAATCGCGAGTGTCATGTCGGTACTGCCCCCGCTCACGGACGCCACTACCGATCCGGCCGGCAAAATACCTCGGGTCGGATCCGGTCCGGGCACACCGGTCATCCCCGGCTGTACATCAACCACAGGATGATGCCGACCGCTGCGAGCAAGGCCACGACGAGCCCGCTGAACGCGACGACATAGGTCGCCTCCTGGGCGACGAACCCGATGTAAGAGGGCCCAAGGCTGCCGACACCAGTATAGATGGCTTTGATCGCCCCGAAATCACCGCCCATGCTGTCGTCGGGAAAGGCATCCATGAGATACGCCTGCATGACCGGCGGGTACGACCGCAATCCCGCCGCAAAGACGACTACTCCAAGCAGGATGACGGGCAGCGACGGGGCGTAAATCACCGCCGCCAGGCCGATCAATCCGAGGGTAAGCGCCGCTGCGGCAACCGACGTATGATCGAACCGGTCGCCGAGGTTCCCCGAGATGGGGCCGATGATGATCGCGACGATGAAAATCAGGGCAAACGCCGAACTCGCCAGGGCCGGCGAGAGTGCTTTCTCGGCACGCAGAAACGTGGGGAGAAACCCAATGACCCCCGACCAAGTCACCGCGAACAGCGAGTAGGCGATCACTACCCACCGAAGCTCCGTGGTCGCGAAGACCCGGCTGCCGGTGCCCCGGAGGTCAAGCGACACCCGATCGATCACGTACGGTTCGTGACTCCAGCGATGAAGAAAGGCGAAGACGACGATGAGTCCGACGATGGCGGGCAGGAAGGCCGTCTGCCAGGTCGCCACGGTGATGGCAGCGACCGCAACGCCGGCCGCCAGCGCGCTACCGAGCCCGCCAGCGGCCATCTGGATCCCGAAGGCCTGGGCGCGCCGTTCGACGAAGAGATCCGACAACAACGCCCGGGTCGGTACGAAATAAAGCCCGGCACCGATCCCGATAAGGGCTACAGCGAACAGAAACGCCACATACGATCCTACGACCGACAGCAAGACGAATCCGAGAATCAGGATCACCAAACTCACGACCAGCACCGTGGTCCGGGAGAGGCCATCGGCGAGCCGACCGCTTGGATACTGCATCAGCGCGTACAGTCCCCACATGAGCGTGAGGGCGACCCCGGCCTGCGAGGACGTGATGTTGAGGGCGGCGATGATATCAGGCAACAGCGGCGGCAGCGCCTCCCGCCCGAGCAAGGTCGCCAGCCATCCAAGCGACAACAGCAACGAGAGCCGGCCGGAGTGGCCCGTGACCAGCCGTTCCTCGCCATCGTGATCGTACGTCGCCGTCGTCACATCCCGACCGTGGCCACTGGATTACTTTTGTTTGTCTGTTCCGGCAGGCAACGAATCGGATCCGGTCGGCAACAACCGAGCCGTCCCATCATCGATTCCCACCGCGAGAACATCTGCCGGAGACACAAAACAGATACCGGATGTTTCGTGAACAGCTATGTATGCCGACCTGTCAGAACTGCGGCGCGTTCGTGACCCCGGAATACGCTCGCGTGTTCACCCCGGACAACGAGGAGGCGCCACGGGTCTGCCCGCACTGTGACGATAAAATTCGCGACGGCGCGGAGGTCAGGGAAGCCCGTTCGACCCGTCGGTAGCGACGATCCGCCGGGTGCGGTCCGTGGACACTACGTCGATTCGGTGTCTTCGGGATTCGACGGGCTCTCGCTTTCTTGTCGTGACACTGCCCCCTGCAACCGAGCACCCTGTTCTTCGTGTAACACCAACAGGAGATCGGTCAATCGAGTGAACACGAGGATCTGGATCCCAAGGAGGATGCCGGCCCCGGCCAGGATCGTCAACAACGGATGCCGAACGCCGTTCATGACGAGATCAACGGCGACGTAGGCGGCGACAGCGAGCCCGAAAATCGAGGCACCCGCACCGAGCACCACGAGGGTACGGTGGCGGGCCTGCACCCGCCGATAGAGAACGGACTCGTCGGACCCAGCCATTGGGTCGGATGACTGCGTGTGGTTGTTTATCTGTTGCGATGCAAAGCGATAGGCTCGGCCGGTTGACCCATTCCAGTCCTTGCTCGCCACAGCCCGGTCAGGATCGACCAACGGCCGGCAGGGAAACCTCGTTGGTAGCCGACGGACGTGGCCTCAGCGACGCGTCGCGTTGAAGACGACCTGAACGGTCGCCCGGACGGTCACGGGCCCCGAATCGATTGCGGTCCCCCCGGCATCGGCTGCAAAAGCTTCGGTCCGGAAGGAAACGACGCTGGCATCGGCGGTCCGTATCTCCGCGACCCCGGTGACGGTCAGGTTGCCGGTCCGCGCGAGCGTGTTGGCCTGCGTTCGCGCGTTGGCCATTGCATCCGTCAGCGCCTGGTTGCGCAGCTCACGCCGCGTCGACTCCGACAGGGTAAACTCCACGCCATCGATGCGTGTCGCCCCGTTCTCGACGGCCGTATCGATGGCCTGTCCGACTGTCTCGGTATCGTCGAGAGTGATCTCGAAGGCGTGGGTCGCGCGGTACTGAAGTTGCTCCTCGCCACCTTCCCGCGGCGGCCGACGGTCACGATCGAGATCGTAGAAGGAGGTCCTGATCTGGTCCTCGCCGATCCCCATCGCCGCCAGAGCTTCACGCATGCGCGAGACGTTCTCCGCGAGCCGTTGGCGTGCCGTCGGGGCGTCCCCGCCGGTCGTCACGACGGCGACCCGGAGGATCGCTTGGTTGGGATCGGCGGAAACCTGGCCAGTCGCGCCGACGGCGATCGTTTGGGACCCGTCGGCGGACGCCGCCCCACCCGCCGTCCGTGGCTCGCCGACCGTTTCAGCACAACCCGCAGTCACCAGCAAGATCACCAACGCGAGCGGCAATACAGCATGTTTGAACTCCATAGTGAACCCAACGCGACAGATAGTCAAGTACCTCGTGATGGGTCAAATCGGCCTTTCACGCTGTGACTCGGTTACACGCCATCCCCGGAAATCGCAGGACGTCCCTAGAAGATCGAATGCTGTCGGCCACCCTGTGCTTTGGCGCCGAATCGAATACGGCCCGAACGAATGAGGGCGTCGATGACGGCCAAAGGATCAAATCCTCCCGGCTGCCAGATCGATTCGAACCCAATGTCGAACGCACCGCCGCCCGACCTCGAAACTGCAGCGACCGACCTGATCGACCGACGGGAGGAATGGTTAGGGATCCTCACGGAGCTGCTCGCGATTCCAAGTCCGAACCCCCCAGGGGATACCACAGAGATCGCCGAGTATCTTCTCGAGTTGTTCGACGATCGCGGGATCGAAACGACCGTGATCGCCCCCAAGACGGACATGCCGAACGTGATCGCCCAGTTCGAGGGAACACAAGGGGACGGTCCACATCTCGGTTTCAACGGCCATCTCGATACGTTTCCGGTTCCGGAACCGGACGCCTGGGAGTACGATCCGTTCGGCGGGACCATCGATAACGGTCGGGTCTACGGTCGTGGGGCCGTCGACATGCATGGCGGGTTCACCGCGAGCCTAGCGGCGTTTCTCTACCTGCATGAACACCGCGATAGGCTGCCGGGGCGGGTAACACTGAGTGTGACGAGCGACGAAGAGACGGGCAGCGAATGGGGGGCCGAGTACGTCCTCGACAACCACCCGGAGTACCGCAGCGATGCACTGATCAACGGCGAGCCGAGCGGCCCGAACATCGTCCGGTTTGCGGGCCGTGGCGCCGTCTGGCTCGAACTGTCGGTCCGGGGGGAGGGCGCCCATTCGAGCTATCCGGCCGGCGTTAACGCGATCGACGTCCTCACCGAGCTCGTCGAAACGTTTCGCGCCCGGCTCAGCGATCTCGTCGATATTCCCGAGCAAGCCCGTGAGGCGATCGTCGCCGGCCGCGAGCAGATGGATACAGCCTTCGGAGACGGTGCAACGGATCTCCTTCTCGATGCCCAGGTCAACCTCACGACGATCGAGGGAGGCGAGAAGGTGAACCTGACTCCAGCCCGGGCGAGTGCTGAACTCGACATCCGGTTGCCCCTTGGGACCGATGGGACGGCCGCGATCGAATTGTTGGAATCACTGGCCGCCGAACAGCCTGGCGAAATCGAAATCGATGTCTTCCATCACACCGATCCGAACCATTCCGATCTGACCCACCCGATTTTCGATGCCGTCCGCCGGCATGCGGCGAGAAACGGCCCCAAACCGGCACTGTCCTGTGGGCTTGCGATGACCGATGCCCGGTTTTTCCGCCAGCACGGCGTGCCGGCGGCGGTGTACGGACCCACACCAAACCGGGTCGGCGCGCCCGATGAGTTCATTACGATCGAGGAGTTCGATCGCGTCCTGCTCGCCCACGGCCTCGGCGGGCTTGCGTTTCTGACCGACAGTACCGAATAACCTCCACCCGCTTGATTCGGGATTCGCCGGAGATCGGACACCGGACCTGCAAAGAATCAGCCACGCACGTAGGTGACCGCAGCGCCGATGCCGGCGAGCACAACGACGACACCGAGAATCAACAGCCACGGCAGATTCGGGAGCCCGGCGGACTGCACCGGGAGGTTGATCGAGGGGACGAAGGGGATGCCCGAAAGGAGTCCGCCACTCGAATCCGTGGGTGTGGCTGCAGGAGTATCGGTGCTGGTGGCCCCGCTATCGGGTGTTGCCGTCGCGGTCCCGGTCCCGGTCGTCGTCGCCGTCGTGGTACCGGTGGCGGTTCCGCCGGTCGAGCCGGTGGAGGAAGGGGTCGGCGTGGGGGTCGCGGAAGTCACAACGCTACCCCCTCGCTCGGCGAGGGTGAGTTCATCGTGGACGACCGTAACAGTGAACGATTCGCCGACCTCTGCGTTGCTGAAGTCCATCGGAACCGACCACGTACCATCGGAACGGACGATGGTGCGTTCACGTTTCACCCAGTTCGATTCTTCAGCGACCGCCTTGACGACGATCGTCGACCGTGGCGCAACCGTCGTCGTACCGGAGATAGACACCGGAAGCGCGTTGGTCACCTGGAGGGTGTTCTGATCGAAGCTCGCAGTCTGTTCGACGAACGTGAAGTCGGTCCGGACTCGCTCGGACTCACCGCGGTCGAGGTATGGATAGCTCCCACCGGTAACCGAAAACGTCGCTTGGAAGGTCTCGCCGGGTTGGAGCGGTTCGTCAGTCTCAACGAATCGGGTATCGATGACGACGAAAAAGCGGTTGTGTGCCGGATCGGTGATCAACCGTGATCGCCGATCGGCGAGGCTGATCTCGTTCGATCGGCTTTCGGACGCGATCGTGAGTTCGAGGCCGCCGCCCGTGACGCCCCGGAGCGTATTGTCATAGCGGCCGTCGATTTGACCGTAGATACCGGAGGCGTCGATCCGGAGGATCAGCCGATCGCCGAGTGCGATCTCCGAGCGTTTTGTGGCTAGATTGGTCAACCGATTGATCGGCACCGCCGGTGATCCCGAGGGCAGCGTCGAAACCTGTATCGACTCTAGCGATCGCTCACGCAACTTGATCGTTGCCATGTTCTGTTCGTCGGCGATGACCAGTTCACCGCCGTTGGCACGGATATTCAGGGAACTCACAACGCGAATATCGACGGTGCCGGATTCCAGCGGCTGGGACCGCCGACCGACATCAAGCTCCCGCCAGAGTTCGGCAATCGTCGATTCGTCGCCGATCTTTGGACTCGTCAGCTCCTTGTTGCCTCCGAGCAGTTCCACCGTGTCGTTCGCCGACGTATAGGCCGGTATATCGAGATTCCCCGTTCCCAGATAGCGAGTGTTGATCCGGAAGGAGACACTGCCCGAGCCGGATCGATCGCTGACCCGGACGATATCGATAAAGCCGACGTCGGTCCCGCCAACGACGAGATAGCACTCCCCACAATTCACGGTCACCGGGATGATATCACCGGCCTCGTCGAAGCGTTGGATCTCGCTAAAGCGGTAGTTCTTCCCGGCCTGCTTGACGGTCAACAACGGCCGAGCGGTCGCGGTCGAATCGACGACCTGGGTTCGGATCGCGAGGGTCCGGGGCTCGATCCCGCTGACGTTGAGGTTGTAGGCCACCTCCGAGCCGCCCTCGAGTAACAGGACATCCTGGGCGGCCCGGAAATAGAAGTTGTCCGCGTAGGCCGATTCAGGGAAGATCCGGAGGAGATCGGTGTACGTGAGGTTCGTGCCCGAGACTGCGATCCGATAGTTCTCGCGGTTCGACTGGAGCCGGAGCGTCGTTATCTGGCCGTTGTAGACGGTGCGATCGGTCCATGACGCCTGCAGTGTCTGGCGGGTGACTTGCCAGGCACTGTTGGCAACCGTCACACTGACACCGTCCGGCGGCGAGTCGGTATAGCCAGTGCCGTCGGCGACGTACACCGTATCTCCTTGATGTTGGATGACCACCGGACCGCGCAGACGGGAGGTATCGATAACCGCCGACCCGTTTCGATCAACGGTGAACGTCTGGAGAAGCTCACCAACGCGGCTGCCATCGACCACGCGTCTGATCTGGAACGTTCGTTGGCGCGCCGAAGCGCTCGCGGGATCGGAAATGATTGCCGTGGCATCGAAGCGCACCCGCCATCCTTGCCAGTACTCCTCACCCGACCGCAACTCGGCTGTCGTCGGTGAAACGATCCGGGCAGCCCCGACGTTTGCCGTGTTAACCGCGGCTGTTGGGGCTGCACGGTCACGATCGACCGCCGGGCGATCGGCGGCCACGACTGGCGCGGCCATCGGCGCAAGCACCACTGCGACCGAGAGGATCACGGAGACGGCGACAGCACCACGCACAGCCATCATATACGGGAGTTTAATGGGGTGGTTAAAAAGTTAGTCCGCGCATTATTAGAGCTAATAACTCCACCAACAGTCCGTCGCAACTCCACTCGCGTTGGCGACTGTCGACCGTGACCGCCGGCTGTGGGTTGAGCTGCGAGATCGAGGGACAAAACCGAACACCCGTTCCTCAGGACGGGAGCAAGACGATGATCGAGAAGGGAGGATTTATCCGGTTGATTTTACTACATAAACTGTGGAGTTGGAGTCCCCGTACGAGGTTCTCGGCGTCGAGCCCGATGCCGATCAAGTCGAAATCGTCCAGGCCTACCGCGAACGGGTCAAACAGGCCCACCCCGATCAGGGGGGATCGGCCAGCGAGTTTCGACGGGTCAAGGCGGCCTACGAACAGATTCAGACGGGTACGGCGGCCGAATACGAGCAACCACAGGAGCCCCCCGGGACGACACGAACAACGGTAACCGAGTCCCAGGACGACACCGAACCGAGCGGCGACGATACCGAGGCGAAAGCCGAGCAATCGTCCGAAGAACAGACCGCCCGGGTCGAATACCTCAACTACGACGTCCTCGCCGATCAGGGCTGGGATCTCGGGGACGAGGACCTCTTCGAGAAGGCATCGGACGCGAACCTCGATCCGGTCGATTACGGGCAGATTTTAGTCGAGCCAGGGGAGTCACTCCTTGAGGCAGCCGAGAATCGCGGGTTCATGTGGCCGTACGCCTGCCGCGGAGGGGCGTGTGCGAACTGTGCGATCGCGGTCCTGGACGGGGAAACATCGATGCCGTCGAACCACATACTCTCGGCGGATATGCTCGAACGGGGGATCCGGCTGTCCTGTATCAGTGCGCCGGTGACTGACGATCTGCAGGTGATCTACAACGTGAAACACCTCCCGGGGCTAGACGAGTTGCGGCTGCCGGCCAGCCGGTTCGAACAGGCCCGGTCGACGGAATAGGCGGTCGCCCCACGGAACGCCGCGGCGCAGTGAGACGCATACGAACGGTGCGAGCACGCATCGGATAGTCCGTCGGTTGATACCGATAGCGACTATCCCTCGACGTCGAATCCCTTCTCCGTCAGCAAGTCACGAACCCGTTCCCGGTGGTCACCCTGTAGTTCGATATGGTTGTCCTTGACCGTCCCACCGGTCCCCAGAGCGGATTTCAGTTCGGAGGCCAGCCCATCGATATCGGTCTCGCCGGCAAATCCCTCGATGATAACCATCTGTTTGCCGTAGCGGCGCTCCTCGGTTCGAATCACTAACCGTTGAGTGGCTCTATCGAGGTCATCCAGCGGGTCATCGGGGATATCGAAATCTTCGAATGGATCGTTGTTCGACACGGTTGTCGACCGAACCGACGCTGAGGGTAGTAAAGAACGTTTGTACCGGCTGTCGCGCGAGAGGCGATAGTCTACCGATATCGGAATTCATTGCTCGTCGGCAAGCAGGCCAAAGAGATACGTATCGACGTACGCACCGTCGACGAAGTAGTGATCTCGAAGCAGCCCTTCCTGGTGGAATCCATGGTGTTCTAGGATCCGACGGGACGGATCGTTCCATGCAAAGACCCGTGCCATGAGTTTGTGAAGCCCCCTGTCGTTGAACGCATACTCGATAGCGAGGGCGACGGTCTCGGTTCCGTACCCATTGCCCTGAGCGTCGGGAGCGATCCAGTAACCGAGTTCGCCCCGATCGGCGACTTCGTCGATATCAAAGAGCCACAGAAAGCCGACCGGCTCGCCATCATGGGTGGGGATGAAATGGACGGCCGTATCGGTATCCGTAATGAGCGAGTCGAGTTCGGGTTCACGGCGGGGATGATGCCAGGCAAAGCCCCGTCGGATCCGTGGATCGTTCCAATAGCGATGGAGGAATTCGTGGTCCGCCTGTTCGACGGTCCGGAGGGTGAGCCGCTCACCCTCGAGGAACGGAGCGCCAGCCATAGCCGATGTCATTCCGACGGCGATTTAGAGATCCCGATAGCAAGCCGTATCGATCCACGGAATCCAGCTTGAGGAACCGTGAGGTGACATCCGAGTCTTGGCGGATTCGATGGACGACGAACGGATTTGTCTCCACGCTGGATTATCAGGGATAAAAATCATCGAGTTAGGTTTATGCGACAGACTGGCACGAACCCCGATATGGGTGCCGCTGATTGCGCCGTCGAAGAGCTTCAAGCGGTCGTCGGGTCGGAACTCCGGAGCGTGATTTCCTATCACAGCGATGGATTCAAGCGGGTGTTCATGCGCGATGACCTGGGCCCCGACGCCCTTGAGGAGCGATTCGAGCGGTGGCATGACCGATTGATGATTAGCCAACTGGGGATCACCGATTCGGAGGCTGCCTTCGATGCCAACCTCGAGGTGACGATGTACTGTCTCGACATCGCGACGATCGTGCATATCCCCCAATCGCCACACACCGGCGTCGTTATCACCATGGAACGGGGAGCCGATATCGGATTGGAAGCGATTCGGGGAATCTGTCGTGACTTCATGCACTGACCGGACAGACCGACACCATACGAGAACCACCACTCGTCGATGACGATGCACTTTTATTGGACGGCATATCGATTGCCGGTGAACCTCTGGATTGGCACCCCGCCAACCGATCTGACAGAGTCGGCACCCACAGAGGTTCAGCCACCATGACACACTCCCTCTGTCTTTTCGGCTGAAGCACCCCATGTTGAGCCATGGAACCGTTAGGATCACGCCTGATTGATCCATCGGTCAACGGTCACAGAAGCCACACCAGCAGGACGACCACTTAACAGCGAGAACGCCTTTGGTGGTTGTGATGGCATCGGACTCGGCTGTGGACTCCGACGGGCATGGATGGTTGGGTTTGCTCCATCGCAAACGGGAGTTAACCCGGACCCACACCGTGCTCTGGACGGTCATCCTCATTGCCACGGCAACCGATATCGTCTTGACGATGGTCGGCCTCGAACGGGGGTTCAAGGAGGCCAACGTCGTCGTCGCAGAGTTGATGGGGACGTTCGGATTGGCTGGGTTGTGGTTGGTGAAATTCGCGGCGATGCTGTGGTTAGTCGGAGGCTGGGCGCTGCTCTCGGATCGGAATGCGAGTATCTTCCTTGGCCTCTTTGGCACCGTCACCGTTGGCGTGGTCGTTCACAACGCGATCATTCTTCTAGTGTAGTCCGGTTCGACGGTCTTCAGGCGTGTTTTCGGCAACCAGAACCACCATCGAGATCGGCCGCTTTCGTTTGACGGCGACCTCGAGCAGTCGGAATGGAAGGATTCACTACACCCCCACAGGAAGACCCCGGCATCGAAATGGACGGGGACCGTTTGGAGTTCCGGTCACTCTATCTGACGAAATTCGCGACCAGTTTTGGTACCGTGACGCTCGTGACGCTGTTGCCGACCTACATCGATCTGCTCGATCCGTCAGGGATCACGATCGGGTTGTTCATCACGGGAATCAGCATCGCCCGGACGATCGGGGTTGTACCCCTTGGATGGGCCGGTGATCGCTACGATAAGCGCACGCTGTTGTTGGTGGCGTTAATTATCAGCGTTATCGCATATCTTCTCTTTCCGCTCGTCGATTCGAGCCTCGGATTCATCGCCGCTCGAATCCTCCAGGGATTTGGCGTCCTGGGAACCGGATTGTTGGGACTGGCACTGATCGGCGAATTGGCCTCCCGGGACACCCGAGCGAACTACATCGGCCGGTACAATTCCTTTCGCTTTGCGGCCGGGATCGCGGGCACGCTTGGGGCCGGTGCGCTCTATGATGTCTACGGATTTACACCAGTGTTCGGGTTGTTGGCCGGACTGCTGGTGATCGCGACCATCGGTGTCTTTTGGTTTATCGAACCCGATGAGACATCGATCGACGGGTTTGCGTTCAGCGATCTCGCGTTCAATCGCCGGATCATCACCATGTCGAGTTTTCGAGCCCAGTACGCCGTCGCAGTGATGCTCGTCCGTCGATGGGTCCCGATCCTGGTGGGTGTCTCGGCCGCCCGTGGCGGGCTCGGCCTCTCGGCGTTTATCGTCGGGGTAGTCATCGCCGCCGAGAAGTTCACTAACATGCTGCTCCAGCCGGTGACGGGACGGCTCTCTGACCGATACGGCCGAGCACTGTTCGTCATGATCGGCGGCACCGCCTACGGTCTCGTCGCGCTCGCGATCCCGTTTACACCGGCCATCGGGGATACACTCGGGCTGGCGATGACCGTCCCGTTTGTCGGCCCGATCCCCGGGGCCTTGCCGTTGCTCATCCTGTTAAACGCGTTATTAGGTGTCGCCGACAGCTTCCGGGAACCGGCGAGTATGGCCCTCTATGCCGACGAGGGGGAGGGATCGGGAATTACCAGCAGCATCGGGATCCGTTCGATCGTCTGGCGGCCGGGCGGGCTTGGCGCACCGATCCTCGGTGGCTGGATGATGGCGAATCTGGGGATGGATTCGGTATTCTTCCTCGGCGGGGCGGCCGCACTCGCGGGCGTGGTGACGATGTTCGGGATTCTCTCGTATACCCACGGCCGGCCGACGCTCAAAGCGTGGTGACGACGGCCGACCGACTGGATCGGGTGGATCGCCGCCGGCGCGGTCAGTCCCGCCGGTGCCAGTACCGGTAGCCCCACCGACTCACCACCGCTCCATAGATGAACCCAGCCGCGTGAGCGAAGACGTTCGTGAATGAACCTCCCTGGATGATCGTGGGCGGAAACAACGACAACACCAGCCACGAGAGCACCACGCCAACGGCAGCGATCACCCCGCCGCCGAGCACGACCCGTTGCCAGTGCAATGCCCCATCGGTGGCCCTCCACAGACGGCTGAGTTCGATCCCGATCAGGACCAGCCCGAGACCGACAAGCCCGAATCCCAACCAGTGTCGAGTCGTGCCATAGACGACGGTCAGCTCGGTGAGGACAACGAGCGACAGTAGCTGGCCACTAACGCGCCCGATCGCCGGCGAGAATCGACGGGCGAAAAAGACGGTCACCGCAACGAAGAGAAAGCCACCGTAGCCGGCAACCACACCCGAAAACCCGCGACTGCTTGGGAGAGTCATCACCGGATAGAAGAATCGGAAGACACCGTGCGAGGTGAGGTTCACCAATATCGGCAGGATAGTCAGAAAGGCAAGCGTCGTCAGCCAGAACCACCGACGTTCTTCTAAGTGCCAACAGAACAGATAGGTGTAACTTGCCGCCACGGCGAAGCCACCGAGGTTCCCCAGGAGATGGGCTTCAGTGAGATGGAGATACGCAGCGCTGACTAATGATACCGGATTCGAAAAGTCATGTCGAAAGGCGAACGGGTCCTGGAGGCTACTCGGAACGAAATAGAAGATGGCCGCAAGCCCACTCGCGAGCAGCCCAAGGATCAAGAGGTCAAACACGGCGAGCCGCTGGCGCCCGGAGGACAACACCGCCATCATCCGTCATCAGACCGCCATGTAGTAAAACCCTCCACCGGCCGCTGTGGCGCTAGGCAACCCCGTCGGCAGCAGTATGAACAGTCGACCGACCAGACGGGGACAGATTACCATCGAGAGGACGAAATCCTGCGGTCGGTGCCGCAGGAGACTGATGTCACCGGACGCTGTCGATCAACCGGATAACAGCATACCAGAAACAGGGATCCCACAGGTCGGAGTACAACAGCACGGGCGTGATGGCATGGAATACATGGACAGGTGTGGCGATCCCAGTCGGAAATCGAGACGAGATGATAAAGACGGTTACTATGTTTCCTATTGAGGACTATTGAACACCCAGTTGCACCGATGAGCAAGACGCTATCGAAGATTCTTCGTATCCGGTAACAATCCGCAAGGAAACGAAACAGTCAGCAGCAACCGTCCCCCCCGTTCCGGAAATGACGAGCTGACGACGGAGACCGGTCAAAGGTCATCCAGCCATACCCTACTATGTCGGCAATAAAATAACACCCCTTCGTCATTGTGTATCACTCGCCCGGGACGGGGGCGCCTTCACACCCGTTCACCACTCCGCGTTACCCGTTCGGGGCTGCCAACCATCTCCTGGCATCCATCCCTTTTGATACCACCCATCTTCGACACTGACGGAGAGACCCTTCCCAGTTTGGCTCGATCGGATCATCGCCGCAACCAGTACCGGACGAACCGGCGACAACGGACGAACCGATCGACTGTTGGCAGAGTTTCGTCCCTTCGATGATGGACAAAAATTACTGGAATTTGCATGTCGTTTATGAGAGGCTCAACCAATCAGGAGAACAAACCGACGACCGACGGACGAATACGCAGCGATCAGTCCTCAATCAACTCGTCGAAGTGCCACCGGTTCCCGACGTGCAGTTCGCGTTTATAACCCGCACTGAGCGCATCACGGATCTCAGCGGGCGATCGGGCCGTGACATCGCGATCAGGGGCGGCCAGGTGACGTGTCGCCCCCGTCACGGCCGCCGCCAGTTCCCGGAGATCCCGAGGATCGACCTTATCCAGCGTGTCAGCGTGGGTGTGACCCCAGCCCCGGCCGCCTTCCGCGCCCGAGTCGGTGCTGATCATGGCCCCCGGGACGCCGTGTTCGACGAACGCCCACTGGTCGCCGTGAGGGCTAACGGTCCCGTCGACACCCATTGGCAGCTCCAATATGTCGGTCGTCCGTTCGAAGGCAGCTTCGATGTCGGCGAAATCGTTCGATCGGATCTTCAGCGGACCGGATCGGCCGGCACCGTCGATGTTGAGCACGCATTTGACGCGATCGAGGTCGTGGGTCGCGGCCCAGTGGTACGCGCCTTGGAGACCGATCTCCTCGGCACCAAAGACCACAAACCGAACCCGAGTTTCGAGGTCATCTTCGACGGCAGCCAGTAGCCGCCCCACTTCGACGACTAAGGCGGTCCCCACACCGTTGTCGACGGCGCCTTCGGCGATATCGTGCGAGTCGATATGGGCAGTGACCAGGACCTCCTCATCGGTAGCCGGCCCGAGGCGACCCTCGATGTTCATCGAGGTCGCCGGTTGGTTGCGACACTCGACGGTCAGGCCCGCCGGGACGGTCCCGTCGGCACAGTAGCGTTCCAGTCGGGCACCGAGTTCCCGGGAGACACCCACGGCCGGAATATCACCGGGCCGGTCGTGGTAGCCGACCTCACCGGTTGGCGGCAGACAGCCCTCAACGTGGTTGCGAAACACGAACCCGACGGCCCCGTTCTCAACCGCGCTGGCGTATTTTTCCATGCGGTGGCGCCAGCGCTCACCCTCAGGCGTATCACTGCGGACCATGGCGATTCGGCCCTCGAGATCCGTGTCGGCGAACTCCGCCTCGGTACCGTAACCGACATCGACGAGATCGGCGTCGACATCCCCGGCGATGCTCCCGGGGAGCCCGATGACTTGATGTGAACGGTCATAGCGGCGTTCGCCGCCGTGATCGACGGTAAGGGATGCCGATCCACGCCACCAGCCCGGGATATCGAACTCAGTGATCGTGACATCGGCCAAGCCGGCTTCGCGCATGGCCTCCGCAGTCAGTTCAGCACCGTCGTGTTCGCCCTCCTGGCCGGGCATCCGATTTTCGATATCGACGATCCGTTCGAGGACGTCCCACGCGTAATCGCTCGTGTAGGCATCACCGACGATCGAGGACGGTAGCGTCATGACTACCACCACACCAGGAGTCATTGTGAACGTACTGACGCTGGCAGGATCAGCTGGTATCGATCCCACAAGATCATAACCGGAGCAGGGTTACCTATCGCTCGGGGTGGCAACGCCGAAGCGAACGACCCGTGATTGAAAGACGATCCTATACGGTGAGGGCAACGAGAGCAACCAGCACCAACAAAAGCAGCGTGGCCATGATGGTAGTGATGACGACGCCGACCCCGCCGATGAGCATCGGATCGATCCAGTCGGTATCCGCAGTGCCGATGATCATGTGTCGATCCTCCAACGGTCCCCCTGAAAGCGTAGTGTCTGTTCCCAGCGGGTGAGAACAGCACAGGGACAGTGGCAGTGGACATCCACGCTCTATGCCAGCAGGACTCAGACAACGTTCAATATCGATGACCCCCTTCTTACGGGATGCCTTCCGGATCCGAAAGGCAGCATGGAGGAGCTCCATAGGGGAGGGGAACACCCGCCGGGGAACTCCCGTTCTTCGCTGTTAGACACACCGCCGGTAGTCGGTAGTATAGCCGACTCGACAGCGAATTATCGGACCTCGATCCACAACAGGATGGGCTTATCTTCGCCTACTTGCCGTTTGTTCTGCAGTTGTAACAGTGAGTGAGACCCAGGAACGGACAAACGACGACGGACGTGTTGGAGTTGTCGTACCACCACCGGCTGATGGACGTGGACATGGCGGTCACCACAGTGCACATCCGGTCTCTATACGCGACAATCGAAGACCAATGGGTACTTTTGAAATCTGAGGCAACCGACGTGTATGCTGGCCGCCCTCCGAGCAGCCCTCACCGATCCAGCATCGTTCTTCGAACGCGAGGCCGCTGAGCCACGGCTCCGGGAGCCGATTCTGATCGTGGCGGTCGTCGGCATCGTCGGTCTACTCAGTTCAGTCCCCGTCTTTCAGGCGATCATGGGCGCCGTTCCCGAAGCCGCGAGTCCGTTCGTCATGATCGGCTTGGGCTTGGGTGCGGTCATCGGGCTGGTGAGCCCGTTCGTTATCTGGCTGGTGTATACGGTGTTGTTCTATGGCCTATCATCGCTCTTCGATGGGATCGGCGAGTTCCGGAATCTATTCGCCGTCGTCGGCTGGGGGTTTGCGCCCAATATCCTCGGACAACTCGTTAGCGGAATCGTCCTCGTAGTCCTGCTCTCCCGAGGTGCTTTTAGCAACCCCCAAGAGGCACAGCAGTTCGCACGATCCGCAACGACTGGGCCACTGGGCGTGTTTAACCGTGGGTTTGGCCTGTTGATGACGCTGTGGTCGGCCTGGATCTGGACGCACGCCGTCGCCGCCGTCCGTGGGCTCTCACGCCGTGAGGCGGCGATCAGTGTCGGAGTCGTGGTCGGCGCTGGGATACTACTTGGCATCGCCTCGACGTTCCTCGTATAGGGTGTCGATCCACGAACTAGCATTATCCCACGCCGTCCCCAACGAGTAGACGAGCGATCTCACGGGTGAGCGTTGCCTCGATCCACGCAGCGACCGCGATGGCAACCACCGAAAGCAGCGTGAGCACAAGTGCGTCCCGCAGTTCGCCACGGGTAATCGGAGTGGAATCGGCCCCGCGAAGATACGCGATCAGTCGCCACGAGATCCGGTAGGCGATACCACCGACGAGGAAAAACGCAGAGAGTTCGATGATGCCGTGGGGAAGTATCAGCGCAAGTGTCGGAAACAATCCGCCCTCGCCGGCGCTTCCGACGAGGACGATACCGAGCACGACGCCGTTGAAAAAGAGCACAACGACCGTCAGGAGACCGAAAGAAATCCCTCCAAGCGCAATGAGGGCAACGACGACGACGTTGTTGGCGAAGATCGTCCACGGAGTCAACACAGCCGGGAAGAGACTGGATGCATCAACGGTTTCCGCGGCCGCCGCGAGCGCATCGGCCGAAACGACGGCCATGGCCGCGCCACCGGCGAGGCCCCCAACCACGAACGTTGCCACCGCCAGCGGAAAGTACGGATAACACCATCGCGCCAAGACCGTCCGGACCCGCCGGCGACGGAGTCGGCCCCCAGTGTCCGTTGACGACGACGTGTCCTCGCCGTCCGCCATGGGGGAGTGCTACAGGCCGATTGTGATGCCGATTTCGATCCACGATGACGATCGATCTGTTGGACGGCACACATTTATATCGGAGTATATGTGACACACTACCATGGCCGAGACACGTCTAACGCCGGAAGTCGATCTCGAGGGGGTGTCACCTGAGGAGGCCTTCGCGGTCCTGGGCGACGAGACACGGCTTGATATCATCCGAATTCTCTGGAGGGCTGGAGCACTCCACGAATACGACGATCTCGACGACACGACCGCCACGCTGTCGTTTTCGGACCTCCGCCATCGCGCCGATATCGATGACAACGGCCGGTTTAATTACCATCTCTCGAAGCTCACGCCCCATTTCGTCAGACAGACCGACGAAGGCTACCGCCTGAGCGAGGCGGGCAAGAAGATCGCACGGACGGTGATCGCGATCGCCGGGGAGCGTGATCCCGATGTCTCCGATGAGATCGAGACGGATTGTCCGGTCTGTGGTAGCGCGGTCACGGCGACCTACGAGGATCAGTGGCTCCGGTTTACCTGTACCGAGTGTGCGGGCCTGTTCGGTGACGCGGCCCCGGAAGGGACGATCCTAAACTCGCCGTTTCCCCCAACAAGCGTCGCCGATCGGGATTCGGAGGAGACGCTGACGAGCGGGCTCTACCGGTGTATGCTGGATCTCTCCTATATGATGCAGGGCGTCTGTCGGGAATGTGCCGGAAACGTCAACGGGTCCATCACGGTATGTGAGGACCACACGACGGAAGGGGGCGATCGTTGTGAGAGCTGTGGCACCCCATTCGAAATCTGGGGTGAACTCCGCTGTGAGACGTGTCGGTTCGCCAAGCGATTGCCGATCGAACTCTGTGTTGTCGGGCTGGCGCCGGTGATCGGGTTCCTCTATAGCCACGATATCAACGTATTAACGCCGTCCTTCGACGAAATCATCGGGTTGCTTCAATCCCAGGTCGACACCACAGTCTCGACCGAACCGTTCCGAGTAGCCGCGACCATCGAAACCTCGGCTGATGCACTGACGGTGACACTCAACGAGCACATGGCCGTCGTTGACGTCGCTGACTGACCCACCATCCTCGTCGGCCGATACCGCGAGAACCGATCGAGGGGGAGTGAACGGAATTTCACTAGTTTTCCTGAGAGAAATTTCATTCTCCTGATAAATAAGTACGATCCAGCCATACGCCTACCTGGTCATGTCAGATCAAGACCTGATCGACTTCGGCATTTGGCGCGAAATGGACGCCGACATCACTGACGAGGACGCCAAACAGGAAGCGCTCGAAGCATCACTCGGCGCGATCGAGGAACTCAAAGAGGAAGGCGTCGACGTCGAATGGGTGAGCACCGACGTGCTCGAAGACCCCGATAGGGACGGCGAGTGTGCCTACTGCCATTACCGGGCGCCAAGCGAGGAAGCTATCAAGGAACACTCCGAACGGGCCGGGCTCCCGGTGACGAAGCTCACCCGGTTAGACGATCAGCTCGCCCAAGAGGGAGCCGAGTGACTGTCGATCCATGTCGGAATTAAAAGCGATCAGCCTGGAGGAACTCGATCTCGTCGAGTTGACCCAGTCGGATTCGGCGATGGAAGTGAACGTGAACTTCCCGTTTTCGCCCGACTTCCCGGCAACGACAGGCCTGGAGTTGGAAGGCGGCCACAACGTCGTCTACTTCGAAATCGAACCGGGCAAGGAACTGGCCACCCACAAGGACAGCCCCGAAGAGCTCATCGTCTGTTTGGATGGCAGCGGGATCGAAGCGTGGGCCGGCGACGCCGAAGGCGAGATCGAGGCCGGTGATCTGGCCGTGATCCCGCCCATGGCCCCTCATGGGTTCCGAAACACCGGCGATGAAACGGCTCGATTCCTGGGGATCTTCTCCGACAGCACGAACGTCTCGGAGTTCGAACAACCGCTCGAGCCCATCGGAAAGTCAGTCGTCAAAGCATAGTCCGACCCAAGATCACCTTCGCCGGACGGCGTGGAATAGTGCTCACCAATGACGGACTCGGAGCCGACGAACGAACGGACAGCGGACACTGATGAAACCCATCGACAAGCACCGATAGACCGATCGGTCGCGGAAGCCCAGCGATACCGACGGATCGCTGCCGAGGATCCGGACCGGATCGTTGCCGATCGGACGCGAGTGTTCAACCTCCTCACGATGGAAGGAGCGGAGACGCTACCGGCCCTCCAAGCCGAACTAAAGCGCCGGGCGGCTGTAAGCGACGCCCTGGAAACGGTCGCCATCGAAACCCCGACACAGCTAACCGGCTGCTGTGCGATCCTACTACCGGAACTCAACCGGGAACAGGATCGATCGCTTCCGGCGGGAAGACCAACACTGGAATCGCTCAGCGATGCGATCACGGATCGGCTCGTCAGTACTATCGCCCGGATATTCGTCGACACACCGGATGTGGCCGTCAGTTGCGATGGATTCACGACGTTCGTCGATGCGGTCACGACTGATCAAAGGGACACCACCCTCCGGGTCGCGATGCACGCGTTGTTCCTCACCGCCCAGGATCGATCGAGGGATATCGTCAGGGCCATCGAGACCATCGAAGAGCTGCTTACCGATTCCGATCCAGCGATCCAGACCTGGAGTATCGCGACCGTCGGCCGTTTAGCAACGACCCATCCGGGCAAGATCACACCCACCGCCGAAACGCTCGGTGCGCTTCTCGATCACACCGACGACCGGATCCAGCATAACGCAGTTGAGGCCCTCGCGGAACTGGCAAGCACCCAGCCGGATGCGGTCCTGCCAGCGACGGAGTCGCTCGTAGAGCTACTCGATCACGATGACGTCGCCATCCAGCACAACACGGCGGGGATCTTCGGTCAGCTCGCCGAGGACCATCCCGACGCAGTCCTCCCGGCGGTCGAAGCGCTTCACCGGTTGCGAGAGCATGACGACGCGGCGGTTCGACGGGTAGCGACCGGGACACTCGTTCGACTGGTCGAAGAACACCCGGAGATCGTCGACGACCCTTGATTTGACCCGCCATCCCGCCGGCACGCATCCGGAAAGCCCGGATTGACATCCTCCACGCGGCTCCAACCGTGTCAATCCGGAACCGCCTCGGGATCAAATCCCGAGGCATTCGCCCGGTTTCGCCTGTAGAAACAGCCCGGTCACCGAATCGGTGTGAACACGATCGGGCAAGAAGAGAGACGCCGTCCAGCATCCACCGTCTGTATACTGGCAGTCATCGGATCGAAAGGCCAATCATAAACCTGCCCTGGTGGACGATGCATACGTCATGGCTGAGCCGTTGATCATCGTCGGACTGGTAGTCGCCGTCTTTGTCGGGTATAATATCGGTGGCTCCTCGACGGGAGTCGCCTTCGGACCGGCGGTGGGCAGCCGAATCGTCAGGAAGGTCACGGCCGCCGCCCTGTTTACCCTCTTTGCCTTCTTGGGAGCCTGGACTGTCGGCCGGAACGTCATCGATACGATGAGCAACCAGATCGTCGAGGCTGCGGCGTTTACACCCGAAGCGAGCGTCGGTGTGCTTTTTTTCACCGGCTTCGCGCTGTTGGTGTCGAACGTCTATGGCGTGCCAGCCTCGACATCGATGACCGCCGTCGGCGCCATCGTCGGGCTTGGGCTGGCCACCGATACGCTCAACGCGGCGCTGATGTTTACGATTGTCTCGGCGTGGATCGTCGCCCCTTTGATCGCCTTTTTCGCCGGGGCCATCGTCGGCCGCTATCTGTATCCCTACCTCGACGCTGTGCTTTCCTTTGGCCGTCTCCAGGCCCCCCTGGTCGGCGTCGATGGCTCCGGATCGATCCCGCGACCACAATTGAATAAAAACGCCGCCTCCCGGGATCTCGTCGGCTCGACGCTCGTCGTCGCGATCGCCTGTTATATGGGATTCAGTGCCGGGGCCTCGAACGCCGCCAACGCGGTCGCGCCGCTCGTCGGCAACGGCGCCGTCGATGCCGATCTGGCGATCCTACTTGCCGTCGGCTCGATCGGGCTCGGGGGCTTTACCATCGCCCGCCGAACCTTGGCAACTGTCGGTGACGACATCACGGATCTCCCGATTTTGGCGGCGCTGATCGTCTCGACGGTCGGGGCGACGATCATCACCGTCCTCTCGTGGTTGGGGATTCCGGCCAGCCTCGCAGTGAGTACGACCTGTTGTATCATCGGGTTGGGGTGGGGACGAGCAAGCCGGGCAACGACGCTTGCCGAGATGGCAACACCCCAGGGGCCCGAGGAACGCCCGGAACTGACCACCGGTGCACTCACGGCACCGCCGACGGATGATCCCGATGAAGCGCCACCGGGTCCCACGGTTGGGGAGCTGGCGGAGGGAGAAACACCCGACCCCGAGGACCAACGGGCGGCCGACGGCGGGGTCCCCCGCATCGGCGAGGAAGATCCACAAGCGATCCCTGCTGAGAGCCTGTTCGATCCGCGGGCAACGGCCCGGATCGTCATCCTATGGGTTGTCACACCGACATTATCGGTGGTCGGTGCCTACCTGCTGTTTTCAATCATCTAATCACAGCCGAACAGGTCCTCTCGTATTGAAGCCCGAACAACGGTTCCGACGGGGCCGACTCATCGAAAATACCCGACGCCTCGTATATGTGGCATAATGCTTTTTCCGATATTCAGCGTCAGTCTATCCCGGAAGGGGACTTCAGAAATGCGTTCTTAGGGAATCTTTCCCTCCCCAAATTCCCTCCCCTACTCCATTGCCCACTCCCCTTCCATTAGTTCGAGAACCTACAGCACATGTGTTCTTCGGGATACCAACCGGGGCTGAGCGCGGGAACGGCACACACGACGATACGGACGGTGTCAGAGCCGGAGCGGAACCCACCGAAGATGCTCCGGAATCAGCCGATACTTAGGTGGTAGGGGATCGCGAACGAGCCCGGTCCCACCCGCTCGGAAGTTCCACCAGCACCGTTGGATGTTGCTGGTATACTGTGTGGGCTCATTCGAGAACCCATAGCCAACTTCGAATCTGCATGACCTACCGGAACAAAAACCGTCACACGACGCCAGAAATGTCTGCGTGGTGGTTTCCAAACTCCTGTGTGGTGGCGCTTTGCTCCCTGAACGGTGGTATTCACTCATACGGGGTGAGGGTCACCTGCTGAACGAAGTTGCGGAATCCAGAAAACTCGTGATTGAAGACGGCATGTGCAATCGTTAGATCCGCATATTCACGTATTCTAATGGCCCTCATATGTCGAAATGGTTATTCGTACATACACATAATATGCACATAGAATGAGTTCGTCGGACGACCCGCGTCGGGTCCATTTCAAATCGCCGGCAGAGCTCGTCGAGCGGCTAGATACCCTTGCCGATCTGTTCGATACGAACCGGACCGATCTCCTAATCGAGGCGATCCGCGAGTACGTTCAGGAGATCACCGAGGAAGAAGAATTCCAGCGGCTGGTCGCGGAGCGCTATTACGACGACCAGTTGGCGTTCGGGGATGTGAAACGACTCGTCGGTACCGAGACTGCCCACCGGCTTCGGCTTTTGAAGGCCGACCTCGAAGAGGCTCCACTCGATCTCGATGCGCCGGCGAACGTAGACATCTACGAAGGTGAACAGCGAACCGTCGCACCGGAGGACGAGTAGGGCCAAACGATCATGGAAACAGCAGTCGCGGACACGTCCGCCCTCGTCAGTCTCGCCGTACCTGCGGCGGATGTGACCTACGCAGAGGACAACCCCGATCCGCTCCGGTATCTCCTCACTGCGTGTTCGGTGTACGTTCCTGAAGAGGTGATAGCGGAACTGGAGGACATTGCACAGTACGCCGATCTTCACGCCGCGGCGGCCAGCAACGTGCTCTCAGCCCGTGGGTTCTACACCGTCGAGGACCCATATGCCGGCGAAGACGGTCCTGAGGAGCGTCCAACGATCGGACTCGACGACGGGGAAACGGATGGAATTGTTCTGGCAAACATCCGTTCGGCGGACGCTTTCCTGACCGACGAGTTCGGAAGTCCCGACTTCGCGTTGATTCACGCGGCGCTCGAAGGACCTCGTCTGGTTCCGAGCCCGCGTTTGATCCGCGACTACGCACTGGCGGGGCACATGTCGACTGATGTTGCGAGGGAGTTGATCCGACGGATCGGAATGCATCGGAGTTGGGAGGGGAGTCCGTACGTCGAGCGGTTGTTGGACTCGTTGTAAGGGGCGGATTCCCTCGGTCATTGGAAGGACGCCAGCGATGAAAGTCAGTCCGCCGTCGTGGTCGATCCCGAAATCACCATCAGCGGGTCGACACTGGAAGCGCCGTCGATTTCGCACCAGGTAACGTGTGACTCGTTGAGTTCGTAGACAGTGTCGCCGCAGGCGACGTCAACGACCGACCGGCCGAGGTTCTCGACTTCACAGGATCGACGTCCGACTCCGGCGTGGCGTGTACATCGGGGTCGAACGAAGGATTCGAAAACGACCGAATTCGAAAGTACATCCCCGAGGTTCCGGCACCCCTCTCCCCCGTTGTACAGTTGGTTTTAGAGAGCCGAAAGCGATCTTCGGACCGATCACCAATC
Source organism: Chewarchaeum aethiopicum (SeqCode) (assembly GCA_034190395.1). Classification (GTDB taxonomy): domain Archaea; phylum Halobacteriota; class Halobacteria; order Halobacteriales; family Hikarchaeaceae; genus Chewarchaeum; species Chewarchaeum aethiopicum. The sequence continues at coordinate 27,887 of JAXINS010000089.1, forward strand.
CCGGGTAGTGACGTTCCGGCGACCACCGCTCACGGCTTGGCGGGGTCGAACTGAGTTCTCGGTGCCTCTCCCCCTTCGAGGGTCGAGACTTATGCTAAAAGATTGGAAGTCAGAGAGAAGCGATGACGCGTGAGATACGAGACGGACAAAACGAGGATCGGCAGTACTCGTGGAATTCCAGCATATTCGCTCTCGATAGTGTTGTTACCGCCGTTGAGGAACTCCGAATCGATTGATGGAGTCTCCCCCGTCATGTGACTTTCATTACTATGATGAAGGGAACTATGCCCGGGGAGGGGTTCGAACCCTCGACCTCCGCATGTCCCAGGTATGAGGCT
>JAXINS010000058.1:0-26005 GCA_034190395.1 Chewarchaeum aethiopicum (SeqCode)
GATTCCGCCGGGCTCATAACCCGGAGATCGGTGGTTCAAATCCACCTCCCGCTATTTCCGTTTTCCTGGGTGGCTACGTGTAGCGATCGTGTTGTCCTCACTCGACTAGATTGTGTGGTCGCTGTCCGCTCGATACTGAGACGATGTTACATAACTGCGGCCCTAATCACGATCACATCGGGATTACCAATCGTCGGCGCAGGTGGTTTCCCTACTCCGATTCCTGGGTGGCGAGTAACGACTCGTCGGCGTACCGTTCGTCGTGGAGGTGACAGCTAGCGGTATGGTCGGCGGCTGTTTCCATCAGCGTCGGTGCTTCGTGTTCACAGACCGTCGGGAACGCCTCCCGAAGGGTCGTTTCGGCTGCCGCGGGCTCGCCGTCGATGATCTGCTCGAGTGCGTCATCGAGCACGCGATCGGCCTGGGCGTTCGAGAGCGTCTCCGGAATCCCGAATTCCGCCCGGATCGCGTTTTTTATCTCCGCCGTCGGAGGGGCCGTATGGCCGGCCTCCAAGTCGACGAACTCCTCGACAGCATCGAGGCTAATGCCGTCATCCCGAAGGCGGACCCGGAGATCCATCACGGCACGCCATTCGGCCTGCTCGAAGTCGTACTCTTCGGGCTCGATGATCTCCGGACAGCGAGTATGGAAGAGACAGCCCGGGGGCGGATCCGACGGGTCCGGTACGTCCCCGGTGAGTTTGATGCCGCGGCCCCGTTTTCTGGGATCCGGTTCGGGAATCGAAGAGAGCAACGCTCGGGTGTACGGGTGTTGGGGCTGTTCGAACAGCTCCGCCGTGGGACCGATCTCGACGATCTCACCCAAGTACATCACGGCGACTCGGTCACACACCTGCTGGACGACGGACATGTCATGGCTGATAAAGAGAATCGAGAGACCGAAATCCGCCTGGAGATCCTCCATCAACGAGAGGATCTCGGCCTGGACGGAGACATCAAGCGCCGAAATCGGCTCGTCGGCCACCACCAGTTCGGGATTGACGACGAGTGCCCGGGCGAACGCGATCCGCTGTTTCTGGCCACCGGAGAACTCGTGGGGGTATCGATCGATATCGTCGGCCGCGAGCCCGACCCGTTCGAGGAGGTTTTGGACGATCCGTCGGCGTCGGTCCCGGTCTTGGATGCCGTGGATCAACAGCGGCTCGGCGACGGATTCACCGACCGTCATCCGGGGATCGAAACTTGAGGTCGGATCCTGAAAGATCATCTGGGCCCGCCGGCGGAACCGTTTCAGCTCGTCGGCGTCATAGGAGGTGATGTCTCGCCCATCGAAGGTGACGGTGCCGGCGGTCGGTTCCTCGAGGCGCAACAGCGTCGTTGCGGCGGTCGATTTTCCACAGCCTGATTCGCCGACCAATCCCAGGGTCTCTCCGCGATGGATATCGAAGCTGATCCCGTCGACGGCCCGCACGCGGCCGATCTCGCGTTTCATGATCCCTTCGGTGATCGGGTAATGTTTCGTGAGATTCTCCACCGACAGTAATGGTTCGGGCTCGCTCATCGTGTGACTCCTTCATTGGCCAGCTCCTCGATTCGTCCTTCCTCGAGGGCTGTGGTGTCGCGACCGGGTTGATAATACACACACGATACTTGATGTTCAGGGTCGCCGGCGGTTTCGAAGGCCGGCTGATCCCCCACCGTACAGTCCTCGATGGCGTACGGACACCGGGGATGGAACCGACAGCCCGATGGCAGGTCCAGAGGATCGGGAATCTGGCCGCCGATCGCTTCCATGCGCTTGCCACGCCCGGGCATGCACTTCAACAACGCACGGGTGTATGGATGGGCTGGATTCTCGAAGATCTCATAGACGTCGCCGATTTCCATGACTTTGCCAGCGTACATAACGACGACTCGATCGGCGATTTCGGCGACGACACCGAGGTCGTGGGTGACGAAGACGACGGTCATCCCGAACTCTTCTTGAAGATCATCGAGGAGCTCGAGGATCTGAGCCTGGATCGTGACATCCAAGGCCGTCGTCGGTTCGTCGGCGATCAGGAGATCCGGCTGGGGAGCCAGTGCCATCGCGATGATGACCCGTTGTTTCATCCCGCCGGAAAACTCGTGGGGATAATCGTCGATGCGGGTCGTCGCTTCCGGGATTCCGACCCGATCGAGCAACTGAATGGCTCGGTTGCGGGCTTCCTTACGGGAGATGTCCTCGTGGAGGCGGATCGATTCGACGATCTGTTTGCCGACTGTATAGACGGGATTGAGTGCTCCCTGTGGATTCTGAAAGACATAGCCGATCCGGCCGCCGCGGATCTCCCGGAGCTTCCCTTTGGGCAGGGTTGTCAGTTCCTGCCCATCGAAGGTGACCGATCCCTCGACGATTTCGCCGGGTGGACTTTGGAACAGCCGGGAGATCGACTCGACGGTGACGGTCTTGCCGCTACCGCTCTCGCCAACCAGGCAGACGGTCTCCCCACGATCGGCATCGAAACTCACGCCGTCGACCGCCCGGATGGTCCCCTCGTCGGTGTGAAAGTGCGTCTTGAGGTCTCGGATTTCAAGCAAAGCCATGTTAGGTTTCTTGTCGTGGATCGATCGCGTCCCGGAGGGCATCGCCGAGGAAATTGAACGCAAGGACTGTCAGGAACAGAAAGATGCCGGGGATCGTCGCGATCCAGGGGGCACTGGCGAGGCTACTTCGCCCGCCAGCGATCACCTTCCCCCACGAATAGACGTTGGGATCGCCTAGGCCGAGAAACGACAGAGAGGCCTCGCCCAGAATAAAGCCCGGAATCGACAGGGTGGCGATCGTAATTACCGTACTCGAGACGTTCGGGATCAGGTGCCGGCGAATGATCCACCAGCGACTCGCCCCGGCGGTTTCGGCGGCCCTGATGTACGCCTCCTCGGTTCGTTGGAGCGCCTCGCTTCTGATGAGACGAGCCGTTCCCTCCCAGGAGAGAAAGCCATAGAGGACGATGATCAAAAAGAGACTGCCGCCGAAGAGATACACCAACAACAACAACAGGATAAAGCCAGGGAACGTCTGCTGGAGATCGACATACCGCATCAACGCCTCGTCGACGTAGCCACCGAAGTGAGCGGCCGTCGTCCCCACGATTGTTCCAATCGTCACTGCGATGACCATGCTGATTAGGCCGACTTCCATGCTGACTCGCATCCCGTACACGACGAGTTTGAACATGTCCTGGCCCTGATGATCCGTTCCCAGTGGGTGTGCCCACGTCCCCGTCACCGTTTCTCCTTGGACGGTCGCTGTTATCCCGACCGGTGGCTGATAGGCGGCCATGAGATCCAATTGGGGCGGTTCCATGACGATCGGCCCGACGATTCCCGTCACGAAGATGACGATGAGAAAGCCCAGCGACGCTACCGCCGGCTTGTTCTTTTTGAATTCCCGCCAGTAGTACAGCGTCATCCGGGGGTTGTCCGCCAGCGGCAATACGACGTGATAAAATCCCAGTACCAGCGTCAGAATAAAGAGCCACTCTACGGAGGTGACGTCCCAGACACCGGGGATGGTTGCCCGGTCGTTGGGGATCAAGAATGCATCGTAGAGCAGGGCCAGTACCCAGACACCGAAGGTCACAAACTCGATGAGCCTTCGTACCGACAAGTCGCTGACGTCCCGGTCGACGGTCTCCCAGTCGATTTCCTCGAACGTGATGTCGTCTTCTTGTTCGGTTGCCATTAGCGATCACCGTAGTCAATCCGCGGATCGAGCCAGACGTACGCCAGATCCTGCAGGAGGTTGCCAAAGATCGCGATAAACACCGGGATGAGGGTGGTCGCCAGTACCAACGGCGTGTCCTGTTGGATGATCGCCTTGTATCCAAGCAGCCCGATCCCCGGGATCTGGAAGATCACCTCGGCGATCACCGCCCCCGCGAACATGATCGCAAGCACATCCGCGACCAGGATCGTTGCCAGGGGTACCAGCGCAACCCGGAGGATGTGTCGGGTGAGGACCCGCCAGTCGCTTGCTCCCTTCGCCCGGGCTGTTTTGACGAATTCGGCGTTGACATACTCGAGGGCCTGGGCTCTGGAGTATCGCATCTGACCGGCGACTGACGCCGTCGAGACGACGATCACTGGGAGGATGATCTGATGGAGGTTCCGGATGGAGAGCAGTGGCACATCCGTCCGATAGTAGGTCGGTGGCGCGATCGTTGCAAGCGATATCCCAAATAACGTCTGGTCCTGTAGCCAGACGCCACCGATCAGGATCAGCATGATCGCAAACCAGAAGTTCGGAATCGAGATGCCGAAAAACGCGATGAACGTCCCAATATAATCCGTCACCGTATACTGATTCATCGCCGAATAGAGCCCGATGCCGTAGCCAGCCAGAATAGCGATGGCCGTCGATGGAATGATGTACTGGGCTGAATACGGCCACGCATCGGTAATGGCGTCGATCACCGGCTGTGAGCGTGTCGTCGACCATCCCCAGTTCAGTGTCGCCATGTTCACGATGTAATCCACATAGCGCTGCCAGACTGGCTCATCGAGCCCGCGTGCCTTCCGATAGGCTTTCTTAGCGGCTTCGGCGTCCTGGCCTTGAGCCGCCGCTTGGAACGCCGCTTGCATCTCCCCCGTGTTCGGCGAGGCCGTCAGAAGGCCAAACGTGATCGTCAGTGCCAGCCATGTGGCAAAGACCGTCCACATCAACCGCCGAACGACGTACCACCGCATACTCATAGCGATCGTCTATTGGCTCTTGAAGTAGAGTTCACGAGCGGAATCGGGACTGGAGAAAGCGTTTTTAACCTTCGGCAGCCCCCCGACCTTGTTCCGATAGCCGACGATCGTGTGGTCGTTAAACGACCAGATCAGGGGCTGGTCCTTGCTCAGGAAGCCGAAGACTTCCGCGAGAATCTCCGTTGCCTTCTCCTGGGAGGACGCCGACTGGGCGTTGTTTGCGGCCTTCTTGATGTCGAAGTCAGGCGTGTACCCCCACATGTTGAAGCTGCCTTTGGGAACCATCGTTAGCTTGAGCACGTCCCATGGCGCATACGCTCCGTGCGAGAAACCAAGCCCGTACATGAGATCCCACGGCTCTTTGCTCGTGGCTTGGTCGTAGGGACCGCCGTTGAATCCGCCCACACTCCAATCCGCTTTCTTGACGTTGTCGACGTTCTTGGCGCTGTTCTGGGCGTAATTGCGCAACAGATTGCTCCATTCGGTTGATGTGAGCTTGACCGCAATCCCCGCCTTCGAGAGTTGCTGTTTTACGAAATTCGAGACGATCTCGTTGGACTGGCTGCCGGCACGGAAGACGAGCGTGAGTTCGACCTGCTCGCCATCCGGACCGACGAACGTATCGCCGTCATAGCCGTAGTCCGAGGAGGTTCCGTCGGCGAATTTCTGTTTGGCCTTCTCGACGCTCGTTTCGGGGACGAAGATCTGTGAGTCGTCGTAGTACGGTCCCCACCGGGGATGGAGCGTATCGACCGGGTTCGCGTTCCCCTGGAAGACCTGTTTGATGAGCGTTTGCTTATCGAAGAGGTGAGCGAACGCCTGTCGGACTTTCCGGCTCCTGCGGATCGGCGCCCAGCCGTTGATCCGATGGTTGAGGTTCAGCCAGAAGATTCCGCTGCCGAATTTGCTGTGCCAGAGGTTGATCCCTTGGGCATCCTGAAACTGGGGCTCCTTCCGAGCCTCAATACCCATGCTATCGATGTCACCGGCCTTGAGTGCCGAATACCCGGTCGTCTGCTCATCGAAGACTTGCGAGACGTGCTGTTCAAAATACGGCGGTGTGCCGTACTTGTCCATTTTCTCTTTGAGGTAGTAGTCCTCGTTTCGTGCGAGCACCATCTTCGAGTTACGCGTCCAACTCTCGAAACTGTATGCTCCGAGGTTCCCCGCAAGGACCCCATTCGTGATCGCTGGATCCTTCTTAAATGCCTTGAGGTCGCCACCGGAACCGCCCCCTTCCCCGGGTGCATACTTTGAGAGCAGATCCTTCGGCACTGGGATGACATACATCATCGGATCGGTATGCATCCAGTTGGCCCGTGGCTTCGGGAGTTCAGCACGCATGCTGAGTTTTCCTGTCTTCTCGAATTTGATCGGTTCGCCTTCGATGAAAAATTGATCGACGTACTGGTATCCAGACCAGTTCTTATCGACTTGGAAGGCGGTGTTGATGTTGTAAATGTAGTCTTCGGCGGTTAGCTGGTCGTATTCGCCACCCCATTGGAGGTTGTCCCACAGTTCGTATTCGACGACATCCGCACTGTCGGAGAGTTCCCAGGTCTTAAACCAGCGACTCTCTACCTCGATATCGTCATTGATCGTCGCGCCAGCGTCGTATAGTAACGACAACCGATTCCCGGTCGCCTCGTCACCGATATCCCAGGGATGGATTGACCGAGCCTCCGAAGTCGTCCCAGTGATGTACTCGCCACCAACAGGTTTCGTCGCTGGTTCCGCCTCGGTTTCGGTTGCCGTTTCAGTCATTTCGTCACTGCCCGACGTGGTCGTCTCTGTTGTTCCTCCTTGCCCGCCCTCCGTTGGGGTCGTCTGTTGCTGGCCGCCACAACCAGCAAGGCTCGTCACGCTTCCCGCACCAAGCAATTTGAGTAGTCGACGCCGATCAGGATCCAATGACATATAGGCTGGATTAGAAATCATTATTGTTATATCCTTCGCACGGGGTGACCAGCACCGCTTGTCCGACGCTCCGGAGATGTTCTCGGTGATTCGTGACTTGAGCAGTTTCTCCAGACCGGATCCGATCGGTTGCTAGTCGGAAATCAGGCGCGTGTGCTGTAGATCATGAGATAACAGAACACGAGCATGGCCACGAGCAACAAGATGAGTTCCGCCTGGCCGGGCATGCCGCTCCCGCCGCTCAGATGGGCATAACTGATCATGCTCGCCAGCACCGCGAGATAGGTCGTCACCAACAGGATAACAATCTGATTGGTCGAACGTCGTAACCAGTCTTCGATCCGAATTAACAGATCCACGGGCGTTAACATCGCGGGCGTCGATTCCTATATTGGTCGACCATTGTCGCTGATATCTCGTTGCTCGTGTCGTCGCTCTGGCGTCGGTGACGCCATCGCATGAACCCTGTCTATTGCGGTCTGATTTTGTTTTGATAAGGCCTTCCCCAACGTTTAGCTTTTGTTCTGTGCGGAGATCGGACGCCGATCGAAACCGCATTACTGAGCAGAGCTGAGCCGTTACAACCACTGCTCGTCAGTGGAGTGCGTCGTTGTAGCCCCAAGCATGTTGGGGCTTTGTCGATCCGCTCGAAGTCGGTCAGGGCAGGCGATCGGATTCGCTCGGTGGCACTCGCGGGTGGATCGGTCGGAGGCTCATGTCGGCGGTCGGTAGCGAGGTTCGACCGACAGCCGCACGTTCTCGCCAGCTCGTAACCCACTCGGTGAGGCGCTGGCTGGCAATATCGAGGACAGCTCCGAATCGCTGTCCGAGCGTCCGGCGTCGCCGTTTCAGGGCGTGGAGGAGAGTGATATCGGATCGTATTAGGACGACTGTTGATACACGGCAGTATTTTGAATAAACGACGAACGCTCAAAGATGCTCTTAAGCTTGCGGGTGAATAGCAAAACCGCTGGTCGATTGTTGCATCCCTATGCCGTCACCAAGGATTGCAAGGCTTTTCCCCGGATCCCGTGACTCACCGGGAATAATTAACCATCGCCGTGTTCGTCGACGATCACCACTTCCTTATCGACGACATCGACGTTGATGAGTGTCTTGACGTCGTGGTGGGTACCATCGAGTGCGTTGTCGCCGCCCACTTTTTTGATAACCACAACCGTGTCGACGATGTCGGCACCGATGTCCTCAAGCGCGTCGAGAGTTGCCTTCATCGTGCCCCCGGTCGAGAGTACGTCGTCGAGCAACAACACCCGATCACCTTCGTAGACATCGTTGATGTACATCTCATCCTCCGAGTATCCCGTTTCCTTGAACAGTGGTACCTCCCCATCGAGGCCATACTGTCGTTTGCGGATCACGACCAGCGGAATGTCGGTCATCAGCGAGACCGCCGTCGAGATGTGGATCCCCATCGCAGCCGGCGTGACGATCTTATCGACGGCCTCGAGGTTGGCTTTCCGGATGATCTTGATGACGATCTCCCGGAGGAGCTCCGGTTCGAGCATCGGAACACCGTCGCTGACCGGATGGACGAAATACTGATATCCCTCCTTCTCGACGATCGGGGCCGACAACAGCGATTGCCTGAGCTGGTCCATATCGGGGGTATCCGACTGTATAATAAAAGATGGCGATCCGTACCAGAATCACGCGATCGGGCCAGCGCCACCCCTGATCCACAAGCGACGTTTGAGAACTGTTAAGTCCAGTGTTCCAATCACTATCGGCTGTGCAACCGACCCAGTGGGTGCTGTTCGCTGTCGTCTTTCTCCCCTTCCTCGGGGCGGCACTCGTCCCCATCGTCTATCGGGTGCTCGGCGAGCGGACCGCCTACTACGCGGCGACGGTCGCGGCAGTTTGTTTCGGGCTCGTGCTCAGTCAGTACGGCCGGGTAGGGGCCGTCGCGATCGAGTGGATCCCCTCGATGGACGTCGCTATCCGGTTTTATCTCGATGGGCTGGCCTTGCTGATCGCGTTTCTGGCCAGCGGCGTTGGTATCCTGATCCTGACGTACTCCGGTGGGTACATGCATGACGAACCGGGCCAACCGAAGTACTACGCCGCGTTGCTGGCCTTCATGGGATCGATGCTCGGGGTCGCCCTTGCTGCCGATCTGGTCACGCTGTTCGTTTTCTGGGAACTGACGAGTCTTGCGTCGTTCGTGCTCATCGGCCACTACCAACGAACCGAGAGCTCACAGTATGCCGCCCGCAAGTCGATGTTGATAACCGTTGCTGGCGGGTTGTTCATGCTCGTCGGATTCCTGTTGATCCACGCCGTGACCGGGACATGGAACCTCACAGCATTGCTTGACAACGCCGGTTCTGTACAGGCGGAATTGCGGATGGCTGGTGTCTTCGTGCCGGCCCTGGCCTTGATCGCCGTCGGAGCGGCCGCCAAATCCGCCCAGGTGCCGCTTCACATCTGGCTGCCAAACGCCATGGAGGCACCAACACCGGTGTCGGCGTTCCTCCACTCGGCGACGATGGTCAAGGCCGGTGTCTATCTCGTCGGCCGATTCCGGCCGCTGTTCGCGAGCCCGGAGTGGATGTTAGTGTTTACCACGCTCGGACTGTTGACGATGACCGTCACCGCCGTGTTGGCCGTCGGGGCGACCGATATCAAGGAACTGTTGGCCTACTCGACGGCCTCACATTTGGGGTTGATCATCGCCGGGTTTGGCTTCGCCGCCGGTCTCGGTGGGGAGACGGCCGCGACGATCGGTGGCGAAACTGGCGCGTTCCATATCCTCAACCACGCCGTCTTCAAAGCCGCCCTCTTTCTCGTTGCCGGGATCATCGCCCACGAGGCCGGCACCCGGACGATCAGTGAGCTCGGGGGTCTTCGACACGATCTCCCGATCACGGCCGGGATCACGGTTATTGCCGCCCTCGGGATGGCCGGTGTTCCGCCGTTCAACGGCTTTTATTCGAAGGAACTGCTGTTCGAGGCGGCCTACGACGCGGGCCATCACCTTGGCGGCATCTGGTGGCTCCTCCCAGTCGTTGCCGTGCTGGGGAGCGTGTTTACGTTCCTCTATTCGATCCGGTTTTTGATGCTGTTTTTCGGTGACCGATCGTCGGCACTCGGCGAGGTCCATCGGCCACCAACGACGATGCTTGCCCCGCCGCTGTTGCTTGCTGGGATCGCCGCGGTCATCGGCATCTCGCCCGGATTAGCGATCGACGTGATCGTCCAATCGACGTTTGAGTCGGTCGGTGGCCACCACGAGATGGCGATCGGGCTCCCGACGAAGCTCAAACCAGCCGTGGTGATGAGTGGCGTCACCATTGGACTGGGACTGATCACGTACCCGGTCTATGATCGCCTCCACGATGGCATCCGATCGGTGTTGAGCCTCGGGCCGACGACGGCCGATTTCTATTACGACGGCCTGGTCGCTACCCTCGATCGAGCGAGCCGGCTGCTCACGCCACGGGTCCAGACCGGGTTGCTCCGGACCTACGCGACCTGGACGATCGGGGGCATTAGTGCGCTTACGCTTGGGGGATACATCGCTGCCGGCGTTGGGATCCCATCGATTCCGGGTATCACGTTGAGTGTCCCGATCGTGATCGTCCTCGCGGTGGCGGTCCTTGGTGCGATCGCGGTCACGAGTGCCCCGTCTCACATCGCCGGTGTGCTTACGCTATCGATCCTTGGGTTCATGGTCGCGATCTTCTATATTTTGGCGTCGGCGCCGGATCTCGCTCTCACACAGTTGGTGATTGAGACGCTTGTGTTGGTGATCTTCTTGCTCGTGCTTGACCGGTTGCCCGCATTTTACGGCGAAACCCGAGGTAGTCGTATGATCCGTGATGCCGTCGTCTCGTTGTTCATCGGCGTCACGGTTTTTCTGACGGTATTGGTTTCGTCGGCGGCTGATCCGGACGCCATGATCCGGACGTATTTCATCGACAACGCGATTCCGAAGGGCGGCGGCGGCAACATCGTCAACGTCATTCTCGTCGACTTCCGGGCATTCGATACCATGGGGGAGATATCCGTCGTCGCGATGGCGGCGTTGTCGGTGTTGACGCTGATCGGCATGCGGACACGGGGGGAGACACAGCGATGACGACGGTTATTACCCGGACCGCGGTCCGGTTTGTCGTCCCCATCATCCTGGTGACCGCGATCGCGTTGCTGTTACAGGGGCATAACCTGCCCGGTGGGGGATTCATCGCCGCGGTCCTGACGGCCACGGCGTTCGTCCTCGTTTACGTGGTTTTCGGGCTCGAGTATCTCCGGACAGTGCTCGACATGCCGGCCTCGGGGGCGTCGTTTTCCCATTCGCCGATCGAGCGCTATCGACGCCTGATCGCCGCCGGCCTCGCGGTGGCCGTCGGGGCGGGCCTGGCGCCGATCGCTATCGACGCGCCGTTTCTGACCCAGACGTACTACATCCTCCATGACGTCCCGCTGTACCACGAACTCGAAATCGCGACGGCACTTGCCTTCGATATCGGCGTCTATCTGACCGTCGTCGGTGCCCTCCTAACGATCATCGCGGTGGTGGGAACGGAATGACTGAAGTCGTCCTGGCGATCGTGCTCGGTGGCCTCTTTGCGTTCGGTTCGTTTCTGATTCTGCGGCGGGATGTCGTCCGCGTCGTCTGGGGCGTCGCGATCCTCGGCCAGGCCGCCAACGTGTATCTCGTGACCATGGGCGGGATCGGTGGCGCGCCGCCGGTTCTCCTCCACCATGGGGAGGGCGGTGGCGAGATCGCCACGACCGATCCGCTGGTGCAGGCACTCGTGTTGACGGCTATCGTCATCGGCTTTGGCACGACTGCCTTTGCCCTCGTACTCACCTATCGGGTTTACGAGGAACACGGCACGATCGATCTCGATGCCGTCGGCGGTGAGACGGGGGGTGAGTCGTCGTGACAGCCGCCGGCCCCTACGTCGGCCAACTCGCCGTCGCGCCGATGCTCGTGGCGCTGGTCACCGCAGTGTTGACGCTCGTAGTGCGCTCCCGGAGCCGGTCCCAGCAGGTGATCAGCCTGCTCGGCAGTGTCGGGTATCTGGTCGCCGTCGCGGTGGTGTTCGATCGGGTGGCGACCGCCGGGCCGATCGCCTATCAGCTCTCGGGCTGGCCGGCGCCGTTTGGCATCACGATCGTGGCCGATGCCCTCTCGACGTTCATGCTTGCGTTGACCGCCGTCGTCTCCCTCGGTGCCACGGTGTTTTCGATCCGGTATATCGATACCTACGGCCAACAACTCGCCTATCATCCGCTCTATCATCTCATGGTCGTGGGTATCTCGGGGGCGTTTCTCACCGGGGATATCTTCAACCTCTTTGTCTGGTTTGAGGTGATGTTGATGGCGTCGTACGTGCTCGTGGTCTTCTATAGCGGCCCCGAGCATACCCGGGCGGCGTTGACCTACGTCGTGCTCAACCTCGTCGGCAGCGCGGTTATGCTGTTGGCGATCGGTGGGATCTACGCGACTACCGGCACGCTCAACATGGCCGATATCGCCCGCCGGCTCGGCGATCCCCAGGCGTTTAATGTCGCACTGGCGCCGGTCTTGGGGCTCTCGGGGCTGTTGTTCGCCGTCTTTGCGCTCAAGGCCGGAATCGTGCCCTTCCAGTTTTGGGTGCCCGGCGCTTACCGGGCGGCCCCCGCCCCGATCGCCGCGATGTTGGCTGCCGTCGTCAAGAAGGTGGGCATCTACGCGATCATCCGACTGTACTTTACCGTGTTTGCCGCCGCCGAGTTGCCCCTGTCGATGCCCGGCATCCAGGGATCGTCGTTTTTGAGCTTCTATGGACCGGTCCTGTTTCTCATGGCCGGAGCAAGTATCCTGCTCGGCGGGATTGCGGCGGTCAGCCGTGAGGATATCGACGGGTTACTCTCGTATTCCTCGATCAGTCAGGTCGGGTTCATCGTCATGCCCTTGGCCGTCGGAGCGACCGTTCCCGCGGTACGGCCTCTGGCGATCACGGCCGCCCTGGTCTATACGCTCAACCACGCGATCGCAAAGGGAGCGCTCTTTTTGACCAGTGGGGCGATCTACGACGCCGTCGGTTCGATCGAGTTCGTGGGGCTGGGTGGACTGACCGAGGAAACACCGACACTATCGGTTGCCTTTTTTGTGGGCGGGCTCGCGCTCATCGGTATTCCTCCCCTGTCGGGCTTTTTCGGGAAATTGTTAGTCTATGACGTCGTGAGCCGGGCCGGGGCCGACATCGCGCTTGCGTTCGTGCTTTTGGGCGCGATCCTCACCATCGCTTACATCTCCAAGGCGTGGAACCGTGGGTTCTGGGGCACGCCAACCGATGCGGTGCTCGAGGCCGACGACGAACCGGGATTGGTCGCTGTCGTGTTGGTCCTTACGATGGTGTTGCTCGCTATCGGAATCGGCTTCGAGCTGGTGCTTGGGGCCGCTGAAGCGGCGACGGCTGCGGCCCTAGATCGTGGTACCTACATCGAGACGGTCCTTGGGGGCACAACGACGTGACCCGAACTTGGCCCGTCGCCGGCGGCCTGCTCGCGGGGCTGTGGCTCTTCGTCCGTGGGGTAACGCTTGCGCCCGCCGCGATCATTGGGGAGTTGCTGATCGGGCTTGCTTTCGGGCTCCCGGTTGCATATGCCTCCCGGAATTTCTACGAGGAGCGGATCGATCTCGGCCGGACGCTTCGGGCGGTCCCGTACGGGCTCATTTATCTCGTGGTGTTCGTCCGGGACCTGATCGTCGCAAACTTCGATGTCGCCTATCGGATCATCTGGCCGTGGGCGACGATCGAACCCGCGGTCGTTGTTTTTCCATTGCGGGTCCAGACCGATATCGGGATTACCACGATCGCCAACAGCATCACGCTCACTCCCGGGACCTTGACGATGGATTACGATGCCGAAACCAACGCGCTGTTGATCCATACGATCGACGGTCGGGACCGGGAGGCCGTCGTTGAGCCGATCCGCCAGTGGGAAGAGTATGCCCTCGTTATCTTCGACGAGGAACAACAGCCCGGCGATCCGATCCCGGGACGGCCATCGGATGATGCGCTTGGAGGTGACCACGATGACGGCTAAGGACCCGGCGTTCCTTCGGCTGGCGATCCAGCTCGGCCTGATCCTCTCGAGCGGCGTGACGTTGCTGGCTGGCTATCGGGTAATCAGGGGACCGACGACCCCGGACCGGGTGGTTGGCCTCGATACCATCGGGACTAACGTCGTTGCGATCGCCGTGTTGTTCGCGCTCCAGACCGGGTTCGGACCGTTCGTCACAGTCAGTCTGGTGTTGGCGATCATCGGATTCATCAGTACGCTCACCGTCGCGAACTATCTGACTGAGGGGGACATCATCACCTATGACTAGTGCCGCGACGATCGGCGTCCCACGGGCCGCCTTGGTGACGGTTCTGATCGCGATCGGGAGTTTCTTCCTTCTGGTCGGGACGGTCGGTCTACTTCGCCTCCCGGACGTCTATAACCGTCTCCACGCCACCAGCAAGGCGACGACGCTGGGGGCGGCATCGATCTTCCTGGCGGGCGTTGCTTACTACGGACCAAGCGGCCCCGGATTGACCTCCCTTGTCGGAATCGTCTTTCTCTTTTTGACCGCCCCAACGGGTGCGCACATGATCTCCCGGGCGGCCCACAAACTCGGGATCGGGTTCTACGGGGACGCCGAGTGGCCCATAGACGAACCGGCCGAAACCGCCGATCCCGATGATCCGGCTACTCGCTCCCGGGATGACTGACGATAGCTACGATCCCGTCCGCCAACGTGTGAGTAGGTAAACACTTACAAGCCGCTCGGGGTAAACGAAGACGTGGACGAACTCGCCGTCAGTACCACTGTCTATCTCCCGCCGGCGGAAGTCTTCGAATTCCTCATCGATTTTCCCCGATACACCAACTACTCCAAATATCTCAAACGTGTCAGACAACACGGTGATGGCGGCCCTGGCACCGACTATCGGCTGCGATTCGAATGGTGGAAGGTCAGCTACACCGCCCACTCGCGAGTCACGGCCGTCGAGAGACCGACGCGGATCGACTTCGAACTCGTCCGGGGTATTACCGCCGAGGGCACCTGGATGCTCGAACCCGCTCCTGAGGCCGCGCCCGACGGGAAATCCGATGCCACACACGTGACGTTGCGGGTGCGGTATCGACCGGAGACGGTGACCGGTGACGCCGTCGATCTCCCACGACTCGTCTCGTTGTCCTGGGTTGTCGAACGGGTCAAACCGCTCATCAAGCGGGAGGCTGAACGCGTCGTTGAGCGAATCGTTGCGGATATCGAAGGCCAACGCCGCGCCGTCGATCTGACGATCGAGACGTAACTCCCACTGAGTGATCTCTAATCGTGAAACGAAAACGAACTTATCGGGGCATCGCGATACTCCCGAACATGCTTCCAGGGGCCGATTCATGCGGATCGTAGTAATCGGTGCCGGCCAGGTCGGCTCGAACATCGCTGCCAGCCTCGCCGACAACCACGAGATCGTGGTCATCGACCGCGACGGCGACCGCGTCGAATCCCTCACTTACTCCGAGGACGTCCTCGCCATCGAGGGTGATGGGACGTCCCTTGACGTGCTCGAGGAAGCCGGGGTCACCGATGCCGACATCGTGATCGCGAGCACCGACAACGACGAGACGAACATCGTCATCTGCTCGACGGCAACAGTCGTCAGTGATGCCTTTACCATCGCTCGCGTCCGCAACACGGAGTTTCTCAAGACCTGGCAACGGTCGGATCGGGCCTTTGGCGTCGATTTCATGGTCTGTACGGACCTGTTGACCGCCCAGGCGATCGCCCGGATCGTCGGCTTGCCCGGCGCCCGCGATGTCGATCCCTTTGCGGGCGGACAGGTCCAGATGGCGGAGTTCGAGGTCACCGAGGGGAGTTCGATCGCCGGCCAAACGGTTAGGGAAGCCGATCAGTTCGACGAACTCACGTTCGCCGCGTTGCTCCACGACGATGACATCGAGATCCCGACAGGCCAGTCCGTGATCGAGGCCGGCTGGAAGATCGTCGTGATCGGCTCGCCCCGATGCGTCCGGTCCTTCGCGGGCATGGTCTCGACTGACAACGAACAGAGTACCGATATTCTGATCATCGGCGGCGGCTCGATCGGCGAGGAAACCGCACGCGTACTCTCGGATCGCGGCCTCGAATCACGTATCGTCGAGGCCGACGAGACGCGCGCTCGGCAGCTGGCCGAGGATCTCCTCGATACCGTCGTCATGCATCACGATCCGACGGACGCGGAATTCCTCGAACGCGAACATATCGAGGCGACCGATCTCGTCGTCTCGTCCCTCGACAGCGACGAACGAAATCTCCTCGTCGCCTTGCTCGCCAAACGCCTCGGCGCCAAGCGAGCGGTCGCGGTCGTCGAAAACGGCGAATACGTCAACCTTTTCGAGGCCGTCGGTATCGATATCGCGATCAATCCACGCGAAGTAACCGCCGAGGAAATCACTCGGTTTACCCGCGAGCAACGGGCCGAGAACGTCGCACTGATCGAATCCGACCGCGCGGAAGTCCTCGAGATCGAAATCAACGGCGACAGCACCCTCGCCGATCGGCCGATCCGGGAATCGATCCAGGATCTTCCGGATGGTGTCGTGATCGGCGCCATCACCCGGGATGGTGTCTTTATCACACCGCGTGGAGATACCGTTATCAAGCGCAACGACCACGTCGTGGTTTTCGTTGACGCCGAGGTGCTCGATGAAGTCATGACGAAACTGTAAGATCGAACGTATCGCTCGTGTATCGAACACCTACGTCCACACGATGACACTGTTGAATCTCCGGGTTGACTGGCGGACGAGCATCGCCCTGGTCGGTACCGTGATCAAGTGGCTGGCCGTTCCCCTGCTTTTTCCCCTTGCCGTCGGTATCTTCTACGGTGAACCCCGGGCCGTGATCAGCTTCGGGAGCACGATCATCATCGCGCTGATCGTCGGGGTCGGTCTCGAACGCATTCAGCCCGATCCCGATCTCAATGCCCGGGAGGGCTTTCTGATGGTCGCGATGACTTGGCTCGGCGTCGCCATCGTCGGCGCCCTCCCGTATTTACTTGCCGGGCGTGGGACGATCGCGATGCCGGTCAACGCCCTCTTCGAGAGCATGAGCGGCTTTACGACGACGGGGGCGACGGTGATGGGATCGATCAGCTTCGAGACCCACTCACGCGCGATCATGCTCTGGCGACAGGAGACACAGTGGCTTGGCGGTATGGGGATCGTCGTGCTGGCGGTCGCGATCCTGCCCGAACTCTCGGTCGGTGGCGCCCAGCTGATGGACGCCGAGGCGCCCGGTCCCGGGATCGAGAAGCTTACGCCACGCATCGCCGAGACGGCCCGGGCCCTCTGGCGTGCCTATCTTGGGATCACTGCCCTCGAGATGTTACTGCTCACCGGAGTACATCTGGCTGGGCTCGCCCCCGAGATGACTGTCTACAACGCGGTGGCGCATGGCTTTACGACGATGGCGACCGGCGGATTCTCCCCGGAGGCCCGTAGCATCGAGGCGTTCAGCGCCGTTGTCCAGTGGCTTATTATCCCGTTTATGCTCGCCGCCGGGACGAATTTCGCGCTGTTCTGGCATCTGCTCAACGGTGATATCAGCCAGTTCATCGAGGATGCCGAGTTCCGGTTTTATATCGGGATCATCGGCACCTTATCGGCGATCGGGACTGTTGTCCTGTTCCTCGGCGGTGGATTAGCAGGCGATCCGGTCGTTGGCCCGATTACCGGCAACCTTGAGGCTGCCGCGCGTCACGCCCTCTTTCAGGTCGTCTCGATCGTCACGACGACCGGCTATGCGAGCCTTGATTTCAACACTTGGGCGCCACCTGCTCAGTATCTGCTGTTGTTCGCGATGTTCATCGGTGGCAGCGCCGGCTCGACCGGCGGTGCGATCAAGATCGTCCGGTGGCTGGTGATCTTTAAATCGATCAAACGGGAACTGTTTACAACTGTCCATCCCGAGGCGGTCACACCGGTTCGACTGGGCGGAACACCACTCGACGAACGGGCAATCCGGGGAATCTACACCTTTACGCTGTTGTACATTGCGCTGTTTTTCCTTGCCTCGCTCGTCGTATTACTCGATGCGACCCGCACGGGGCTGTCGATCAGCATTTTAGAAGCGATGAGTGCCGTCGCGGCGACGCTTGGCAACGTCGGTCCCGGGTTCGGGATCGTCGGCCCGATGAACAACTATCTTCCTTTTTCACGGTTCTCGAAACTGTTGATGACCGGGCTGATGTGGATCGGTCGCCTCGAGGTACTGCCGGTGCTGGTCATCTTTACGCGATTGTACTGGCAGTCCTGATCGTGTCTGCCGAAAAGAACGATAGTAATCGTAACCTCAAAGCCGGTCCGTTCGACGGTGCTACTCGATGTCCTCGTAGTCCCCGCCGTACTTCATAAACACGAACGCCAGCCCGAGCGTCGCGATCATCGCGACGAAGGAAGCGACGCCAAGCGACTTCGCGCCGCCGGGAATCGGTGGCGGTACCTCGCCGCCGCTTGAGGCACCGCCCTCCTGGACGGTGACTGAGCCGACCATGCCGACGGACTCGTGGGGGATACAGAAGTACTCGTGTGTGCCGGTCGTCTCGAAGGTGTGTTCGTAGGACTCCCCACCCGGTACGTTCCCCTCTTGGGGGTAGGCATCCCGAGCGGCTTGTTCGGAGTCGAAGCCCCCGGAGGCCCAGTAGCTGGCGCCATCGGGGATCTTGTCCTCGTAGGCGGTGACGGAGTGGCCGACCGAACCGACGTTTTTCCAGACGACGGTGTCACCCGGGGCGATGGTAATCTCCTCGGGATCGTAGACGAGTTGGTCGGTCATCTCGACCGTGTGGGTGGTGCCACCGCCGCTGCCGCCGCTCTCCGTCTCCTGGGCACTCGCCTGGCCCGTTGCCCCAGCGATGGCGGCTCCGCCGACAGCCGATCGCAGGAACGTGCGACGCGAGACCGATCGTTCCGTACTCATTATCGGGCCCTTCGCATGGCCCGGTACTGAAGACTTTGGTTTCGACCCCGCGACAAAGAGAGGCCAACCCGAATATCACACCGGTTGCAGCCAGACAGGACGATCAATGACAGCTGTCGGATCGCCAGTCACAAGGTGTAGTCGTGCTCGCCAGTCTCGCTTTCGAGAAACGCGACCAGGAGATCGATCGTCGCCGCGATGTCGTCGTGATGGGCACTTTCAGTGACGGTATGGAGATATCGGGTCGGGATCGAGATCGCCCCGACGGGCTTGGCGCCGTGGGTGTTCTGGAAGCCGGCCGTGTCCGTGCCACCCCGGGGCAACACCTCGAGTTGGTAGGGAATGTCGGCCTCCTCGGCGAGCGATCGCAATCGTTTGTGGACCTTTGGATTTGTGATTACGCTTGAGTCTTTGAGTTTGATCGCTGTGCCCTCGCCCAGTTCGGTAACGTGTTCGCCCCCCTCGAAGCCCGGAAGATCGTTCGCGACGGTCACGTCCAGCGCGATCGCGAGATCCGGATCGAGATCGACGCCTAACGCGGTAGCGCCACGGAGGCCGACCTCCTCCTGGACGGTCGCGGCGAAATGGATCGTCACATCCGGGGCTTCGATTCGTCGGGCCGCTTCGAGCATCGCAAAGACACAGACCCGATCGTCGAGCGCCTTGCCCGTGATGTGATCGCCGACCGGTTCGGTCGTCTGGTCCATCGTCACGAGATCGCCGACGCTGATCCGATCGGCGACCTCCTCGGTGGGGAGGCCAACGTCGATGTGGACATCTTCAACGCTTGCGGCCTTCTCTTTGTCCTCGTCGTCGAGGGTGTGTGGCGGTGGGGAGCCGATGACGCCCGGTATGTCGCCGCCGTCGGTATGGATCGTTACCCGCTGGGCTTTGAGGACGCGGGCATCCCAGCCCCCCAATGCATCCACTTCGATGAACCCGTCGTCGGTCACATGGCGGACCATGAATCCGATCTCATCGATGTGAGCCGCAATCACGATCTCGTAATCGGCCTCGCCATGTCGCGTCCCTACGACGTTGCCCATGGCATCGGTCCGGATCTCATCGATATGGTCGGTTAACGCCGATTTGACGATCGATCGGATTTGATCTTCATAACCCGGGACGCCGTCTGCCTCGGTTAACTGGCGGAGCAAGTCGAACTCGAAGTCGTATCCGTTCGCCGGCTCGTTGGCTCCCATGGCGGTACGTCAGGCGGTATTCACAAAAATATCCACTGTACTACCGGCCGTCGCTGGTGTCTTGCGGTCCGATCAGATCGACCGATCGATCATAAACTGGGTAAAATCGGTGAGTTCCTCGGCCGCCTCCGGATCGAGATCAAGGCCGGTGAGTGCGTTGCGTGCCTGTTGGGCGAGTTCTTCGGCCCGGCGGCGGCTGTACTCGATGCTATGTGTCTCTTGGATGATATCGATCGCCTCGAGAATCTCCGCTTCGGTTGTCGTGTCGCTGTGGAGGATGGATTGCAACCGGGCAGCCGTCTCCGGGCTCGCCTGCTCGATCGCGTGAATCACGATCAGGGTGACTTTTCCCTCCCGGATGTCGTTGCCAAAGGCTTTGCCGAACTCCCCGGCCTGATCCAACGTGTGTTCGATGTCGAGGACGTCATCGATGATCTGGAAGCTGACGCTCATCTGTTCGGCGTAGGAGGCAACCGCTCGCTCGGCCGATCGTGACTGGCCCGTCACGATCGCCGCCATACGGGCGACGATTCGGGCGAGACAGCCCGTCTTGCAGGCACACATCTCGAGGTATTCGCCTTCGTCGACGTCGACCGACCGCGTGTTGTGCCACTGGATGTCCATCCCCTGTCCCAGGTGCGTGCGGTTGAGTTCATGGGTCAACATCTCGTAGGCTTGCAGTCGTCGCTCCGGACTGAGATCGGCCGGGTTTTTGTTGATGAGTTTGAGCGGGATGAAATACAGCGCGTTCCCGGCGTTCAACGCGACGTCCGTCCCGTATTGGGTATGTAACGCTGGCTCGCCCCGGCGCAACTCCGCACCATCCTCGACGTCATCGACGATAATCGTCCCCGTATGGAGGATCTCCGGAATGGCCGCATAGAGCAGGAAGTCCTCGGGATCCTTGCCGAAGGCCTCAACGAGTTTGAGAAAGAGGACCGATCGCCACCGTTTGCCACCGCGGTCGAGCAACTCCCAGACCGGCTCCGCCAAACCCCGCTGAATCGCGTCCGCATCGTACTCATAGGTTGGCGGCCCGAAAAACTCCGCCAGGTACTCCGGTTCGATCTCGCGTGGGAGTGCTTCCTCGATGGCTTCGTCGATCACCGGGCGCCACTCAGCCAGTACCTCCCGCATATCTCTACCCTCACCGGCAGGGCGAAAAAAGCTTAGCGAGATGGTGGACCGCTTCCCTTGCTGACTGGATCCCGAGTTATCGTCTTTGCAGGTCAGAACCCTCTTTATTCGGTCCGAACCATGTGTTACTATGTCCGATGTCGAAGCCGAGCTTCGTGAGCAGTTCCTCGATGTGTTCGGTGCGGCTACGTATCCGGTGGAGTCGCCGACGGATCTCATTCCGGCCCTCCCCGACGGCCCTCAAACCCGGTTTGAAGCCGGGGATGTCAGCGTGACGGCCATGGAACTGGCAATGAAACTCTCGGATGTACAGGATTTTCCCTACGAGGATGCCGAATCGTTGACCGCCGATCTGCTTGCGGGCATGCGCGAAAAGGGCATGTTGTAACCTGTCCTGCTCGGCGTTCCGTAATACTTAGGCACCATCTGGCTCAGGGAACGGCATGGCTGATTGGATCAGCGAGACGTTCACCAGTGACGTCGGATGGGAGCATCTCGAGACGCTCGTCGATATCGGCAATCGAATGGCCGGCAGCGACGGCGAGCATGCCGGTGCCGAGGCGACCTATGAGGTCTTCGAGGAGATCGGTGCACGAAACGTCGGACTCGAGGAATTCGATATTCAGGGGTGGGCGCGGGGCACGAGCGCCATCCACGCCGGTGATACCGAACAGGACTGTATTGCGCTCCCCCGGAGTCCGAGCGGGCGTGTGTCCGGCGAGTTCGTCGACCTCGAACACGGACTCCCGAGCGATTTCGAGGACGCCGATATCGAAGGCAAGGTCGTGATGGCCGCCAGTGACGTCCCGCCGTGGTTCGATCGCTACATTCACCGCCGCGAGAAGTATTACTACGCCGTCGAGGGCGGCGCGGCGTCGTTCATCTACAAGAATCACGTTGAGGGCTGTCTACCGCCGACCGGCAGTGTCGGGACAGCCGACGCCCCGATCGGCGATATTCCCGCGGTTGGCGTCTCCACGGAAGTGGGGAGTCGGCTGGCCAGACGGTTCGCGGGCGAGCCGGTCACCGTCGATGTCGAGGCGGACATCCACGACGCCACGAGCCAGAACGTCCACGCCGAACTGGGCCCAAAGACCGACGAACAGGTTCTCGTCACCAGCCACGTCGATGCCCACGATATCGCTGAAGGCGCCATGGATAACGGCGCCGGAACGGCCATGGTCGTCGAGATCGGGCGGGCACTCGCCGCCCGAGAGGACGATCTCGATACACGGGTTCACCTCATCGCGTACGGCGCCGAGGAAGTGGGATTGGACGGCTCAAGCTACTACGCCGATCGGGCCGACCATGACACGATTAAGGCTATCGTGAACAACGACGGCGTCGCCCGGCATCGCGACCTCTCGTTGATGACTCATGGCTTCGAAGCCTTCGGCGACGCTGCCGACGCTGTGAGCGATCGGTTCGATCACCCGATCGTCGTTCGACCGGAACAGGGTCCCCACAGCGATCACTGGCCGTTCGTCCAGTGGGGAGTGCCCGGTATCCACGCCCGTAGCGAGAGCGGCGAGCGCGGGCGTGGGTGGGGGCATACGTTCGCGGACACGCTCGATAAGGTCGACGGTCGGAACCTCCGCGAGCAGGCGGTTCTGTTGACCGACCTCACGGTTGAACTGGCATCGGATGCGTTCACGGTCGAACACAAAGCCCCCGAGGAGATCGCTCGTGCGCTTGAGGCCGAAGACCAGGCCGAGGGGATGAAAGTCATCGGTGACTGGCCCTACGATGAATAACCCTCGATTCTGAAAGCCGATCCTTTTTGCCGGTTGGCATCGAGAGTTTCGTATTCAACAGGGTCTGGCATGATCGGGGTGGTCGGTACTGACGAGCGGGTTGACACACCGTTAGCCTCGCTTGCCGATGGGGCGATCGATCTCCAAGCCGATACGGCGGCCACCGTGCTTGCGAACGATCCCGATGTCGTGGTCGCCGTCGGGGAGTCGGCCGTCATCGAGCTCGTCAACCGGGGCGTCAGTGTTCCCGTCCTGCCGGTCGATACCGGCATCGGATTGCCGTCGGTTGCCCCTGAGGCGATTGTCGATGCGGTTCGCACACTGGCTGATGGTGTCGATCGGACTCACACCTATCCGATCCTTGAGGTCCGTGTCGACGGCGAGCGACGGGCATGTGCCCTCTATGATGCGATGCTTGTGACGACGGAACCAGCTCGGATCTCCGAGTTTCGCGTTACCGCCGGGATGTCGGTCGAACGCTTCCGGGCCGACGGTGTCGTCGTCGCTTCACCGGTTGGCAGCTACGGATATGCCCGGCGGGCCGGTGGGCCGACGATCGCTCCCGATACGACTGCTGTCGCGGTTGTTCCCGTGTCGGCGTTTGCGACGCACACCGACCAATGGGTCATCGATCCGGACCCACCCATCGAGATTACCATCGAGCGGAATGAAGGCGATATCACGCTCCTGGCCGACGATCGTGATGTCGGCGTGATACCTCACTATACACCTATCGAATTCACGTTTGCCACGGACGCACAGTTCGAGGTCGTGATCCTCGAGGAAACCGAGCAACGATTGGAAAAACTCTAATGGACTAGTGACGGAGTATCGGGTATGGTTGAACCGGCGATCTTCGGGCCCATCGATCGAGTGCTCGGGATGTCCGTTGGCGGGGGCCTTTTGATTGAATATCTGATTCTGTTGCTCGTGCTCTCGAACCTGCTGACACGGTTTATCGCTCATCGCTCACACGTCAAACAGGCCGCTGACGGCGCTGAGGCGATCTCCCGCCACCGGGGTCATCAGACGACCAACGTCCTCCTGATTCTCGCGTCATTTTATTATTTAACTCTCCATCACCACGCGGGGATGGTCCTCTCGGTGCTGGTTGTCGGGATGTTCCTCACCGACTTCTTCGAGTTCGAATCCCGCAAGGTCGAAGCCCGTCAGAACCTCGATATCGAACGACCGAAGAGCTCGCTCCTGACCTCACTGTTGGTCCTCGCCTATGCGGGATTCATCAGCCTCTTTTTCGTCATCGAGCCGCTCTGGAAACTGATCGTTTAGATCCGGCGGCGGAATCGAATCGGCGGTTTGGAGATCCGCTTGCGAACCAGCGGCTGATGAGTTCGATCACTGCTCGGTTTCGTTCGGTATCGGGCTTTTTCAACTCTGACCGTGATCTCGATCGTCCGGTTACCGGACGTGAATCGACCACAAAAGTCCGATGACGAGGGCAAATCGAGCCGAAGCGGGCCGGATTGGTCTCAGTCTTCGCTTGTGTCGCTACGTGCTTCTTTGAGTTGGCTGATCGCAGGTAAGACGATCCAGAACGTCAGCGCACCGAGGATCGCAAACCAAAACAGTGCTTCCCGAAGCAGCAAGGCGGCCTGGCCGTAGATATCCACCTGCTCCGGTATTTCTCCGACCAGCTGTGTATCCTCGAAGCCGGGCGTGGTGTACCACCCCGATAGGATCATCCAGCCGAGCCCCGCAACCGTGGCGATGCCGAGGCCCTTGGCGAACTCATCTGCCATTATCTTCACCTTCGCCGTCGTTCGTTTTAGACTTTCCCATTCCCTCGGCACGGAACCGCGAGGCAAAGGCATAGATGCCACCGCCGCCCGCGATGAGTGCCAACCCCAGGACCGCCAGTCCGGGATCGATCTCCGAGGCCGGGGCGTTGGCCCGATCGGTCGCCGCATCAAGTACGATGAATCCAGCGACAACGCCGAAGATCGCCAACAGCGTCGAGAAGACGATGACCACCTTGTACATCGGGAGCGGCACGACGACCTCCCGTCGGGAGACGGAACCGGGTTCGGATCCAGCGACCGACCGATCGTCCTCGACCGCTGGTGTTGTTCTCTCCGCATCGGTATCGTCGGACGCCTGCTCGCTGGCGTCGTGTTCAGTCATCGTCGCACCCTCGTTGCATTCGATGGTAGTTCGTCCTCATTTCGATACGTCGAATCCAGGCAGACCGACCGGTTACGTGCTCCCGATGTCAGGATTAAGACCCACAACCGGGCGGGTTACTTCGGCGGTCGCAGCCGGTAGTACCGCCGGTTCAGGTCGTACATATAGCCTTCCCGCATCGTCCGAAGAATCGCGTACGTGAGCGCGCCAGCGATTGGCGGGAGGAAGAAGGTTAGATCGAATAGGAGGTGTGAATCCATCGGCACGAGATTCTTGATGGACAACACGCTGATGGTAAACGAAAAGACGACGCCGGCAACGCCGACGGCCGCCCAGAACGGTTGCTCAACGGGTCGGCGGGCATTGCCCTTGTTCAGGAAGGGAACGATCGCGACGATGCCGACGACGACCAGGTTGGCGACGACGCCGTAGGTTCGGTCGGCCATCAGCTTCTCGCCGCCGAGGATCGCCAGGTCGGGGTTGAGCGGTCCGAGCTTCAATAGCCCGAACGACCAGTAGAGATACCAGTCGGGCAGGATCACTGCTGGCGTCCGGCTCGGATTGGCCGGCGGGCCGAGATGAGGTGGGAGTGCTGCCGACAACAGGAGGATCATCCCGACGAAGAAACTCACCAGCGAGAGGTTCCGGATCGTCTCGTGGGGCCAGGTCGGAAAGCCAAGCACGTCACGTTCGACATAGCTCGATTCCTGGCGGAGGTCTTGGTCCTCCCGTCGGGCGCGCTCGAAGTACTCGTAAGTCAGCCGGGCCAATCCGGTCTTGCGGGCCTTTCGTTCGGACCAGGTCGGCGTTTCGTCGTCCGGCGGCACGATACCCGGCCCGGCGCCGTCTGCGCGTGCTTTCTTGCGGGTCGTATCGGAATCGGTAGTGTCGTCGCTCATGGTGATCACATCAGTGTGGTTCGGCAATGCCCTGGATCCAGACGATCCCGATGTGAACGGCGATCAGTGTCGTCACGACAAAGGGCAACAGGAACACGTGCATGATATACATCCGCTGCAGGGTCGCCTGCCCCAACGAGAAGCCGCCGAAGATCAGCTGGGCGACCCACTCGCCGATCAGCGGGATCGACAGCGACATCTCGACGCCAATCTGGCCGGCCCAGAAGGCCAGCTGATCCCAGGGTAGGAGATAGCCAGAGTACC